>JBFWUS010000019.1:0-73896 GCA_050247155.1 Rhizobiaceae bacterium
CGATGATTTGAAGCGTCTTGTTGACGAGACGCTTGCAAAATGGGGCCGCGTCGATGCGCTGGTCAATAGCGCCGGGCACGGTCCACGGGCTCCATTACTAGAGATCAGTGATGAACAATGGCACGCGGCGCTGGACGTCTATTTTCTGAACGTCGCGCGGGCGGTGCGGCTGGTCGCGCCGATCATGGTGGCGCAGAAAAGCGGGGCGATCGCCAACATCTCCACTGCCTGGGTGGATGAGCCCAGCCCGATGTTTCCGACCTCGGCCGTGGCGCGGGCAGGTCTTGCGGCCTACACCAAACTCTTTGCCGACCAGTACGCACCTGACAATGTGCGCATGAACAATGTGCTGCCAGGGTGGATCGACAGCTTGCCGGCGACCGAGGAGCGCCGGGCAGGGGTGCCGATGCAGCGCTACGGCACCAGCGACGAGATCGCGGCGACGGTGGCGTTTCTGGTGTCGGATGACGCGGGGTACATCACGGGGCAGAACATCCGGGTGGATGGCGGGCTGATGCGGTCGGTGTGAGGCGGCAGGGGCAGCAATCCTAGCTCCTCACGTCCATCGCAATCTCCCGCACTGGCTTGCCGGCGTAGTCCGGTGCCGCGAGCTTGCGGTGATGCGCCCACAGCGCGTCGAGCTTCGCCGTCAGTTCAGGTCCCATAGGCGCGGCAGCGGATTTCCTCGTATCGACATGCAGCAGCATGTGTTCACCGGTCGCCAGCAATTCGTTGTCCGGCCCGCCGAACATCTCGTGCACGATACGCACCCGCTTGCCGTCATAGCCGAGAAGACGTGTTTCGACGCGCAGTGGCTCGCCCATCTTCACCTCGCGCAGATGCCGGATATGTGTCTCGACCGTGTAGAGCGAGCGGCCGCTGGCGAGATACTCCGCGTCCATGCCGATGTAGCGCAGGAAGACGTCGGTGGAATCGCCGAACACCTGCAGATAGCGGCTTTCGGTCATGTGGCCGTTATAATCGACGAAGTCTTCGTGGACGCGGTCGCCGTGCAGCGTCAGCGGCTTGGATGGGTCGGCTTCCTGGCGGCCGGCTTTCGCGTGCGCCTTCGCGTAGAGGCCGTCCTCATAGGCTTTCAGCGATGCGCCAGCGCCCCAGTCCTTGGATTTCAACGCTTGCATGATGGCGACCAGATTGTCGTCGCGGATGCGCTCCAGCTCGCGGATCGAATGGTGGCCCGACTGCGCGTCGGACTGAGCGGCGATCTTGTCGATCAGCTCGTCGGTCAGCTCCGGCACGTCCATCAGCTTGGTCCAGGGCCATTTCAGCGCTGGGCCGAACTGACTCATGAAGTGCCGCATGCCGGCCTCACCGCCGGCGACGCGATAGGTCTCGAACAGGCCCATCTGCGCCCAGCGCAGGCCGAACCCGTAGCGGATGACGTCGTCGATCTCCTGCGTGGTGGCGATGCCGTCATTCACCAGCCAAAGGCCCTCACGCCAGACGGCCTCCAGCAGGCGGTCGGCAATGTGGGCGTCGATCTCCTTGCGTACGACCAACGGCTTCATGCCGAGTGAAGTGAGGAAGGCGTTGGCGTGCTCGACCGCTTCCGGTGCGGTCTTCCCGCTCGGCACGATTTCGACGACGGGCAGCAGGTAGACCGGGTTAAAAGGGTGCGCGACGAAGATGCGTTCCGGCGTCTGCAATCCCTCGATCAGCTCCGACGGCTTGAAGCCGGATGTCGAGGAGCCGATCAGCGCATCAGCTTTGGCGTGCTGCTCGATCTCACGATAAACTTTCAGTTTGAGGTCGAGACGCTCGGGCACGCTCTCCTGAATGTAGTCGGCATCGCGCACCGCGTCGGTGAGGCTGCCAACAAAGGTCAGCTTGCCCTTTTGCGGCAGGGGCGCCAGCGTCATCTTGCGATAGGCGCGCTCGGCATTGGCGACCACTTCGCCGACGAGGCGCTGCGCGTCCGGGTGCGGGTCGAAAACCGCCACGTCGTGGCCGTTCAGCAGGAAGCGCGCGATCCAGCCGCCGCCAATGACGCCGCCTCCGATCGCGGCCGTTTTGATAATCATCGGTCCGCTCCTACCAGCGCTTCTTCAGCTTAAGCTTCTGGCGCACCTGCTCCGGGCCGAGAATGTTGACGTTCATGGCGGACAGGATTGTCGCGGCGCGCTCGACGAGCTGGCCATTGGTCGCCAAGACGCCTTTAGACAGGAACAGATTGTCCTCCAGGCCGACACGAACGTTGCCGCCGGCAAGTGCCGCCATCGCCACGTAGGGAAGCTGGCTGCGGCCGATGGAGAAGGCCGAATAGGTCCAGCCCGCCGGCACCTGGTTGGTCATCGCGAGCAGCGTGCCCGGATCGTCAGGCGCGCCGTAGGGGATGCCCATGCAGAGCTGGATCATCACAGGGTCGTCGATCAGCCCCTCCTTCACCAGTTGCTTGGCCAACACCAGATGGCCGGTGTCGAACACCTCGATCTCCGGCTTCACGCCGGCGGCCTTGATGCGCGCGGCCATGGCGCGCAGCATGCCCGGCGTGTTGGTCATGACGTAGTCGGCCTCGGCGAAATTCATCGTGCCGCAGTCCAGCGTGCAGATCTCCGGCAGCAACTCCTCGACATGGACGAGCCGTTCGGTCGCGCCCACCATGTCGGTCTGCTTCGGGTTCAGCGGCAGCGGTTGCTCGGGGTCGCCGAAGACCATGTCGCCGCCCATGCCGGCCGTCAGGTTCAGCACGACGTCGACGCCGCTGTCGCGCACGCGCGCCACCACCTCGCGATAGAGCGCCGGATTGCGTGAGCCTTTGCCGGTCTCGGGATCGCGTACATGGATATGCGCGATCGCGGCGCCCGCCTTGGCCGCCTCGATGCTGGCGTCGGCGATCTGCTTCGGAGTAATCGGAACCTTGTTGCTTTTGTCGGTGGTGCCGCCCGACCCGGTCACGGCACAGGTTATGAAAACATCCCAGTTCACGGCGGCAACTCCCATTCGATGCCGCACTATCGCGCCGGGTCGTGTACTTGACTTTGCCAATCAGGCCATATTCTTTGCATATCATGACAAGTTTGCGCTGCGGCTTCTGGCTATTCGACGGCTTCTCCAACATGGTGCTGGCGAGCGCCATCGAGCCGCTACGCGCGGCCGGCGATTACAGTGTGGAGGCTGAATTCTCCTGGCGACTGCTGTCGCTCGACGGCGCGGATGTGGCCAGTTCCAGCGGCATATGCATGCGCTGCGACGGCAGGCTGAGCGACGCTGAGAATCTCGACGTGCTCTTCGTCGTGGCGGGGTATGGCGCGCGCGAGCATGCGCGCAAAGATGTGGTCAAGGCGTTGCAACTCGCGGCGCGAAAGGTGCCGGCTCTCGGCGGGCTGGATTCCGGCGCATGGCTTTTGGCCTCTGCCGGGTTGCTTAAGGGTCGCAGCGCGACGATCCACTGGCAGGATATGGCCGAATTCGGCGAACGCCATCTCGACGTCGACGTGAAGAACGAACGCTATGTGATCGACCGAAACCGCATCACCGCTGGCGGCGCGACGACGGTCCTCGACCTGATGCTGCGGCTGATCGGCGACGCCGGCGGTGGCGCGCTCGCCTTCGATGTGTCGAACATGTTCGTCTATGACAGCCGCAGGCGTGCGCCGGACGAACGCGGCGCCCGCAGCCTGTCACTCGCCTCCCGTGAGCCGCAACTGATAAGGGCCGTGACTATCATGCGCGCCAATGTCGAACGTCCGCTCGGTCTTGCCAGGATCGCCGGCGAAGCGGCCATGTCTGTTCGCACGCTGACGCGGCTGTTCGAGCGGGAGTTCGGAATCGGTCCCGGCCGCTACTACCAAAGCATTCGGCTCGACGTCGCGCGCGCACTCGTCGAAGAAACATCGTACAGCGCCAGCGAGATCGCCATGCGTACCGGCTTTGCTTCGTCGGCCTGCCTGTCGCGCGCCTTCAGCGCCTTCTTCGGCCACACGCTGCGCTCGTCTCGGCAGAAGCGTCTTGGCGCCGGAGGAGGGTAGGGTGGGCGATAAACTCAGCGCTTGCGCGCCGCGGCGATAGTCGCGCGCACGCCATCCTCAGACGTTACGGTGTTGGTATATTCGCGCTCAAGGTCAGTGCCGCCCATGCCGATGGCGGGATTGCGGAAACGCATGCCACTCGGCTCGTCGCGCAGCGACGCGAAATGCACTTCGTCAACCTTTGTTCGGTCCAGCACCTCGGCGATATTGCCAGCGTCCAGAGCACCGCAGCCCATAATGATGATGCGGCCGTTGGCGGCTTTCACCGTTTCGGAGAGCACGGTCAGCCCCTCCATGGCCGTGTCATGCCGACCCGAGGTGAGAACCCGGTCGACGCCGGCACGCACCAGCGCCTCGATTGCCTCTATGTGATCCCGCGTCATGTCGAACGCGCGATGGCAGGTCACCTTCATCGGTCGAGCTGCGTCGACCAACGCCTTCATGCGCGTCTCGTCGATGGTGCCGTCAGGGTTCAAGCAGCCGGCGACGATGCCCTGGACACCCATTTCCTTGAAAGCTTTCACGTCTTCCAGCATCGAGGCGAACTCCACCTCTGAATAGAGGAAGTCGCCGCCGCGTGGCCGCACCATCACGAAGAACGGGATCGTGGCACGGCGCTGGGCCTCACGCACCATGCCGACGCTCGGGGTCAGCCCGCCTTCGAGCAGGGAAGCGCAAAGTTCCGCGCGGTCTGCCCCGGCGTTCTGGGCGGCAATCAGCCCGTCGGTGTTTTCGATGCAGATTTCAATGTTGCGAGGCAGATGGGGGGTCATAAGCTGTTCCCTGGGACCGATCCTTTTCCCTGGGAATTTTGCGCCGTCACGTCAAGCCGGCAGCATGGCAACCTTTTCGTGCAATGGATTGAAAAGGTTTACGCCACCATTCCGAACCCTTTGCCTATGGCGAGGGCTAGCACTACAGTTGCAAATTCGTCAGGCCGTGGCGAAAAGGGTGATTTTCGAGCATCGGAGCGCAGCGTACGTTCAGGTACGTGAGCACCGAAGCGCAGAAAAACGCCGTTTGCAGCCCGGCATGGCGAAGAATGCAACTGTAGTGCTAGGAAGGGTGTTGTCCGGCAGCGTTCAGGCGACTGGCCGGACTGGCATTCATGCCGATTTGCGCCAGACTTGCCGCACCGGCGCCACGGAGCCGATCTCGTCGTCCAATTCGATGCTGTTGGCGATGCTTGCCATGAGGTAGACGGCGAGGTCTATCTCGTTCAGCGCCTTGGCGAAATAATAGCCCTGGAGCTGGTTGCAGGCCAGTTCGCGCAGGAAGTCGACCTGGCTTTGCGTTTCCACGCCTTCTGCCGTGATCCTGATTTTCAACGATTTGGCCAGCGAGACGATCGTTCGCAGAATGTCGCGCGCGGCGATGTCCTCGCTCGAGGCCGTGACGAACGACTTGTCGATCTTTATCTTGTCGAACGGGAATTTCAGCAGATAGGACAGGCTGGAATAGCCCGTGCCGAAATCGTCCATAGCGACCGAAATTCCGAGCGATTTGATCTCTTTCAGCTTTTCGATCACATCATCGGGGTTCAGGATCAGCAAACTCTCAGTGATTTCGAGTTCCAGCCGTGCCGGGGCGAGACCGGATGCCGCCAAGGCGTCACGGACGACTTTCGTTATGTCGGAAAGCTGGAAATGGCGGGCAGACAGGTTCACCGCAACCGCCATTTCATTGGGCCACCGTGCGGCAGCCTGACAGGCTTCGCGGATCGTCCAGTCGCCGATCTGCTGGATCAGACCTGACTGCTCGGCAATCGGAATAAATTCGGCCGGCGGCACGACGCCCCTTATCGGGTGGTTCCAGCGCACCAATGCCTCGAAAGCATTTGCCTGCTGGCTCTCGACGGAGATCAGCGGCTGATAGTGCAGAACAAACTCGCCATTCTTGATCGCTTCACGCAGTTCCGCCTCAAGGATACGCCGTTCGCGGATGCTGGCGTCCATATGCGTTTCGAAGAAGCGATAGGTGGCGCGGCCTTCGGCCTTGGCCCGATACAGAGCGAGATCGGCATTGCGCAGAATCTGGTCAGGCCGCGTGCCGTTGACCGGCGCCATGGCGATGCCGATGCTTACGCCAATCGACACTGAGTCGTCTTCCAGAAGATATGGCTTGCAGATCGCGTCGATCAGCCGGCTGGCCAAGTGTCCTGCTGCCTTGGCGTCGCAATTGTTGGACAGGATAATGGCAAACTCGTCACCCCCGAGACGCGCAGCGAGATCGGTCTCGGTCATCATCGACTTTATCCGGTGGCTCACTTCGACCAGCAATTTGTCGCCGATCAGATGGCCCCGCGTATCGTTAACAGCCTTGAACTGATCGAGGTCCAGATAGAGGATCGTAAACGGCGAGCCGTAGCGCTCCAGGCGCGATACGACATGCTTGAGATGCTCGGTGAATTTGCCGCGGTTCAACAGGCCGGTCAGATTGTCGTGGTGGGCGAGGAAATTGATTCTTCGCTCGGCGAGACGTTCCGCGGTTATGTCCGAAGCCGTCCCGACATAGCCCCGGTATGCGCCGTGGCTGTCAAAGCGCGGCTTGCCGGTCAGGCGCCACCAATGTTCCTCACCTTCGCGGTCGATCTTCACGACGATATCCTGGAACATTGAATGCTCGCGGATGTCGTGTTCGATCTCGAGGACTGTCGGTTCGTTTTCCGGGCTGAGGCTGCGCAGGAAGGTCGAAAATTCGCAGCCGACGAGATCTGCGTGGGCGAGCGGGGCAACCGCGGCGAAACGCTCCGTCACGCGATCAATTCGCCCGGTCATGTCGAACTGCCAGATCCAGTCGCTGGGACTGGTGCCGAACTCCTTAAGCAAGATCCGCACGATCTCGCGCTGGTCGCCCAGTTCCACTCTGTCCGCCAGATAATGCCGGAAGAAGGCAACCAGGGTGCGGCTGTAAACGACGGTCGTCGCCGCCAGCGCCAACACGCAAAGCGCTGCGCCTTGCAGCAATGGACCGTCTTTCATCAGCCATACGGGCGCCGTGCCCGCCATCATCGGCGCTAGGAAGACACCGCCGATATGCGGCATCGCGGCTAGCAAAGGTGCTGACCAGCCGGCGAGGAGGCCTGCAGCAACGAGCGCCGCTATCTGCATCGTCATATTCGCGCTGGCCAGCATGCCGGCGACGGTCAAGCCCCACAAAATGCCGAGCGATCCCGCCACTGAAATCACGGCGACGCGCAGGCGCCGCGAGCGCCGTGTTTTGGAGAAATCAAGTTTCTGCGCCAGGACGGCGATCATCAAATGCGCGACCGCGATCGCCAGCAGCAGGCCGGTCACATAGGCGGAGGCGCCAGTGGCAAAGGCCGCGACAACAAGGATGCCGATAACTGGCAACGCACCGGCGGAAATCAGCGGCACGAACGGCAATGTCGCGGTTACCGCCTCGATAGTATAAGGCGCCGCCGAGGCGGTTCTTATATTCGCAGCGCTTTTCACCGAGACCATATTGAATAGGCTCAAGGGCTTGTCCCTAAAAACACACCGCCCCACCGGGTGCGTGAATTCGATAGCCACACTGCCATTAAGGTTGCGTGATTCCGTCGTCGAAAACTGAGACAAAAACGATCTAAAGTCTCCGATTTACCGTGTTTTCCGCAGCACGGTTAGCAGTCGATGAAACAACTGCAACCATTCTGACGGGGTTTCCATGCATGCAAAAATTGTTCGCTTGAAGTGACGGAAAATATACCAAGCCGTTTAAGCCGACTTTTAAAGGAAGTGTGCAACCTAGCCGGACAATGGCCGTCATAAGGTCGGGTATAACGGGGCGTGGCATGCATCAGAATCTCAAAGATCGTACGGGAACTGGGATTCCGGAAAGCGCATTGAGCGGCAGCTTGCGCGACTTCAAGGCGCCAAGCGGTACGGATTTGCTGGAGCGGATTTCAGGGTTTTTCGCATGGCAGGATCTTCGGCGATCGCATGACCTTTGGCCTTATGCCAAGTCGACGGCAACGGCGCCGAAGACGCACTGCGCGGCAAAGACCGATCGTGGTGACGACATCCAGGGCGTGAACTTTGCATCTCAGGATTATCTCAGTCTCGCTTCCCACCCTGAAATAAAGGACGCGGCCATCAGGGCCGTGCATGATTACGGTGTCCATAGCGCCGGCTCGGCGGCATTGCTCGGCAACACCCGGCATTCGCTCGATCTGGAGCGCACCATCTCCGATTTTGTCGGAGGACATCAGATTGTGCTCTATCCAACGGGGTGGTCAGCCGGTTTCGCAGCGGTTCAGGGCGTCGTTCGGCCTGGCGATCACGTCGTAATGGATGTCCTGGCGCATTCCTGCCTCCAGGAGGGCGCGCGGGCCGCGACACAGAACGTACATTTCCACGGCCATCTCAATATCGAAGGCCTCGAGCGCCGGCTGCAGCGCATCCGCGCGGTGGACAAGGACAATGGCATTCTGGTGGTGACCGAAAGCCTGTTCTCGATGCATTCGGACACACCGGACATCGCCGCGATGCGCGCGGTCTGCGACCAGTACGACGCATCCCTGCTCGTTGACTGCGCGCATGATTTCGGCTGCATCGGCGAAGATGGGCTCGGTCACCTCAGCCTGCAGCAGATGATCGACAAGGTCGACATAATCATCGGCAGCTTTTCCAAGACCTTTGCTTCGAATGGGGGGTTCATCGCGGTCAAATCGCGCTCCGTCGCTGAATATCTGAAGTACTACAGCGCCACCCAGACCTTTTCGAACGCGCTGTCGCCGGTGCAAGCGGCCGTTGTGCTCAAAGCCTTCGAGATCGTTCGTTCGGAAGAGGGCAAACGCCGCCGGCGCAGTCTCATGGACAACATCCTTTATATGCGTCGCGAGATGGCCAAGGTCGGTCTCGAGGCGTTGGGAGACCCGTCTGCCATCGTTCCCGTACGCGTCGGGGCGGAGGGGCTGGCTCGCCTTGCCTCGCGTGAACTTGCCTCGCTGGGCGCGATCGCAAACCTGGTCGAATATCCAGCGGTGCCGCAGGGCGGAGCACGTTTCCGCGTGCAGGTCATGGCCGATCATACGCAGGACGATGTCGACACATTGATCCGGCTGATGCAGCAGGCGATGCGCAACGCGGACCTTGAATTCCGCTCCTATCGCGAGGGCGCTCCTGTATGGCCGAACGTTCGGATGGTCGTTGATCGGAACGCAGCATGAGGAGGCCATGATGCAGGAGTTCAGTCGCTCTCTTCGGCTCCTGGCTGTTGATGACGATGCGGCCTCGGCGGAACTGATCGTACGGGTTGCCGAGCGCTGCGGTTATGAGGCTTTCGCGACATCGGATTCACGCGGCGTCATCAACCTCGCCAGAGCCTTGGCTCCCGATATCCTCGCGGTCGACATCAACATGCCGAACATCGATGCCGTCGCTCTATTCGGCCTGTTGGCGGAGGCCAGATTCGCCGGGCAGATATTCATCGTCAGCGGCGAGGATGAGAGCGTCCTCGCCGCCACGCGACGCAAGGCCGAGTCGATTGGCCTGACGGTCGCCTGCACGCAGCAGAAACCGCTCGACTTTCACAAGCTGCGGGCGATGCTGTCGTCGAACCGGGATATGGCGAAGGTTGCTTAAATAATGCCGGCCATTCGCTGGCCGGCGCCATGCTGCGGCTGTCAGACGGCTACTCATAGCGATCGTGGCGGCGCACCCACTCCATTCCCCCAGCTTCGTTGCGGCCTTTCGGCGCGAGATCGAGCATTGCGTAGGCGCCCATCATTACCTCCACGCCGCGGCCGAATGTGGAATAGGTGTGAAAGACGTTGCCCGCTTCATCCTTGAAGAAGGCGCTGACGCCCGGCCATTCCTCTCCGGTTTCCTGCCATTCGCCGAAATTGTAGTCGATATGTCCGCTGGTGACTTCCTCGGGCGTGAAACTGACCCGGAAATCGTAGTTGAACGGGCTGCCGTTCGAAGACACCCACCGGAATTTCCAGCCCATGCGCCGACGATAGCGCTCGATGTCTGCCAACGGTGCGCGTGAGACGGCGACCATGGTGACGTCATGATGGGCCAGATGCAAATTCATGCCGTCGGTATGATCGGCCATGTAGGAGCAGCTTGGGCAACCTTCCTTCCATCCCGGTGCGAACATGAAGTGCTGCACCAGGAGTTGCGACCGACCATCGAAGAGGTCGGCCAGCGTGCGCGGTCCATCGAGCGTGTCGAACACGTATTCCTTGTCAATCCGTACCCATGGCAGCGCCAGCCGTTTCTGGGTGACCTGGTCGCGAAGATGAGTGGCTTCCTTTTCAGCCTTAAGCAGGGTCCGGCGGGCGGTCAGCCACACATCGTGTGAAACAACAGCGTGTTGCATTGTCAGTCTCCTTCAGTTTGGGTGATGGCGCGATGCGGTGCGCGCCGACGGGAAAGGAATTGCAGCCATGGCGACAGGTGAAAAAGGCTCATCAACAGGTACATCAAGGCCATCTCGTTGATCGGCATTGGCGGAGAGACGACGGCGCACGTGGCCATGCCCGCCGAGCTGACGGCGGAAACTCCAGCCATGACGGCAAAGGTAGGGCTAGCCGCGAATTTGAGCCGGCCAACCACCTCCGGCGGTATGGGCAACGCATCGCCGCTTTCTCTGGTTGCAAGCTTCGTCATGTCTGATCCTCCGTCGATACCGTTTTCAAGGATCGCGATGGCCGGACGCTACCTTGGCCGGAGGATCGAATGGGAGTTACAAATGTGACGGGATTCTTATGGACGTCGTGATCGCCACTGCCGCGCGCGCCCTCGCGACCGGCGACCCGCTGGCGGCGTTGAAACGCGTAGCCTTGCGCGACGATGCCTCGGCGCTCGCGGTGCGTGGCATAGCGATGGCGCAACTCGGTGACCTCAAGCGTGCACGGCAGCTTCTGCGCAGCGCGGCACGATCCTTCGGTCTGAAAGACGCAGCGGCCCGTGCACGCTGCGTGGTCGCCGAAGCTGAAATCGCACTTGTTTCGCGCGACCTGGGCCTGCCGTCACAAGCGCTCATGAGAGCACGGGCGACGCTTGCGACATCCGGAGACCGAACGAACGCGGCCTATGCCGGCTATCTCGAAGCGCGACGCCTTCTTCTGATCGGCCGCCTCGACGACGCCGAAGCGGTGTTGGATGAGGTCGATGTTGGCGCTTTGCCGCGCGTTTCACGCGTTGGGCGTGAATTGGTGCTGGCGGGCATCGCTATGCGGCGCATCAAGGCCGGGCCGGCGCGCGGTGCCCTGGAACGGGCAAAGGAGATGGCGGCGACGGTGCGCATTCCAGCGCTTTCTGCCGAGGTTGACCACGCAAGGCGAGCGTTCGACGCGCCCGCCGCGCGCTTTGTCTCTCGGACTGCCAACCGATTGCTCGGCCTTGCTGACGTTGAAAGTTTGCTCGCGTCGAACACACTTATCGTGGATGCCTGCCGCAATGCCTTGCGTGCGGGACCGATCGTCGTTTCTCTTGCAACGCGTCCGGTACTGATGGCCCTTGTGCGTGCGCTCGCAGAGGCTTGGCCGGACGATGTGTCGCGGGAAAGTCTTCTCAAACGTGCTTTCCGGGCGCGCCATGCCGACGAGTCTCATCGCGCACGACTGCGTGTCGAAATCGCCCGCCTGCGTGAGGCGATCGAGCCGCTGGCCGCGTTGAATGCGACCGAGCGAGGTTTCGTTCTGCAACCTCAAACCGCGAGTGACGTTGCCGTGTTGGCGCCGCCAGTCGAAAGCAATCATGCCGGCGTACTCGCCCTGCTGGGCGACGGCCAAGCTTGGTCAAGTTCCGCCTTGGCGTTGGCGCTGAGCGTGAGCCCGCGCACGGTCCAACGGGCGCTCGAAGAGCTGGCTCTCGAGCGCAAGGCCGAGCCATTTGGGCGGGGGAGGGCCTGTCGCTGGATCGCGTCCAGCGTGCCGGGATTCCCGACAAGTTTGTTACTCCCATCTGCGGAAATGCCGGCTTAGGGTGATAGCATGAAACATGTGACGGCCGAGATCATCCGCGAATACGGGCCTTTTCCCGATGTCGTTGACGTGCACGGGGTTACATTCGACGGCAGACACGTCTGGTTCGCAAGCGGCGAAAAGCTGCACGCTCTTGATCCCGACAGTGGCGACGTCACGAGATCGCTTGACATCGCCGCCGATGCGGGCACTGCGTTCGACGGCAAATATTTGTATCAGGTGGCGGGCGGGACAATCCGCAAGATCGACCCTACGAGCGGTGAGGTGATGGCGGTCATCCCGGCGCCCGGAGGGGGCGGTGACTCAGGGTTGGCCTGGGCAGAGGGTTTGCTGTGGGTCGGCCAGCATCGCGGCCGCAAGATCTATCAGGTCGATCCCGAGACGGGGGAAGTGCTGCGCGCGATAGAGACCGACAGATTTGTTACTGGCGTCACTTGGGTCGACGGAGAGCTTTGGCACGGCACATGGGACGAAAATGGAAGCGATCTGCGCCACATTGACCCCGAAACCGGTGCGGTGCTCGAGCGCGTGGATATGCCGCCCGGAACCGGCGTTTCAGGGCTCGAATCCGATAGCCGCGATCGCTTTTTCTGCGGTGGCGGAAACAGCGGAAAAGTGCGGGCCATTCGTCGGCCCAGGCGCTATCCGAAGTGAAGGTGGACTATCAGCGTCACGCGCCGTTTTCTGATCAGCCTATGCTGCCGCAGCCAGGCTGTTCTCGATCTTGCCCAATAGCCGCACCAGGTCCACCGGTTTGGTGTCGAAATCGCAGCAGCCCGCAGCCAAGCTCTTTTCTCGATCGGATTCGAAAGCGCTGGCGGTCAGCGCGATGATCGGAATGGCCGATGTTTCGGGGTCGGTCTTGATGCGGCGTGTCGTTTCCCAACCGTCCATCTCGCCAAGCCCGATATCCATGAGGATGACGTCGGGCCGCAACGACTTTGCCGCTGAAATGCCCGTCGGGCCGTCCTCGGCGAAGCGGATGCTGTAGCCGCGACGTTCCAGCCTGCGCCCCAGCACGTCTCTGTTGATAGGGTTGTCTTCCACGATCAGAACCATTGTCATCGTCAGTCTCCGGAATGATCAGCCAACGGCGAGTTGCGGCGCCCGTTCGGCCGGTTGGCCGTTTCGGATCGATTGCAACACGGAAAGCAGTTTCCTGCTGTCGAGCGGCTTGGTTATGAGCGCTGCGGCGCCGTTCTCGCGGGCGATTTCGGGGTCGTCCAGAACGCTCAGCATGACGACGGGAATGCGCGCCGTCGCCGGGTCCGACTTGAGCGTGGCCAGCACATCCCAGCCGTTCAGTCCCGGCATGAGGATGTCGACGAAGATCGCGGCCGGGCGGATCGTCCGGGCTATCTGCAGAACGGATTCTGGCGCATCGGTGGAGATTGGGCTGTAGCCTTCCTTGAGCAGCATACGCTCCGTCAGTTCGAGGAATCCTCGATCATCATCCACAAGCAGGATCTTCTCCTGCCGCGGCTGCACCGGCGTGGCCGACAATCCGGCGAAGCCTGCGCCTCGCGCCCGGTTGTCTGCAGTTGCCAACTGCACCATCTCGTCTTCGGCCTCGTTGTCCTGTTCGGTATGGGCAGGCAATTCGATGACGAAATTGGAGCCCTTGCCGGGTTCGCTTTCCAAGCTGATCGTGCCGCCCATCAGCCGGCACAAATTCTGGCTGAGCGAAAGCCCCAGACCGGTGCCGCCGTATTTGGCGGCGATGGACGGATTGGCCTGCGAGAAATTTGAAAACAGGCTCGCCTGCTGCTCGCGGCTGATGCCGACGCCAGTGTCGGCGACTGACATCACCACCCAGTCGCCGTCGGCGCGGTGTTCCCGGCGCACCGACAGGGTGATGCGGCCGTTCTGGGTGAATTTCGAGGCATTGCTCAGGAGGTTGAAAATCGCTTGTCTCAGCTTGGTGGCATCTGTGCGGATGCTGCCGAGCGCCTCGCCGCGTTCCACGAGGAACGCATTGGTGTTTTTGGCGGCGAGCGGTCTCGCGGTCGACTCGACTTCAGTCAGGAATTTGTCGAGGTTCAGGGGCTCGAGATTCAGTTCCATCTTGCCCGCCTCGATCTTGGAGATGTCCAGGATGTCGTTGACCATGGCGAGCAGATGTTTGCCGGCGGCGCTGATTTTCTGTAGGTCGGCGATCTGGCCTCCGCGGCCCTCGAGCTCGGCATCTTCAAGCAGGATCTCGCTATAGCCAAGCACGGCATTCAACGGGGTGCGCAATTCGTGGCTCATCTTGGCCAGGAAGTCGGACTTGGCGCCGTTGGCGCGCTCGGCCTCATCCTTGGCGACGGTCAGCATGGTCATGGTCTGCTGGTGCCGTTCGATTTCACGCAGCAGCTCCGACTGCGAATCGACGACCCGCGAATAGTAGGCAGCCATCAGGAACACATAGGTCGCGGCACAGAAGGCGGAGACCACGCCCACCTCGACCATGTTTTCGACCGGGATGTGAACCGGAAAACTGTTCTTGGTCAGAAACGCCGCATAGAAGGCGGCGAGGCCGACAGCGATCTGGGCAAAGATGACGACCCGGATGCGGGTTCCCGACCCGAGATAGAAGAACGCCAGCAGCGGCACCACAAGGAACCACATCAGGAACGGCGAACTGGCGCCGCCATAGTTGTAGGACCCCCACAGAATCGCCGAGCTGAGGTTGAAAACGGAAAGCAGCGCCAGCGTCACATACCGTTTGGGAAATAGTTTCAGGGCGAGTGGAAACAGCCAGAATGCGGCGATCTGGGCTGCCAGAATCGGCACGTGCGGCCAGGGTTGCGGATCGGAAAGAGCCAGAAAGATCGGTATCGGCAGACCGATCACCGGTCCCAGAACATGGCTGATCAGGAACATCCTGATCCTGCTGCGCAGTTGTGCGTCGCCACGGGCTTGCGCAGGGATAAACCAATCGATGAACGTTTCGAACTTCTGGAGAAGTGGCATCGGTGTCCCTGGCGTCGTGACGAAATCGACGGATTTTGCACGCCAGGGTTTGAAAAGTCGTAAATCAAGCGCGAGGGCCTGCCTCTTAATCAGTTGTAAACCATAGATGCCTAATGTCCTTGACAGGATTTTCTGCGAACCAGGTCACGGATTTTGGTCATGCGTCGAATGCTGGTCGGTGCCACTTTGCTCGGGTTCCTCACCATTCCGGCATTCGCTGCCGACCCCACAGTCATTGCAGCCGACACCGTCGATCCGGCGAGATTTGGTTGGGACGGCGCGTATGCCGGTCTTTCGATTGGTTATGCCTGGCTCAAGGACACCGACGACGCCTTCAACCCGCCTCTGGAAGACCAGGGCGACGACTGGAATGTCGGTGGCCATGCCGGCTACCTCATGCAGTTCGGCGGGCTTGTCGTTGGCGCGGAAGTCGAGGCAACGCGCCTCGACATCAAATACGAAAACTTCAACTTCATCACGGTGGAGAATTCCTACGCGCTCAAGGGGCGGGCAGGCTATGCGATCGATCGTTTTCTCCTCAGCGGCCATGCTGGCGGCGTCTATGCGACCACCAATTTCATGGGCCTGAAGGATTGGGGTTGGACCGCCGGTGCCGGGCTCGACTATGCCTTCACCGACAACATTACGGTCGGCGCACAGTACAGCCATTTCGCCTTCGACGATTTTGATGGCACGTTGATCGATGCCAAGGTCGATACGGTCAACGCACGTTTCGGATACAAATTCTGATAGGACGGAAGGGCGGAGAGCATTTGCTCGCCGGTCTGGCGGTCGCCCATGGACAAGGCCAGCCATACTCGGATAGCGTGCAACGCTTGCGGTGCGGACAAGCGGTGTGATGGCGGTGGACAGCAGTAGGCTCGATGATGCGGCCCGTGCCGGCTGGCTTTATTATGTCGCCGGCAACACCCAGGACCAGATTGCAACCAAGCTCGGCGTCTCGCGCCAATCGGCGCAGCGGCTGGTTTCGCTCGCGATGGCGGAGGGGCTGGTCAAGGTCCGCATCGACCACCCGATTGCGCAATGCCTGGCGTTGTCGCGCGACCTGACCGCCGCCTATGGCCTGAAATTCTGCGAGGTGACGCCGAGCGATCCGTCATCGGAGTCCACGACGCTCGGCGTGGCGCTGGCGACGGGTGCGGAACTGGAAAAATGGCTGCGCAAGCCTGAGCCCGGCATCATCGCCATGGGCACGGGGCGCACGCTCAAGGCTGCGGTCGAGTTGCTGCCGGCGATCGACTGCCCGCAGCACAAAGTGGTTTCGCTGACCGGCAATATCGCGCCAGACGGTTCGGCGGCGTTCTACAACGTCGTCTTCACCATGGCCGACAAGGTGCATTCGCGCTCGTTTCCGATGCCGCTGCCGGTCATCGCCTCCTCCGCCAAGGAGCGTGAGACACTGCATGGCCAGGCATTGATCAAGGCAACGCTGGCGCTTGCCGCCGATGCCGACGTCGCTTTCGTCGGCATCGGCGAGCTTGGGAGAGATGCGCCGCTGTTCGTCGATGGTTTTTTGGGCAAGGCCGAACTTGATGCGCTGCATGAAGCAGGGGCGGTCGGCGAGATCGTTGGCTGGGCGTTCGACGCCAAAGGCGCCCTTGTTGACGGCATCACCAACGACCGGGTGGCCAGCGCCCCACTGCCGGACCCGAGACGTTCGCTAGTGATCGCGGCGGCGATGGGAAAGCGCAAGCTGCCCGGCATCCGCGCGGCGATCGAGGGCCGTCTGGTCAACGGCCTGATCACCGATGAGGCGACGGCAACAGCCTTGCTGCGCGCCGCCTGAACGGTCCACTTAGCGAATTGAACCCGAAGGTTCCTTGCCATCCAGAAAGCCGATATCGCGCTTGAGGTGATCGGGCAGGTCACGGACATCCAAATAGGCGCGATGGCGCGGCTGCTGGCTGAACAGCCGGTCGAAGAGATGCGCGATCGTCGACGCCGAGGATCGACGCAGAGCGTGAGCCGAGAAAGTCATGACCATCTCCTTCATTGGTTAAGGCCAGTTGATTGCTTGACCCTTGATATCGCCGTTCCAGCCCTTAATTTCCAATCGAACGTCGATCATCATTCATAAGGCAGCTTTATCTATGCAGCTTCCTCCACTCGCCGCCGTCCGTGTGTTTGAGGCCGCCGCGCGGCTCGGCAATTTCACCAAGGCCGCCGAAGAACTCGGGATGACGCAGGCGGCTGTCAGCTATCAGATCAAGGTGCTGGAGGAACGTGTCGGCGCGCCCCTTTTCCTGCGCCGGCCGCGCCAGGTGGCCTTGACCGAGATCGGCAAACGGCTGGCGCCGAAAATGTCGGAGGCTTTCGCCATCATCGCCGAAGCCTATGCTAGCGCGCGAACGGGTGTGCAGGAGACGTTAAACATCACCACGATGCTGACGTTCGCATCGCATTGGCTGGCTAAACACATCGGCGCTTTTCAAATAGCCAACCCGTTGATCGCCGTGCGCGTCGACACCAATTCCGACTTGGTCGATTTCACTCGGGAAGAGTTCGACATCGGCATTCGCTCTGGCAGAGGCGGTTGGCCGGGCGTAGTGGCGCACAAGCTCTTCAACGACGGTTTTGCACCGATGCTGACCCGCAAGCTTGCCGACAGTATTGGCGGCATTCATGAACCGGCCGATCTGCTGAAGCTGCCGCTCCTCGATCCCAGCGATCCGTGGTGGGTGCAGTGGTTCGCCGAGATGGGCGTCCACAATCTCGATCTGAAAAGTCGGCCGAACGTTCGCCTGGGTTCGCAGGCCTTTGAGGCGAACGCCGCCATGGCCGGCAATGGCGTCGCCATCCTGACGCGCGCTTTCTTTACCCAGGAACTTGCTGATGGCCGACTGATCCAACCGTTCGATCATGTCGGCGACGACGGCCAGGCATTCTGGCTCGCCTACCACGAAACACGGCGCAACGTGCCCAAGATCAAGGCGTTTCGCGATTGGATCCTGCCGACGGTGGAGAGAACAACGGGAGCAACGTGAGCTGGCTCAGCCGCATGCAACATCATCGTGGATCGATTGTGGAGCAGACCGTGAGGCTATTGCGGGAAGCCGGCTTTGTGCAGACCCTCCGCTAGATGCTGACGGTCCTCGATACGCAGTAGCGGCTCCTTGGCCAGAAATCGGGCTACCGAGAAATCCGGCAGACGGCGCAACACCGCATCAACGAAATGCTTGGCGTCATCGGATTTGCCCGCCATCGCATAGCTCGCTGCCAGCCAGGGCTGTTTGACGCAAGACAACGCTGTCGATCGGCGCATGCTCGCGATCGCGTCGACATAACGCCGCGCGTTGAAGTACATCGTGCCCAATTCGCCCCAATACCAGGACGGGCCGAAGAACGGGTCGACCTGTTTCGCTTCGAGCATCTTCTCAATCGCCGTTTCAGCATTGCCGCGATAGTTCTCAAAAATCGCCATATCAACTCGATGGACCGGGTGGTTCGGGTTTAGCGAAATCGCCTTCGCGATATGCTGTTCGGCCGCTTCATACGCGCCACGATTGAGCTGCGCCCATGCCATGGCCGCTTGGCAGAGCGGGTCATTCTCGTCCAGTGAGACGGCCTTGCGAGCCATTTCGAACGCATCGTCCCGAATGCTGTTTGACCCACTCATATCGAGATACCACTGGCGCTCGAGAGCAGCCGACAGCAGCGCGTAAGCGCGCGCGTATCCCGGGTCGAGTTCAATCGCCTTCTCAAACAAGCGGCGGGCCTCGGCCTCTATCTCGGGAGTGCCAATAGGCAAGGCATCGCCGCGCAGGACATATTCATACGCCGCGAGGCTGGCCGGCTGCTTGCGCAGCGCCAGTTCCGTGCGCGCCCAATTCAAGCGCCCCGCAAGGGTGCTCGCGATGGTTCGCACGACCCGGTCCTGGATATCGAAAATCTCATCCTGACCACTGTCATAGCGTTCGGCCCAGATATGGGTGCCGGTCGCTGCATCTATGAGCTGGGCAGTGATACGGGTACGGCCGGCCATCTGGCGCACACTGCCTTCCACCAGATAATGCGCCCCGAGTTCGCGCCCCGCGCGGATCATGTCGATGTCGGTACCGCGAAATCGCGATGAGGAATTTCGCGAGATCACCCGCAACCGCCGAAAGCGCGAAAGCTCGGTCGTAATGTCTTCCGTAATGCCATCGCAGAAATATTGCTGTTGGGCATCGCCGCTCAGGTTGTTGAAAGGAAGGATGGCGATTGATGGTATTTCCGATGCCGTCGGCGCTGCGCGCGTCGTGTCACGATGGCCGCCGGGCTCCAACCGATAGACCCGCACGGGCTTGGAACTGTTTTTCACGTCACGGAGACCGATGTCCTCGAAGGCCGCATCGAGCTTGCCTGCAACCTGTTCTTGCACGCTGCCCGACACGCAGATTTCGCCGGGATTCGCCATGGCCTGCAATCGGACCGCAAGGATCACTCCATCGCCGAAAAGATCGCTGCCCTCGACTACGACATCACCCAAATTGACGCCAACCCGCAGGACTATGTGTCGATCCTCGGCGAGGTTCGCATTCGCCGCCGCAAATTGCTTCTGCAGTTCACTTGCGCAGGCAACGGCATTGACGGCGCTAGGGAATTCGACCAGCACGCCATCGCCCATAACCTTGACGATACGCCCGTGATAGCGTGCGACCAAAGGATCGAGGATCTGCCTGCGCCGCTCTCGCAATGCCGCCAGCGTTCCGGTCTCATCCAGTTCGATCAGCCGGCTGTAGCCAGCCACGTCGGCGGCAAGGATCGCGGCAAGACGGCGGTTCACGAAGGATTCTCCCAACTGCCACGGAGGTTAGCGTCAAACCTTAAGAAACGCGATGTCGACAGAATTGGTTTGCGGGCTGCCGATAACTGAGCGTTTGACCTCACTCTACTTTGCGGTTTCCCAGATACGCTCGGCAAAGGTGCCGTTACCGCAGTTGCGCATGTAGTCTTCCAACACGGAGCCGAAGTGCAGACCATTTGGAAAAATGTCTGCGAGCTGCGAGCCATAGGCTGCGACAGCATCGAGCTTTTTGGATATTTCTACCGGGACCACCCGAGGTCCTGCCACCCGCCACGATGTCCGCCCAAGCGCCGCCTCGACGCTGTCCGGGTTGGCAACAGGAAACAGACCGGTCGAGTATGGCATGTCTTCATAAAGGGCGACATTCACCGGACGCGCCTTGGCAACGCGATGCAAGGCGTTCGTCGTCAACACGTGGTCGACGTGACGACCGACCCCGAGCGGGCTCAGGACAAGGTCCGGCGAAATCTCGCCGATCCAATTGTCGAGTAATTGCGACAAGACATTGCCGATGCCATCCTGTTCCGACGGCGGTTGGGAGATCGATTGCCTTGTCGAATACAAGAAATCGCCAGCCGGCCCGGTCCGGTAGATTGCGTCAGGCAAATGACCGTGGAGGATGCGTGCGCCGAGGATGGCGACCGAGGCAACGTCTTCCCGCCGCCGCTGCTCGAACGGATTTGGACCGATGTTCCAAAGCGCATGCAGGTCTGTTGCTAGGGACGACACATCCTCAGGCGGAGGTGCGTCGGCCGTGAAGGCCGTGGCAACGACGACGTCCGTCCCTTTGGCGACGGCTTTTTCTATGATCCCACCGACACTCAATACCCCGTCATCGAGATGAGGCGAGACCACGAGAATTTTTTTGTACTGGTCGATGTCGATGGGCATTCAGCCTCCCAGCTTTTAGCACTCTCGTCCACGCGCCTTCGCGATCAGAGACGTTTTTGAAGCCGTCCGGGAGAAAGTTTCAAGCGCCCCGGATCAGAAAGCCGGTGAAATCTCATAAGCCAAGCGCGGCGAGGTGTCGGGAATGGAACCCGTGGTTCGTCCTTTGAAGACGAGCGCCCCAATCACCCGGAGTCTTCGATGAACCCCATCATAACTGCTTTTGAGAGCTCGCCCGATCGCGGCAGGGGACAGGCGCGCGACATGCGCGTTCGCTGGGCATTCGAGGAAGTCGGGCAGCCCTACGATGTGCGCCTCGTTTCATTCAAGGAGATGAAGGAAACTGCGCACCGGACGCGGCAGCCCTTCGGACAGATTCCTTCTTACGAAGAAGATGACCTCGTCCTGTTCGAGTCGGGCGCGATCGTTTTCGAGATTGCCCAGCGCCATGCCGGTCTACTACCGGAGGAGGCAAATGCTCGGGCGCGCGCGGTCATGTGGATGTTCGCCGCGGTCAGCACCGTGGAACCGCCGATCGTCGAACGCGAACAGACCGGGTATGCGGAGCGCGATAAGCCCTGGCACAAGGAGCGCGTGCCCTTGCTTGATGATCGAGTCCGCGCGCGGCTGGGAGACCTTTCCAAACGGCTTGGCGACGCCGACTGGCTGGATGGGTCGTTCAGCGCCGGCGACCTTCTGATGGTGATGGTGCTGCGCAGGCTGAACGGATCGGGCTTGCTGGAAGAATATCCAAACCTCGCCGCCTACGTCGCCCGTGGCGAAGCGCGGCCAGCCTTCAGGCGTGCGTTCGACGCGCAGTTCGCTGTCTTCAAGGCGGCATCCGTGCGCGGATAGGGCTCGACTTTCGATCTTTCATCATCATCTGCTGCAAATTTTCGGCCCTCGTTGGCCATCGTTGTGTGCAGCGCAGCAACGATTTCATTTGACAGGCTCGTCTCTGAATGAATATTTGCTCATAGACAAGGCAAATGCTCACTTTGTCCCTGGGAGGAGTACAAATGAAACTTACGGCATTCGTATTGGGATTCTGCACGGCCAGCGTCATTGCGCTGACAGCCGCGAACGCACAGACCGCGATCACCATCGCCACCGTCAACAATGGCGACATGGTGCGCATGCAGAAGCTGACGGACGATTTCACCGCCAAGAACCCGGACATCACCCTGAACTGGGTGACGCTGGAGGAGAACGTGCTGCGCGAGCGCGTCACCACCGACATCGCCACCAATGGCGGTCAGTATGACGTTCTGACCATCGGCACCTACGAGGTTCCGATCTGGGCCAAGCAGCAGTGGCTTTTGCCACTCGAAGACCTTGGCGCGGACTATGACTCGGCCGACATCATCCCGGCGATCGCCGGCGGCCTGTCTGTCGACGGCAAGCTCTATGCCGCGCCGTTCTATGGCGAATCGTCCTTCGTCATGTACCGCAAGGACCTGATGGAAAAGGCCGGGCTCACCATGCCCGACGCGCCGACCTGGGACTTCATCGTCGATGCCGCCAAGAAGATGACTGACCGCTCGGCCGACGTGAACGGCATCTGCCTGCGCGGCAAGGCTGGCTGGGGCGAAAACATGGCTTTCCTCACCGCCATGTCGAACTCGTTCGGCGCGCGCTGGTTCGACGAGAACTGGGTGCCGCAGTTCGACCAGCCGGAGTGGAAGAAGACGCTCGAAACCTATGTCAACGTGATGAAGGAAGCCGGCCCGGTCGGTGCTTCGTCGAACGGCTTCAACGAGAACCTGGCGCTGTTCCAGCAGGGCAAGTGCGGCATGTGGATCGACGCCACCGTCGCCGCCTCGTTTGTTTCCGATCCGAAGGCTTCGACCGTCGCCGACAAGGTCGGTTATGCGCTCGCCCCCGATAACGGTCTCGGCAAGCGTGGCAACTGGCTGTGGGCATGGTCACTGGCCATCCCCAAGAGCTCGCAGAAAGCCGACGCCGCGAAGAAGTTCGTCGGCTGGGCAACGAGCAAGGGCTATCTCGATCTGGTGGCATCGAAAGACGGTTGGGCAAACGTACCGCCCGGAACCCGCACTTCGCTCTACAACAATGCCGAGTACCAGAAGGCGGCGCCGTTCGCGAAGATGACGCTGGACTCGATCAACTCGGCCGACCCGACCAAGCCCAGCGTCAAGCCGGTGCCTTATGTCGGCGTGCAGTTCGTCGCTATCCCAGAGTTTGCGGGCCTCGCGACCAATGTAGGCCAGCTCTTCTCGGCAGCACTTGCCGGGCAGACAACGGTTGACCAGGCCTTGGCCGATGCGCAAGCAGCAGCCGTCCAGGAAATGGGCATGGCCGGCTACACCAAATAGGGCTCCTCCCGGGCCCCGGCCGCCCATCCCAGTGTGGGCGGCCACCTTTTTCTCCAGCGGTCCAGGACCGTGAACTGCGCGACCTGAAGCGGTCGGCATGATTTTCGTGCGCCCATGCGGCGAGGCGCCTGTTCACAGCCGGACTGAACGTAGATTGTCGATCGACGGGGGATCCTATGGCCACTCGACAGACCAGCACCTTGGCGCGCGGCATGCTTGCGCCGGCTGTCATCGTCCTCTTCATCTGGATGATCTTTCCGCTGCTGCGGACGCTCTATTTCTCGTTCATGCGCTACAACATCCAACGGCCGGAAATGTTCGGCTTCACGGGATGGAACAACTACTACTACTTCTACATGGACCAGGGCTTCTGGCCCGCCATGATCAATACGCTGATCCTGGTGGTTGGCGTGCTGATCATCACGGTCGTCGGCGGCATCCTGCTCGGCATGCTGCTTGACCAGCCGATCTTCGGGCAGGGGATCGTGCGCATTCTGGTGATCTCGCCATTCTTCGTCATGCCGCCGGTCGCGGCGTTGGTGTGGAAGAACATGATCCTGTCGCCGAGCTACGGCGTCGCGGCAGACATAGCCAAGTTCTTCGGCCTAAGTCCCGTCGACTGGTTCGCGCAATATCCGCTCTTTTCCGTCATCATCATCGTCGCCTGGCAATGGCTGCCCTTCGCCACGCTGATCCTGCTCACCGCGCTGCAGTCGCTCGACGGCGAGCAGAAGGAAGCCGCCGAAATGGATGGCGCGGGTTTCTTGAGTCGCTTCTGGTATCTGACGCTGCCGCATCTGGCGCGCGCGATTACCGTGGTCATCCTGATCCAGACCATTTTCCTGCTCGGCGTCTATGCGGAAATCCTCGTCACTACGGGTGGCGGTCCAGGCTTCGCGTCGACCAACCTGCCGTACCTGATCTACAAGGTCGGCTCTGTGGGCGGCGATGTCGGCCGCGCATCCGCCGGCGGCGTGGTCGCCGTCATCCTCGCCAACATCGTCGCCATCTTCCTGATGCGCGCCGTCGGCAAGAACCTGGACAAGTAGGGAGACATCGTCATGGCTCGCCAAGTCACAACGCAGCAAAAGGCCGTCGCCACAGTGGCGGCCTGGGCGGTCGCGCTGATCATCTTCTTTCCGATCCTCTATACGATCATCACGTCGTTCAAATCGGAGCAGGAAGCGATCCAGGGTTTTGACCTGATCCCGTCATGGACGCTGGAAAGCTACCGGGACGTCCAGTCGCAGTACAATTACTTCAAGCCGTTCCTGAACTCGGTCATCATCTCGGTGGGGTCGACGATCCTGGCGCTGCTCATCGCAGTGCCCGCCGCCTGGTCGATGGCGTTCTCGCCGACCAAGCGCACCAAGGACATCCTGATGTGGATGCTGTCGACCAAGATGATGCCGGCTGTCGCGGTGCTGATGCCGATCTATCTTCTGTTCCGCGACCTAGGCCTGCTCGACAGCCGCATCGGCCTCACCGTCATGCTGATGCTGATCAACCTGCCGATCGTGGTCTGGATGCTCTACACCTATTTCCGCGAAATCCCCGGCGAGATCCTGGAAGCCGCGCGTATGGATGGAGCCTCGCTCTGGGGCGAAATCTGGGAGGTGCTTACGCCCATGGCGGTGCCGGGCATTGCGTCGACTATGCTGCTCAACATCATCCTGGCCTGGAACGAAGCATTCTGGACCATCCGGCTCACCACCACGGAAGCAGCGCCGTTGACGGCTTTCATCACATCGTTCTCCAGCCCACAGGGCCTATTCTGGGCGAAATTGTCGGCGGCGTCGACGCTGGCCATCGCGCCGATCCTGGTCATGGGCTGGTTCAGCCAGAAGCAACTCGTACGCGGCCTGACCTTCGGCGCGGTCAAGTAAGAAATCGAGGAGGGAAACCACAATGGGCAAGATCACGCTCCGGAACGTCAACAAGTCCTTCGGGCCTGTGACGATCATCCCCAACATTGACCTCGATATCGAGGATGGCGAGTTTGTAGTGTTCGTCGGTCCGTCCGGCTGCGGCAAGTCGACCTTGCTGCGCCTGATCGCCGGCCTCGAGGACACCACCGCGGGAACGATCTCGATCGACGGTCGCGACGTCACCCAGGAAGCGCCGGCCAAGCGCAAGCTTGCGATGGTGTTCCAGTCCTACGCGCTCTATCCGCATATGACGGTCGGGAAGAACATCGCCTTTCCGTTGAAGATGGCGGGCGAGAGCCAGGAGACGATCGACAAGAAGGTGAAGGACGCCGCGCGCGTCCTGAACCTGACCAACTATCTCGAGCGCAGGCCGGGCCAGCTCTCGGGCGGCCAGCGCCAGCGCGTTGCGATCGGCCGCGCCATCGTGCGCCAACCGTCTGCCTTCCTGTTCGACGAGCCACTATCCAACCTCGACGCCGCATTGCGTGGCACGATGCGCCTCGAAATCTCCGAGCTGCATCATCAGCTCCAGACGACGATGATCTACGTGACGCACGACCAGGTCGAAGCCATGACCATGGCGGACAAGATCGTCGTTCTCAACGCCGGCAATATCGAGCAGGTCGGTTCGCCGCTGGAGCTTTATCGAAGCCCGAAGAACCTGTTCGTCGCCGGTTTCATCGGCTCGCCAAAAATGAATCTGATCGAAGGCGCTACCGCCGACAAGTATGGCGCCAAGACCATTGGCGCGCGGCCCGAGCACATCAAGATCTCGAAAACCGCGGGCGACTGGAAAGGTACCGTTGGGGTTGCCGAGCATCTCGGCTCCGACACTTTCCTGCACGTCCATACCGATCACGGCACCATCAACGTCCGCGCCGACGGCGAGGTGGACGTGCACCACGGCGACGCGGTCTATCTCACTCCAGAAGCCGGCAAGGTGCACAAGTTCGCCGCTGATGGGAATGCCATCCGATAGCAATTGTAATCGATATACCCCCACCCCTAACCCCTCCCCTCAAGGGGGAGGGGATTCTTCAACATTGCCGCCAAGTCCCCCTCCCCCTTGAGGGGAGGGGTAAGGGGTGGGGGTATTGTGTAGCGCCGTCCATGCAATGAAAGGTCTCGACCGATGACCGTCAAACTCTCCGCCGCCAATCTGTCGAATCTACCGTCCAGCGTGGCGCGCCCCACCTACGACCGGTCGAACCTCAAGGGCGGCATCGTCCATTTCGGCGTCGGCAATTTTCACCGTTCGCATCAGGCGATCTATCTCGACGCATTGTTCAATGCCGGTCGCGACCATGATTTCGCGATTGTCGGGGCAGGGGTGTTCGACTTCGAGAAGCCTGGTCGCGAGAAGCTGAAGGAGCAAGATTGGCTGACGACCGTGGTCGAGCAAGACGCCGATGTAATGGATGCGCGCGTCACGGGCGCGATGGTCGACTTCATCGAACCGGGGAATAATGCGGCGGTCATCGACAAGCTCGCCGACCCGACGACAAAGATCGTCTCCACGACCATCACCGAGGGCGGCTATTTTATTGACCCGGCCTCGCAGAAATTCAATCCGAAGCATCCCGACATCGTCGCGGACGCAGCGAACCCCGACAAGCCGAAGACGGTCTTCGGCCTGATCCTGGCAGGCCTGAAGAAGCGGCGCGCCGCCGGCGTGCAGCCGTTCACGGTCATGTCCTGCGACAACATTCCCCACAATGGCCATGTCACGGAAGATGCTGTTGTTGGTCTCGCCCAACTCTCAGATCCCGAGTTCGCTCAGTGGATCAAGGCGAACGTCGCTTTTCCGAACGGCATGGTCGACCGCATCACGCCGGCGACGACCGACCGGGAACGTCTGATCCTGCGCGAGCAGTTCGGCGTCGACGATAATTGGCCAGTGTTCGGCGAGCCCTTCAAGCAATGGGTTCTGGAAGACAATTTCCCCGCTGGCCGCCCGGCGCTGGAAACGGTCGGCGTCCAGTTCGTGAAGGATGTCTCGCCGTTTGAACTGATGAAAATCCGCATCCTGAATGGCGGTCACGCCACCATCGCTTACCCCGCAGGGTTGCTCGACATCCATTTCGTTCATGAGGCGATGGAGCACCCGCTGGTGCGCGGCTTTCTCAGCCGGCTGGAAAACGAAGAGATCATCCCAACTATACCGCCGGTGCCGAATACAAATCTGGATGACTATTTCAAACTGATCGATAAGCGTTTCTCCAACCCGAAGATCGGCGACACAATCCGGCGTCTCTGCCTTGACGGCTCGAACCGCCAGCCGAAATTCATCATCCCTACCATCGCCGATCGCCTGAAGGCCGGCAAATCGGTTGAGGGCTTGGCGCTGGAGTCGGCGCTCTGGTGCCGCTACTGCTACGGCACGACCGATTCCGGCGCGGTGATCGAGGCGAACGATCCGAACTGGGATCGGCTTGTCGACACGTCCAGGAAGGCCAAGGACAATCCCATGGCATGGCTCGATATGGAAGACATCTACGGCGACGTCGGCAAATCCCCGGTGTTCGAGCAGGTGTTTGGGACTGCACTGAATGCACTGTGGGCGGATGGGACAAAAAAGGTGCTGGCGCGGTATGGCGGCGGGGGTGGCTAAGGTCTTTGTGAGCGGATCGTAAAGGTTATCGAGTTGTCGAGACGACCCCCCTCTGTCCTGTCGGACATCTCCCCCTCAAGGGGGGAGATCGGCAGCGTTGACGATTGGCGAAAACCTTGCGGCCGGCTGATCTCCCCCCTTGAGGGGGAGATGTCCGACAGGACAGAGGGGGGTCGGTGCAAGGTTTTCGCCACCGCTCGGGAGAAGCCTTCTCCGCTACGAGACCTCTATGCCTGACCTCCTCATCTTCGACTGCGACGGGGTGCTGGTCGACAGCGAGGTGATTTCCGCCAGCGTGCTTGCCGAACAGCTCACCGCCTCGGGTGCGGCTATCGACGAAGCGATTGTTTATAACCGCTTCCTCGGCCGCTCGATGGCCAATGCCCGGCAAGTGCTGTCGACCGAATACGGGGTCACGATCTCGGAAGAACTGACGCAATCCATGCGCAAGGAAATGTTTCGGCGTTTCCACGAGGAGCTTCGGCCGGTCGCCGGTGTCGCGGAAGCATTGGCGCAAATCGACATTCCGCGCTGCGTGGCTTCGTCCAGCATGCCGGACCGCCTGCGATTGACGTTGGGCCTGACCGGCCTGCTGCCGTTCTTCGACGGGCACATCTTCAGCGCTGTCCTGGTCAAGAACGGCAAGCCGGCTCCGGACCTTTTTCTCCATGCGGCGCGCGAGATGGGCGCTGTTCCCGAACGCTGCCTGGTGATCGAAGACAGTCCGGCCGGCGTCGAGGCGGCCATGGCCGCCGGCATGAAAGTCTTCGGTTTCACCGGCGGTGCGCATGCCGCGAAATATGATCTCGCATCGGCGCTTGCGGCGCTCGCTCCGGACGTTATCTTCGACGACATGCTTCGCCTGCCGGAGCTGTTGGCGGAGGATGAAAGAGCCCATTGAGCGACGCCTTCCTTTGTGCCGTCGATGTCGGAACCGGCAGCGCGCGTGCGGGCATTTTTGACCGCGCCGGACGGCTCTACGGCCGCGCCGAACATCCAATCTTTGTTCATCAGCCGCTGCCGGACCACGCTGAGCATGATTCGGAAGATATCTGGCGCGCCGTATGCCATGCCGTGCGCGGCGCGCTGGCAAAGGCAGACGTCGATGGCGCGGCGGTAAAGGGCATTGGCTTCGACGCGACCTGCTCGCTGGTCGTGCGCGGGGAGGGCGGGCGACCGCTCGGTATCTCGACGACCGACGAGCAGCATTGGGACACGATTTCGTGGTTCGATCACCGTGCGCTGGCCGAGGCGGACGAGTGCACAGCGACTGGCCATGAAGTGCTGACCTACATCGGCGGCGTCATGTCGCCGGAAATGGAAACGCCGAAGCTGATGTGGCTCAAGCGTCACCGACCCGGAGCCTGGGAGCAGGCTCGGCATTTTTTCGACCTTGCTGATTTTCTCACCTGGAAGGCAAGTGCCAGCGAAGCGCGCTCGCAAAACACGCTCACGGCAAAGTGGACGCATCTGCCGCATGCCGGCGGCTGGCGGCGCGATTTTTTCGAGACGCTTGGCGTCGGGGATCTGCTGGAACGCGGCGGATTGCCCTATACGGTTACGCCTGTTGGCGCTCGGGTCGGGAACCTCACCGAAACAGCGGCGACCGAACTCGGCCTGACGACTGACTGCGCTGTGGCCAGCGGCTTGATCGACGCTTTTGCCGGCATGCTCGGCGTTGTCGGCGCGCATGCCGGCGGCGAGGCCGACCGTCACCTCGCGCTGATCGCTGGCACGTCGAGCTGCGTTATGGCCTTTTCCAACGAGCCGAAATTCGTGCCGAGCATCTGGGGGCCGTATTTCGGCGCGGCGCTGCCGGAATGCTGGCTCACGGAAGGTGGACAGTCGGCGACAGGGGCGCTGCTGGATCATGTCATTCGATGGCATGCCAAGGGCGGTGAACCGACACCGGCGCGGCATGGCGAGATCGTTGGGCGGGTGCAGGCGCTGCGTGCGGCCGATCCGACCTTCGGACACGATCTGCATGTGCTGCCCGACTTCCACGGCAACCGTTCGCCGCTTGCCGAACCGCATGCGCGCGGCGTGATTTCCGGACTGTCTCTGGACTCTTCCTTCGACAGTCTTTGCAAGCTTTATTGGCGCACCTGTGTTGGCATCGCGCTTGGCGTGCGTCACATCCTCGACCACATGAACGAGCATGGCTACCGCCTCGACAAGCTGCATGTCACCGGCGGCCACACGAAGAATCCGCTGCTGATGGAGCTTTACGCCGACGCGACCGGCGCGACGGTCGTGGAAAGCGAGACGGAAGATGCCGTGCTGCTCGGTTCGGCGATGCTCGCCGCCTCGGCCGCCGGTTGGCATCCCGACCTTGCAACCGCCTGCCGCGCGATGCATCAGAAAGAACGGGTGCGTAAACCGGATGCCGCGAAGAGCTATGAGCGGGATTATCGGATATTCTTGGCGATGCACCGGCATCAGCGGGAGATTCTCGGGCTCTGATCTTGTACGGATTTGATCCGTACGCTATCTCTGACTCGGAAGGAGTAGTGTCATGCCCAGAGCCGCCAGCAATGCAACAAGCCGGATCGAATTGCGTGTACGCGATGACCAGAAGGCGCTCATCGCGCGGGCAGCCGCGATCCGCAATCTCGACGTGACCGGCTTCATCATGGACGCCGTGATGCCGGAAGCGGAGGCGGTCATTGAGCGGGCCGAAAAAATCATCCTGTCCGAACGGGATAGCCGGCGCTTGCTTGAATTGCTGGAAAATCCGCCTGCTCCCACCGAGCGGCTTCTCCGTGCAATGAAGTCGTTCAAGACATTGTGACGATGGAAGATTGGTTCGAGGCGCCAATCGATCGCAAGCATGATCGCGCGGCATTTGACTGCGGCGATCCAGAACTCAACCGCTGGCTTGCTCAAAACGCCCGACAGAGCCACCAAAGAGGCGGCGCGAAAACCTTCGTTGGCGCTACCCACCAGCAGCCGAACAGAATACTCGGGTTCTATTGCCTAAGTCCTGCATCGGTGGAAACTGCCCTTGTTCCTGATGGCGCACGCAAGGGACTTGGCAGACATGAAGTGCCGTTTTTTCGCCTGGGTAGACTTGCCGTCGATGCAGGGTTTCAGAACAGAGGATTTGGCGGCAAGTTGCTGGTCGCCGCCGCGCGCCGGGCAGAGACAGTTGCCGCGGAAGTCGGCGGCGTTGGACTCCTGATCGACGCCAAGAATGATCACGTTGCCCGTTGGTACGAAGGATATGGGGCGTTGCGATTTCGTGAAGCTCCGCTGACTCTGGCCCTTCCATTCTCAACCATGCATCGCTGATCTGGTCAGCGTTAAGCGGTCACGCTCGCTTCTTCTCCTGACACTCGTCTCCCTCGGCCGCCAGCTTGTCGAGATGCATGCGGATGTGGGCGGCTTCGGCTGGTGTGTTGGCCAGCGCGATTGCCCGGTCGAAGGCTTCCCGGGCTTCGCGCGAGCGGCCGAGCTGCATCAGCAGTCCGCCCTTCACGCCGTGGAAGTGGAAATAGCTGCCGAGCGGGCCGGCCAGCGGTTCGATGAGTTTCAATGCGGCTTCAGGTCCATCGACCTTGGATACGGCCACGGCGCGGTTCAGTGTCACCACAGGTGACGGCTGGATGCGCTCCAGGATCTGGTACAGCCGGTCGATCTCGCTCCAATCGGTGTCCGCGGGGGTCGCGGCGCGTGAATGTACGGCTGCCAGCGCCGCCTGCACCTGATACTGGCCCGGCCGGCGGTGACGCAGCGCCTTGTCGACCAGCACGAGACCTTCATCGATGGCGCGGCGGTCCCAGAGCGTGCGGTCCTGGTCGTCCATCAGGATGATGTTGCCGGTCTGGTCGAGCCTTGCGGCAGTGCGCGCATGCTGCAGCAGCATCAAGGCCAGCAGTCCCATGATCTCTGGCTCGGCAGGAAAAAGCCTCAGCAGCAGCCGCGCCAGCCGGATCGCCTCGTCGCACAAGGGCGCGCGCACATGCGAATTGCCGCCGGTCGCCGAATAGCCCTCGTTGAAGACCAGGTAGATCATCGCCGCGACGACGCCGAGCCGCTCGGCCCGGTCGGCCGCATTGGGGGTCTCGAACTCGCGGCCGGCTTGCGCCACGGCCCGCTTGGCGCGGGTGATGCGCTGCTCCATCGCCGCCTCGCTGACCAGGAAGGCGCGGGCGATTTCCTTTACCGACAGGCCGGAAACGATGCGCAGGGCCAGCGGTATCTGCTGAGTGACTGGCAGGTCCGGATGGCAGCAGATGAAGAGCAGCCGCAGCACGTCGTCGCGATAATGCGAATTGTCCAGCCGCTCGGCCATGTCGGCTTCGCGGTCGTCGAGGTCGGAAAGTTTATCCTCGTCAGGCAGTTCGGTCTGTTTCTTCGTCTTCCGAGTTTGGTCAACGCCAAAGTTGCGGCCGACGAAGATCAGCCAGGCGACGGTATCGCGAGGCGGACCCTTTTCCGGCCAGTTCTTCAGCGCGCGCAGGCAGGCTTCCTGGAACGCTTCTTCCGCTGCGTCGAGATCGCGAAAATAACGCAACAGCGCCGCCACCGCCTGCGGACGGGCGGAGGTCAGCGCGTTGTGGATCCAGGCGACGTCGGTCATGCCACTTTTGCGAGGCTGGCCAGGCTCACCATCTCGCGCAACGGGCGCACTTCCAGCGAACCGGTGTTCTTGTGGCCCGCGAACACGCGGGCAATTTCGAGCGCTTCCTCGCCGCTGTCGGCATCGACGATCCATAGGCCCAGAAGCTGTTCCTTGGTCTCGGCGAACGGCCCGTCAAACACTACGGTCTGGTCGCCCGACCGCACCGTCGTCGCGGCGGTCGTCGGCAGCAGGCGCAGCACGGGGCCGAGCTTGCCCTTCTGGGCGAGTTGGTGGGCGAATGCGCGATGCTTGCCGATCACCTCGTCTTCCCTGGCTTGGGACCAGGCTTCAATCGTCTTTTCATCGTCGTAGCATAGGATGGCGTACTGCATTGCGGGTGGCCTCCACTGGTGCAAGGACGGCGGACTATGCCCCAAGCCGACAGGCGGGGTCGAGTTTTTTCGGTTGGGGCAGGGTCGCGGGTGACCATCACCGCCGCGCCATGTCAACTGCGATCAACTCGGGCCGGGAGCCGCAGGCACAGGCACCCTGGTCGGTCGCAGGTTGAGCAGATTGCCGAGCAGGATCAGCACCGCGCCCAAAGCGGTCACGATATCGATGGTTTCGCTATAGAGCAGATAGCCTACGAGTGCTGTCAGCGGCACGCGCAGAAAGTCCATCGGCATGACGACGGTCGCATCCGCATAGGTGAGCGCTCTGGCCATGCAATAGTGCGCGAAGCTGCCACAGAATGCCGCCACGACGATCCACGGCCAGACGCCGGCCGAGGGCCAGCGCCAGGTCCAGAGCGCCGGGATTAAGCCGATGACGGACTGGATCACCAGCATCCAGAAAATGATTTTCACAACCGATTCGGTGCGCGTCAGCGATTTCACCATCGTCACCGAAATGCCGAAGCACAAGGCCGCCGCCAGCACGATCAGATGGCCGGGGTCCATCGTCGTCGCGCCCGGCCGCACGATAATGGCGACGCCTACCAGCCCAAGCACGAGCGCTGCGATCTTGGCAGCGTTCAGCCGCTCGCCGAGAAAGGCGACGGCCAGCAGGGCCGTCCATAAGGGCGCGGTGAACTCGATCGAGATCAGATGCGCCAGCGGAATCAGAGTCAGCGCGTAAAGCCAGAGCGCCTGACCCGTATAGTGCACGGCGTTGCGGCTTATATGCATGAGCGGCCGGCTTGTGCGCATCGCGCGAAAGCCTCCGGCTGCGAGCACAAGGGGCAACAGCATCACAAGGCCCAGCACCGAACGCAGCTCCATGAGCTGGAGCACGTCGATTTCCCGCGTCACTTCCCGGCTGGCGATCGTCATGCCCAGCATGAGCATATGCCAGGTGGCCATCCACAGCCCGGCCTTCAGGTTGGATTGGGTCTGCATGGCGAGCGGTTTGGCAGAGCGGGCCGACGTAAGCAATGGAAACGATATTGGGCCAAGACCCTGCTCACCGCTCCGGATAGGGCCTGCCATCCTTGTGGAGAAACCGCCCGACCGAACTTGGGCTCATCATGTCGACGTCCGAGCAGGTAGTGACATCGTCCGGCGAGCGGGTTCCCACTTCGAGATAGATCGCAACGACGTCGGACCTGTTGATCATGTGGTGCCCGTTGCCGGTATTCTTTGGAAACGCGGCGCAATCGCCCGCACGCAGGAGCTTTTCGCCGTCATCCTCGATCAGAGTGAGTTCGCCCTGCAGAACGTAGACGAACTCGTCTTCATGCGAATGCCAATGACGCTGGCTCGACCAATTGCCCGGCGGCAAATGCATCAGATTGACGCCGAAATCCTTCAGCCCGCCGGCGTCGCCCAGCCGCTGACGAATGCGGTCGGCTAAGGGTGCGTCGAAGGGTACCGGATAGCCTGAGCCTTTGCGCTTTGGCACGGAGGCGACATCGATTTTGGGCATGGCCTGTCTCGCAATTGATAATCGGAGGTCACCGAACGCCCCTCCCAGCGCAAAGGCAAGCGCCTCAGTGTCTCTATCGAAAAGCGGCCGGCATGCCGACTTCTGAGTCAGTTATTCCGGGTCGCCGACCGCCTTCCGCATGCCGCCACGCAGCGCCTGCACCTTCTCGTTCAGCGCGATCATCTCCGGTACTTGAAAGCCGGAATTCAGCAACAAGGCATCCGTGAGGCAGCCGGTTTTCGGATGCAACTCGTTGCCTTGTCTGGTGAGATAAACCTGCACTTGGCGCTCGTCGGAGGCGCTGCGCCGACGGGTCACAAATCCGGCCGCTTCCAAGCGTTTGACTGCGGGGGTGATGGTGCTGGGCTCAAGCCCCAGCCGGTCGCCGATCGCACTCACTGACAGCCCGTCCTGCTCCCAAAGGGCGCTCAGCACGAGATATTGCGTATAGGTCACGCCCATGGCGTCCAGCATGGGCTTGTAGACCCGCTGGATGGCGATCGAAGCCGAATAGATCGAAAAACAAAGCTGGGCATCCAGCGGTAGGGTAGGCAGGTCGGCCATATCAAGCTCCTGTCGATCGTCTTCTTTCTTTACCACAAAAAACAATATCGCGATAAAAAACTGCTTTACAAGGCCAGCGGCATCGCGTAGAAGAAACATATCGCGATAATCATTATCGTAGATAACAATCAAGGGAGAATGAAAAATGACCAAGACCCTCATCGCCGCTGCCGCGCTCGCCATGGCTGCCGCCGGCTCCACCCCTGCGCTTGCTCAATCGGCCGCGAAGAACGTCGTCCTCGTGCATGGCGGTTTCGTCGACGGTTCCGGCTGGCAGGGCGTCTACAACATCCTGAAGAAGGACGGCTACAACGTCACCATCGTGCAGAACCCGACGACCTCGCTGGCCGACGACGTGGCCGTGACGCGCCGCGCCATTGCGCAGCAGGACGGTCCGGTGGTCCTCGTCGGCCACTCCTATGGCGGTGTTGTCGTCAGTGAAGCCGGCACGGACGAGAAGGTGAAGTCCGTCGTCTACATCGCCGCCTTCGCGCCGGACAAAGGCGAGTCGGTCTCGACCCTGATCGCCAATCCGCCGGCCGGCGCGCCCGTTCCGCCGATCCTGCCTCCGGTCGACGGTTTTCTCTTCCTCGACAAGGAAAAATTCGCGGCGTCCTTCGCAGCCGACGTCGACGCCGATGCCGCCGCTTTCATGGCCGACTCGCAGGTTCCGTGGGGTGTCGAGGCGCTCGGCGGCGCGGTCACCGACCCGGCCTGGAAGCACAAGCCAACCTTTTATCTCGTCGCCAGCGATGACCGCATGATCCCGCCGCCGGCCCAGCGCATGATGGCCGAGCGCGCCGGCTCAACTGTCACCGAGGTTGCCGGCAGCCACGCGGTCTATGTCTCGAAGCCCGAGGCGGTTGCCGCCATCATCGAGCAGGCCGCCAAATAAGCGATCCTAGTGCATCATCATCGACGCCGGGGCGCACAAGCGCTCCGACGTTTTGCATTAGAACGGGCGGTGCAGGCAGATCGCACGCTGCTCAGCCGAGCTCGAGCGTTGTCACCGCGAAGAGTTCGTCTTGTTCAAGGCGAGGCGCTTCGCCGCGATACATGCGCGCCGTCTCAAAACCCTTCATCAGACCGCTGTCCGCAAGGAAAGCGGCGAACGCGCCTTGCGGTTCCGGCACGTCGAGATGGATCACGTCATCGTAAGAGCCACTGAGCGACCAAAACAGACGCTTCGCCGTCTGAAGGTCCGGCGCGACGAGGGGCCCGATCTTGCAACCGTCGCGGCATTGGCGCAGCACGCCGTAGCCGTTGATCTCGCCATCCTGCGAGGCCACCCGCACCCTATGTGGCGGCGCCAGCCATTTTTCGAGGAAGGCGGCCCGCTCGCTAGGAAAGATACGGCGGTCGATGGCGGTTATAGCCGCGAAGTCACTGGCAACAGCCGGACGAACATCAGACGTTTCCTCTACGCCGCCTGACGGTTTGCCACTCCATCGGAACGTACGATAGGCGGGCTCAAACCCCATGCTGCGATAATTCGCCTGCTGTTCGACAACCCCATCGAGCCCGACCGTCCGATCGTCCAGCATCGCCATGCAGGCATTCCACACCGCCTTGCCATACCCCTTGCCGCGCATGTCCGGGCGGCAGATATAGAGCCCGACGAAGCCATAGTTCTTACCATAGCGAACGCCGGAGATGCCGGAGACCATCGCGCCATCTTTGAATGCGCCGAGAAAGCCACCGGGATCGGCGTAGCGGAAACAGGCGGCATCAGTTAGGCTAGGATTCCAACCCTCGGCCGCGGCCCAGGCCACCAGCGTTTCGATTTCGCTGGCATTGAGTGCGCGGATTGTTGCGTCCGTTACGTTCATTGACCTGGACCCTGTCAGGCTGATCCGGGACGGCGTAGGCCTTCTGTATTTGGCTTGTCAATCGATGGCCTGATGCATGGCCGCACGATGCGAACTATCGGACAGGGTCTCGACCACGCGGCATTCGCACACCCGGCCCCGGCCGCATGCATCGACCGTGCGCTGCAATTCCGCGCGCAGCGATGTCAGATGCGAAATACGCCGGTCGATCTCCGCGATATGACGACGCGCCATCTCGTCAATCTCGGTGCAAGGTTGGTTCGGTTGGGCGCTCATCGCAAGCAGTTCGCGGATGGCGTCGACTTCGAAACCCAATTCACGGGAATGTCGAATGAAGTTGAGCCTCGACGCATGGCCAGCGTCATATCGGCGTTGTTTGCCTTGTGTGCGAGGCGGTTCCGGCAAGAGGCCGATCTGCTCGTAGAAGCGTATCGTCGGCACCTTCACATGCGTTTGACGCGCCAGTTCGCCGATCGAAAAATCCATAAAAATACCTCTTGAACCTCTAGTCACTATAGGGGCTACAGACGGCGCACGCAAAGGAGACTTCGCATGGCCGACCAATGCTGCAACGATGACCACGCCGACAAATGCGCCCCGCCGCCACTTGTCCTTCCGCCGAAGAAGGACGTTGTTCGGCACGAGCCCGGCGATGCTTGCTGCGCGGGCGGCGTGCCGGTATTCGACGGAGTTGATCCACGCTACAAGCGCGTGCTGTGGACGGTCATTGCCATCAATGCGGCAATGTTCCTGACCGAAATGATCGCGGGCAAGCTGGCCGGCTCGCAGGCCCTGCAGGCCGACGCGTTGGATTTTCTGGCCGACACGGTGACCTACGGCCTCAGCTTGGCGGTGATCGGCGCATCACTGCGGACACGCGCAACGGCGGCGTTGTTCAAAGGTCTTTCACTGAGCGCAATGGCGCTTTGGGTGTTTGGCTCAACCCTCTATCAGACTCTGATCCTTGGCGTTCCGAGCGCGGAGGTGATGGGTGTCATCGGATTTTTGGCGCTTGCCGCCAATCTGGCGTCGGTCGGCTTGCTGCTGCCCTATAAGGATGGCGACGCCAATGTGCGCTCGGTCTGGCTCTGTTCGCGCAATGATGCCATCGGCAATGTGATTGTGATGATTGCCGCCCTCGGCGTCTGGGGGACCGCTACGGCCTGGCCTGATCTTATCGTGGCCGCCGCTATGGCGGGCATCTTTCTCACTTCGTCGGTTCAGATCTTGCGGCAGGCGTGGGAGGAGTACCGGCAGGATCAGACAATCGCGGCGGAATAGGCCAGCCCTACAAATCATGGTTAACCCGAGCCTCCAGTTTTGCTTAAAAGTTTAGCAATAGGTTTTGGCCGATTGTCGGGTTGTTGCACCCCGATTGACGTGTTAGGGCGGTAGGGTCGACCGGATGAGGACCGGACGGCATTTCGCTCGTATTAGCACGGACTTAGGTATGTGCTGACGTGAGGTCGGCCTAAATCGGCAGACCCTAGCCCACAAGGGCCAGGTCGGAGAGTGCTGGTGACGAATACGAAACGGCGGCTCCTTGGGACGTTGACCGCGCTCTCTCTGGCCGCGTCGGTTGCCAGCGCGTCTGCGTTCGAGCTGTTTGGCGTCAAGCTTTGGGGCAGCGACGAATCCGAGACTGAGGACGTCATCGGCGAACCGCAGAACTATACGCTCGAATTCAATGTCGCCGGGCCTGACGAAGACCTGAAAGGCCTGCTGGAAGGGGCGTCCAGCCTCTACAAAGACCAGGAAAAGCCGGCTTCCGGCGTCGGTGGGCTGCTCGCCAAGGCGCGCGGCGACTACAAGCGCCTGCTTGCCACGCTCTACGGCGAAGGGCGCTACGGCGGCACGATCAGCATTCTGGTCGACGGGCAGGAGGCCACGGATCTGGCGCCGGACGCGACGCTGAACAATCCCGCTACGGTGACGGTGTCGGTCGATACCGGGCCGCTGTTCCACTTCCGTTTGGCCGACATCGCCAACCAGGCGCCGCCGGCGACCTATTGGCGCGATGAGGTGCCGCTGCCGCAGGACGAAGGTTACAGGGCCGGCGAGGTTGCGCGTTCTGGCTCGGTGCTGAGATCGGAAAAGCTGGCTGTAGAAGCCTGGCGGCAGCAGGGGCATGCCAAGGCGAAAATCGCCGAGCGGCGGGTCGAGGCAGCTCACGATCAGAATGTCATCGACGCCAATATCACCGTTGAGCCCGGTCCGGTCGCCTATTATGGCCCCGTCTCGGTGACTGGCAGCGAGCGCATGGACGCCGAGTTCATTGCCTATATGACCGGCCTGCATCAGGGCGACGAATTCGATCCCGACGATTTGAAGCGCGCCAACGAGCGCCTGTCACGCCTCGAGGTATTCCGTGCGCTGCGCATCGAGGAAGGCGATCTGGGGCAGGGCGGCAGCCTGCCGATCGACGTGACGGTGCAGGAGCGGGCGCTGCGCCGCTTCGGCATTGGCGCCAGCTATTCGACGCTGGATGGGGCAGGGTTCGAGGCCTTCTGGCTGCACCGCAACCTGTTCGGCCGCGCCGAGCGGCTGCGCTTCGACGCCAAGATCGCCGGTATTGGTCCGACCGTCGATCCGGAAGAACTCACCTATCGCGTCGGTGTGACCTTCACCAAGCCTGGTGTCTTCACGCCGGACACGGACTTCATCGCTTCGATCTTCGGCGATCGCGAATATATCGAGGACGTCTACACGCGCACCGCAGTGACCGCGCAGGCCGGCTTCAATCACGTGTTCACGCCGGAGTTGTCGGGCCGGGCCTTCGTCAATGGCGGCGTTGCCGAGTTCGAGGACGACGTGTTCGGCACGCGCAATTTCCAGACGGTCGGTCTACTTGGCGGGTTGACCTTCGACAATCGCGACAACCCCGCCGACGCGACGCGCGGCTATTATCTCGATGCCACCGTCGAACCCTTTGCCGAGTTTGAATACGGCAATCTGGCCGCTCGTTTCGTCGGCGAGGCGCGCGCCTATTACGGCTTCGGGGCGGAGAACACGCTGGTGGCGGCCGGGCGGCTGAAGCTCGGCAGCATCGTTGGTGCGCCGATTTCCGAACTGCCGCCGGACAAGCTGTTCTTCGCAGGCGGCGGCGGATCGGTGCGCGGTTATGGCTACCGCACCATCGGCGTGCCGGTCGGGCTCGAAGTCATCGGCGGCCGGTCGCTGATTGAGGTGTCTGCCGAATTGCGTGCGCGCGTCACGAAGTCGATCGGCATCGTCGGTTTCGTCGATGCGGGCTATGTCGGCGCGGAATCGTTTCCGGATTTCGAGGAAGAGCTGAAGGTCGGCGTCGGCGCCGGCCTGCGTTACCAGACCGGGCTCGGGCCGATCCGGCTCGATCTCGCCGTGCCGCTCAATCCGGGGCCGGACGATCCAGACATCGCCTTCTATGTCGGCATCGGACAGGCGTTCTGATCATGGCTTGGCTTCTCTCAAACGCCCCCTCACCCGGCCCTTCGGGCCACCCTCTCCCCGCTGGGGAGAGGAGGGCGCAAACGTCGCCGTCGGTTTCCTCTCCCCAGCGGGGAGAGGGTGGCCCGAAGGGCCGGGTGAGGGGGCCTCTCAGCAATCCCATGCGGCTGAGCATTTTGGCCTTCTTTGCCCTACTCGCGGCCATCTTCTCGATCGCCGCGCCTGCCCAGGACACATCCGAACAGGCGGACCGCTCCTATTTCGTCGGTTTCGTGGAAGACCAGCTTTCCGCGCCGAACCGCCAAATCCGCATCGGCAACATCCAGGGTGTGCTGTCGTCCAACGCGACGATCGGCTCGATCACCATCGCCGACCGGGAAGGCGTGTGGCTCAAGATCACAAATGCCCGGATCGTCTGGACCCGTTCGGCGCTGCTGCTCGGCAGCCTCGACATCGACACGCTGGCTGCCGACCAGATCGACGTCATCCGCAAGCCGCTGCCGGAAGAAGGCCTGCCGCCGGCGGAATCCAGCAGCTTCCAGCTTCCCGAACTTCCGCTCTCCGTGACGCTCGACCAATTCGACGTACCGCGCATCACCTTCGGCGAGGGTTTGTTCGGGCTAAAATCGGAGATCGGTGTCACGGGGCGGTTGTCGCTTATCAGCGGCTCGCTCGACACGGCGCTAAACGTGCGCCGGCTCGACGGACCCGGTGGCGATCTGGCTTTGGCCGCGACCTATGCCAATGCCTCGCGCGAACTCAAGCTCGACCTGACGCTGAACGAGCCGGCCAACGGCATGGTCGCCAACCTGCTCTCCGTCGACGGCCGCCCGCCGATGGCGCTGGCGCTCAAAGGTGCAGGCCCGCTCGATGCGCTCAACCTGAACCTGACCCTCGACGCCGACCAGCAGCGCGTGCTCACCGGCACCACCATGCTGCGCCGGCAGGCAGACGGCCTCGGCTTCACCGCCAATCTCGAAGGGCCGATCTCGCGATTGATCGCGCCGCAATTCCGAGATTTCTTCGGCCCCAACACAACGCTGACCGCCTCCGGTGCGACCAAGGATGCCGGCGGTTTCACTCTCGACAGTCTCGACCTCGCAAGCAATGCGCTGACGCTGAAGGCCTCGGCTGCCACCACGCCGGACGGCTTCCTCTCCAAGCTGGCGCTCGATGCGCAAATCGCCGACGCCAATGCGCAAAAGGTGCTGCTGCCGGTCGCGGGCGGCGAGACCTATGTCGATCGCGCCGGGCTGAAGCTCTCGTTTGGCGAAAACCAGAGCGAGGATTGGAGCGGCAATATCAACGTCACTAACCTCGCCACCGCGACATTCGGCGCCCAGGCGGTCGACGTCAATCTCGGCGGACGCGCGCAGAACCTGTCCAATCCGGCAGAGCGCTACATCACCTTCAACGCCGATGGCGGCGTCACCGGCATCGTCGCCGAGCGCGCCGATGTCGCTGAGGCGCTGGGCAAGCAGATCGCGCTCGATATCAACGGCGAATGGCGCGCCGGCCAGCCGATCAAGCTGTTCCGTGGGGAGCTAACGGGTAACGGTCTGGGGCTGCAGCTCGCGGGCGAGATCGCCGAGTCCGTCTTCAACGGCACGATCGCGATAGATGCCGCTTCCATCACGCCGTTCGGCGCGCTTGCCGGCCGCGACTTGGCGGGCAAGCTGGACCTCGATGCGCGCGGCACGGTCACCCCAATCGGCGGCGGTTTTGACTTGGCAATCGATGGGTCCGGCGACGGGCTCGCGATCGGCACGACAGCGCTCGACAATCTGTTGCAGGGCGAGACGAAGCTCACCGGCCGCGTGGCGCGCGGCGAGACCGGCCTGGTCGCCGACAAACTGCGCATCTTCAACGAACAGGTCGAGATCGCGGCCGACGGCCGCTATGCCACCGGGGAAGCCAATTTCACCTTCGACACCATGCTTTCCGACCTCAAGCTGGTCTCTGAGAAGGCTGCCGGCCGGCTTGTCGCACGCGGCACGGCGCAAGGGCAGAACGGTCTGATCAACCTGACCTTCAATGCCGACGTGCCGCAGGGTTCTCTGGTGGACAAAAACCTGACCGAAGGCCGGCTCGCCTTCGAGGGTGCGGTGAACCAGGGCAATCTAGACGGCCAGGTCATGGGCAACGCCTTCCTTGACGGGACGCGTGTGACGCTGACCAGCAATGTGGCTGTCGCCGGTGAGACGAAGCGGCTCTCCGACCTTGCCTTCGAGGCCGGCGGTCTGCGCCTCACCGGTAATGTCGCGCAGGATAATCTTGGCTATCTCGACGGCAAGCTGACCTTGCGCGCGCCGGATATTTCCACCGCCGCGTCGCTGGCTCTGCTGGAAGCGACCGGTGCGGTCAACGCAGAGATCATGCTGACCAAGCCGGACAACAAGCAGGCCGTCGCGATCACCGGCAACATCGCCGATCTGGTTGTGGACCAAACGCGCGTCGGCAAGGCCGATATCCAGGCGACGGTCGAGGATCTGTTCGCCGTGCCGATCGCCAACGGCACGATGACGGCCTCCGATATCTCCGCTGGCGGCATCGACGTCGCCACTGCTTCCGCCAAGGCGATGAAGCAGGGCCAGACCACGATGTTCGACGCCACCGCGGCGCTCAAGAACGGCGCCGATCTCGCGACAACCGGCGCGCTTGCCCCGGTCGAGGGCGGCTACACGGTCAATCTCGCCAGCCTCGACCTTGCGCAAGACCAGTTGGCGGCGAAGCTGACGCAACCCGCCAACATAACCATCAAGGGCGCGAGCGTCGCGCTCGATGGCGTCGCGATGGATGTCGGCGGCGGCCGCGTCGAGGCGAATGGCGAGATTGCCGATACGCTTGACCTTGACGTCGCCATCCGGGCGCTGCCGCTCGCGATCGCCAACGCGATCAAGCCCGACCTTGCGCTCGGCGGGTCACTCGACGGCACGGCGAAGGTCGGGGGAACTCGGGCGCAGCCCGCTATCACTTTTGACGTGAAAGGCCGGGAGCTTGCCGCTGCGGCGCTCAAACAGGCCGGCCTGTCGCGGCTGTCCGTCGACGCCAAGGGTACGTCCTCTACCGATAGGCTCGACGTCAACGCTTCGGTCACCAGCCCGGAAGGCCTGAACGCCAAGGTTGCCGGCGCTGTGCCGCTGAAGGGCGGGCCGATGGACCTCGCCATCCAGCTCGCAGAATTCCCGCTGGCGACGCTGAACGCAGCCGTGCCCGGGCAGAATCTCGCCGGCACGGTTACCGCCAACGCCAAGGTTACCGGCACGCTGGAAAAGCCTGCGGCGCGGTTGACGCTGCGTGGTTCGGAGGTCGTGGCGACACCTTTGCGCGCCGCGGGCCTTGCGCCGCTCAAGGTGCTGGCCGAAGGCAGTTTCGCCAACGATGTGCTGCTGCTCGATTCCGGCGAACTCGGCGGCCCGGCCGGCTTCCGCATGACCGCTAAGGGCAAGGTGCCGGTCAAGGCCGGCCAGATGGCCGTCGATGTCGATCTGAATTCCTTCCCACTCGCGGCGCTCAATTCCGTCGCGCCGGGACAGGATCTCGCCGGCACGATCACCGGCAGGGCACAGGTCGGCGGTACGCTGCGCAGCCCGAGCGCGACGTTCAATCTTGATGGCGCGGGCCTGCGCGCCGCGCCGCTCAACCAGGCTGGCCTCGCGCCATTGCAACTGGCCGCCGACGGTAGTTTCGGCAACAATGTTCTGACGCTGCGCTCCGTCAGCGCCAACGGTCCGCAAGGCTTTTCGCTGACGGCATCCGGCCGCGTGCCGGTGTCCGGCGGCGGCATGAACATCAGCCTGAATGGCGAAGCGCCCTTGGCCATCGCCAACCGTTTCCTGGCCGATCGCGGCGCGCAGGCATCCGGCACGCTGCAATTGCAGGCGACCGTCGCGGGTTCGACCAGCGATCCGCAGATCCGCGGCATGTTCTCGACCGTCGGCGCGCAGTTCGTCGATCCGGAATCGAACGTGCGGCTGCGCGATATCGCGGTGATGGGAACGATCGACCGCAATGTTGTGACGCTACGCAATGTGTCCGGTTCGCTGGGGGCAGGCGGGTCGATCAGCGCCAGCGGCACCGTCGGCATTACGGGCGACTTGCCGGCCGATATCCGCATCAACCTCAACCAGGCGCGTTACGCCGACGGCGCCATGGTCGTGGCAACCGTCAACGGAGCGCTAACGGTCAGCGGACCGTTGGTGCGCGATCCGCTGCTGTCGGGCAATATCGATGTGGTGCGCGCCGAGATCACCGTGCCGGACAGTATGGGCGGCGCCGCGATGTTGGATGTCAAACATATCGACACGCCGAAGGCGGTCGCCGAAACGTTGAAGCGCGCCAAGGCCAATGACGGCACGCCGACACCGACCAGCCGTCCGAGCGTGGTGCGTATGAATGTGACGGTGAACGCGCCGAACGAGATTTTTGTCCGAGGCCGGGGTCTCGATGCGGAGCTTGGCGGCAGCGTGACCCTTACCGGCCCTGTCACCGACATCCAGCCCGTCGGCGGTTTCCGTCTCATTCGTGGCCGCCTCGGAATTCTCGGCCAGCGCATCACCTTCGACGAAGGCGAGGTGACGCTGGTCGGCGATCTCGATCCTTATCTGGACTTCGTCGCGCGGTCGGAGGGCGACGACATCACCGTGTTCATCAATGTGCGCGGCCGCGTGTCCGACCTCAACATCACCTTCTCCTCGCAGCCTGAACTGCCGCAGGACGAGGTGCTGGCGCGGCTCATTTTCAACCGCTCGATCAACGAACTGTCGCCGTTGCAGATTGCGCAACTTGCCGCGGCGGCGACGGAACTCGCAGGCGGTTCGAATACGTCGCTGCTCGGTTCGCTGCGTGAGGCGACCGGCCTCGACGACCTCGACGTGGTGACCGACAGCCAAGGCAATGCGGCGGTCAGGGCGGGACGCTATGTCCAGGAAAATATCTATCTCGGCGTCGAAGCCGGCGCCGGCGGCACCGCCAAGGGCACTGTCAATCTCGATATCAGCGAGAACCTGAAGGCTAAGGGCTCGGTCGGCAGCGACGGGGATTCGTCGGTCGGCGTGTTTTTCGAGAAGGATTATTGAGTTTTGCCTTCTCCCCTTGTGGGAGAAGGTGGCCGAGCGAAGCGAGGTCGGATGAGGGGTGCTGGACGGAGCGCTAGCACCTCATTTCTTCCAACACCCCTCATCCGTCGCCATTTCCTCGTGGCTCCGCCACCTTCGCGACTTCGGCGCGACACCTTCTCCCACAAGTGGAGAAGGTAGGGTGTGGACAGATTCAAGCGTGCCGAAAGAAACTTCTGTTTCTTTTCAAGCGCTTGTCACTTTTCCATCCTCGCGCTCATCCACACCTCTCGCAGTTTCCCCGATAATCCGGCCAGTTCCTCTCATGGGAAGCGCCTATCGCGACGGCGGTGAGTGTGAGAGGGACCGGCGCCTCCGATTTGGGCTCGTAGCCCGGGTCCGGGGAGGCTCCGCCGAGAGGTTCCCCTCGGGACACTACGGTCCCGGCGTGCCGGATGAGGCACACAAACCCGGAAGGCTCCAAAAAGAGCCGGAAGGGCCCAGAGGAGCAGGCGGAGACAGAAATCGCCGGGTGGCGGCCGAAAGGTTGCATTACTTTACTTAGATAGCAGCCAATCGGTCGCCATCTTCCCACTTCTTCCGGGGCTAGGCGGAGGGCAACAACCTGGCCGGTGAAAGATCCGGAGCGTGGGCGCGGAAAGGCATGCCCGCCATCAGCAACTTCCCCAATTGACTAACTCCTTCAAATCATGAACCAAGTCAGGACGTGCGTTGAGGGGCGGCGCTGGAAAAAATGCATCGATGACCACCCCGCAAATCCTGTCCTTCCTCGTCATTGCGCTGATGATGGCGGCCTTCATCTGGGGCCGCTTCCGTTACGACCTTGTGGCCTGCGGGGCGCTGCTGCTTTCGATCGCTGTCGGCGTCGTTTCCTTCGACGATGCCTTTAGCGGTTTCTCCAACGATATCGTCATCATCGTCGCCAGCGCCTTCCTGGTTAGCGCCGGCGTGGCGCGTTCCGGTATCATGGAAGCCGCCATTCAGCGCTTCGCGCCGAACGTCACGTCGATCCGTGCGCAGCTCATGCTGTTGGTGCTCGTCGTCACGGTGATGTCGGCTTTTGTGAAGAACATCGGCGCTTTGGCGATCATGATCCCGATCGCCTTTCAGTTTGCACGCAAGTCGGGCGCGTCGCCTTCTGTCTTCCTAATGCCGATGTCGTTCGGCGCGCTGCTCGGCGGGCTGATGACGCAGATTGGCACCTCGCCAAACATCGTCGTCTCGGGCCTGCGCGAGGAGATGACGGGCTCGCCCTTCACTATGTTCGACTTCACGCCGATGGGCGCGATCCTCTCGGCAGTCGGCATCGTGTTCCTGACGTTCTTCTGGTGGCTGGTGCCACAGCGCGAGCGGCAGGGCGCCTCCATCCACGAGGCTATCGAAATCGACAACTATGTTGCCGAAGCGCGCATAACCGCCAACTCCACCGTGCTCGGCAAGACGATCGGCGACCTGCTGGAACTGGCCCACGGCGAAGCGCTTGTCACCTCGATCCTGCGGCAGAAATCGCTGCGCCTGACCCCGCTGCCGGATGTTACGCTGCGAGAAGGCGACATCCTGATGATCGAGGGCAGCCATGAAGCGCTCGATCGCCTCGCTGCCCAAGCCAAGTTCAGTCTTACCGATGATCGCGAGGCGGGGGAGGGGCCGGCCGGCGAGATCGAGGCGATCGAGGCGGTGATCGCCGAGAACTCGCCTTTGATAGGCTGGTCGGCGCAGCGCCTGGCCCTTTACGACCGGTTCAAGGTGAACCTGCTCGCCGTCAGCCGCCAAGGCGAGCGGCAGACCGAGCGGCTTGGCCAGATCACGCTCCGGCTTGGCGACGTCATCGTGCTGCAGGGCAACCGCTCGAGCCTGCCGGAGACGCTGCGCGAGATCGGCTGTCTGCCGCTGGCGGAGCGACCGATCCTTCTGGGCAGCGCCCGCCGCGGTGTGATTCCGCTGCTGATCCTGATCGCCGCAATGGGCTCGACGGCGCTCGGCTATCTGCCGGTCGAGATCGCTTTCTTCGCGGCGGCGGTCGCCATGGTCCTGTTCAGGATCATTCCGGCGCGGCAAATCTACCCGGCTATGGACGGGCCGATCCTGGTCATGTTGGCGGCCTTGATCCCCGTCTCCGACTCGCTGCGCAAGACTGGCGCAACCGACGTCATCGCCATGTGGCTGTCCGATGCCGCCGCCACCTTGCCGCCCTACGGCGCGCTGGCCCTGATCCTGGTCGCCGCGATGGCGATCACGCCGTTCCTCAACAATGCCGCGACCGTTCTGGTGATGGCGCCAATCGCGGCCGGGTTCGCCACCAATCTCGGCTACAAGCCGGAAGCCTTCCTGATGGCGGTCGCCATCGGCGCGGGCTGCGATTTCCTCACCCCCATCGGCCACCAATGCAACACGCTGGTCATGGGGCCGGGCGGCTACAAGTTTAGCGACTATCCACGACTCGGCCTGCCACTCTCCATTTTGGTGATCCTCGTCGCGGTGCCGGCGCTCACCGTTGTGTGGCCGCTCAAATAGTCTGCGTTGCGCGAACGCTCCCCTTGTGAGCACCTTATTTTCTCTGACGTCGAACGCGATAGTATCCGATTTCACGCTTGCCTGAAAATTTGCAATCGACAATGTCTATAAAATCGATAGATTAAAGGAAACAGGAGCCAAGAGATGTCCCAGTTCCGCCGATCGGCAATCAAGGCGCAGGGCAGCCGCAGCGCCTATTCAGCTTCGGCACAGACCAAGCGTGGCGTTGAAAGCTTGGCGTTTTTGGCCGCATTTTCCTTCACTGCGGCGCTCGTGCTGGGTGTCTTCCACTGACAAGAGCAGAATCCTTGGGCGGGGATTTTTCAATCGAGAAAACAGTGATTTAGACTCGCCCGTTCGCGGGCCACCGCAAAGAGGAGATTGCGATGCACGTCGAGTTCACCAGCCTTTTCGAGGCACAACGCGCCCCACAGCCCAACGATCAGACGTTCCCGACCGCCGCCCTGTTGCGCCACGCCGCGCTGCTGGAGGATGCGGATATCGATCGCGTGCTGATTGACTCTCCAGCACATCTGCCGAGCGGCAATGCGGCCTTCGCCGTGCTTGAAAATGCGCCGCAGCTTGGCCTTCTGCTGCCGCACAGGGTGGGCGACGTTTCGCCCGAAACCGCCGCCGAGCAGTTCGGCCTTTTCGATCAGCTCTCGCGTGGCCGCTTGGCGCTTAAGGTGCTGCCGCCGTCAACAGTTGCCTTCGCCGAGAAGCACGATGCGCATGAGCGGGCTCTGGCCAGCCTGGACGAATATCTGACGCTGCTGAAGCGTCTTTGGGCCAGCGACGAGCCTTTCGATTTCGAAGGGGAATATCACCGCGTCGCACGCGGTCACGTGGCGGCAAAACCGTTCGGCGGGCGGCAGGTGCCGCTGCTGGTGGGCGGCTTGTCAGGCGTTGCGATAAAAGCTGCCGCCAAACATGCGGATCTGTTTGCGCTTCGCCCGGTGCCCGTGGCCGAACTGCGCCAGGACATCGCGCGGCTGCGCAGCGCGGCGATCGGTTATGGCCGGGCGGACCGCATCGGCTTTTCGCTGGCGGTGCGGCCGCTGATCGGCGCCACGCGGGAAAAGGCATGGGCGCTGTCGGCTGCACTTGGCCCGGTCGAAACCGACCTGTTGCCCGAAAACAGGCTGGTCGGCACCGCCGAACAGGTAGCGCTTCAATTCATCAACCTGGTCGACCTCGGCGTCACCGATTTCGTGCTGCACGGCTTGCAGGATGAGGAGCAGCTCGGCCTGTTCGCCCGGCATGTGCTGCCGATGGTGCGCAATTCCGCTTCCAGGCAGGGGAGCCGCGGTATCCGCGATCTGCTGACGGGTGCGGGAGCTTTCGGGATCTACGCGGTGCCGGGCCGGTAGATGGTGATGCTCAACGAGAATCCGTTACACCAGTTGGCGGATCATCGGAATGTCGTCGTTGTCGGCGTCGCGCATGGCGGCCAACGAGCGGTTGTCGAGGACATCGGCAATCGCCTGCCGAACTTCGAGCATCATATGCCGAACCTGGCAGGTCGCCTCGTTGCAATCCTCGCAGCGCTCGTAGCGCGTGCGGCTGGCGCAGGCGATCGGCGCCAGCGGCCCATCTAGCACGCGGATCACATGGCCGACCTTGATGTCTGTCGCGGCCTTGGCGAGCCTGTATCCGCCCTCCTTGCCCTTGCGGCTGATGACGAAGCCCGCATTGCGGAGCTCGCTGAGGATGGCATCCAGGAACTTTTTCGGAATGTTGTTGGCGCTGGCGATATCGCCGACAAACGCAAGTTCTCCCGCCGGCAACTGGGCAAGATGCACCAGAGCCTTCAGGCCGTACTTTCCTTTTTTCGTCAACATCGCCCGAACTTCGAATTTTGGGTCCACCCCAATGGACCTGCTTGCCCTGCTTCAACACGATCGGCCGTTGCGCCCGAGAATCAGATCATGTGCCGAACATGTTGATTTATCGTAGCTATTGTTGAAGTGCGGCTGCTTCAAGGCAATTTCTATAAACGAAGTGTAATAAAGCGGGAGCGAGACACCTGTCCCGCTCCCGCTTGCGCCCATCAAATTCGGTCGGTTTCGCGCCTTGAACGCCTGTCCGTTACCGGCTGCCGAACGTCTGGTCGAGCAAGCCGCGGGCGGCAAAATGCTCTTCCTGAATTTTCGTCCATCCCCCGAACACGTCCTCCACCGTGACGAGACGCACATCGGGAAACTTCGCCTTGAACTCTTCGGCCACCTTTTCGTCGCGCACCCGATTGCCGTTTTCGGCGGCGATCTTCTGGCCTTCAGGCGAATAGAGGTAGTCGAGATAGGTTTTCGCCAGCTCGCGTGTGCCATGCTCATCGACCACCTTGTCGACGATCGCCACCGGAAATTCGGCCAGCAGCGAAACCGACGGCACAATCTGTTCGAACTTGTCCGTGCCGAATTCCTTGGCGATGCCCGTCGTCTCGGATTCGAAGGTGATCAGCACATCACCGATCTCACGCTCGACGAAAGTCGTCGTTGCCGCGCGGCCACCCGTGTCGAACACCGGCACATGGGCGAATAGGGCGGTGACATATTCCTTCACCTTGGCTTCGTCCCCCTTGAAGTTCTCCTTCGCCCAGGCCGTGGCGGCCAGATAGGTGTAGCGCGCATTGCCCGAGGTTTTGGGATTGGGAAAGATCACCTGCACGTCGTCGCGAACGAGATCACTCCAATCCTTGATATTTTTCGGATTGCCGGCGCGGACAAGGAATGACGGCAGCGAATACCAGGGCGAAGACTGGTTCGGGAATTCCTTTTGCCAGCCTTCCTCGACAAGACCGTTCTTAACGAGGAAATCGATGTCGGGGACCTGATTGAAGGTGACGACGTCCGCGCCGAGCCCTTCCACGATCGAACGCGCCTGCTTGGATGTGCCCGCATGCGATTGCTCGACCGTGACTTCCGGCTTTACCGCTTTGAAGCCCTCGTTGATCTGGACAAAAAGCTCCCGCGCCACGTCATAGGACGCGTTCAACAGCTTGTCGGCGGCAAAGGCCGGGCCGGCGGCGAGGATGGCAATCGCGGCGGCGCCGGCTAGAAGAAGATTTTTCATGAGGATGCTCCAGATCGAATTTGGCTGGAGCATAGTGGAAGGCCGACATGCCGCGAGGCATTCGTGGCTGGCAGTTTGGCGGCGCGGAGAAAATTCGTCGCTGTTGTTGCGTCATTCCGAAAATTCATCCTCCCATTCTGCAGGCGCGACGTTCAGAGCGCCGCGCAGCCCGTGCCAGGTTTGACAACTTTGTGGCGGTTGCCATATTTCGCCCGCTTGGGATCTTGTGGTGAGGCATCGTTTGCGGGCTACGGTCATTCGTATCGCTTGGCTTTTCGCCGCGTTAACCTGGGTGGCCATCCCGGCAGCCGCGCAGCAGCGTATTGCGCTGGTCATCGGCAACTCCGACTATCAGCACACAACCAAGCTGAAAAATCCGCGCAACGACGCTGAAGATGTCAGCGCGAAGCTCAAATCACTCGGTTTCGAGCTTATGGGCGGTGTCGATCTCGACCGCCGCGCGCTTGTCGGCGAATTGATAAAATTCGGCCGCGCCGCGGAGAAGGCGGATGTCGCGCTGTTCTTCTATGCCGGTCACGGGTTGCAGGTGAACGGCCAGAATTATCTCGTGCCGGTCGATGCGCTGGTCGAGTTCGAGGCCGAGATCGATATTTCGCTGGTTTCGCTTTCGGGCGTCATACAGCAGCTCGAGCGCGGCTCGAAGACCAATCTGGTCTTCCTCGATGCCTGCCGCGACAACCCATTCGCCAAAGACCTGGCGAAATCGATGAACCGCAGCGCGGTGTCGTTGTCCAAGGGTCTCGGCCGGGTGCAATCGGAGTCCGGCACTTTCATCGCCTTCGCCACCCAGCCGGACGCCGTCGCGTCGGATGGGACAGGACGCAACTCACCATTCACGACCGCCTTGCTGAAGCATATCGGCGAGCCGGGCGAAGGCATCTCGGATATGATGATCGAGGTGCGCAACGACGTGATGGCCGCCACGAGCAACAAGCAGGTGCCGTGGGACTCCTCGTCCCTTACCGGCAAGTTCGCCTTCAAGGAAGCTGCTCCCAGCACTGACTATCCCGCGCTGGAGGCCCTGAGCAAGGTACTCCCGAACGCCGACAAGGATGCCTACGAGCAGGCCGTTGCCGTGGGAAGCTGCGGCGCATTCGAAGCCTTTCAGCGGCGCTATCCAGAATCGTTCTACGCCGAATTGGCGAAGGAGCGCGCCACGGCCGCTTGCGCCGCGCCCACCGCCGAAACGAAGGTTGCTGCTGCTCCCACCGGCAAGATGAATGCTGTGCGTTCGCCGGCGCGCGATGGAACCTGCGAGAAGGGCCCGTTCGATGTGACTTATTGCGCCAGCTCCGTGCTCAAGCCGATCAAAACGAATTTTTATACGCCCGGCATGATGTTCGACGGACGCCGCGAGACCGCCTGGGTCGAAGCAGAGCCGGACGACGGCATCAACGAGACGGTGACGCTCCATTTCGACGGCGAAAAAATGCTGGCCGGGTTCGAAATCATCAACGGCTATGACAAGGATCAGCGCACCTGGGCAAACAATTCACGCGTCCACACGCTGGAAGCCACCACCAGCGACGGTCGTACGCTGGCGGTTGAATTGCAGGATGTGCGCGGCGCCAGCCGTTTCGACTTCAATCCGCCGGTGAAATCGCGTTGGCTGGAGCTCAGGATCAAGGACGTCTATCCGGGCGCCAAATACAAGGATACGGCGATCGCCGAGCTCTATCCGATCTTCGCGGAGTAGGGTGCTTCCGCTATTCCGCGGCCCTGATTGGAAAATCGAAACGCTTTTTCGGAAACGGTTCGCCCATCAGCGTGAAGTGCCACCATTCGCCCGCATAGTTCCTGAAGCCGGCGGCTTTCATCGTGTCGAGCAGCAATTTTCGGTTTGCGATGGCCGCTTCGGACAAGGGCCGGTAGGTCGTGCGGCTGATGGCATCGAAACAGTCGAAGCCGGAGCCGAAGTCGAGCGTATTGGGCATCGCGATGCCGCATGTCGGCTTGGTCCATGTGGTCGGGTCGGCGTTCGACACGATTGCAATATCAACTGTCGAGCCGCGCGAATGCGCCGAGCGCCGGCCGATATAGCCCTGTTTGATCAGTTGGTTGCGTGGCGTCTTCGGCGACCATAGCGGATCGATATTTCCGCCGGCATCAACCCACGACGCGAAATCGCGCACGGCGGATTCCGGGCGGTAGCAATCGAGCACGACCAGCGAAAGGTTCTTTGGCGTAAAAACCCGCTGCGCCCTGGATAGCGCCTTCGCCGCTTTCTCCGTCAGAATGCAGGCGGGGGCTTCGTAGCCCCTGGCCGGCCGGCCGAAAAAATTGTCTGGGCCGGCGTAAGCCATATGCTGCTGGATGTCGGGCGCGATTTTGGAGAGGTAGATGAAGCCGCGCGGCAGATCGGCCGCTATTGAGGACTGCGCGGCAGCAAGTGAAATCAGGTTGGTCAAGAGGAGGGGTAGCACGTCTGTGCTGAAAGCTAGCCCCTTCCTCATCTGCTGAATCAGCCTGTTCGCGAAAAGATGCCGTAAAGGCGTCCAACGCGTTGTGCTGGAATCGTTTTTCGTGTCGCTATTCCACAAAGACATTAACGCTCGCCGCGCGCCCGACGGCGTCGATCACCGTCAATGTCGCGAACCCCGCGCCGTCGGGCCTCCAGATCGTGTCGCGGCGGCGGTCGTCGGCGGTCAGCAGCTTGCCGTTGGCCAGCCAGCGGAAAGGCGCGCGGCCGCCCTGCAGCTTCAGCACCAGCGGCGATGCTTCCGCCGCCGACGCGCCGAGATCGACGCGGGCGCCTTCCGGCGGAAAGATGATACGCGGGGCGGGTTCGGTCGCGGTTGCGATGCGGTCGTCGTCCGCGCCGAAACGCTGAAGCGTGATGGGAAGCTGCTCGCGTGTCTGACGCAGCGCGCCGGCCGGTGCGCGCGGCAGCGGGATCGAGGCCAGGCCGGAGCGCGAAAAGGCCTCGAACAAGATCGGGGCGGCCGAGACATAGCCGGCCAGTCCGGGCACGGGCGCCGCGTCGGCGCGGCCGGTCCACACGCCAAGCACATAGCGGCCGTCAAAGCCCACCGACCAGGCGTCGCGGTAGCCGTAAGAGGTGCCGGTCTTATACGCGATGGCGCGGGTGGCGGCACCCTCCGGCGCTCGGACGCCGGAGAGGATGTCGGCCACTTGCCACGTCGCTCGCTGGTCGAGCACGGCCTGAGCGGGCTGCGACGGCGGGATGATCTCCGTGCCGTCGCGGAGCGCCCGCGCTTTGCCGCCATTGGCGAACCCCGTGTAGAGCTGGACCAGATCGCGCAGCGTGATGCCCGCGCCACCGAGGCCGATGGCCAGGCCCGCGGGCTCGTTGGGCGGCAGGTCGAGCGTGACACCGGACAGGCGAAAGCGCGTCGTCAGCCGCGCCGGCCCGACGGCATCGAGCAGCCGCACCGCCGGCACGTTGAGCGACAATTGCAGGGCGGTGCGGATAGAGACGTCGCCCTGATAGCCCATGTCGAAATTCTTCGGCCGATAGCCGTTGAAGTCGGCCGGGCGGTCTTCGATGATCGTTTCCTGAGCGATGATGCCTTGTTCAAAGGCCAGTCCGTAGATGAAGGGTTTCAGCGTCGAACCGGGCGAACGGACGCTCTTGGTCATGTCGATCCAGCCCGAGCGCGAGGCGTCGAAAAAGTCCGCCGATCCGACCTCGGCCAGGATTTCGCCCGTTCGCGCATCTGCCAGCACCATCGCGACCGACAGCTTTGGTCCCAGCTTCTGCGCGGCCTCGCGCGCCACGGTTTCGAGGTTCTGCTGGATCGTCCGGTTCAACGTGATCCGATGCGTGATCTCGGATGGCCGCGTACGCATCGCCGCCTGTGCGACATGCGGAGCCAGCGAAGGCAGGGCGCGGCGGAAGCTCGGCACCACTTCCGTGGAAGCGCGCGCGACCTCGGCTTCGCCAAACAGTCCGGAATGCTCCATGCGCTTCAACACGCGGTCGCGGGCGGCGCGGGCATTGTCCGGGTGCTTGTCTGGGCGGCGGCGTTCGGGAAGCTGGGGCAGGGCGACCAGCAGTGCCGCTTCGGAAACCGTGAGCCGCTTCGGTTCTTTGCCAAAGTAGGCCAACGATGCGGCGCGCACGCCTTCCAGATTGCCGCCATAGGGCGCGAGCGTGAGATAGCGGTCGAGGATCTCTTCCTTAGTCAGCCGCCGCTCGATCTGGATGGCGCGGAAGAGCTGGCGGAATTTCGCGCCGAAGTTGCGGCTCTCGCGCGGTTCGATCAGCCGGGCGAGCTGCATAGACAGCGTCGAGCCGCCGGAGACGATGCGGCCGTTTCCGGCAAGCTGGCCGGCGGCGCGCAGCAGCGCTATCGGGTCGACGCCGCTGTGGCCGTAAAAGCGCTTGTCCTCATAGGCGATCAGCATGTCGACCAGTTTCGGGTCGACGTCCCTAGTCGCGGTGTTTAGCCGCCAGCGGCCGTCCAGCGTGGCGAAGGCGCGCAGCAGCTGGCCGTCGCGATCCTTGACCTCGACCGAGACCGGCAGGCGCTCGGGCAACGGCGGCGGATAGGCGCGTTCGGCCCATTCGAAGGTCACCCAGGATGCGGCGGCGAGGGTGAGGGTGGAGGCTGCCGCGATGGCGAGTTTGCGCAGGCGGGTCATGATTCGGACACCCTAGCGTCAGTGCGCAATCTCCAGCGACCCCCCTCTGTCCTGTCGGACATCTCCCCCTCAAGGGGGGAGATCGGCCGGCCGCAAGGATTTCGCCAATCGTCAAAGCTGCTGATCTCCCCCCTTGAGGGGGAGATGTCCGACAGGACAGAGGGGGGCCGGTGCAGGACCATTGCTATGTCCAACCGCAGCAGGTGAACCCTACTGCGCCTTGATCTCCATCATGCCGGTCGCCGTGCGCGCGGCGAACTGCGGACGGTACATGTCCTCCACCGTCGCCGCCGGATGGGCGAAGACCCCGGGCGTCACCGCACGCACCACATAGGCGAAGGAGAACGAGCGCGCGTCGCCTGAATTCCGGTCGAAGGCCGCGATGAAGCGGTCGTCGCGGAATTCGAGATGGGCGTAGCTCGTTTCCGGCAACCAGTCGAAGTTCGACAAGTTGGCGCTGTTCACCAGCCCCGGATTGTCAAGCTCGAAGCCGGCGGGCAGCAGGTCGGAGACCAGCACGCGCGACGGCCAGGCATTGTTCTCGGTGACGTTCAAAATCACGACGAAGCGGTCGTTCTGATTCACCTCCGTCACGTTCGCCTCGGTGCCGTCCATCTGATAGTAAGTCCGCTCGATGGCGAAACCGTCGCCGCCAGCCGGCAGCGGCAGTTTCGGCGAGGCGACGGTGGTGACCACCGCCTGCACGGCTTCCGAACCGGTGTTGGTGATGACCAGCGGGCGCTCCGCCACTTGCGCGCCGGTTAGCGTCGCGGTGAAGTTGCCCTTGTGCTGCGCGCCGCCTAGGTCAAGCTGGATCTTGTCGCCGCCCTGGCGAAGCGCGCGGGCCGCGAGCAGCATCCAGGCCTCGTCTTGCGTCGATGTCCAGCGCACCTTGTTGCGCTCGGCGCCGACATATTTGATCAGCTCCGGCACGATCGGAGGCGTCGGGTTGGACTCCGCCGCCATCGCCAGGATGGCCGCTCCGTCACGCAGCTTGGAGCCGTAGTCGGAGCGGTACCAGTCGAACTCCGGCTTGGACTTCGCCAGCGTGAAGGCGGCCTGGAAGGTTTCGTTGGCGCGCTGGCTGTCGCCGTAGAGCGAGAGCGACGCGGCCAACTGCGCCACCGCCATCGGGCTGGAGAAGGCCTCCAGCTTGGTGTCGGTGTAGTAGCGCAGGTCGCCGATCGACGCCTTCTTGTTGCGGGCCAGCACATACATCGCATAGGCGATCTCGGTGCCGCGGCTTTCGATGTCCACGTCGTATCCGATCGAGTTTTGCAGATTGTTGACCGCTTGCGCCATCGCCTGCTGCGGCACGTCGTAGTTCAGCTCACGCGCCCGGGTCAGGAAGTCGGTCACGTAGGAATCGAGCCAGAGGTCGCCAGAGCCCGGCCCCCACAGGCCGAAGCTGCCTGCAGACGACTGGTAGTTCAGCACGCGGTAGATCGCCTCCTGAATGCGCTTGCGCAGTTCCGGCTCGTCCTTCATGCCGGCGCCGGCCGCCAGCTCGCTGACATAAAGCAAGGGCAGGGCGCGGCTGGTCGTCTGCTCGGCACAACCATAGGGGTAGCGGTCGAGCGTCATGATCAGCGAAGGAACGTCAAACGCGGCTGAGGGCGAGACGCCGACGGACACGGTCGCGTTTTCAAGCAGGCTCGCCGCCAGCAGTTCCTTGTCGATGCGCAGCGCCTTACCGTTCGGCCCGAGGTCGACGACCAGACGGGTCGTGACCGGAAGCTGAGCCGGGCGCACCGGAATGTTGAGCACCTGTTGCACAGCCGGGCCGCCGCCATCCTTGGCGAGTTTTATCGTCACAGTCGTATCGCCAGCCTTCTGCGGCAGCAGGGGCACGGTGACGACGCTGCGCTTGCCGGCGGTCAGCGCGACCTTGGTCGGCAGTTGCGCGCTGCCGGTCGACATTTCTCCGGTCGTCTCGATGGCGAGGTTGTAGTCGCCGTCGGGCGCGTCGGTGTTGGCGATATCGAGCCGCATGATGGCCGAATCGCCCGGCGCCATGAAGCGCGGATAGCCGGCGGTGATCACCACCGGGTCGCGGACGATCACGTCCTTCTGGCCGTGGCCGATCGCCTCATTGTTCCAGGCAACGGCCATGACGCGCACGGTGCCGTTGAACTGCGGGATGTCGAAATTCACGGTCGCCTTGCCGTCGGCATCGAGCTTCACCGGCCCTTCGAAGAAGGCGACGAGCTTTTCCTTGGGCGGGTTGCCCTGAGCCGACAGGCCGCCGTCGCCGCCGGTGCGGATTTTTCCGTCCGCGCCGAGCGAGCCGTCAATGATGCGGCCGTAAAGATCGCGGATTTCGAGGCCCAGCATGCGCTGGCCGAAATACCAGCTCTCTGGATCCGGCGCCTCGTAGCGGGTCAGGTTCAGGATGCCGACATCGACAGCTGCGATCGACACATAGGCGTCGGAGAGAGCCGCCGCGCCTGTCACCGTCACCGGGATCGACAGTGGCTTGTTGGGTTCGGTCTTCTCCGGCGTGGCGAAGGCTACTTGCAGCGTCTGTGCCTTCGGGTCGACCGCCAGCCAGGTCAGACCGATCGACCGGGCAGGCATGCGGCTTTCGGGGCCGTTGCCCGGACGGAAAAGGGTAGCTGTGATATAGGCGCCGCCGCCCCAGCTTGCGTCGACTGGAATGTCGACCGTCGCGCCTTCAGCCGGCACGGTCGTGTTGAACGTCTTCAACACGCGCTCGGAACCGACGATCACCTGCAGTTCACCGGCAAAGCGCGGCGAGACTTTCAGTTTGGCTACCGAACCGGCGACATATTTGTCCTGGTCAAGCGCGATTTCGAGGCCGTCCGGCGTCTCGGTCGAGGTCGCCTCGACATACCAGCCGGACTCGAATTCGTAGCTGGTCTTCGGGCCATCCGGGTCAGCCGTCTCGACTTCGAGACGGTAGCGGCCCCACTCGGTCGGAACGGTGATCGTACCGTCCTTGTCGGCGGCAACATCCAGTTTCCCATTGGCGATGTTGCGCGTGTAGGTGATTGGCTCGTAGTTCCATGAATTGCCGTTGCGATACCATTGATAGTCGCGCTCGATCTTCACCAGCGTCCATTGCAGGCCGCTCAAAGCCTTGCGGTTGCCGGTGTTGTCGACGCCGATCACCGAGAATGTTGCAGCGGAGCCTTCGGAGACCGCGCCGTCTTCAAACTCGGCCTTGACGCCGATCATGTCGGTGGCGGGCTTGATCGCGATATCGACCGAGCGTTCGACCGCGCGGCCAGCGCCCTCGCGCATGCGCACCGTCACACCGGCATTGATGAGCCGTGTGGTGGACGGTACCGCATCGATCGCGACCGGCACTTTCGCCGTGCCGTCCTCGCCGATCAGCGGCAGGTCTTCCAGCGGGATTGTCGTGCCGTCGCCTTGCTCTTCATCGGCTAGGCCGAAAGCAAAATTCTTGAAGCGGTCCCAGGTTGGCGTGGTGGTGAGCTTGATTTCGCCTTCCAAGGCAAGGCCGGCTGCCGGCGCGCCGTAGAGGAACTTGCCGTCGACATCGACGTCAGTGGCCTCGTCGCGGGCGATCTCGGTCTTCTCGGCCTTCAGATTGATCTCGATGCGATCCGGCACAAAGTCTTCGACCAGGAAGGTCTTGGTCGCGACCGGCGATTTTTCCGGGTCGGTGTAGAGCGAGACGGACCAAGCGCCGCGCATGGCGTTATTCGGAACGGGCAGTTGCACGGCATAGCCGCCGGCCGATCCGCCGTCGGCTACGATGCGGCGTTCCTCGACGCCGTCGGGGCGTGAGAAGATGAAGGTCATCGGCAGTTTCTCGACCGCCTTGGCCGAATCGTCGCGCGCTAGCGCGCCGACATGCACGGTTTCGCCGACGCGGTAGATGCCGCGTTCGGTCCAGGCAAAGACGTCCAGCGCGCCGGGCGAGGCGCGGCCCTCGACACCGCGATCGGAGAGGTCAAAGCCGGCCTTGGTCATGTCGAGGAAGACGAAGTCGTTGCCGCCCTCGGCATTGGCCATAAGCACCGCGGGAACCATCGAGCCGTTGCCGCGGGTCAGGCCGGGGTTGAACGTGGCGCGGCCTTCGGCGTCAGTTTTGGCGGTGCCGAGAATCTCGTTGTTGCGGGCGAGCAAAGTCAACTCCGCATTGGCGATCGGCTTGGCGCTGCCCAGCGAGCGGGCGAAGACGTTCAGGCCATCCTGGCCGGTATAGGTGGTGAGGCCGATATCGGAGACGACGAACCATTGTGTGGCCTTGGCGTCATAATATTCGGCGTTGGATTTTTCCGGTTGCGCGGTCAGTACATAGACGCCGGGCTTGCGCTCGGGGATCGCCTGGTCGACAGGGAAGGAGGTGGTCACTTCCTTGTTGAGTTCAGGCGCGATGTCGAGCTTGCCCTCCCAGACCGGCTCGCCCATGTCGTCTTCGATGTTGCTGATCTCATAGCCATCGAGCTGGCGCAGGAAATTGTAGCCGCTGAGCAGGCGCGCGAGAGAGCGGTCGCCGATGCGATAGAGCTTGATGTCGGCAACGTTCATATTGACAGTCACGACCGGGATGCCGCGACGGCCACCGGACGGCAGCACGAAGCTGTCGCCGGTGAAGCGCACGGACGGCGGACGGTCCTGCATATAGATCGAGAGCGAGACAGGGGCTTCCAGCACTTCGCCGATCTGCGCCGGCAGGCCGGTGCGGAACGCCACCTGATAGTGTTTGCCGTGTTCCAGACCCTCGACGCAGATCTGCCGGTCCTTGGCTTCGATCGCCTTGGCCTGCTGGCCGTCGACGGTCACGAATGGCGTATAGTCGACGCCGACCTTCACCAGGTCTTCCGAGAATTGTGCGCAGATGCGCGGCGAAGATGTGTCCGCCTCGACGGTGTGCTCCACCATGCGGAAGCCTTTGCGCGCTTTCAGATCCTGGTATTCGGCCTGCAGCGAAGCGTCGGGTTGCAAGGCGAGGCTCGCCTCATAGGCCATCAGCGACGGGCGGAAGAGTTCGCGGCGGTCGAGCGTGCGCGCCATCACGGCCAGCGCTTCGGCGCGGGTTTTTGTCGTGCGCTGAAGCTGGTAGGCGTTCCAGATCGCGGAAGCCGCATCGCGGTTCAGCGAGGAGGTTTCCTGACCATTGACCGGCTGCGTGGCCAGCATGGCGGTTGCCAGCTTGGTCCACAGATTTCCATCATCCGGCGACAGCGCGATGGCCGAAATCAGCTTGTTCATCGCCGTGCGCGGATCGCTCGCCTTGGTGGCGGTTTCGGCCGCCGTGACGAGACCGGCGAGACCTTGCGTCGGGTCGACGGCTGTCGAGGCCAGCAGGCGGTCGCGATAGGAGCGCGCTTCATCGACCATATAGGTCGGGAAGAAACCCAGGGCCGGCGGCGCGCCGATATCGGGATCGCCGGCGAGCGTCACGACCTTGCCAGCCACCGCGCCCTTGAACGGCTTCATCTGGCTGAAGTCGGATTTCATGAAGCACCACTTGGCCTTCACATTGTAGGTGAAAGCGCGGCAGGCGCTTTCGGCCAGGCAGACTGTCTCGCACTGGTCGAGCGTCACGTCGCGTTCGGAGCGCAGGTCGAAGCCGAAATAGTCGCTGTCCTGCGTCGTGACGACGTCACGCGATTCCTGCGCCGCGGCCGGTAAGGCTGCGAATGTCGATAAGAACGCGAGTATCGAAAGCGCCTTGATCCACGACAGCCGCATGCCACCCTCCAGCGAAGTCATATTCAGCGAAGGCCGGGATGTTCTACCGCCCGCCCGGATTGTCAACCCGAACGCCGCCACGAAAACCCCAGTTTGCCCGATGCCGATTTGGAGGGTTGATTGTGGCTCAATGCGGGCAACGTTGCGCAGACGCGGAGATTATTTCGTCTCTTTGTAAGGCGCTTGGCCAGGCTTGCGGAGAAGCTGCTGCTCCCAGACAGAATTATTATCGACCTCAACCGTCGGTTGATTGGGTGTCGAGTTCTTCATTCTTCCTTAACAATTAGCAAATTTGCGCCAAGCTTGTCGCAATCACGCAAACGACGCCTGACTCAAAATTGCACATTTATGCGTGAGGGAGGGGCAGTCCGTCTTTGACAGGGCTGCTCCGATGCGGAAAGATACAGCCAAACAATAACCGCAGACATCACAATGGGAGCACGACATGAGTTTCTATTCGAGTAATGGGGACCGTGTCCCCGACCACATTCGCGAGGCAGCGAAGAAGGTGGGGGCCGGTGAACTCGATCGCCGCGAATTTCTTGCCCTTGCCAGCGCCTTCGGCGCGACGACCGCTGCTGCATACGGCATGCTGGGCCTTGCCGCTCCAACGCCGGCAATGGCACAGGAGCCGAAGAAGGGCGGCGTCATCCGGGTCTCGATGTTCGTCAAGGAACAGAAGGATCCGCGCACTTACGACTGGCCGGAGATGGCGAACGTCACCCGTCAGTTCCTTGAGCCGCTGGTGAAATACACCCGCGAGTTCACCTTCGAGCCATCGCTGCTGGAGAAGTGGGAAATCAACGACACGGCGACGGAATATGTGCTGCATGTGCGTAAGGACGTCACCTGGAACAATGGCGACGCCTTCAATGCCGACGACGTGATGTTCAACTTGCTGCGCTGGTGCGATGCGGCCGCGGAAGGCAATTCGATGGCCGCGCGCATGGGCGCTTTGGTCGACCCGGCCACCAAGAAGGCCAAGGACGGCGCGATTACCAAAGTCGACGATCACACGATCAAGGTCGTCTTCCCGTCGCCGGATATCACCTTCATCCCGGGCCTTTCCGATTATCCCGGCATCGTCGTGCACCGCGATTTCGAAAAGAATGGCTCCGATCTGATCAAGAACCCCGTAGGCACCGGCCCGTTCGAGCTCGTGTCCTATGACGTCGGGTCCAAGGCTGTTCTGAAGCGCCGCGAAAACGGCAAGTGGTGGGCCGGCGAAGCCTATCTTGATGGCGTCGAGTTCATCGACTACGGGCCTGATCCGTCGGCGGCGGTCAGCGCTTTCGAGGCTGGCGAAGTCGACACCAATTACGAGACCGTGTCGGACTATGTCGACATTCTCGATGGGCTCGGCCTGGTCAAATCGGAGGTCAATACGGCGGCGACCATCGTTGCGCGCATGAACGTGGCCAACAAACCCTATGACGACGAGAAGGTGCGTCGTGGCGTGCAGATGGCTGTCGACAATGCGACCGTTCTGCAACTCGGTTATGGTGGACGCGGCACAGTGGCCGAAAACCACCACGTGTCGCCTATCCATCCCGAATATGTAGAGATTCCGAAGCAGACCCGCGATGCCGAAGGCGCTAAGAAACTGCTCGAAGAAGCCGGACAGGCTGATTTTGAACACGACCTGATCACCACCGACGAGGACTGGCACAAGAACACAGGCGACGCGATCGCCGCCCAGATCCGCGAGGCCGGCATCAAGGTCAAGCGCACCGTGCTTCCGGGCTCGACGTTCTGGAATGACTGGACGAAATATCCCTTCTCGATGACCACCTGGAATATGCGTCCGCTGGGCGTGCAGATCCTGGTTCTCGGCTACAAGTCAGGCGAGGCCTGGAACGAGAGCGCGTACGCCAATCCGGAATTCGACAAGAAACTGACGGAAGCCACGTCGGAACCGGATGTCGAGAAGCGTAAGGTGCTGATGAAGGATCTCGAAACGATCCTTCAGGGTTCAGGCATTCTGATCCAGTCCTATTGGCGCTCGCTCTACAACCACTCGGCTCCGCATGTGAAAAACTTCGGCATGCACCCGACCTACGAGCACGATTTCTACCGGGTCTGGCTCGACAAGGAAGCCTGATAGACCACGAAAACGGGGGAGGCGACCTTCGCCTCTCCCGCTTCGTCGGAATGCCAACAAACCGAGGGGTGGCATTTCCGTTCCCAAGCCGTCGAGGTGACCGCACGTGCTTTCTTTCATTCTGCGCCGCTTGGGCGTCATCGCATTGACGATGCTCTGCCTGACTCTGGTCGTCTTCTTCCTGATCAATCTCGATCCGAACCTGAAGAAGCTGGCGATCACCCAGACGGAAATGCGCGCGACGGCGGAGCAGCAGGAAAGCTGGCTGGAGCGAAACGGCTATCGCCAGAACTTCTTCATCCGTTATGGACAATGGCTCGGCGTCTGGCCGAAACAGCCGGTAATCGACCCGGCTACCGGCGAGGCGAAGCCACGCTTCGCCTTCTGCAATGAGTCCTCTGAACCAGCGTTCTCGGGCATCCTGCAAGGCGACTTCGGTTGCTCGACCAAGTACAAGGTGCCAGTCGCGCAAAAACTGTTCCCGGCGCTCGGGGCGACCGGGCTGCTGATGTTCTGGGTGATGGTGACCATGGTGCCGATCGCCCTGCTGGTCGGCATCCTGGCCGGCATGCGGGAAGGATCGCGGACAGATCGCACCTTGTCCGTTGCCTCTATCGCGACCACGGCGACGCCCGAATATGTGTCCGGCGTCATCTTCGCGGTCATCTTCGCGTCCTGGCTCGGTTGGCTGAATGGATCAGCGGCGAGCGCGACGGCGCAGGGGATCACCTTCTACAACTTCACCCTGCCGGTGATGACCATGGCCATCTACGGCATCGGCTACATTGCCCGCATGACGCGCGCCTCGATGGTCGAAGTGATGACGCAGCAGTATATCCGCACGGCGCGGTTGAAGGGGCTTTCGTTCAGTTCGGTCGTCATCAAGCATGCCCTGCGCAACGCGCTCATCGCGCCTTTCACCGTGATCATGCTGCAATTCCCATGGCTGCTGACCGGCGTCGTGATCGTTGAAACGATGTTCCGTTACCAGGGTTTCGGCTTCCTGCTCGTTGAGGGGGCGGCGGCAAACGATATCGACCTGTTGCTCGGCTGCTCGCTCGTCTCGGTGTTCGTGGTGCTGTTCACGCAGCTCCTGTCGGATGTCGGCTACGCCTATCTCAACCCGCGTATTCGTGTTCAGTAGGGGGCCGCGATGCAGCACGAATATATCGGCGTCTTCCAGATCATTATCGGCGTTATCGTCCGCTTCTGGCCGGTCTGGGCGGCACTCGCCGTCGTGATGGGTGCGAGCTTCGCCTACCGCAAGCAGCTCGGCCTCTACGGCCAGCTCTATGGCACCGGCGTCGGAATTGCCGGCGTCGGCATCTGCTTCTTTTGGCTATTCACCGCGATCTTCGCGCACACGATCGCGCCGTTCGATCCGCTCCAACAGATTTCGGTGATGAAGGATGCCTTGCCCGGCGCGATCGAGCCGGAGTCCGGCATGCCTTTCCTGTTCGGTGGCGACAAACTCGCCCGCGATGTGTTCAGCCGCATGGTGGAAGGCAGCCGCATCGTGCTGATCATCGCACCGGCGGCGACCGCCTTTGCGCTGATGGTCGGCATCACGCTTGGCCTGCCGGCGGGCTATTATGGCGGCCGGATCGACCAGATATTGTCTTTCCTTGCCAACCTCGTGCTGGCTTTCCCAGTGATCCTGCTGTTCTACCTGCTGGTGACGCCGGGCATCATGGATACGCCGATCCCCTATGGGCTGGCCGGGCTGTTCTTCATCTTCCCGATCATCTTCTTCTGCACGCTGTTCTACACGCGCTTCAAGAACCGGCCGGATCGGCTCTACTGGCTGATGGGGCTGACGCTGCTGATTGGCGGCTGGGTCTATGTTGGCCTGGTGTTCAACGCCGATCCGCTAGGCATCGTGTCGATTGCGCCGAACCAGCTCAACATCTTCGTCGCGGTTGTGTTCGCCTCGAGCCCTGGCGTGTTCCGCATTGTGCGCGGCCTGGTGATGGACATCAAGACGCGCGATTACGTCGCCGCTGCGCAGACGCGCGGCGAGAGCCCGTGGTACATCATGCTGTGGGAAGTGCTGCCCAACGCGCGCGGCCCGCTGATCGTCGATGCCTGTCTGCGCATCGGCTACACCACGATCCTGCTCGGCACGCTCGGTTATTTCGGCCTCGGCTTGGCGCCAGAAAGCCCAGATTGGGGCACGGCGATCAAGGACGCCAGCCGGCTGCTCAGATCGTTCATTCATCCGGCGCTTCCGCCGACGATCGCGCTGATGAGCTTCGTGCTTGGGCTGAACTTGCTGGCCGACGCGCTGCGCGAACAGTCCCTGAAGGATTGACGGAGAGGTCGAGAAGATGAACGAAGCCGTCAAAGCCACGAACATCAAGGACGCCCAACCGATCCTGGAGATCGAGAACCTCTCCATCTCCTTCTTCACCAAGCGGGGCGAGATTCCGGCGGTGATGGATTTCTCCTGCACGGTGATGCCGGGCGAGGCGATGGGCATCGTCGGCGAATCCGGCTGCGGAAAGTCGACGGTCTCGCTCGGCATCATGCGCGACCTTTCCAATGTCGGCAAAATCGTCGGCGGGCGGATCAAATTCCAGGGCAAGGACATGGGCGACATGTCCGATGACGAACTCCGCTCGATCAGGGGCAACAAGATCGCCATGATCTATCAGGAGCCGATGGCGTCGCTGAACCCGGCGATGAAGATCGGCCAGCAATTGATGGAAGTGCCTCTCATCCACGACAAGGTGTCGAAGGAAGAGGCCTATAAACGGGCGCTCGAAATGGTACGCGCGGTCAAGCTGCCGGACCCCGAGCGCATGATGCGCAGCTTCCCACACCAGCTCTCCGGCGGCCAGCAGCAACGCATCGTCATTGCGATGGGCCTGCTCTCCAAGCCGGCGCTTTTGCTACTCGACGAGCCGACAACGGCGCTCGACGTGACTGTCGAGGCCGGCATCGTCGAACTGGTGAAGGGGTTGGGTGAAAAATACGGCACGTCGATGATCTTCGTGTCGCACAATCTCGGCCTCATTCTCGAAACCTGCGACCGCATCACCGTCATGTATTCCGGCGAAGCCGTCGAAACCGGCAGTATCCGTGACGTCTTCGACCGCATGCGGCACCCCTATACGCAAGGGTTGTTCCGCTCGATCCCGCTGCCCGGCGCCGACAAGAATTCACGGCCGCTGATCGCCATTCCCGGGCAGTTGCCGCTGCCGCACGAGCGCCCGAAGGGCTGCAATTTCGGGCCGCGCTGCCATCACTTCGTCGACGGGCTCTGCAATGCCGCCGAAATTCCTATGATCAAGGTCGAGGGGCATGACGGGCACTACAGCCGCTGCGTGCGCTTCAACGAGTTGAATTGGGAAGAGCTGCCGCCCGGCGCCGACAAGAAACATGAGCCGGTGAAGCCCGGTGCGCCGGTGCTGAAGATCAACGACCTGAAAAAATATTATCGCGTCGGCGGCAACGAGGTGTTCGGTGCTGGCGGCGAGGGACGTGTTGTCAAGGCCAACGAGTCCATTAGCTTCGAGGCGCGCGAGAGCGAGACGGTCGCCATTGTCGGCGAGTCCGGCTGCGGAAAGTCGACCCTCGCCAAGGTGCTGCTCGGGCTGGAGACTGCAAGCTCCGGCGATGTCGTGCTCGGCAACAAGGAAATCCAGTCGACCGGCATCGAAGTGCGAGACGTGCAGACCGTTTCGTCGATCCAGATGGTGTTCCAGAATCCCTTCGACACGCTGAACCCCAGCCACTCGGTGGGCTCGCAGATCATCCGCACGCTTGAGAAGTTTGGTTTCGGCAAGAACCCGGCCGAGCGCAAAAAGCGCATGTTCGAGCTGCTGGATTTGGTGAAGCTGCCGCGCGCTTTCGCCGACCGCATGCCGCGCCAGCTTTCGGGCGGTCAGAAACAGCGCATCGGCGTTGCGCGCGCCTTCGCGGGTCAGGCCAAGGTCGTGGTGGCCGACGAGCCGGTCTCGGCGCTCGACGTGTCTGTACAAGCAGCTGTCACCGAGCTGCTGATGGACATCCAGCGCAAGAACAAGACGACGATGCTGTTCATCAGCCACGACCTGTCTGTCGTGCGTTACATCGCCGACCGCGTCGTGGTCATGTATCTCGGCCATATTGTGGAGCAGGGGTCCACCGACCAGATATTTGCGCCGCCCTATCACCCCTATACCGAGGCGCTGCTGTCGGCGATCCCGATCGCGGACACCAGCGTGGTCAAGCAGCACATCGTCCTGGAAGGCGACATTCCGTCGGCGATGAACCCGCCGCCCGGCTGCCCGTTCCAGACGCGTTGCCGGTGGAAGAAATTCGTCCCTGGCAACAAGTGCGAGACGCAGGTGCCGCCGCTCAAGGATCTCGGCGAGGGCCATAAGTCGCTGTGCTGGCTGGACGACGAGCAGCTTGCCAAGATGAGGCCGGTCATCACGTTCGGAACGGATGGCGACCTCAGCGAGCCGGCACACGACATCGTCCCGACGGACGAGCCACATGCCGTGCAGGCGGCCGCGCTGGAACTGCCGGAGCCGGATCGGGCGAAGCGTGCCGCGTCGAGAGCTGCAGCCGAAGCCAAGGCAAAGGCGGAAGCTGAATCTTTTGCCAAGAAGGTGACAGCGGTAAACCGGCCGACAAAGGTCAGTCGGCCATCGAAGACGGTGAATGCCGCCTCTCTGCGCGCGGCGGAGAAACGGGAAGCCAAGCCTGCAGAAAAAGGCAAGCCGACCGGCATGCGCCGGCCCGCGAAGCCTGATGATCTGAAATTGATCTCCGGCGTCGGGCCGGTGATCGAGACGAAACTGCACGAACTCGGCATTTTCCGTTTTGCGCAGGTGGCCGCCTGGAAGAAGGCCGAACGCGAGTGGGTCGACGGCTATCTCGACTTCAAGGGCCGGATCGAACGCGACGATTGGGTGAAGCAGGCCAAGGTGTTGGCGAAGGGCGGCGTGGCCGAGTACATCAAGGTGTTCGGCAAGAAGCCACGCTAGGCCTTCACCGCCGTTCCGTCGCGCAGGTTCATGATGTAGCGGGCCGTTGCTGCCTCGCCCTGACGCTCGGTGCAGGTGACTTCGTAGCGCTCGGCCTTGTCATGCGGGCGAACGTCCAGAACCTCGGCGCAGGGAAATCCGTTCTGCTGGATGATCATGGTCACTGCCGTGGATAGGTCCGCGTCGCTCATCGGCTCAGGCCCGGACGATGCGAAACCCAGCGCAAGCGACAGGCCGATCAATTTGGTGAAATGCGGCATCAGCCGCCACACGCTTGCAATTGCGCATCGTAAGCAGCCGCCATCTTGGCGGTGTCGCGCGCCGTCTTCTGCACGGCGGCGTTCGAACGCCAGGAGCCGCTTTTGTAACCGCCCCAGCCGGAATAATAGGCGAGGTAGAGGTTGTAGGTGTCGCTAGGCGGGACGCCGTAAGCTGCCACCGTCTTTGCGTGGTACCAGCCGACGAAATCCACCGCGTCCTCGAAATTTGACCTGCGTGCGCCGAAATTGCCGGTCTCGGCTTTGTATTGGGCCCAGGTGCCGTCGAGCGCCTGCGAGTAGCCATAGGCGCTGGAGGCTCGCCTGCCGGGAATGATGCCGAGATAATATTTGCGGGGAGGGCGGGCATTCGACTGGAAACCCGACTCTTTGCGGATCGTTGCCATTAGGATGGGCACAGGCACGCCGTAGCGCGCCTCGGCATCCTTTGCCGAACTCTGCCAGTTGTTGAAGAAGCCGTCATTCTGGCCGAACACGGCGCAGACGTCGTTGATCTGCTCAGGCGCATTCGCGCAACCGGCCAAAATGGCCATCGCTCCGATCGGCAGGATTTTACGCAAATTGTACGCATACATTCGTGCAGCATTAGCGCGGATTGATAAAGGGAGTGTTGAAGCCTTTCTTAACGCCGCAGAGACTGGATAAAGATGACTATGAAAGTCATCTTTATCCAGTCGAAACAACGGCTTGGCAAAATTTGACCGATTGATAAAATTTCTGGCTGTGCTAGCCTTTGTGCAATCATAAGCACAGGGGAACGTGCATGGCCTTAGGTCAGTTCAAGGAAGGCGTGGCTTCCGGCCGTCTTTCCGAGTCGCAATACGCCGACAATTTTTCCGACCTGCATCCGCCGCTGGATCACCACGAAGCGCTCGTCGAGGCCGACCGTTGCTATTTCTGCTACGACGCGCCGTGCATGAATGCTTGCCCGACGTCGATCGATATCCCGATGTTCATCCGGCAGATCGCGACGGGAAATCCGCTCGGCTCTGCCAAGACGATCTTCGACCAGAATATTTTGGGCGGCATGTGTGCTAGGGTCTGCCCGACCGAGACGCTCTGCGAAGAGGTTTGTGTGCGCGAGATCGCCGAAGGCAAGCCAGTGCAGATCGGCCGGCTGCAACGCTACTCGACCGATGTCGCGATGTCACAAAACAAGCAGTTCTACGAACGGGCTCAGAAAACAGGCAAGAAGGTAGCGGTCGTCGGCGCAGGGCCGGCGGGCCTGGCCGCGGCGCACCGGCTGGCGCGCTACGGTCACGACGTCACCATCTTCGAAGCCAGGCCGAAGTCCGGCGGCCTCAACGAATACGGCATCGCGGCTTATAAGAGCGTGGACAACTTTGCCCAGGCCGAAGTCGATTATGTGACGGCGATCGGCGGCATCGAGATCAAGCACGGCAAGGCGCTGGGCAGCGCCGTCCATCTGAGCGACCTGACCAACGACTATGACGCTGTTTTCCTCGGCATGGGCATGGCCGGCGTGAACGCGTTACGCGCCGACGGCGAAGACGCCAAGGGCGTGCGCGATGCCGTCGATTTCATCGCCGAGCTCCGCCAGGCGAAGGATTTGGCCAAGCTGCCGGTCGGGCGGAGGGTGGTCGTCATCGGCGGCGGTATGACCGCCGTCGATGCGGCCGTACAGTCCAAGCTGCTCGGCGCGGAGGAAGTGACGATCGCCTATCGGCGCGGTCAGGACGAGATGAACGCTTCCGAGTTCGAGCAGGATTTGGCGACCGCCAATGGCGTGATGATCCGCCATTGGGTGCAGCCGAAGCGACTGATCGCCGAGAAGGGCAAGGTCACCGGCATCGAACTCGAATACACCGCCATGAAGGGCGGTAAACTGGCAGGCACCGGCGAAACGCTGACACTCGTTGCCGATCAGGTTTTCCGCGCGATTGGCCAGGCATTCGTGCCGGCGGCGCTGAATGGTTCCGGCCCGTCGATCGAACTGGAAGGCGGCCGCATTAAAGTCGATGCCGAAGGCCGCACATCGCTGCCGAACGTCTGGGCCGGAGGCGACTGCGTGAAGGATGCGCGGGAAGACCTGACTGTGGCGGCAGTTGCCGCGGGCAGAGATGCTGCAGAATCTATCCACCACAGCTTGACCTCGAATGGGAGGGCATAGGCATGGCAGACATCCGCAACAATTTCGTCGGCATCAAATCGCCGAACCCGTTCTGGCTGGCTTCCGCACCGCCGACCGACAAAGCCTACAATGTCGTCCGCGCCTTCAAGGCCGGCTGGGGCGGCGTGGTGTGGAAGACGTTGGGTGAAGAGGGTCCGCCGGTCGTCAACGTGAATGGCCCGCGCTACGGCGCGATCTGGGGCGCCGATCGGCGGCTGCTTGGCTTGAACAATATCGAACTGATCACCGACCGCGAGCTGCAGACCAATCTGCGCGAGATCAAGCAGGTCAAGAAGGACTGGCCGGACCGCGCGCTTGTCGTCTCGCTGATGGTGCCCTGCGAGGAGCACGCCTGGAAAGCGATCCTGCCGGTAGTGGAGGAAACGGGGGCTGACGGCATCGAACTCAATTTCGGCTGCCCGCATGGCATGAGCGAGCGCGGCATGGGTTCCGCCGTGGGCCAGGTGCCTGAGTACATCGAGATGGTTGTGCGCTGGTGCAAGGCCAACACCCGCATGCCTGTCATCACCAAGCTGACGCCGAACATCACCGACATCCGCAAGCCGGCTCGGGCGGCGAAAGCCGGCGGCACGGACGCCGTGTCGCTGATCAACACGATAAACTCCATCACCGCGGTCAACCTCGACACCTTCGCGCCGGAACCGACGATCGACGGCAAGGGCAGCCATGGCGGCTATTGCGGCCCGGCGGTGAAGCCGATCGCGCTCAACATGGTGGCCGAGATCGCGCGCGACGCCGAAACCCATGGCCTGCCGATTTCCGGTATTGGCGGCGTCACCACCTGGCGCGACGCGGCCGAGTTTCTGGTGCTGGGCGCCGGCAATGTGCAGGTTTGCACCGCCGCCATGACCTATGGCTTCAAGATCGTGCAGGAGATGATCGACGGCCTGTCGAACTGGATGGACGTCAAGGGCCATCGTTCGCTGGACGATATCGTCGGCCGCGCGACGCCCAATGTCAGCGATTGGCAGTATCTCAACCTCAATTATGTCGCCAAGGCGCGCATCGACCAAGACGCCTGCATCAAATGCGGCCGCTGCCACATCGCCTGCGAGGATACCTCGCATCAGGCGATCACCCAGATCGTCAACGGGGCGCGGCATTTCGAGGTGATCGAGGCCGAGTGCGTGGGTTGCAATCTCTGCGTCAACGTCTGCCCGGTCGAAGGCTGCATTACCATGGAGCCGCTCGCCGCCGGCGCGCTCGACCAGCGCACCGGAAAGACCGTGTCGCCGACCTACGCCAATTGGACGACGCATCCGAACAACCCGATGGCGCGGGTGGCCGCTGAATAGGATGGATGCCCGATGCTTTAGAACCGCAAGCTTAGGCCGGCGTCGATCTGGAAACTGTCGGCGTCGCCGCGAGCGAACGTGGCCGCGCCGGCCAATGTCGCGTTGAGGTTCTCGGAAACATCGAAAGACAGACCGGCGGACACGACGCCATAATCCTGACTGTCGAAATTCTGGATCGTCGTGTTGATTGGCAAGAGCGGCGACTGCGCGAGCCGTGTCGTTAGTACTCTTGCTTCGTCACCGAATTCGTGGTGCCAGGCGATGCCCGCGAAGCCTTGGACCCGCTCGCTCAGCGCAGCGTGCACCTGGGCTCCGACTTCCGACGTGGTTGAGGACAGTTTCTGGCGGTCGACAAGAATGGCGAGCGATGGATCGCCGCTGTCCTGATAAGCGTCTACGCGCGTGCGTGTGTGGTGCAGGCCCAGCACAGGGCCTGCTCTGACGCCACCGAGGTCGAACAGATAGCCGCCCCTTAGCGCGGCGTTGACGGTATCGGCATCCGTCTCGCCGACAACTGGCAAGACAACGCCCGGACGGACCAGTTCGAGCTCGTGATTGCCATAACCGAGCAACGCGTCGGCAAACCAGTTGCCGTGCTTCCAGGATCCGTAGGCCGCCACCTGCAAGGCCTGATCGTCGATTTCGACCAATGAGTTGTCGCCAGAGAGGCTTGAATAGCTCGCTGCTGCGCCCAGCATCAGGTCCGGACTAAGCCACGTCTCGGCGCCAAGCGTGCCGCGTCCGCCGTCGCCGCCGACATCGCCGGAGGCTCCGGCAAGGCCGCCCATTAGATAGATAGAGTAGGGGGTCGTTGTGGTCTCGAAGCGCCGGCTGTCGAGGCGGCCGAACAACGATGTCGTAAACGACTCCGAAGACGCCTCGGCCAATTCGGGCGCCAGAGCGGCGGCGTAAGGCGACTGCAAGACGTTGAGCATATAGGCTGCTGCGACCTGGAAACCGTTGCTGGTCAAATGCAGGCTGTCTGGTCCGAAGACACTGGTCGCCTCGTTTCCTTCAAAAAGAAACGTCTTGAATCCGTAGAGTTGGGGATTGGCTTTTAGCTGGGCGCCGAGCAGGGACAAATCGAAAAGGAAGATGCGACCGCCGGCCTCGGCCGTGTCCACGAGATTGGTTTGCATGCCATTGTAAAGCGCAGCCCCGTATGCCGCCAAACCGTCGGGCCGCGGATGAGCGGCCAGTTCCGGCAATATCGACAGGTCGCTGAAGCTGACGGCCAGGACGGTGCCGGCCCCCTGGCCAACGAACGTTTTCACTGCGTTCGAAGCACGGCCGGCGACACCGCCGCCCAGGCGTTCGGCGAGTTCGGGCGAGAAATCCGCTCCATAAGTGCGGCTGTCTCGCCGGCCGTCATTGCCGCCGATCGACAGGGTGACGAGGTCGTTGGGACCATAGACCTCGCCCGCCGAGCGCTCGAGCTGGAACGGCAGGCTGTAGGGTACACCGGTCTCGTTCATTTGATCGGTTGTCGACCCGGCGATGGCGTAGCTGGTCATATCTTCATTGGCGAGACCAAGTCCATCCTGAAGCCAATACGGAAAAGCCACCCACGGTGAGCTCGCGGCGACGTCCTCCACCGACCTGCCCTGCGAGGGGAGCAGATCTAGGTTGCCTCCCAGGATCGGGATCAGATTGATGAGGGGGTCCGCGTAGGAATCGCCGAAGGAGATGAGACGGTCGAAATGTTGCTGCGCCATCGCTGGCCATGCCGCCACGGTCATTGCCACGCCAGCCGCGAGTCCGGCAGCCATGGTTCGGATGGTTTGACTGCGCATGGCCTGCGAACCTCCCTAGGGCGCGCCGGCGCAAGCGCGGCGGGCCGGAAGGATTGATGGCATCGCCGGTTGCTAAGCTCAAGTCTCGCGATGCGCCTGCGCTGTATTCAGCTTTCAAACCTCAGCAATAGATGCGCGGCAACAACAGTTGCCGCGCATGCGCGCCGATGTTCCGCCAGGGTCAGGACCTATTGATTTGATCGAAATGGCGCCAGGAACGGCAAGGAGATGCCAGGAGAAGCCTGAAAGTCGGACTGGTTGTCCGGTCGAAGGCTTCGACGCCGCAGCTCGAAGCCGTTTCGGCGTCCTTCGGATGTGGTCCATTTGGCCGGCAACATCGTCGCGAAGGACTTGAAAATGATAAACATTTCCTGCGCCTTCGCTCCTCGTATCCGACCAAATGGCCTCACACCATTTCGACCAAATCAATAGGTCCTGACCCTAGGTAGGGGACTTAATCAAACTATTGTCAAGATTGGCTGATTCGGTTCGTCGGTGGGTCCGGGGGCATGGAGGAAGCCATGCGCGATCACTTCTGGCTGTCGAACGAAGCCTGGGCGGTGTTGG
>JBFWUS010000020.1:0-73411 GCA_050247155.1 Rhizobiaceae bacterium
CCTAGGCGGGGGAAAAATGTTCACACTGCTCGTTGGGTTGGCCGATCAGGCGTCCGTCTTCAATGTGTTCCGCTACATTACGTTCAGGACGGGCGGCTCACTGATTACCGCCGCCGTCATCGTGTTCATGTTCGGCCCGATGATCATCAACTCGCTACGCTTGCGGCAAGGCAAAGGCCAGCCGATCCGGGCAGACGGGCCGCAGACCCATTTCAAGAAGGCCGGCACGCCGACCATGGGTGGGCTTATGATGATGTGCGGCATAATCGGCTCGGCGCTTTTGTGGGCCGACATTACCAGCGTCTATGTGTGGGTCGTGCTGCTGGTCACGCTGGGATTTGGCGCGATCGGATTCTACGACGACTACCTGAAGGTGACAAAACAGTCGCATCTCGGCTTCTCCGGCAAGGCGCGCCTGGCCGTCGAGTTCCTGATTGCCGGCGTCGCGGCCGTCGTGATCATGCAAAACGGCCAGACATCCTTCTCCTCCTCGCTGACCTTTCCCTTCATCAAGGATCTGGTCATCAATCTCGGCTGGTTCTTCGTTCCCTTTGCCGCCTTCGTCGTCGTTGCAGCGGGCAACGCGGTGAACCTGACCGATGGCCTCGACGGACTGGCCATCGTGCCGATCATGATCGCCGCGGCGTCTTTCGGTGTTATCGCATACCTTTCCGGTAACGCGGTTTTCGCCGAGTATCTGCAGATCCATTTCGTGCCTGGCACAGGTGAACTCGCCGTTGTCCTGGGCGCAGTCATTGGCGCTGGCCTCGGTTTTCTCTGGTTCAACGCGCCGCCCGCCGCCATCTTTATGGGCGACACCGGTTCGCTGGCGCTTGGCGGTCTGATCGGCACGGTGGCCGTCGCGACCAAACACGAGATCGTCATGGCTATCATCGGCGGCCTGTTCGTGATGGAGGCTTTGTCGGTCATCATTCAGGTCGGCTTCTTCAAGATGACTGGCCGGCGTGTCTTCCTCATGGCGCCGATTCACCATCATTTCGAAAAATTGGGATGGACCGAGAGCCAGGTTGTGATCCGGTTCTGGATTATCGCCGTGCTTCTGGCACTAATCGGTCTTTCGTCTCTCAAATTGAGATAAGGACGCCGCCTTGATTCCGGCAAGAACCTTCAACGGCAGGCGGGTTGCGCTGTTCGGGCTCGGCGGGTCCGGCATCGCCACCGCCCAGGCTTTGATCGAGGGTGGCGCAGAGGTCATCGGCTGGGACGACAACCCGGAGAGCGTCGCGCGCGCCCAAGAGGCGGGTATTGGCACCGAAAACCTGCGCGAAACCGACTGGGCTGGCGTCGCCTCCTTCGTCCTGTCGCCGGGCGTGCCGTTGACCCACCCAAAACCGCACTGGACCGTCGAGCTGGCGCGGGGCGCTGGGGTCGAGATCATCGGCGATGTCGAATTGTTCGGCCGCGAGCGCGCATTGGCCGCGCCGTCAGCGCCGTTCATCGCCATCACCGGCACCAACGGCAAATCGACGACGACGGCGTTGACCGCGCATATCCTGAAAGCCGCCGGTCGCGACGCGCAGATGGGCGGCAATATCGGCCGCGCTGTGATGACGCTCGATCCGCCGACGCCTGACCGTTTCTATATCGTCGAATGCTCGTCCTATCAGATCGACCTCGCGCCTTCGATCAACCCGACCGCAGGCATCCTGCTGAACCTGACGCCGGACCATCTCGATCGTCATGGCACCATGCAGCATTACGCCTCGATCAAGGAGCGGCTGGTGGCCGGCAGCGAGACCGCCATCGTCGGCGTCGACGATGTCTATTGTGCGCAGATTGCCGACCGGCTCGAACAAACCGGCAAGAATGTCGTGCGCATCTCCAAGCGCCTGCCGCTGCCTGATGGATACTTTGCCGACGGCACGGACCTGATGGAGGCCATCCACGGCCGCTATGAACGAATCGGTTTCCTCGAAGGAATCGGCTCGCTGCGCGGCCAGCACAATGCGCAGAATGCGCTGGCTGCCGTCGTCGCCTGCCTGAAGGTCGGGCTCGACCTTGGCGAGATCCAGTCAGGTTTGGAGAGTTTTCCGGGCCTGGCTCATCGTATGGAACAGGTCGGCCGCAAGAACCACGTCCTGTTCGTCAATGATTCGAAGGCGACCAATGCCGACGCGGCCGCGCCGGCGCTTTCCAGTTTCCCCAGAATCTACTGGATTGCAGGTGGTTTGGCGAAGGAGGGAGGCGTCGAGTCACTGCGCGGCCTGTTTCCGCGGGTGGCGCGGGCGTATCTCATCGGAGAGGCCGCGCCGGCCTTCTCAGCGACGCTCGGTGAAACGGTTCCTTATGAAATTTCCGGCACTTTGGAAGCTGCTGTTAACCATGCTGCCGCGGATGCAGCCACGGATGACAGCGGTGAGGTTGTTGTTCTGCTGTCGCCCGCTTGCGCGAGTTTCGACCAGTTCAAGAATTTCGAAGTGCGCGGCGAGGCCTTCCGGGAGGCAGTGCGCGCTATTGAAGGCGTAACTCCAATCGGAGGTTAGTAAGTGCTGAGCCGTCTGGACAAAAGCCCCGTCGCCAATTGGTGGTGGACCGTTGATCGCTGGTTTTTGGCCGCCTTCCTGTCGCTGATGGGGCTCGGCGTCATCCTGTCGTTCGCGGCAAGCCCGGCCGTTGCCGAGCGTATCGGCCTCGATCAATTCCATTTCGCCACCCGCCACATCTTGTTCACGCTGCCGGCGCTCGGCGTCATGCTGGCAGTGTCGTTTCTTAATCCGCGGCAGGTGCGCCGGCTCGCCTTGATCATCTTGGGTATCTCGCTGGTGCTGATGGTGGCAGTGCTGTTCATCGGCATTGAAGTGAAGGGCGCTCGGCGCTGGGTCTCCCTGGCCGGCTTGTCGATCCAGCCTTCCGAATTCATGAAACCAGCCTTCGTCATCATCTGTGCCTGGCTATTCTCCGAGCGGGCGCGCAAGCCTGAGATTCCGGGCAGCATGCTGGCCATGCTTTTGCTCGGCTTCGTCCTGGCGTTGCTGGTGCTGCAGCCCGATCTCGGCCAGACCATGCTGACTGCCGGCACCTGGGGCGTGATGTTCTTCCTTGCCGGCATGTCGTGGTTTTGGATCGTCCTGCTCGGCGCAATCGGCGTTGCTGGCGCGTTCGCCGCCTATGTCGTCTTTCCGCACGTTGCGAGCCGTCTTGACCGCTTTCTGTCGGGCGAAGGCGACAACTATCAGGTGGATCTCGGCCGGGATGCTTTCCTGAACGGCAAATGGTTCGGCGTCGGCCCGGGCGAGGGGACCGTCAAGAAAATGATCCCCGATAGCCATGCCGACTTCGTTTTTTCGGTCGCCGGTGAAGAATATGGCATCTTCCTCTGCATGCTGATCATGGCGATTTTTGCCTTCATCGTGCTCCGCGGGCTTTCTGTTGCGCTGAAGGAGCATGACGATTTCACGCGGTATTCCGTCGCCGGGTTGGTGACGGTGTTCGGCTTCCAGTCGGTCATCAATATGGGCGTGAACCTGCAATTGATGCCGGCGAAGGGCATGACGCTGCCGTTCATTTCCTATGGTGGCTCGTCGCTCATCGCGATCGCCGTTTCCATGGGCATGGTGCTGGCGCTCAGTCGAAAGCGGCCGGAGACGCTGCGGACGCGCGGGCATGGTCTGCACCCAGGCCATATGGTGCCGGCGGAATAATTCTGTTCGTCATGAGCCCAAAGCGTCACACTAGGCAGGACAGAGGGGGCGCTGTCCCTCCAGGCTTGTCACGATTGACGTGGCAGTCCAAAGCGTAGCGATCAACAGTGAACCGGTCGCCAATGACGACATCCAAAACCATTCTTCTTTCCGCCGGCGGCACGGGCGGGCATCTGTTTCCAGCCGAGGCGCTGTCGCATGAGCTGACCGCGCGCGGTTGGATGGTTCACCTCGCCACCGATGAGCGTGCGAACCGCTATGCCGGCGCGTTTCCCGCAACCGCGATCCATCCCATCGCTTCGGCCACCTTCGGCGACAAGAACCCGATCGCCTTGGCACGATCCTTCTGGCGAATCTGGCAAGGAGTGCGGCAATCGTCGGCACTGATCGCCCAGGTCAAGCCCGCGGCCGTCGTCGGTTTCGGCGGTTACCCGACGCTACCGCCGCTCTATGCCGCCACGCGTCGTGGCGTGCCGACGCTGATCCATGAGCAGAACGCCGTGATGGGCCGCGCCAACAAGGCGCTGGCCAAGCGCGTCACCGCCATCGCCGGCGGCTTTCTGTCGGAAGGACAGGGTGCGAACGGCGAGAAGACGATCGTCACCGGCAATCCGGTCCGGCCGGCCGTTCTGGAGGCGGCCCGGGCAATCTACCGCCCCTCGGGCAAACGGGAGCCGTTCCGCCTGCTCGTCTTCGGCGGCAGCCAGGGCGCGCTCTTCTTTTCGGAAGCCATGCCAGCCGCCATTGCCGCTTTGCCGGAGCAGTTGCGCTCACGGCTGCACATCACCCAGCAGGCGCGGCCGGAAGATCAGGGTGCGGTCGTCGATACTTACAATCAACTCAACATCCCGGCCGAAGTGTCTCCATTCTTCGGCGACATGGCGCAGCGCATGGCCGGCGCGCATCTGGTCATCTGCCGCTCTGGCGCCTCTACTGTTTCCGAGGTTTCGGTCATCGGCCGGCCGGCGCTTCTTGTGCCGTATCCTTATGCTTTGGATCATGACCAAGCCGCCAACGGGGCTGCCCTCGCTGCCGCTGGTGGCGCTGAAGTGCATGTGCAGTCGACGCTTTCCACCGATCGTCTCGTCGAACTCCTGACCGGTTTCATGAACGATCCCGCCAAACTCACCGCCATGGCGTCCGCCGCCAAATCCGCCGGCAAGCCGGACGCCGCACGGTTGCTCGCCGACCTGACAGAGGCTATTGCCTCAGGCAAATCAGTCGCCGAATTCAGGAAGGGAGCGCGGTCATGAAGATGCCGCAGACGATCGGGCTTGTGCATTTCATTGGCATAGGCGGCATCGGCATGAGCGGCATCGCCGAGGTGCTGCATAATCTCGGTTATCGCGTGCAGGGCTCCGACCAGTCTGATGGAGCCAACGTCCAACGCCTGCGCGACAAGGGCATTGAATGTTTCGTTGGCCATAAGGCGGAAAATCTCGGCAATGCCGAAGTGGTCGTGGTGTCGACCGCCATCAAGAAATCCAATCCGGAACTAAAGGCGGCGCGCGAAAAGCTGCTGCCTATCGTGCGCCGCGCGGAAATGCTGGCCGAGCTGATGCGTTTCCGCCAAGCGGTGGCCATCGGCGGCACCCATGGCAAGACGACCACGACCTCCATGGTCGCAACGCTGCTCGAAGCCGGCGGGCTTGATCCGACTGTCATCAATGGCGGCATCATCAACGCCTATGGAACCAACGCCCGCATGGGTGAGGGCGAATGGATGGTCGTCGAAGCCGACGAAAGCGACGGCACTTTTCTCAAGCTGCCGGCTGATGTCGCGGTGGTTACCAATATCGACCCCGAGCACCTCGACCATTACGGCACCTTTGACAAGGTGCGTGAGGCGTTCCGCCAGTTCGTTGAGAACGTGCCGTTCTACGGCTTTGGCGTGATGTGCACCGACCACCCCGAGGTCCAAGCATTGGTTGCGCATATCGAGGATCGCCGCGTCATAACCTATGGCGCCAACGCTCAGGCCGACGTGCGTTTCACCAACCACCGCATGGAAGGCGCCACGTCCCGCTTCGACGTGCTGATCCGCGACCGCAAGCGCGGCACGGAGACCGCGATCAAGGATTTGGCGCTGCCAATGCCCGGACGCCACAACGTCTCGAATGCCACGGCCGCGATCGCCGTCGCGCACGAGCTTGGCTTGTCGGCGGACGACATCAAGAAGGGGCTTTCGTCCTTTGGTGGCGTCAAGCGACGCTTTACACCGACAGGAGAATGGAACGGCGTCCATATCTTTGACGACTACGGCCATCATCCGGTCGAAATCAAGGCGGTGCTGCGCGCTGCGCGCGACGCCACCAAGGGGCGTATCATCGCGATTGCCCAGCCGCACCGCTTTACGCGCCTGCGCGACCTGTTCGACGATTTTTCATCCTGCTTCAACGATGCGGACACGGTCATGGTAGCGCCGGTCTACACCGCCGGCGAGGACCCAATCGATGGCGTGACTTCCGACGCACTGGTCGGCCGTATTCGTTCCGGCGGTCACCGCGACGCGCGCTACATCACCGGACCGGAGCAGATCGCGCCTGCCGTGCGTGGTTTGGCCCAGCCCGGCGATTTCGTTGTCTTCCTGGGTGCCGGCAATATCACGCAATGGGCCTACGCGCTGCCGAAGGAGCTCGGCGGGGGGACCGGAGCATGAAGTTTGGCGCTCTGTCCAACACCCCTCATCCGTCGCCTATTCCGGCTTTGCTGCGCAAGCCGGGGCGACACCTTCTCCCACAAGGGGAGAAGGACAGCGCTCATCGACGTTGCCGCCAATCGCCAACGTTAGTGTTTGGCGAAGGCGTTCATGCAATGCTCCCCCTTCTCCCCTTGTGGGAGAAGGTGTCGCCCCGGCTTGCGCAGCAAAGCCGGAATAGGCGACGGATGAGGGGTGTTGGACGGAGTGCAATGGCTGGGTTGTCCACATGACCCGCGGCGCCGACCTCCTCGCCAGCCTAGGCGACAAGCTGACCGGCCTGCGCGGCAAGCTGACACCTGACGCCGAGATGGACAAGATCACCTGGTTCCGCGCGGGTGGTTCGGCGGATGTTCTGTACCAGCCGGCGGATGAAGACGACCTTGCCGCTTTCCTGAAAGCCGTGCCGGCCAGTATCCCGGTCATGGTCGTCGGCATCGGCTCGAACCTGCTGGTGCGCGAAGGCGGCATTCGCGGCTTCGTTGTCCGCCTCTCGGCGAAGGGATTCGGCGAGGCCGAGCAGATTTCGGAAACGCGCATCCGGGCAGGGGCTGCCTGTCCGGACAAGCGAGTCGCCGCGCTGGCGCTCGAAGCTGGCATCGGCGGCTTTCATTTCTATCACGGCATTCCGGGCGCTGTCGGCGGGGCGCTGCGCATGAACGCCGGCGCGAACGGCGTCGAAACCCGCGAACGCGTCGTGGAAGTGCGGGCGCTCGACAGGCAGGGCAATGTGCATACATTGTCCAACGCTGAAATGGGTTATGCCTACCGGCACTCCTCGGCGTCAAAAGACCTGATCTTCACCTCCGCCGTCTTCGAGGGATATCCGGAGGACAAGGCGGCTATTAAGGCCGCGATGGATGCCGTTCAGCATCATCGCGAGACCGTGCAGCCGATCCGCGAAAAGACCGGGGGCTCTACCTTCAAGAATCCGGAGGGCACATCGGCCTGGAAGGAGATCGACAAGGCCGGTTGCCGTGGCCTGATGATCGGCGGCGCCCAGATGTCGCCGATGCACTGCAACTTCATGATCAATGTCGGCAACGCCACCGGCTACGATCTCGAATTCCTTGGCGAGACGGTGCGCGCACGCGTGCTCGAACATTCCGGCATCCGCCTTCACTGGGAGATCAAGCGCATCGGCGAGTTCAAGCCAGGGCACGAGATCGACGAGTTCCTCGGGCAGATGCTTTGAACCTGCTTTGCTGCTTCTCGCTCATCATCTGAATCAGTAAGCTACTATATGCTATTGAAATAGAACGATAATATATCGTTGTGTTGGCTCTGGACGTGGAAGCGGCATCGAAAGGATCGTCGCCGGTTGTTCCGCCCTCCGCTCGCAGCGGTATTTCTCCCGGATTTCGTACGATCTTAAGGGCCGGTCAGCGAATCAATTCGCCTGCCCAACAAATCGAATTGCAAGTTCACATTCTGTTCTATTCTGCTGTGGTGAAAAATCCGCAGTGAATCAAATAGTTTACGAAAAAAAGAATCATTCCGAATCAATTGGTCTTGCCAGCGAATCTTAGGTCTGGTTTCTTCTCCCCAAGCGTTTCCTGATTTGCGTCGTTCGGCCTGATTTGAACGAGAGTTCGCCCTGGTGGCCCAGCCACCGGGAGGGTTCTGCGCATTCCGGGAAATTGGGGATTTTTGAGTAGGCTCTCAGAGGGGAAAGTAGGGCATGGCGCCGAAGCATGTGGCGGTTCTATTGGGCGGTTTTTCGTCCGAAAGGCCCGTTTCCTTGTCGTCCGGCAATGCCTGCGCCGACGCCCTGGAGGGTGTCGGCTATCGCGTCACCCGCGTTGATGTGACGCGAGATGTCAGCGCCACGCTGACTGCCCTCAAGCCGGATGTTGCTTTTAATGCGCTGCACGGTCCCTTCGGCGAGGACGGCACGGTGCAGGGCATCCTCGAATATCTCGGCATTCCCTACACGCATTCCGGTGTTTTGGCCTCGGCACTGGCAATGAACAAGGAGCAGGCGAAACGTGTCGCCAAAGCTGCGGGCGTGCCGGTGGCGGAATCCAGGATTCTGGATCGGAAAACGATCCATAATGAACACCCGATGAAGCCGCCTTATGTGGTCAAGCCGGTCAATGAAGGTTCGAGTTTTGGTGTCGTCATCGTCAAGGAGGGGCAGTCGCATCCGCCGCAGGTGATCGCCTCGTCGGACTGGAAGTATGGCGATACCGTCATGGTGGAGCGCTACGTCCATGGTCGTGAGCTGACCTGTGCCGTGATGGGCGATGTAGCGCTCGGCGTGTGCGAAATCATCCCGACCGGCCACGCCTTCTACGATTATGACTCAAAATATGTCGTCGGCGGCTCAAAACATGAGGTTCCGGCTAAAATTTCATTAAATATTTACCAAAAAATACAGACACTATCCCTCAAGGCGCACCAAGCAATCGGCTGTCGGGGAATCTCCCGGTCTGACTTCCGCTATGACGACCGCTATTCCGAGAATGGCGAGGTCGTATGGCTGGAGGTCAACACGCAACCGGGCATGACGCCGACATCGCTGGTGCCGGAGATTGCCGCCAATGCGGGCCATTCGTTCGGTGAACTGCTGAAGTGGATGGTGGAGGACGCGTCGTGTTTGCGTTGAGGCCGAGGCATAGAGCAGGCGCGTCGCGGCTCAACGTATGGTCCGCCGGCCGGCTTTTGCCCGGCGACGGCTTCGTCTTGCCCCGGTGGCTGCGCCGCCCAGTCCGCTTCCTGTCGCGCCTGGGCTCGGGCGACATGCAGCCGCCGCGTTTCGCCAATGCTGTTCTCAACACGTTGGTGCTTTCCGGCGCCGTTGTTTACGGCACGGTGGCCGGCGGACATATGCCGACGGTCGTCCAGAACATTACCGCTCGCACGGGCTTCGCGGTGGATCAAATCAAGGTAGTGGGCAATCGCGAAACGTCCGAGATCGATGTGCTGGAGCGTCTTGAGCTTGATGGTTGGACATCGCTCATCGGCATGAATGCCGACGCTGCGCGTGATCGCATCGCGGCGTTGCCGTGGGTCGGCGCGGTATCGGTCCGCAAGACCTATCCGAACGCCATCGAAGTCAAGCTCGACGAGCGGCAGCCCTTCGCAATCTGGCAGCGCAATGCCGAGCTCACCGTCATCGAGCCGTCGGGCAAGATCATTGCTCCTTATCGTCCCGGTCGGCTGGCGGGCTTGCCTGTAGTGGTGGGTGAGGGGGCAGAGACCGCCGCCGCCGCGTTCGTAGCCAAGGTCGAGCAGTTCCCTGACGTCGCCAAGCGCGCGACGGTCTATCTGCGTGTTGCCGAGCGGCGCTGGGATATCGAGTTCGATAGCGGTGTCGTGGTCAAGTTGCCCGAATTTGGTGCGGAGCAGGCCTTGGCCGACCTCGAGGCCATGGATCGCGAGTCCGGTCTTCTCTCCAAGGATATTTCCGTCGTCGACATGCGTCTGTCCGACCGGGTCGTTGTTCGCTTGACCCCTGAAGCCGTCGAGCGCCGCGAAGCCGCGCTGAAGGAAAAGCCGAAAGTGCGCCGTGCCAAGGCGGAGAAGCGCACATGAACTGGCTTGGCGGTCAGAAAGAAAGTGCCGAACGCCGCAGCGGCATTATTACAGTACTGGATATCGGTTCCAGCAAGGTTTGCTGTATAGTGGCCAAGCTCAAGCCGAGTGGCGGCGACAGCAAACTTCTGCGCACTCGCACCCATCGCGCCCAGGTTATCGGTATCGGCCATCAGAAATCGCACGGCGTCAAGTCGGGCCGCGTGATCGATCTCGATCGCGCCGAAAGCGCCATCCGTCTGTCGGTCGATGCCGCCGAACGCATGGCGAATGTCACGGTTGACTCGCTGCTGGTCAATCTGTCTGCCGGCCGGCTGAAAAGTGAAACCTTCAACGCCACGATCAATCTCGGCGGGCATGAAGTCGACGAAGCCGACATCAGGCGTGTGCTTGCCGCCGGCGCCAAGCAGGCTGCCAAGGCCGAACGCGAGGTGGTCCACTCGCTGCCGGTCGGTTTCGCGCTCGATCAAGAAAAGGGCGTTCGCGATCCGCGCGGCATGATCGGCGATACGCTGGGCGTCGACATGCATGTGTTGACCGGCGACGCGATGCCGGCGCGCAATCTGGAACTCGCTATCAACCGCTCGCATCTGTCGGTCGAGCGTATGGTCGCAACGCCTTATGCCAGCGGCCTTGCCGCGCTGGTCGATGATGAGCTGGAAATGGGGGCCGCTTGCATCGACATGGGCGGCGGGACCACCACCATTTCGGTTTTCGCGGAAGGCAGGTTCGTCCATGCCGATTCAATTCCGCTCGGTGGCAATCATGTGACCATGGATCTCGCCAAGGGCCTCTCGACCAGGCTGGACGATGCCGAGCGACTGAAGGTGATGCATGGCTGCGTTCTGCCGAGCGAGGCTGATGACCGCAACGTGGTTACGGTTCAGCCCATCGGCGATGATGTCGAAGTGCCCCTGCATGTGCCGCGCTCGGCCATGACTCGCATTATCCGCGCCCGCATCGAGGAAACCTTTGAGTTGCTGCGCGATCGGCTGTCCAAATCGGGCCATGCCAATACCATCGGCAAACGGGTCGTGCTGACGGGCGGCGCCTGCCAGGTTTCCGGCCTGCCGGAGCTCGCGCGGCGCATTCTGGGCCGCAATGTCCGCATCGGCCGGCCGTTGGGCGTGGCCGGCTTGCCGGAAGCCGCGAAGGGTCCGGCCTTCTCCACCGCGGTCGGCCTGTTGATCTATCCGCAGATGGCCGAACTCGAGAGCTTGTACAGCAGGAATGGTTTCAGTGCGCGCATGACCGGTACCGGTGGAAGGCTCCACCGCATGAGTCAGTGGTTGAGAGACAGTTTTTAGAAATTGACGGGGACAGCCCCATAACAGCCGCAACGGCGAGGCGGCGGGAAGGCGAAAAGGACAAGGCGATGACGATCAATCTACAGAAGCCGGACATTACCGAGCTCAAGCCCAGGATCACGGTATTTGGCGTTGGCGGCGGTGGGGGCAATGCCGTCAACAACATGATCTCGGCAGGGTTGCGCGGCGTCGAGTTCGTGGTGGCCAACACCGACGCGCAGGCGCTGACCATGTCAAAGGCCGAGCGCATCATCCAGCTTGGCGCTCATGTCACCGAGGGCCTCGGCGCGGGTTCCCAGCCGGAGGTCGGCCGCGCCGCCGCTGAAGAATGCATCGACGAAATCATGGACCACCTGTCCACGACGCATATGTGCTTCGTGACGGCCGGCATGGGCGGCGGCACCGGCACAGGTGCTGCCCCGGTTGTCGCCCGCGCAGCCCGCGAGAAGGGCATCCTCACCGTCGGTGTGGTGACCAAGCCGTTCCATTTCGAAGGCCAGCGGCGCATGAAGACGGCGGATCTCGGCATCGAAGAACTGCAGAAGTGCGTCGATACGCTGATCGTCATTCCAAATCAGAATCTCTTCCGGCTCGCCAACGACAAGACCACTTTCGCTGACGCCTTCGCCATGGCTGACCAGGTGCTCTATTCAGGCGTCGCCTGCATCACAGACCTGATGGTCAAGGAAGGCCTGATAAATCTCGATTTCGCCGACGTCCGCTCGGTCATGCGCGAGATGGGCAAGGCCATGATGGGCACCGGCGAGGCGTCGGGCGAGGGCAGGGCGATGGCAGCCGCGGAAGCCGCGATCTCCAATCCGCTTCTCGACGAAACATCGATGCGCGGCGCCAAGGGCCTGCTGATCTCGATCACCGGTGGCCGCGATCTCACGCTGTTCGAGGTGGATGAGGCGGCGACCCGAATCCGCGAGGAAGTCGATCAGGACGCCAACATCATCCTCGGCGCGACGTTCGACGAAGAGCTGGAAGGCGTTATCCGCGTGTCGGTCGTGGCGACCGGCATCGACAAATCGGCCGAAGATATCGCCTCGGCGCCGATCGCCATCCGCCAGCCGATGAAGCCTGTCGCTCCGCGGCAGCCGGCCGCCGAAATTCGCGCACCCGAGCCGCAGCCTGTCGAGATGCGCCACGACCCCGTTGCTGAAGCCATCCGCGCCGCCGAAATCCATCACGCCGAACAAGCCGCGCCGAGGCATGTGGCGGCAGCCGATGACTTTCGCCCGCAGAGCAAGCTTTTCCAGTCTCCGCAACCTGTCCAGCAGCCGGTGATGCAGCAGGCGCCGCTGGAACCGGCTAGTGTGACGCCGATCCGTGAGCCTGCTCCTGTTCAGTCGCGCATGCCCCGCGTGGAAGATTTTCCGCCGGTCGTGCAGGCCGAAATCCATGCGAAGAACCGGCTGGCGCCGGTGGAACATGACAGTGGGCCGATGAGCCTGCTCAAGCGTCTCACCAGCGGCCTGTCGCGCCGCGACGAACCGCAGCCCGCGCCGCCGCTTCCAGTGCAGACGCGCGAGCCAAAGCTGCGTCAGGCAGCGCCTGAGGCGCGCCGCATGTCCAGCCAGGATCCTCAGGCCTACGCTCCCCGGCGCGGCCAGCTCGACGAAAATGGACGTCTGTCGCCGCAGAACCGGGCGACTCAAGACGATGACCATTTTGATACCATCCCGGCGTTCCTGCGCCGGCAAGCCAACTGAGGTCTTTAGCGACTGGTAACCATGATAGGCGCGCGGCTTGTTGAAAAGGTCCGCGCGCCTTTGAATTTTCCGTGTAAAATCATATAGTTGGTTTACGCTATATGGTCTGTGTCAGCGTAACAGTGAGTAAGAATCCGTGATTTGGAGTCTACCCTCCGGGCCATTATCTTCGCGGCGCAACATGGCAGGCTGTCGAATGCAAGGGGAGAGGCATTCGGAACTGTCAAGCCGATCCGCAGTACGCTAGCGGACAAAGACAGACGGGCTCATGGGGACTAACTTGCACGACTACCAGACCACCCTCGCCAGGCGTGTCACGCTTGAGGGGACCGGCGTCCATAGTGGACAGCCGGTCATGATCCATTTCAATCCCGCCGACGCCGACACCGGCGTAGTTTTTGTGACGACCGACGGCTCGGAGTTGCGCGCGCTCGTTTCGGAAGTCGGCGCGACCGATCTTTCGACCCAGATTGGCGACCGCAACGGGCCGCACGTCGCAACGATCGAGCATTTGATGGCTGCGCTGTTCGGCCTGGGCGTCGACAATGTCACGATCGAGGTCGAGGGCAGCGAGGCGCCGATCCTGGACGGCAGCGCCGCCATGTTCGTCGATGCTTTCGATCAGGCCGGTATCGAGAGCCTGGACGTCAAGCGCCGTTTCATCCGCGTCCTGAAGCCAGTGCGCATCGATAACGGCGCTTCCTGGGCGGAATTCCGTCCGTATGACGGGACGCGCTTCGAAGTAGAGATCGATTTCGAAAGCCCGGCGATCGGGCGTCAGCGCTTTGCCAGCGACATGACGCCGGCCGTGTTCCGCCGCGACGTTGCGAGAGCGCGGACGTTCGGCTTCATGAAAGATGTCGAGCGGTTGTGGGCCGCAGGCTATGCACTTGGCTCTTCGCTGGAAAACTCGGTTGTTATCGGCGATGATCATCGCGTCATCAATATGGAAGGCCTGCGCTTCAAGGACGAGTTCGTCCGCCACAAGACGCTGGACGCCATCGGCGATCTGGCGTTGGCCGGCGCGCGCTTTATCGGGTGCTTCCGCTCCTATCGCGGCGGTCACCGGCTCAATGCGATGGCGTTGCGCCGTCTTTTGTCGGACCGCACGGCTTTCGAGATCGTCGAAACCAATCGCCGCGAGCGCGGCCGCCAATCCGAGATGATCGCCGTCAACGCGCCGGTCTACGCACCTTGGGTACTTTGAAGGGGTAGCTGCGGAACAGCATAACTGCTGGCTGCAAGGGTTCTTAACGCGGCATAAACCCTGTTCGGGCACGATTTGCCTGCTAAAATGCAGGCGGCGTCGCGTTGGGCGGTGGCGGAATGATGATCTTGCCACAAATTTGCGGCATTGCGCCCCGATAGCGTTGTGGAGGGGTGGCTGCCGTGGTTAATGGCGGCCCGATTTCGATTGAATATGGCGGACGAATAATTTGATGAACGTATTCAAATCGCCGAGCCTGTCCTTGCTGGGCGCGCGCAGGGTGGCTGCCGCTGCCGCGTTGGCTGTCGCGGCGTCGACCCTGTCAGGCTGCCTTTCATCGGACGACGATGTTGATCTCGCGACCTATGTGGAGCGAACAGACCCCGCGGACGTGCTTTATAACCAGGGTCTCGCCAATCTCAACGCGGGCCGCATGGACGAAGCGACGAAGAAGTTCGCCGCCGTCGACCGTCAGCATCCCTATTCGGAATATGCCCGCAAATCGCTCGTGATGAGCGCGTTTTCGGCCTACCGCATGGGCAACTATGTCGAGGCGATCAATTCCGGCAAGCGCTATGTGCAGCTCTACCCCTCGACCGAGGATGCGGCATACGCGCAATATATCGTCGGTCTGAGCTATTTCCGCCAGATCGCCGATGTGACCCGTGATCAGAAGGATTCCCGCCGCGCGATCGAGGCGATGGAAGAGGTCGTGCAGCGTTGGCCGGATTCGGAATATGTCGACGACGCGCAGCAGAAGATCCGCTACGCACGCGACCAGCTCGCCGGCAAGGAAATGCAGGTTGGCCGCTATTATCTCGAACGTCGCGAGTATATCGCCGCCGTCAAGCGCTTCCGCTATGTGGTGGAAAACTACTCCAACACCCGCCATATCGAAGAATCGCTAGCGCGTCTCACGGAGGCTTATTACGCGATGGGCTTGACCTCCGAAGCGCAGGCTGCAGCCGCCGTGCTCGGCCAGAACTATCCGGACAGCCAGTGGTACAAGGATTCCTACAAGCTGTTGTCGTCGCAGGGCCTCGAGCCGCGCGAGAATGCCGGTTCGTGGATCACCAAGGCGGGCAAGCTGATCACCGGGGCTTAGGAAGGGCGATAGAATGTTCGCGGGACAGCTTGCCCTTGTCACCGCGGCCCTCTTCGCCGGTGCTGCAGTCTACATTAATATTGCCGAGCAGCCGGCACGTTTGATACTCGACGATCGTTCCCTGCTGACCCAATGGAAGCCGAGCTACAAGCATGGCTTCGCAATGCAAGCGAGCCTAGCTGTCATTTCGGGCCTTCTCGGCCTCCTCGCTCTATGGCTGACCGGAGATTGGCGATGGATCGTAGGTACGGTGCTGATTCTGGCAAATTGGCCGTACACGCTGTTCGGCATCATGCCGACGAATCACCGGCTTAATGCCACGGCCAACGATCGGGCCGATCCGGCGACCCGCGAACTGATCAAACATTGGGCGCGGCTTCACGCCGTCCGGACGGTCTTAGGTTTTGCGGCGGTCGGCGCCTATCTTTGGGCGCTGAACTGAACGTCGATCCTCAACAGAACGATTCCAATTCGGTGTTCCATGCTCTAGAAGCGCGAACATGCTCTCGCGTCTGTCCATTCGCGATATCGTGCTGATTGAGCGGTTGGACATCGACCTCTCGGCCGGCCTTTCCGTGCTTACCGGCGAGACGGGAGCGGGCAAATCCATTCTTCTGGACGCCTTATCGTTGGCGCTCGGTAGCCGTGGCGATGCTTCGCTGGTTCGCCACGGAGTCAAGCAGGGGCAGGTGACGGCGGTGTTCGACGTGCCAGCCAACCATCCAGCGCGCGCCGTCCTCAGTGAAAACGCCATTGATGACGATGGCGACCTGATTTTACGGCGCGTCCAGATGGCTGATGGCCGTACGCGCGTGTTCGTCAATGACCAACCGGCCAGCGTCACCTTGATGCGCGATATCGGCCGCGCGCTGGTCGAACTGCATGGCCAGCATGACGAGCGCGCGCTGGTCGATCCGGCCGCGCACCGTGAATTACTCGACAGCTTTGGCGGGCATGGCAGCGCGCTGGCCGCCACCGGCGAGGCCTGGCGGCAATGGCGTCAGGCGGACCAGGACCTCGCCCGCCACCGCGCCAAAGTCGAGGCCGCCGCCCGCGAGGGCGACTATCTGCGCGCGTCCGTCGACGAACTGACCAAACTCGACCCGCAGCCCGGCGAGGAAACCAGCCTTGCCCAGCGTCGCGCGGCGATGATGCGCGCCGAAAAGATCGCTTCCGACATCCGCGAAGCCGAGGACATGCTGTCGGGCTCCTCCGCGCCGTCGCCGCTGCTCGCCGGCCTGCTGCGCCGCCTGCAACGCAAGGCGCCGGAAGCGCCGGAACTGCTGGACGACATCGTGCGGGCCATTGACGAGGCGCTGCTGTCGCTCGACGCCGCGCAGGCTAGCGTCGCGGCAGCAGTGCGCGCCATGGACTTTCGACCGGAGGAACTGGAACACGCGGAAGAGCGGCTGTTTTCGCTACGCGCAGCCGCCCGCAAACATAATGTGTCCGTCGATGATCTTGCCGCCTTGCGCGACACCATGGCCGCCGACCTCGCCGATCTCGACGCGGGAGCAGGGCGGCTCGCCCAGCTTGAGAAACAGGCGCGGGCCGCGCAGGGCGTCTACGACGACGCTGCCGCGCATCTCTCGGAGTTGCGCAAGGGTGCGGCCGAATCCCTGCGCAGGGCGGTGATGGCCGAATTGCCGGCGTTGAAGCTCGACCGCGCCGAGTTCATCATCGAACTCGCGTCCGACGCCGACAACCGTGCCGAGGAAGGCATCGATCAGGTCGAATTCTGGGTACGCACCAATCCCGGTTCCCGTCCAGGCCCGATGATGAAAGTCGCCTCGGGTGGCGAGTTGTCGCGTTTTTTGCTGGCGCTGAAGGTCGCATTGGCCGACCGAGGGTCCGCCCCAACGCTGGTCTTCGATGAAATCGATACGGGTGTCGGCGGCGCGGTTGCCGACGCGATCGGCCAGCGCCTCGCGCGCCTTGCGTCAAAGGTGCAAGTGCTGTCGGTCACCCATGCGCCGCAGGTCGCCGCCCGCGCCGACGCGCACTTTCTCATATCCAAGTCCGGCGCGGACCGAGTGTCCACCAGCGTCGAGCAGATGGACCGCCCGGCCCGGCAGGAAGAAATCGCCCGCATGCTGGCCGGAGCCGTCATCACCGACGAGGCACGAGCCGCGGCGGACAGGCTGATGCAGGAGAAAGTGTAAGGCCTGTCCTTTCGTTCGAGTAGCCCGTTCGCCCTTGAGTGCGCTTGAAACCTGACATAATAGATCATGTTATTATGCAGGTGAGGGGTCGTTCGATGGCGTGCGGGACAAGGAACATTCTCGGTCGGCGTCTGGCCATTTTGTCGGCGAGTGTTGCTGTATTTGCGGCCACCACCGTTGCAGCTTTCGCGCAATCCGCGGCCGTGGAACTTGACGAGATCGTCATCGAGGGTCAGCAGGCGCCGGCAGACGGGGCTGCGGATGACAGCCAAGCCGAGACGGCTACCGGCCCTGTTGATGGTTATGTCGCCAAGCGCACCTCAACCGTATCCAAGACCGATGCGTCGATCATGGAGACGCCGCAGGCGGTCAGCATCATCCCTGCCGAGCAGTTGCAGGATCAGGACGTCGAGACGCTCAGCGAGGCGGTTCGCTACACGCCCGGTGTCACCAGCGGCTTTGAAGGCGCCGGAGACACGCGCCGCGACCCCATCAACATCCGTGGCTTCGAGACGATGCAATATCTTGACGGCCTGCTGGTGCCAGGCGGCGCGGTGACCTACGGCATCACCAAGCCGGAACCGTACGGGCTGGAACGCATCGAAATCCTGAAGGGTCCGGCTTCGGTCCTGTACGGCCAGAACGCGCCCGGCGGCCTGATCAACATGGTCAGCAAGCGGCCGACAGAGGAGGCGCGGGGCGAGGTGGTCATCGAAGGCGGATTGGGCGCCGGCGCATTCGAGAAACTGCAAGGCCAGTTCGACGTGTCTGGTCCCGTCAATGCCGATAGATCCTTGCTCTACCGTTTCGTCGGCATGGCCCGCGACGGCAACACGATGGTCGACGACCAGCCCGACGACCGGCTTTTCCTCGCGCCCAGCTTCACTTGGAAACCGACCGAAGACACCACGATCACCTGGCTCAACCAGTATACCAAAGACAATGGTGGGGTCTATCAGCTACTGCCGATCGAAGGTACGCTGCTGCCCAATCCAAACGGCCAAATCCCGGTCTCTCGCAATCTCGGCGAACCTGATTTCGATCACTTCAAAACGGATTACTGGAGCACAGGCTATATGCTCGATCACCGCTTCAGCGACAATGTCACGTTCTCCCAGGCTGCGCGTTACGGCCGCTATCGCGACGACTATGCAGGAATCTACTTCACCGGATTGCAGCCCGACATGCAGACGGTCGACCGTACTGCCTACGTCTATCACACACAGGTCGATTCATTCTCGATCGATAATCGTGTCGCGGTAAAGTTCGATACCGGCGCCGTCTCTCACTCGGCCCTTGTCGGATTTGACTTTACCACGACGAATTACGGCGATCAGGTCGGCGACTCTGAATACGACGGCGTCGCTGTGCCACCGCTGGACATGTTCAATCCGGTCTATCCGGGCTATCCCTACGTTCTAAGCGAATATTACCGTAGTTCTTCGACCACCAAAAACACCGGCCTCTATGCCCAGGACGTCCTGCGCTACGGCAGATTGACGGTAATGGGCGGCGTCCGTCACGACTGGGCCTATGACAGGTCGGTGAGCGAGGATCTTTCGGCAGAAAGCACTCTGGTGTCCAAACAGGACCCCACCGCCACAACCTTCCGGGCAGGTGCGGTCTATCAATTCGACAACGGGCTGGCGCCGTACGCCAGCTACGCGGAATCGTTCCAACTTGAGTCGGGGTTCAGCAGTTTCGATCAGGCGTTTAGACCCACCACCGGCCAGCAGTATGAGGTTGGGCTGCGCTACGCCATTCCCGATACCGACGCGATGATCACGGTGTCGGCCTTCGACCTCACGCAACAGAACGTCGTCACGCCCGATCCCGACGATCCGACGGGGCAAAGGCAGATTCAGACCGGCGAAGTCAACGTCAAGGGCGTCGAGCTCGAAGCCAAGGCAAGTCTGGACAGTGGCTGGGATATCACCGGCGGCGTGTCCTATATGGACGGCAAGGTGACGGAGTCGACCATTCCCGGCCAGATAGGTCTGCGGACCGCCCGGACGCCGGAATGGATGGCCTCTCTTTGGGTCGACTACCACTTCAACCGCAACGACGCGTTGGGCGGCCTGACGATCGGCGGCGGTGTTCGCCATGTCGGCAGCTTTTTCCCGTTCCAGCAAGACAGTGTGGATACGCCAGTGGTGCCCGCAACGACCCTCTTCGACGCCCATCTGGAATACGACTTCAGCGTCATCAACAAGAAATATCAGGGCTTGAGTCTGAACGTGACGGCGACGAATATCTTTAACGAGCTGGCGTATTCGGAGGTCGGCGGCGACTATGTCAAGCTGGCGCCCGGCCGTGAGGTTTCTGCCAGCCTCGCATATCGCTGGTAGCCGGAATGGCGTTGCAGCCAAAAAGAAACGCAGCCTGTCTGCCTTCTTTCGGCCAACCGCGTCCAGCAGGCTGCAGCGCGCTGACTTCCATTTTCTGATCTCCAAATCGGGCGCGGATCGCGTCTCGACCAGCGTCGAGCAGCTAGACCCTCCGGCCCGACAGGAAGAAATCGCCCGAATGCTCGCTGGCGTGATGATCACCGACGAAGCAAGGGCGGTGGCGGAAAGGCTTATGCGGGAGAAGGCGTAGGCCTACCGGCTTGCCTCCAGCCTCTCCTTCGTAATCGCTATCCACTTCCTGTCGCCGTCGTCCAGAATCCCGTCGCGGTCCATGCGCTCGATCGTTTCCAACGCTTTCTTGTGCCATTCCGTGCCGGGCGGCGTTGACGAAGCCATGCGCTGATAGGCGCGGAAGAGGTCCCAACTCCATTTGGTGCTCATGGGATCAATGGCCACCAATTTTTCGCTGACCTCCATGCCTGCGCGGAAATGCTTTCTCGCCGCTTCGAGGTCGCCCAACTGTTCGAGCACATCGCCGACCGTCAGATGGGTGACGGAGGTGAAACGCTGCCAGTCGGTGTTGGACGGGTCTGAATCGCGCAGCGGGATCATGCGCGCCAGGCTCGCCTCATAATGCTTCAGGGCGCCCCGCTGGTCTCCCTCGGCCCAGGCGATGTTGCCCAAAAATTCGTCGGCCAGTGACAGATCGCGGATCCATTCTGGATTATTCGGGTGCGCGGCTCGCACCTGCAGCATGATCTCGTGCTTCTTCGAGTAGGCGGCGCGCGCCTTGTCGTTCTCGCCCCGTGCCTGATAGACGCGTCCGATACGCTCCCAGGCGCGTCCGATGTCATAGCGCCAGATCGGGTTCGCCGGATATTCGGCCGACAGGTCTTGCGCGATCTTCAAGCCGGCGTTGAAATTGGCAAGCGCCTCGTCGTAGAGCCCGTCGTCCATCTCCAGATGGCCGATATTGTAGTGCGTAACGATGAGGCCGCGCTTCAGCCCGGTGTTGAAGGGTTGAGCGACAAGAGCTTCGCGCGCGGCGGCGGCGGCCTCGCGGTACAGCTTGGCGGCCTCTTCGCGTCGGCCGGCATTCCATTCCATGTCGGCAAAACCTTCCGATGCCCAGACGCGCTGCTCCGGTGTGGCTTTGCCTTGCCGCGCCAGCTCCACGGCTTTCTGATAGGCTTCGACTGCGCGCTGGTGCTCGCCGACGGCCAGCGAGGTTTCCGCGACATCGATCCAGCTCTGCGCGTTGCCGGGATCGAGTTCGGCGGCTTCCGCAAAATAGTTTGCCGCCTTGCCGCTGTCGGAAGGCCGCGCCAGCGCCGCCAGGTGGCGTGCTGACTCGGCGGCGCGTTTGCGTTCGGCCTTGGCGGCCTGCTTAGCGTCCGCCAAATCGCGTTCGAACAGGGTTTCGGCGGCGTCGGCATCGCCCGTGCGCAAGGCCGCAATCGCCACTTCGCCTTCGCCGCCCTTGGCCGCCAGCGCCTTGCCGGCCGCCATGATGCCGTCGAAAAAGCGCTGGCGTTCATCGTCGGGGATCGAATTGAGGTCGTCATAGCCGGCGTTCTGCAGCAAGGCGACGACGATCTGCTCATATTCCTGGTTGCGGGCATTCGCGGCCTTGAGTTCGGCGATTTCGGTGCGAAGCGCGGCCGTCTCCGCATTGCCGCCGCAGCCGCCGGCCGAAAGGCAGGTTTCCGGCGCACCGCCACGAATCAGGATTTCCGGCACCTGGGTGAAATTGGCGGCCGACGTGCGCTCGACCACCCGCTTGGTCACCAGATCGAACATCTGATCGAAGCGGCTTTGCGGCTCGGCCTGCATGTAATGGAACAAGGCTTCGGCAAAGGGCGAATGGTCGCCAGGCGGTCCGTCCTGCGCGACCTGTCCGTTCTGCGTCGAGGTGACCAGCAAGAAGCGGTTGGTGGAGGCAGGCACCGCAATGCTGCCGAAAGAGAGCGGCCTAGCGCCGCGCGACAGGCACTGCTGTGCCTTCAGCGGGTCGTTGCGGCAGGCATCCAGGATGACGATCTTTTCCTTGGCGCCTTCCATCGCCTCCAGTACGTCGTCGAGCAGCACGGCGCGCCGCGCGCGCCAGTCCTCGCACGAGATTTCAATGTCGGTGGGCGCCAGTACATTGCCTTCCGCCGTCTGCATGCCGTGGCCGGCATAAAAGACCAGCGCCACATCCGCGTCGTCGGCCTTGTCACGAAAATCCTCCAGCGCATCCAGCATGTCACCCCGGTCGAGGTCGAAGCAGCCGGGTGCGCCCTCTTTGCAGCTCATCACGTCGAATCCGCTTGCGGAAAGCATTTCCGCCATGCGGCCGGCGTCGCGTTGCGGGTTTGACAGGGAGGCGAGGTTTTCATAGGCGCTGTTGCCGATGATCAGCGCAACGCGTCCGGCGGCATGGGCAGCGGACACCACGCCGCCCAACGCGGCAAGAGCCGCGAGCGCCAATGCGATGAGGCGATTTCGAAGGCGCACACCCAAGCCCCGCGCACCATCCCGCTCAAATCCGCCTGGATCGGAATCGAGCGAAACCTATGGCTATCTCTTAACGATCGAACATTTGCGCTTGCCACCGTCTTGACAGCCGGCCGTGGCCTTCCTGTCTGCATTTGCCTGCGAGCGTTCGCCCCAGAAGGCGCTGCATATCTGCCCATCCGCGGACAGCGCCATGGCCCGCGCTTTCGGCTTGCTGGCCATCGAGGCGAGGAGATTCTTGCAATAGGCGCTGCTCGGCGCGGCCGCATGGCCGGCTGTAGCCGACAGAACGGCAAACGCCACAGAGAAGGCGGTGATCTTCAGTCGATTTTTTCCCATGATCTACCCCACTTGCCCAAAAGCAGCATACCATCGAAGGCGCGCGGCACAAAGACGGCAGGATCGCCGGCATCTTCCCACAGCGTTCGCGTCGTGTTACCAGCCAGCGCCAATCCTCAACGGGACTTCTTTCGAGTCGGCGCCGCGCCATATCCGGCCAGCGCCCTTTGTGCATTTAAGGATCGGTCATGGCGACAATCATCGAAACCGCGACGGGCGTGCTGGCGCTCACCTTTGACGACGTGCTCCTGCAGCCCGGCCATTCCGAGGTTATGCCGGGTGAGACGGATGTGCGCACGCGCATCGCCGGCGACATCGAGCTCAATCTGCCGATCCTCTCGGCCGCGATGGATACCGTCACGGAATCGCGGCTGGCCATCGCCATGGCGCAGGCCGGCGGCATCGGCGTCATCCATCGCAACCTTTCGCCGGTGGAACAGGCAGAGGCGGTGCGGCAGGTGAAGAAATTCGAGTCCGGCATGGTGGTGAATCCGGTGACCATAGGCCCCGATGCGACGCTCGCCGAGGCGCTGGGACTGATGAAATCGCACGGCATCTCCGGCATTCCCGTCGTCAAGGGCAATGGCGGCGGGCCGGGCAAATTGGTCGGCATCCTGACCAACCGGGACGTGCGTTTCGCCTCCGATCCGGCCCAGAAAGTCTCCGAACTCATGACCAAGGACAATCTAGTCACGGTCAAGGAAACCTCCGTCGAGCAAAGCGAGGCCAAGCGCCTTCTGCATAAGCATCGCATTGAAAAGCTGCTGGTGGTCGATGGCGACGGCAATTGCGTTGGCCTGATCACCGTCAAGGACATCGAGAAGTCGCAGCTCAATCCGCATGCCACCAAGGACGGCGCCGGCCGGCTGCGGGTCGCGGCGGCCACCAGCGTCGGCGAAGACGGCTTTGAGCGCGCAGAGCGGCTGATCGACGCCGGTGTCGACCTTCTGGTCATCGATACCGCCCATGGCCACTCGCAGCGCGTGCTGGATGCCGTGGCGCGGGCGAAGAAGATTTCTAACTCGGTGCGTATCATCGCCGGCAATGTCGCGACCGCCGACGGCACGAAAGCGCTCATCGACGCGGGCGCGGATGGCGTCAAGGTCGGCATCGGGCCGGGCTCGATCTGCACCACCCGCATCGTTGCGGGCGTTGGCGTGCCGCAGCTTTCAGCCATTATGTCGGCGGTCGAGGCTGCGCATAAGCGTGGCGCTTCGATCATCGCCGATGGCGGCATCAAATATTCGGGCGATCTCGCCAAGGCGCTCGCCGCCGGAGCCAGCGCCGCCATGATCGGCTCGCTGCTCGCAGGCACGGACGAAAGCCCGGGTGAAGTCTATCTGCACCAGGGCCGCTCCTTCAAAGCCTATCGCGGCATGGGTTCGGTCGGGGCGATGGCGCGCGGCTCGGCCGATCGTTATTTCCAGGCCGAGGTTCGCGATACGCTGAAGTTGGTGCCTGAGGGCATCGAGGGCCAGGTGCCGTACAAGGGGCCGGTCGCCGGCGTGCTGCATCAGCTCGCAGGTGGATTGAAAGCCGCGATGGGCTATGTCGGTGCGCGTGATCTCACCGATTTCCGTCAGCGGGCAACCTTCGTGCGCATCTCCAACGCCGGCCTGCGCGAAAGCCACACGCACGACGTGACGATCACGCGCGAAAGCCCGAATTATCCAGTTTAGCATTCCTCGAGGCCGTCGATTCGGGAAGGGCAGGGGCAATGAACCAGACAGCGATCTTCTGGCCGATGATCTGCCACGTGCTTTTGGTCGTCATCGTCTATGTCGTGCTGGGGATCCGGCGCAGAGGCGCCGTGGAGTCAGGCGAAGCCGTGGTGCACCAGTTCAAGGGACGCTACGAAGAACCTGCCCGCAGCGTCACCGTCGCCAACAACTTGATGAACCAGTTCGAGGCGCCGGTGCTGTTCCACATCTGCTGCCTGTGCCTCTACGTGACCGCCGGCGTCAGCATCTTTACCGTCACGCTGGCGTGGCTGTTCATCCTGTTTCGCTACATCCACGCCTATGTGCACCTGACCAGCAACAAGATCAGGTGGCGCAACATGAGTTTTCGCGTCGGCCTGCTGATCCTGCTGATCCTTTGGATCGCGTTTGCTGCCCATATTGCGTGAGCGCCGCGACGCGTTCTATCCCACCGCCACGATCCGCCGGTTGTCGAATTTGAGCGAAATCTCGCCGCGCACGAGCTTCAGCGCCTTTTCGCCGAACACTTCGCGCCGCCAGCCGGACAGGGCGGGGACGTCGGCCTTCTCGCCGTCTGCAGCCAGCCTGTCGATCTCGTCGGATGACGCCAGCACCTTCGGCGCAACGCCTTCCTCTTCGGCCACCAATCTGAGCAGTACCTTCAGCAGTTCGGCCGCCGCATTCGAGCCTTCCGGGTTCTGCGCCGGCTTCGCCAATTTCGGCAGTTCGTCCTTCGGGATTGCGAGGGCCGCGTTGATCGCGCCGAGCAGCGAGGCGGCGGTCGCCGAACGCTCCCAGCCCTTCGGAATCGTGCGCAGCTTGCCGAGCGCAGACTCATCGCGGGGCTGCTGCTGGGCGATCTCGGAAATCACCTCGTCCTTGATGACACGGCGGCGCGGGACGTTGCGCTCGCGCGCCTCGCGTTCGCGCCATGCCGCGACGGATTGCACCACCGCCAGCTCGATCGGCTTGCGCAGCCGCACTTTCAGCCGTTTCCAGGCATCCTCAGGATGCGGATCGTAGGTTTCGCGATTGGTGAGGATGGCCATTTCCTCGTTCAGCCAGTGCCCGCGGCCTTCGCGCTCCAGCTCGGCCTTCAGATATTGATAGACCTCGATCAGATGCGTCACGTCCGCGGCAGCGTAGGTGAGCTGTTTGTCCGACAGCGGGCGCGCGCGCCAGTCGGTGAAGCGCGACGACTTGTCGATCTGCGCGCCGGTAACCCGCTGCACGATCTGCTCGTAAGAAACCGAGTCGCCGAAGCCGCAGACCATCGCGGCCACCTGCGTGTCGAACACGGGATGCGGGATCAGCCGGCCGAGGTTGAAGACGATTTCGATGTCCTGCCGTGCGGCGTGGAAAACCTTTGTCACGGCCTCGTTGGCCATCAGGTCGAAAAATGGCTTCAGGTCGATGCCCGGCGCCAGCGGATCGACGAGCGCGGTGACGCCCGGCGCGGCCATCTGGATCAGACAGAGTTCCGGCCAAAAAGTCGTTTCCCGGATGAATTCCGTGTCGACGGTGACGAAATCGGATTTTTCCAGGGCCGCAACCGCTTCGGCGAGCTCCTGGGTTGTCGTTATGACATGCATCAACTGACCAACTTTTTCGTTTTCGGTTCCTTTTCAGTCGCAGCCGCATTCGTCAAGCATCGGCTAACATTTGTCACCGTTTGTCGCTGCCGTTGCGGCGGGCCAGCCGCGCGAAAATGGGCGATGTTCTGAGGAGCGCGATGAAGCGGCTGTGCACTGGCGCCGGTCCGCGCACCTGCATGCGGTAGACGATGATCGCGATCAGCACCGCATAGACGGCGGCGTTGAAATAGAAGAGCCAGGCCGGTCCGAACAGTTCCATCGTCGTTGACGCCGCGAAGGGCCCGACCATCGCACCGATCGAGTAGAACAGCATCAAGGCCGCATTCACCAGCACGAATTCGCTCTTGTCGGCGCGGTCGTTGGCGTGGGCTGCCGACAGCGAATACATCGGCATGGCGAACGACCCGAAGATGAAGACCGCGACAAAATTGAACAAGGCGCTGTTGCCGGCCCATGTCGCGATGACCAGCGCCGACAGCATGGCCCCGAACGACGTTGTGAGAAGAATACGCCGGCGGTCCCAGCGGTCCGAGAGGTAGCCGAGCGGGTACTGGATCACGGCGCCGCCGATGATCGACACGCTCACGAAGGTCACGACGTCCGTCACCGACATGCCGATCTCCTCGGCATAGACCGGCGACAGCGTACGGAACGCACTGTTGCTCATGCCGACTGCAATGCAGGCCATGGCCGCCAGCGGCGAGATACGCCAGGCGCGGCCGAGGTCCAGCTTCACGTCCTCCGGCGGGGCGGGGTTCGATCGGTCGCCCAGCGACACCGGCACCAGCGAGAGCGTGATCATGATCGACATGATGGCGAAGATGGAAAAGCCGCCCGCGCCGAAGACCGGGATCAGGAACTGCGCCCCCGTTACCGATCCCAGATCGATGATGCGGTAGACGGCCAGCACCTGCGCGCGATCTTCGTTGCGCACGCCGGAGTTCAGCCAGCTCTCCATCACCGTAAACAGGCCGGCGAAACAGAAGCCGGTCAGGAAACGAATGATCGACCACATCACCGGGTCGATTACCAAGACCAGCATCAGCGTGCCGGCAGACGCCAGCGCCGCGAGCGCCGCAAAGGCGCGCACGTGGCCGACAGATTTGAGGATGCGCGTGATGGCGAGGCACCCGAGTAGAAAGCCCGTGAAATAGGCCGTGCCCATGAAGCCGATCGTCGCCGGCGAAAAGCCTTCGCTGGCTCCGCGCAACGCTACCAGCGTGCTCTGCAAGCCATTTCCGCCGAGCAGAATGCCTGCGGCGATAAGCAATGGAATGAGCGGGCGGATGGAGGACATGAAGCGCAGCCGGAGAAACTTCAGTCATGTACCATCGAGTCGAGCGATGCCACCGGGAAATATCGACCGGATTGGTCCAGTCCCCGACTTCACCTTGACAAATCGCGCCCTGTCTGCGCTTTTCGCGCCGAATTTTCAGGGCACGGCAGCGCTTTGTCCGCAGCCAGCCAAATCCTCCATCATCGGAAGACCATGACCATGCATCGTTACCGCAGCCACACCTGCGCTGAGTTGAGGAAATCGGAAGTCGGTGAAAACGTTCGCCTGTCGGGTTGGGTGCATCGTGTGCGTGACCATGGCGGGCTGCTGTTCATCGATTTGCGCGACCATTACGGCCTGACCCAGATCGTCGCCGATCCGGATTCGCCGGCGTTCAAGATCGCCGAGACCGTGCGTGGCGAATGGGTGATCCGCGTCGACGGTGAGGTAAAGGCGCGCGCGGCCGACACCGTCAACAAGAACATGCCGACCGGCGAAATCGAGGTCTATGCGGTCGATATGGAAGTGCTGTCGGCCGCCAAGGAGCTGCCGTTGCCGGTGTTCGGCGAGCCGGACTATCCGGAAGATATCCGCCTGAAATACCGTTTCCTCGATCTGCGCCGCGACACGCTGCACAAAAACATCATTGCGCGCACCAGGATCATCGCCGACATGCGCAAGCGTATGGGCGAGGTGGGTTTCACCGAGTTCTCGACGCCGATCCTGACCGCGTCGTCGCCGGAGGGCGCGCGCGACTTCCTCGTGCCGTCGCGTATCCATCCTGGCACCTTCTACGCGCTGCCGCAGGCGCCGCAGCAGTACAAACAGCTCATCATGGTCTCGGGCTTCGATCGCTATTTCCAGATCGCGCCCTGCTTCCGCGACGAGGACCCGCGCGCCGACCGTCTGCCGGGCGAGTTTTATCAGCTCGACCTCGAAATGAGCTTTGTCGAGCAGGACGACGTGCTGGCCACCATGGAGCCGGTTCTGCGCGGCGTGTTCGAGACCTTTGCCGAGGGCAAGCCGGTCACCCAGAAGTTTCCGCGTATTCCCTACGATGTCGCGATGCGCAAATACGGCTCCGACAAGCCGGACCTGCGCAACCCGATCGTCATGGAAGAGGTGTCGGAGCATTTCCGCGGTTCCGGCTTCAAGGTGTTCGCCAATATCCTGGCCAACGATCCGAAGGCCGAGGTCTGGGCGATCCCGGCCAAGACCGGGGGTAGCCGCGCGTTCTGCGATCGCATGAACTCCTGGGCGCAGGGCGAGGGGCAGCCGGGCTTGGGCTATATCTTCTGGCGCAAGGAGGGCGATAAGCTCGAGGGCGCCGGTCCGATTGCCAAAAATATTGGCGAGGAACGTACCGAAGCGATCCGCACGCAACTCGGCCTATCGGATGGCGATGCCGCGTTCTTCGTTGCCGGCGATCCGAAGAAGTTCGTCAAATTCGCGGGCGACGCGCGCACCCGCGCCGGCGAAGAACTGAATCTGGTCGACCGCGACCGTTTCGAGCTCTGCTGGATCGTCGATTTCCCGTTCTACGAATGGAGCGAGGAAGAAAAACGCGTCGACTTCGGCCACAACCCATTTTCCATGCCGCAGGGCGGCATCGAGGCGCTGTCAGGCCAGGACCCGCTCACCATCAAGGCATTCCAGTACGACATGGTCTGTAACGGTTTTGAGATCGCATCTGGCGGCATCCGCAACCACCTGCCCGAAACCATGGTCAAGGCGTTTGAGATCGTCGGTCTCGACCGCGCGACGGTGGAAGAACGATTCGGCGGCCTCTACCGCGCCTTCCAATATGGCGCGCCGCCGCATGGCGGCATGGCGGCCGGCATCGACCGCATTGTCATGTTGCTCGTCGGCGCCAAGAACCTGCGCGAGGTGACCATGTTCCCGATGAACCAGCAGGCGTACGATCTGCTGATGAACGCGCCGTCGGAAGCGACGCCAACGCAGTTGCGCGAGCTGTCACTGAGAGTGGCGGCGCCGGTCAAGAAGGAGGGCTGACGGCCGAGTTTGTGCTAGTCCGACGCGAGGACCTGGGCTGCCGACCAGCGCAGCAGCTTGATCGCGCCCTCAGCGGCGGCGTCAAAGCCGGCCCCGACATAGGCGTATCCATCGCCCGTCTTGCGGAAGACGAAACGACTGCTCGTGATCAGACCGGAATAGATCGCCGTCGTCCGATTTGAGGGTTCGGCAGTGGTCGACACCGCCATTGCGGCGGGTGCCGTGGCCGGGAGTGCGGAGGTCGGTGCGGCAGCGGAGGGGACTGCCGCAGGTTCCGCTACCGTACCCACCGCCAAGCGGCATTCCACGGTGACAAGCGGATAGTCCAGTTTCGAATTGCGCAGGATCGCGGCCGTTCCCGCCGACTTACAGTCGTCGATCGAAGACCATTGCGGCGGCGTCTCGGACACGAACGCGCAAACCTTCGCGTCACAGTCGCATCCGAGAACCGTCATTGCGACGATGGCAGTCTTGATCATCCGGAGTCCCTTCTTCCACCGCCGAATGTCGCGACTGATGGAGGCCGGACTGAGACCGCAAAGTGGAAGAATGTTGACGATCCCGCGCCATTTGATTGCGGCATTGGCGCGCCCAGGGCCCGAATCATAAAAGGCCCGGCAGCGATGCCGGGCCTTTTTTCTGTTTAGGACCGCCAGTCGGTCAGTCGTTCGCGCTGACCGAAACGCCGAGCGTCTTCGGCAGGGTGGTCGGATCGCCCATGCCGCCGGCCATGAGCACGGCGAAGGGCACCGGGTTTTCCGGTTCGGCCGAGATCGTCAGGCTCTTCGGGTTGTCGAGGAAGGCGCTGACGGCATTGGTCACCTCGGTCGTCAGCTCGGGATTGTTGAGCTGCGCCATGCCGAACGGCACCATGGCCTTGGCCATGTTGGCGATGTCCGCCGGCTTCTGGCCCTGCATTTTAGCCACATAGTTCAGCACCTTGTTGGTGAGCGAGGCGTCGGTGAAGGTGACCGATGCGCTGTTGAAGACAAGCTGCTGCATCAAGCCGAGCATCGCCATGCCCTGCGCCGACTGGTCGCCGCCGCCTGGCTGAGCCGCCATCTGCTTCTGCACCTCCTGCAGCGACTTGATGAACTCCGGCGTGTAGCCGGACAGGTCGAACGTCATGCCCAGCGTTCCCGCGTCGTTGACGGTCATGTCGTATTGCGACAGCTCCATCTGGCCGCTTTTCGGGTTCCAGGTGCCTTCCATCTTGATCAGGCCCTTGATCTGCTGGTAGCCGAGTTCGGTGATCACGGCCTGGGTCTGCGGGTCCGGGATGGCCGACAGGTCGGCCGACATGGTCGGAATGTCGACGGTGAATTCCATCGGATTTTCACCTTCCGGTGCGCTCATTTCGGCATGTGCGCCTTCCAGCGTGAATATTTGCTTGTCGCCCATCTTGACGTTGATCGAGGCGACATCGGCCGTATCGTAGAACAACATGCCTGCCAGCGGGTCCGTCGAGCCTTCCGCCGGGAGCACCAGGCCATTGATCGCAGTGCCCTTCATCTCGAAGCTGACGCCGTCCTGGTTGATCGCATATTCGGGAAATTTGGCCGAACCGATCGTGAAACCACCGTCGGCTTCCTCGACACCCTCCAGCGTTAGATTGCCGAGGTTGACCTTATCGGGTGTGCCGGCCACGCCGGCCGTCACGCCTTCCAGCGTCACGGTGCCCCCGTCGCCGCTCACCGATGCCCAGCCGATTTCCGTGCCCTGCTTGGACAATGTCGACTTCAGCCGCTCGGCGACGGCAGTCGCGTCCTGTGCGGAAGCCGATCCGGCAACGACAACAAGGACGAGGGTGGAAATTCCGAGCTTCAACGAGGATTTAAGAGACGTTGCCATGAGAAAATTCCTTGAGAACGAGATAGGCTAGTTCGAAAGCGTCCGCCTAATCACGCAAGAACAAGTGGACTGCAAGAAGGCGATGCAAGGTCCGTCCCGTGACGTTTCTGAGGAGAGGCCGGGGACAACCTGTCGGCGAAAGCGCAGTATGATCTAAAGCCTCAGATTCGGGCAAAACGCAACAGTTTTCCAACCGTCGGTCATGCCGCGCCTGTGCAAATATCGGCATATGGTAACCGCCGTGTGTCGCGCAGCGCTTGCCGCGAATCAGCACCTCGGCTAACCGAATTTCATGGGAAAGAGCCTAGTCCCGCCGGGTTCGGATGGCGGTGACCATATCGAACCGGTCGATCTGAAGAAAGCGCTTGAAGAGCGCTATCTCGCCTATGCGCTGTCGACCATCATGCACCGGGCGCTGCCCGACGTGCGCGACGGGCTGAAGCCCGTGCATCGCCGCATCGTGCATGTCATGCGGCTCCTGCGCCTCAATCCCGACCAGGGCTATGCCAAATGCGCCCGAATCGTTGGCGACGTGATGGGCAAGTTCCATCCGCATGGCGACCAGTCGATCTATGATGCCTTGGTGCGCCTGGCGCAGGATTTTTCGGTGCGCTACCCGCTGGTCGACGGGCAGGGCAATTTCGGCAATATCGACGGCGATAACGCCGCCGCCATGCGTTACACCGAAGCGCGCATGACCGAGGTCGCCACGGCGCTGCTTGAAGGCATCGCCGAGGACGCCGTCGATTTCCGGCCGACCTATAATGAGGAAGACGAGGAGCCGATCGTGCTCCCCGGCGCCTTCCCGAACATTCTGGCCAATGGCTCGTCCGGCATTGCCGTCGGCATGGCGACATCCATCCCGCCGCATAATGCCGCCGAGCTGTGCAAAGCCGCGCTTCACTTGATCGACCATCCGAACGCGACGGTCGAAGAGCTGATGACGCGCGAGCCGCACGAAGATCCCGACGAGAACATGGTGCGCGGGCCGGACTTCCCGACCGGCGGCGTCATCGTCGACCATTGGGGTTCGATCCTGGAAGCGTACAAGACCGGCCGCGGCGGATTTCGGCTGCGCGCCCGCTGGCAGGTCGAAGACCAGGGCCGGGGCACCTACCAGATTGTCGTCACCGAAATTCCCTACGGGGTGCAGAAGTCCAAGCTGGTCGAGAAGATCGCCGACCTGCTGGTCAACCGAAAGCTGCCGCTGTTGGAAGATGTGCGCGACGAAAGCGCGGAAGACATCCGGCTCGTACTCGTGCCGAAGAGCCGAACGGTCGAAGCTTCGGTACTCATGGAATCGCTGTTCAAGCTCTCCGAACTCGAGAGCCGCATTCCGATGAACATGAACGTACTGTCGCGCGGTAAGGTGCCGAACGTTCTGTCGCTGAAAGAAGTGCTGCGCGAGTGGCTCGACCATCGCCGCGAGGTGCTGGTGCGGCGGTCGAAACATCGGCTGGCCGAGATCGACCGGCGGCTCGAAATCCTTGGCGGCCTGATGATCGCCTACCTCAACATCGACGAGGTGATTCGCATCATCCGCGAGGAGGACGAGCCCAAGCAGGTCATGATGGCCCGCTGGGAGCTGACGGACATCCAGGCCGAGGCGATCCTCAATTTGCGCCTGCGCCAACTGCGCAAGCTGGAAGAGTTCGAAATCCGCAAGGAGTTCGACGCACTGACGCTGGAAAAGCGCGCCATCGAGGCGCTGCTGGCCTCCGAGGCGATGCAATGGAAGACCGTCCGCTGGGAGGTCGAGAAGGTGCGCGACAAGTTCGGTTCGCACACCAGTATCGGCAAGCGCCGCACCACCTTCGCCGACGCGCCGGAGCATGACGACGCCGATATCCACCACGCCATGGTAGAGAAGGAGCCGGTCACGGTCGTGGTATCGGAAAAGGGCTGGCTGCGCGCCATGAAGGGTCATCTCACGGACCATTCGCTGTTCGCGTTCAAGGAAGGTGATGCGCTGAAGTTGGCCTTCCATGCGCAGACGACCGACAAGATTTTGGTCTTCACCACCGGCGGCAAGTTTTACACCATCGGCGTCGACCGCCTGCCCGGTGGGCGTGGCCATGGCGAGCCCATCCGCATCATCGTAGACATGGAAAACGACCAGGCGATCGTCACCGCCTTCGTGCACGACCCAAAGCGCAAGCTGCTGCTCGCCTCGCATGAAGGCTATGGTTTCGTCGTGCCGGAGGCCGAGGTCTTTGCCAACACGCGCAAGGGCAAGCAGGTGATGAACGTCAAATCGCCCGACGAGGCGCAACTCTGCCTGACCGTTCAGGGCGACCACGTCGCGATCGTCGGCGAAAACCGCAAGCTGCTCGTCTTCGCGCTGTCGGAAATCCCCGAGATGGTTCGCGGCAAGGGCGTCAGGCTACAGCGCTATAAGGACGGCGGCGTGCTCGACGCCAAGCTGTTTGCCATGGATGCCGGCTTGACCTGGCAGGATTCGGCCGACCGCACATTTACACGCAGCCGCGAGGAACTCATCGAGTGGATCGGCAATCGCGCCGCCGCCGGACGCATGGTGCCGAAGGGTTTTCCACGGACGGGGAAGTTCGGCGGGTAGGCGCTGGTCTTCGAGATCGTCGAGCAATGATTTGCCGTCAGCGCTGCCCCTCATCCGCCTGTCGGCACCTTCTCCCCGTAAACGGGGAGAAGTTCGCTTTCCTCTCCGTTTTCGCCAGTCCCCGATGTTGATGGTTGGCGAAAGCCGTGCGGCCGGCGGCTCTCGCCCCGTTTACGGGGAGAGATGTCCGACAGGACAGTGAGGGGCAGCGCTGGCGGCTAATCATTGGCGCATCGTGGTTTTGCTACCCCGCGACCAACCTCCATCCCAACCCCAGCACCGCTGATCCTCCCAGCACCGCCAGCATCGGCAGCCTCATCACAAAGATCGCCAAGATCGACAGCACCGTCAGCACCAGGGCCGACAGGTTGATGCTCGTCCAGACTGGCACATCCAGCGTCATGCCGAACCCACGCCAGGTCTCCACCTGCGCGAACAAGAAATGCAGCGCGAACCACACCGCCAGGTTGACGATGACGCCGACGACGGCTGCCGTGATCGCCGCCATGGCGGCGCTCAATGCCGCATTGGTGCGCAGCTTTTCGATGAAGGGCGCGCCGAGGAATATCCACAGGAAGCAGGGTACGAAGGTCACCCAGGTGGTCAGCATCGCGCCGAGCGTGGCCGCGACGAGAGGGTCGAGCGCGCCGGCATCGCGATAAGCGCCGAGGAAGCCGACGAACTGGACGACCATGATCAGCGGGCCGGGCGTCGTCTCGGCCATGCCAAGGCCGTCCAGCATCTCGCCGGGTTGCAGCCAGTGATAATGTTCCACCGCCTGCTGCGCGACATAAGCCAGCACCGCATAAGCCCCGCCGAAGGTCACTATCGCCATCTTGCTGAAGAAGAGGCCGATCTGGCTGAAGACGTTTTCCGATCCCGCCAGCAGAAGCAGTGTCGCCACCGGCACCAGCCACAGCGCCAGCAGCAATGACGAGATGCGCAGCGACCATGCGAGCGTCGGCTGCGCGTGGGCCGGCAGATGGTCACCGAGCAGCGTGTTCGCATCATCGTTTGCGCCATGCTTGCCGTTGCCATGGCCGGCCGTCAGTTGAAACAGTGGCGAGCCCGAGCGGCTGCCGAAATAGCCGACGACGCCGGCCAGCAGGATGATCAGCGGGAACGGCAGAGCGAACAGGAACAGAGATGCAAATGCCGCGATGGCAATGCCGACCATCGCCTTGTTCTTGAGTGCCCGGCTGCCGATCCGTACCACCGCTTGCAGCACGACCGCAAGCACGGCCGCCTTGACGCCGAAGAACAACCCTTCCACCAGCGGCGTGTCGCCGAGCAGCACGTAGACATAGCTCAATGCCAAGATCGCCGCGAATCCCGGCAGCACGAACAGAATGCCGGCCGCCAGCCCGCCCTTGGTCCCGTGCATCAGCCAGCCGACATAGATCGCAAGCTGCTGCGCTTCTGGGCCGGGCAGGAGCATGCAGTAGTTCAGCGCGTGCAGGAACCGCTGCTCGCCGATCCAGCGCAATTCATCAACGACGATGCGGTGCATGACGGCGATCTGGCCGGCCGGCCCGCCGAAACTCAGCGCGGCCACGCGCGCCCAGACCCGCAGCGCCTCGCCGAAGCTGGGGTAGGGCGGACGGCTGCCCGCAGACTGTTCGAACCCAGCTTCAGACATTGGGTTTGCTGGTCGGCCAGTTGTGGGTTTCGTCGGTCGCGTCACGCGCCCAGCGGTATAGCGCGTCATAGACCTGCATGCCGGCGTCGAGCTGATCGAGGTCGTTGGAATACATGCGCGATAGGCCGAGCGAGATGGCCAGCAGTCCCGATGCTTCCGGGGCGAGGTCTGGGCGCGCCGTGTCGGCTCCGCGCACGATCGTGGCAAGGCGTAGCAACGGCCCGGTCTCCAGGCCGAATTCCGCCAGCATCGTATCGAACGAACACTGATCGTCGCGATGGCTCCAGAAAACGCCCTCCACGTCGAAAGGCGTCGCGCCGAATTTTTCGGCGATTGCCGGCACTTCCGGTGGTGCGACGAACAGAAACACCGCGTTCGGATCGACAAAGCGCCGGATCAGCCAGGGACAGGCAATGCGATCGATCTTCGGCCGCGCGCGCGTTACCCACACCGTGCGATCCTGCCGGTCGCGACCGGGAAGCTTTTGCGCTGAAACCGTCGGATATCCTGCCGCCCGCCACGCCTCGAAGCCGCCTTCGAGCACCTCCGCACTGCGGCCATGATGGCGCAGCCAGGCGGCAGCCGTCTCGCTGCGATGATGGCCGCGCTGGCAGATGGCGATGACCGGTTGGCCAAGACTCGCCGCGGCAAACGCTTCGATTGTCTCCAGGTCAACGCGCGTCGAACCCGGCACCAGATAGGGCGCGGCGGCAAAGTCGGCCTCCGTGCGGACATCGATCAAACGCGGGGAGTGCGGCGTGCCGACAAGTTTCAGCAGACGGTCGGGTGATATGGCGTTGAATTGAGGCATGTGCGTTCCCTCACACAGATCGGATGGTCTTGGAACGCGAGCTTCGGCTGTCGCCTCGTGGGGAGATCGCAATCCCCATGATGCAAACAGACAATAGGTGCCGACCCGCTGTCAAGCGGTCGCATTTTTGTTGCGGGACAATCGTTTGAAGGCGACTTGGCCGAGGGTGAAAGTCAGGACGTATCAAAGCGTAGTGCCGGGCGTTCACACAGGCTCGCAGCGGTCAGGGTCTGCTCTTGCGCCAGTTGGGGCGGCGGCTGGTTCATCAGTTCCCAGACCGCGCGCTCCTCCATGATCAACAGCCGCCCGGCGGCTTCGGCAAGGCACAGCAGCACAAGGATGGCTTGGTTGAGATCATCGGGTGACGTCGAGCATGGCTCAGCGTGGGTCGCCGACGCGGCGTCCTGCAGGGCGTTTTCGCGGGGAAGGATGGCGATCACGCCCCGCGCCACCAGCCCGGTGCGGATGATCAACAGGGCCATGACGACGAACATCAGGAAGACGCGCCACCGCGCCTCATCTTGTTGCTCATGTGCCGCCCGCCAGTCCATCGCCTTCCTTCGTGTAAGACACAGTCGGAGGCATTGTCGCGCAGGCTCAAGGGGTGTGGACAGATTCGGCGCAAAAAAAATCCGTTGGCCTCGCAAGACATTGAAAGACCTAAGCAAAATTCGTCACTGGCGCGGAGCCGGCTGGAATCTGTCCATCAAGATGGAGCCGGCGGGCCGTCTACACCGGCTTTGGACCGGCGAGTCCGAGGCCTGATGCCCGACCCTTCATTCCGCTTCGCTGCATTGCGGGCCGAGCATGACGGACTGCATTTTGGGTGCCGCCAATCGCCAACGTTGGCGATTTGCTTCAGCGGGCCACACCTCTCCGTCAAGACGGCTTGTCATACGTGCCTGAAATTTCCAGCCGCGCGTCTGCGCCGGCCCTGATGCAGTTGCCACAGCGAGTGCGTTACCAGCGCCACGATCAGGATCACGCCGCCGATGAGGCTCGCGGTTGTCGGGACCTCGGAAAAGACCATCCACACCCAGACCGGCGCCAACACCGTTTCCAACAGATAAAACATCGCCACCTCCGGGCCGGACAGAAAGCGTGGGCCGGTGGCGAGACAATAGAACGAGATCGGCATGATCACCGCGCCGTTGAAGATGATCCACCAGGGCGCATCGACGCGATAGCTGCCGGTATCGGCGACGACGAAAGCCGCCACAAGGAATGGAAAAAAGACGCCGATCAGCGCGGTGAAGCCCATATCCTTGCCGCTGTGACGGCTGATGGTGATCGCAGAGGCGATCAGGAAGGCCGAGCATAAAGCCATCGCGTCGCCGAACAGATTTCCGGTGCCGATCGAATCGTAGACGATGATCAGCACGCCCAAAATCATCGCCACCATTGCAAGGAGCGTTGCCGTTTCCGGCCGCTGCTTGAGGAAGACCCAGGACAGCAGCGCCGCGAAGGCTGTGTTGAAGGCGAGGATGAAGACGAGATTGGCAGTCGAGGTGTTGTATACCGCCGTGATGAAGGTGATCGAACCCAGGCCGTAGAGCGCCGCCACCGCTGCGCCGGTCCATCCCGGCAGCAGAGGCGGCGCCTTTGGCGTTATCCAGCGCCAGATAACCCAGATAACCAGCGCCGCCAGAAAGGTCGTTCCGGTGCGCAACATGAGAATCGACCACGGCTCGCCTTGCGCCAGCCGGATCAGGGGGATGTCGACAGTCAGTGCCATGCCGCCGATCGCCGTGAGCAACAAGCCCCTGGCGTGGTGATCGTTATTGTCCTGCAATTTCAGTCCGCCGCTCTTTCGACGGGCTTTCTAGCGGACGCGTGGATCAAGCACAGCGGCCAGTTGCTTGAAACTCAATCGCCCAGAGAATGAAGAGAAACTAATCCTGTGGGCGGAACCGTTCCCAGCCCTTAGGCCCAAGGTGCTCCTGTGGCTGGAAACGCACCTTGTATTCCATCTTGCGCGAGCCGTTCACCCAATAGCCGAGATAGACATGCGGCATGCCGGCGGCCCGGGCCCGTTGGATGTGGTCGAGGATCATGAAGGTGCCGAGCGAGCGGTCCTCGAGATCGGGGTCGTAGTAGGAGTAGACCATCGACAGGCCATCGGCCATTTTGTCGGTCAGCGCCACGCCGATCAATTCGCCGACGCCCTTGCCGGTGATGAAACTGTCCGGTCCGCGCTGTCGATATTCGATGATTTTGGTATCGACATGCGTGTCTTCCACCATCATCGCATAGTCGAGCACGGTCATGTCCGACATGCCGCCGCGCCGATGGCGCGAATCCAGATAATGCCGGAAGAGCGAATATTGCTCGGTCGACGGCTCCGCGTCGTGCATCGCGCCGATCAGATCCGCATTGCGCCGCATCACCTTGCGCATGTTGCGCGTCGGCTGAAACTCGCCAGCGAGAATGCGTACCGACACGCAGGAGCGGCACTGTTCGCAGGCTGGGCGATAGGCGATGTTCTGCGAGCGGCGGAAGCCGCCTTGCGTTAACAGGTCGTTGAGTTCAGGGGCCTTGTCGCCGACCAGATGCGTGAACACCTTGCGCTCGAACTGCCCGTCGACATACGGGCAGGGGGAGGGCGCCGTCAGGAAAAATTGCGGCGAGTGAGTCGGTTGGTGCGTCATGGTCCTGAAACATGACTATACCCGGTGAATTTTCGTTGTGAAGCGCCACGCGCTTCAACAATTTTGCTCATCAGCGCAGGATTCCTTGATCTGTCTGGAGCATGGAGATCGCCCGATTGCAGCGGCTGCCGTCCCATTGCGCGTCCGGCTCTTCCCAATCTGCGCCCCAGAGGCCGGTGAAGCCATCCAACCCGGCATTGAAGGTGATGACCAGTTTTCCAGTGCCATAGACGTCTTTCCAGATCAGCGTGCGTTTGCGGCCGACGGTCTGCTTTTCTTCGATCAAGGTGCCGGAGGTTTTGTCAGGGCCGTCGTCGAATTCATATCTTCCGGCTAGCCGTCCATCGGGTTCGACTCGCAGTTCGGTTACCGCGCTGACGATTTCTCCAGCCGACCAAAGCTTGCCGCAATAAGTGCCGGTCAGGGCCGCAGCTTCCTGCGCCAGTGCGGGTGCCACCGTCGCCAAAGCGAGCAGCGCTGCCGTCGAGATAAGTTTCATTGTCCCAACCTCCCTTGCCGGAGGCAGAGCTAGCAGATTTTTTGGTTGAAAGCAGGCGGCGGTCAGATGTCGCTGCGCACGACGACCGTGCCGAGCAAAAGGTCGTGCAGGGTGCGCTTGTAATCGAGGAACAACGTTGCCAGCAGGATGAACGGCGTCAGCACCGTTACCGACACCCAGAACAGCAGCGAATGCACGATTGCGGTCAGTCCGTCGATGCGGCCACCGTCAAAACGTTCGAGGCGAATGCCCATGGCGCGCATGCCGAGCGTCGCCTGGTTGCGGCCGCCCAGCGTGTTCCAGATATAGATCAGCGCAACCGACGGCACCAGAATGCCGAACAGCATCCAGCCTAGCCCAAGCGTAATGATGCCAAGCACGAAAACCAGAATGGCGAACGGGATGGTGAGCAGACCGATGACCAGATAGTCGATGACAAAGGCGAAGACGCGCCGTGACAGCACGCCATCAAGAGCGCGGGGGTCGTCGAGCGCGTGGACATTGCCCTGAATGATGTCGGTGTTCACCGAGCTGCTCCTTCATCAGCATTTCAGACTGTCATGACAGATGGGGATTTGCGCGCGAAAATCAACGCTGGTTGGTGGCCCGAAAGGGCCGGAGGCGCGATCAACCTGGCTGTCCCGTTGAACCCCTGACCGCCAGTTCCACCGGCAGCATCTCGCGGCGTAGCGTGCCGTCGAACTCCAGGATTGCCCTCGCCGCCCGGCGGCCGATTTCCGCGCCGGGTTGCGCGATGGTGGTGAGCGGCGGTTGGCTGAGCGCTGCCTCCGGCACGTCATCGAAGCCAACGATGGAGACATCGCCGGGCACCGACAATCCCCGCCGCTTCAGCCAATCGATTGCTTCGATCGCCATGCGGTCGGACATGGAGAGCAGCGCCGTCGGCGGCGTGTCGCGGTCAAAGAGATAGGCGAGCGCGGCTTCGGTCGTCTGGCGATCATTCTCGGTCTCGTAGATCGGGATCGAGCCGGTATCGACGTCATAGCCGGCCAATTCATCGAAGTATCCCCGGATGCGGTCGCGCGTGCCGGAGTAGACGCCATTGGCCGCATGTTCGTAGCTCGATGGACCAATGGCCACGTCTTGAGCCTGTAGCGCGAGCACGCCGAACCGGCGGTGCCCCAGTTCCGCCAGATGGCGTGCCGCCATCCGCGCGCCCGCGTAGTCGTCGATGCCGATCGAGGAAATCGTGGGGTCGTCGTTGCCGAAGTCGAGCGCGACGAAGGGGAGGCCGCGCTCGCGCGTCAGTTGCACCAGCCGCGAACCGCCCTCGATACAAAACACGATGAAGCCGTCGACAAGCGCGCTCTGGATGTTCCAGGCGAGCTGCTCGTTGTTGGCGGCCGAGACCAGCGAGATGCCGGCCCCTACGTCGTCGCAAACCTGCGAGATGCCCGACATAACAACACGCGCAAACGGATCCTCGAAGAAATAGGCGAGGGGCTCGACGGTGCCGACGCCGATGGCGTTCACCTTGCCGGCGCGCAGCATGCGTCCCAGCGGGTTCGGCCCAGCGTAATTCAGCTTCGCGGCGGCGGCCAGCACCCGCTCGCGCAGTTCTTCGCGCACGATCTCGGGGCGCGAGAACACGTTCGAGGCCGTGCCGTGCGAAACGCCGGCCGCCTTGGCTACATCCGCCAGCTTTACGGGTTTCGCCGCCATGACCATCCTTCCGGCGGGTACGATCCCGCTCCATCAGCCTCTAGATAACATTAGCTTGGATCGATTCAAAATTTTTCTTGACATTTCGTTTGTAGCGCCTATTTTTGAATCGATCCAAGGCACTCGACCAAACATGACTTGGATCGATTCAAGAAGGAGAAATGTCATGCATCCGGTCAATTACCTCTTTGACGAAATCTATCGCGACTATTGGGGCATTCCGCAGGGCGGCAAGACCGCTGAGCGCAAGCGCCCGACGCTTGGCAGCCAGCTGGCACGCCAGGTGCGTATGTTCGGATCGCGCAGTTAATGTGCGCGCGGGAAACAGGGCGGGGCAGGGCCGTTTGAGCCGCAAAGCCTCGCCTTTGTTGTGAAGCAAGGCCCTAATGGCCTTTGGCGCTCACAACGGCGCCTGATATGATCGGCGTTCGTCTCGAATCGGAATCAGCCGATGCGCCAATATCTCGACCTTCTCCAGCATGTCCTTGACCACGGCGTCGACCGTGGCGATCGCACCGGAACCGGCACGCGCTCGGTCTTCGGCTACCAGATGCGCTTCGACCTTTCGAAGGGCTTTCCGGTTACAACGACCAAGAAGCTGCATCTCAAGTCGATCATCCACGAACTGCTCTGGTTCCTGGCAGGCGACACCAACATCAAATATCTGAACGACCACGGCGTCACTATCTGGGACGAGTGGGCCGACGAGAACGGCGACCTCGGTCCGGTCTATGGCAAGCAGTGGCGCTCCTGGCCGACTCACGACGGCGGTGAGATCGATCAAATTTCGAATCTTCTCATCCAGTTACGCAAGAATCCCAATTCGCGCCGGCTCATCGTCTCTGCTTGGAACCCCGAGGAAGTGGACCAGATGGCGCTGCCGCCGTGCCACTGCCTGTTCCAGTTCTATGTCGCCGATGGACGGCTGTCCTGCCAGCTCTACCAGCGCTCCGCCGACATTTTTCTCGGCGTGCCGTTCAATATCGCGTCCTACGCATTGCTCACGCTGATGGTGGCGCAAGTGGTCGGCCTGAAACCCGGCGACTTCGTCCATACGCTCGGCGACGCGCATCTCTATCATAACCATTTCGAGCAGGCGCGCGAACAGCTTTCGCGTGACCCGAAGAAGCTGCCGACAATGTGGATCAACCCTGATATCGACGATCTCTTCGCCTTCCGTTTCGAGGATTTCCGGCTGGAGAACTATCTCGCCGATGCGTCGATCAAGGCGCCCATCGCGGTATGAATTCGCATCGGTTTGACAGATCCGTGCTCTACGTTGCCCCCCTCTGTCCTACCGGACATCTCCCCCACAAGGGGGGAGATCAGCCGGCCGCTTTGGTTTCGCCAGCCACCAACGTTGTAGGAAAAGCGTCGTCGATGACGCGCGTGCTCTCCCCCCTTGAGGGGGAGATGTCCGACAGGACAGAGGGGGGTATTGTAGGGCGTGTCCATATCAACCTTTGGACGCGCGGCTGATGCATATCGCGATCCATGTCGCCATCGCCGAGAACGGCGTGATCGGCCGTGATGGCGGTTTGCCGTGGCGCTTGTCGACCGATCTGAAGCGCTTCAAGGCGACAACCATGGGCAAGCCGGTCATCGCCGGCCGCAAGACCTGGGAAAGCTTTCCGAGGCGGCCTTTGCCGGGCCGGCCGAACATCGTCATCAGCCGTGATGCGGCCTACGTGGCGGAAGGCGCCGATGTGGTGACCAGCCTCGACAAGGCCTTGGTGCTCGCGGAAGAAAAGCTCGAGGCGCTCCCGGGGCTGGATGAGGTCTGCATCATCGGCGGCGGCGAGATCTATCGTCAGGCGCTTCCGCTCGCCGACCGTCTCTATGTCACACATGTGCTGACTGACGTTGATGGCGACACGCGTTTTCCCGACATCGACCCGGCTCTCTGGGAGATCGTCAGCAGCGAGGATTTTCCCGCCGGTGAAAAAGACAGCCACGCGACCCGCTATGTGGTCTATCAGCGCCGCAAAACTTGAAGCGGCTGTCGAATTTTGCCCGCTAAGCCCGTTTTTCGTTTAGCAATCGATTACAAATCCGTGATGCCTCCTTTGAGCCGCGTTGAAAGCGCATTCTTGCATCCCTATAGAGTGTCACAACGACGGGGCGGGCCGTCGGCGAGCGTTTGAAAGGAATTTGATGCCCTGGAATAATCAGAGCGGCGGCGGTGGCGGCGGCCCATGGGGCGGCGGCGGCAATAGCGGCGGGCCTTGGGGCCAGGGACCGCGCGGTCCGGGTGGACCGCAGAATCAGCCGCCGGATCTCGAAGACATCATCCGCAAGGGACAGGATCGCCTCAAGCGCGCGCTGCCGACCGGCGGCGGTTTCAGCCCGGCGTTGCTCGGCCTTATTCTGCTGGCGCTGGTGGCGGCCTGGTTCTTCAAGGCGGTCTACACCGTCCAGCCTGACGAGCTCGCTGTGGAGCTGCGCTTCGGAAAGCCGAAGGAAGAGCTTGCCCAGCCGGGCCTACACTTCCACTGGTGGCCTATCGAGACGGTCGAGAAGGTGGTCACCGCCGAAAAGCTGATCGCCATCGGCGGCGGCCGTGACGGCGGGGCCGCCGGCCTGATGCTGTCGGGCGATCAGAACATCGTGAATGTGCAGTTCTCGTTGGCCTATCAGGTCAACGATCCGCGCGCTTATCTCTTCAATGTTTCCGATCCTGACGGCATGGCCCGCCAGATCGCCGAAAGCGCCATGCGCGAGGTTGTCGGCCGCCGTCCGGCACAGGACATTTTCCGCGACAATCGCCAAGGCATCGCCGATGACGTGCGCAACATCGTGCAAACGTCGCTGAACGAATATGGCGCGGGCCTCGCCATCAACGCGGTCTCCATCGAGGACGCGTCGCCGCCGCGTGAAGTGGCCGACGCCTTCAACGAGGTGCAGCGCGCAGAGCAGGACGAGGATCGTTTCCGCGAGGAGGCCAATCAATATGCCAACCAGCGTCTCGGTCAGGCCCGAGGTCAGGCCGCGCAGATCGGTGAAGACGCCGCCGCCTACAAGAACCGGGTCGTCGAGGAAGCTAAGGGTGAAGCCCAGCGCTTTATCTCGGTCTACGACGAATACGCCAAGGCGCCGGACGTCACCCGCAAGCGGCTTTTCATCGAAACGATGGAAAAGGTGCTCGGTGGCTCGAACAAGGTGATCCTCGAGTCCGGCAACGGGCAGCAGGGCGTGTTGCCCTATCTGCCTTTGCCTGAACTTCAACGCCGGCAGAACCCGCCGCAGCAACAGGGCACGACGCAGCAGAACGGCGGCGCCGTGACGGCCGGAGGGTCGAACTGATGAACAGCAATCGTCTTCCTATTTTTGGTGTCATTGCCGCCATTGTCGCGTTTCTCGTCTATTCGTCGGTTTTCGTCGTCAACGAGCGCGATCAGGCCATCGTGCTCCGCTTCGGCGAAATCGTCGACGTGAAGACCGAGCCTGGCATCTACTTCAAGCTGCCGTTCTCAATGTTCGAGGCCGACAATGTCCAGATCATCGAAGATCGTGTCATGCGGTTCGATATGGACAATATCCGCGTCCAGGTCTCGGGCGGCAAATTCTACGACGTGGACGCTTTCGTCGCCTACAGGATCGCCAATGCACGGGTCTTCAGGGCAACCGTTTCAGGCAGCCTCGAATTGGCGGAGCAGCGGGTCAAGACTCGTCTCGATGCTGCGCTGCGCCGGGTCTACGGTCTGCGTGGTTTCGAGGCGGCGCTCTCCGAAGAGCGCGCGTCCATGATGCGCGAGGTGCGCGATCAGCTGCGCCCCGACGCGACATCGCTTGGTCTCGAACTCGAGGATGTCCGCATCCGCCGTACCGATCTCACCTCCGACGTGTCGCAGCAGACCTATGAGCGCATGAAGGCCGAGCGTCTGGCCGAGGCCGAGAGGCTGCGGGCGCGCGGCCGTGAGGAAGCCCAGCGCCTCAAGGCCAAGGCCGACCGCGAGGTTACCGAGACGATCGCCGCCGCGCAACGCGACGCCGAGATCATCCGCGGTCAGGGCGAAGCCGAGCGCAACGCGACCTTCGCCGCCGCCTTCCAGCGGGATCCGGCGTTCTTCGAGTTCTATCGCTCGATGAACGCCTATCTGTCGGCCTTGAGCGGCAACGGCACGACAATGGTGCTGTCGCCGGATTCGGAGTTCTTCCGCTTCTTCAAGGACGCGGCAGGCGCGGCAACGACGCCGGCTCCGGCAGCGCCAGCCCAATAACTCGACCGTGAGCGATCTTGTCGCCGCTCTCGGTCTGGTGCTGGTGTTCGAAGGGCTGATTTATGGCGGCTTTCCCAATGCCGCCAAACGCCTTGCCCAGGACGTGCTGCAGATTCCAGAGCATGTCCTGCGGCTCGCGGGCATCGCCGCAATGGCCGTCGGCGTGCTGATCGTCTGGCTGGCGCGCAGCGGATAAGTGGACCCCGGCGGGTAACGCACGATTTACAACGTCCGGATAGCCAAAGCCCCAAACACGCCTTATTTCTCGCCGAAACCTCGGGCCTGCATATTTGGGCCGGCTCGACGGCGTTCCCCCAGAGAATTTCACGCCGGGAGGCATTTCATGACATCCAACCGCATCGATATGTTTGGCCGTCGCGTCATTGGCGCCACGCTTGCGCTGTTCATGGCTGGCTCGGCGGCACTGCCAGGTGCGGCGCTCGCGCAGCAAACAGCGCCAGCGGCTCCGGCTCCGACATCACCCGCTCCCGCCACGCCGGCGCCTGGAACGACACCTCCAGCCCTCGGCGCCACGCCGCCCTCGGTCGATCCTCTATCGCAAGGTCCGGATTCCGTTGCCGATCTGGCGCAGGGATTGCTCGGCGCGGTGGTCAACATCTCCACATCGCAGAACGCCAAAGGCTCGGGTGGTCCTGAAGCCGTGCCGATGCCGGAGCTGCCGGAAGGTTCGCCGTTCCGCGATTTCTTCGACGATTTCTTCAACGATCGTCAGGGGCCGGGCGGCAATCGAGGCGGACAGAAGGTGCAGTCGCTCGGTTCAGGATTCGTGATCGACGGCAAGGAAGGCATCATCGTCACCAACAATCACGTCATCGCGGACGCGGATGAGATCGAGATAAATTTTTCGGATGGGTCCAAACTGAAGGCTGAGCTCGTCGGCACGGACACCAAGACTGACATCGCCGTGCTCAAGGTGGACCCCACCAAGAAAGCTCTCACGGAGGTCAAATTCGGCGACTCCGACAAGATGCGCATCGGCGACTGGGTGATGGCGATCGGCAATCCGTTCGGTCTCGGCGGTTCGGTCACCGTCGGCATCATCTCCGCCCGTAACCGCGATATCAGCTCGGGGCCTTACGACGATTTCATCCAGACCGACGCGGCGATCAACCGCGGCAATTCGGGCGGCCCGCTGTTCAACATGCATGGCGAGGTGATTGGTATCAATACGGCGATCATTTCGCCGTCGGGCGGCTCGATCGGCATCGGTTTCTCGATCCCGTCGGAAATGGCGGTGGGCGTGGTCGATCAGTTGCGCGAGTTCGGTGAAACGCGGCGCGGCTGGCTCGGCGTGCGCATCCAGCCCGTCACCGATGAGATCGCCGAAAGCCTCGGTATGAAGGGCGCAAAAGGGGCATTGATCGCGGGCGTGATCAAGGGTGGTCCGGTCGACAACGGCGTCATTCAGCCGGGCGATGTCGTCATAAAATTCGACGGCAAGGATATCCGCGAAATGCGCGATCTGCCGCGCATCGTCGCCGAAAGCCCGGTCGGCAAGGCCGTGGACGTCGTGATCGTGCGCAAAGGCGTGGAGCAGACCGTCAAGGTGACGCTCGGCCGGCTCGAGGATGGTGAAAAACTCGCCGAAAATGAAGACGGCAAGCCGGACGAGGGCAAAGATGCCGGCCCGGTCGTCACCGCCAATGTGCTCGGCATGACCATCGGCGAGCTCAATGACGAGAACCGGAAAAAATTTGGCATTGCCGATGATATTTCAGGCGTCGTCGTAACCGAAGTAGCCAAGGATTCAGTCGCGGCGGAGCGCGGCGTGGTCGCAGGCGATGTGATCACCGAGATTGCGCAGGAGTCGGTCAAGTCGCCGAAGGACATGATGGACCGCGTCGGCAAGCTGAAGGAGCAGGGTCGCAAGAACGCGCTGCTGATGCTGGCGTCGAAAACGGGCGAACTGCGGTTTGTGACTGTGCGGATGGACTGAGTCCGGAAACAGCCGCAAGATATTGATCAATAAAGAAAAAGGCGGCTGTCGAGCCGCTTTTTTGCTATTCAGCCGACGATATCCGCCTGCCGATAACCCTGTATATAAAGCAGGGCGGTGAGATCGCTGTGGTCGATCCGTACCTTGGCCTGAGCCGCGACGGATGGTTTGGCGTGCAGTGCAACGCCGGTTCCGGCGAGCCTGATCATATCGAGATCGTTGGCGCCGTCGCCGACGGCAATCGCATCGGTCGGCGTGACGCCTAGGCGAGCGGAAATTTCCAAAAGTGCCTGCGCCTTGGCCTCACGGCCTAGAATTGGTTCCAGCACCTTGCCGGTCAGCTTGCCATCGGTCTCCAAAAGCTGGTTGGCACGGTTTTCCTGAAATCCGAGCTTGTCGGCGATGCGCGCCGTGAAAGCGGTAAAGCCCCCAGAGACAAGTGCGGTCCAGGCGCCGTTCGCCTTCATGGTCTGAACCAGTTCGCGGCCCCCGGACGCCAAGGTGAGACGCGTCGCGATGATGCTGTCGATGACGCTGGCGTTCAAGCCCTTTAGCAAAGCTACGCGTTCGCGCAATGCAGGCTCGAAGGCGATTTCGCCGTTCATGGAGCGCGCCGTGATTGCCGCGACATGCTCCTTGAGGCCAACCTCATCGGCCAATTCATCGATGCATTCCTGATCGATCATCGTCGAATCCATATCGGCGATGAGGATTTTTTTCCTGCGTCCGGCGCCTTCGTGTACGACCACGTCGACTGGAATTGCAGCCAGCGCATCTCTGACGAAAGCCTCGATTTCGGTCGCGTCTGTTGCATTAGGCGGGGCGATGTCGCAGGCAATGCCCTCGGCCAACCAGTCAACCGCGTTGGCCCCCACCGTTTGCGCCACCTTGGCAGCGAGCGATGGTTCCAGCAGCTTTTTTGCAGGATGTGAGATCAGTGTTGCGATGAGCGGCATGGAAAAGACCGAAGAGAAAAGCCGCGCAGGCAGCATCAGGAACGCGATCCTGATAGCGGGACCGACCGCCAGCGGCAAGTCGCGACTGGCGCTCGATCTTGCGCGTCGGGAAAACGGCGTCATCGTCAACACCGATTCCATGCAGGTCTACGACGTACTGCGGGTTCTGACGGCGCGGCCGGGCGAGGATGATCTGCGCGCTGCGCCTCATCTTCTTTACGGCCATGTCCATCCCGGTGTCGCCTATTCGACCGGCGCGTGGCTGCGCGATGTCCAGGCGCTGATCGACAGCGGCGCATTCGAAGGCAAGACGCCGATTTTTGTTGGCGGCACCGGGCTTTATTTCCGCGCGCTGGTTCAGGGACTTTCGCAAATTCCCCAGATCCCGCCAGCGATCCGCGACCGTTGGCGCTTCAAGCTCAGCGAAGAGGAGCCGTCGCGCCTGCACGGTGTCCTGTTGGAGCGCGATCCCGACGCCGCCCTGCGGCTCAGTGCGCGAGATGGGCAGCGGATTGTCCGCGCCCTGGAAGTGCTGGAGGCAACCGGCCGTTCGATCCTTGAATGGCAGGCCGGAAATTCGCCACCGCTGATAGATCGATCGACGGCCCGCCTGCTCCAGGTGGTGGTCGCTCGTGAGGTTCTTGTCGACCGGATCGAGAAGCGGTTCGACAGCATGGTGAGCATGGGCGCGCTCGGCGAAGTCCGCGCTCTGGTTGATCTGCGCCTCAATCCAGCTTTGCCTGCCATGCGCGCCATAGGCGTGCCCGAACTGGCAAGCCACCTTGCCGGCAATTGCCCGCTGGGCGAGGCAATTGCCAAGGCAAAGGCCAGCACCCGGCAATATGCCAAGCGGCAGGCTACATGGTTCAGGCATCAACTCGGTGAAGGTTGGCTCAGTTTTTCGCCTGGTCCAACGGGCGACTTTGACGAATTCGTCTCAAGGTGACGGAGTTCGTTATCGTCCTGTTAAGGGCAAAGAATATCGCTGTTGATTGAGCGCCCAAGTTATTGAGCTTTAACGCTCTTTAAGGCAAGTCGCAGCATAACTGGACCGTAGTTCAGATAGGCCCCGCATGCGTTTCCACAGAGCGGAATCTGCATTTGTGTTGCTGATGTCAGTCATTCTGGCAGCGGCGTTGGTGCTTTTCGTCCTCTATTTGGAACTGACGAAGCTTGCGGACGCGTTGCAGGTTCTGGGCGAACCGCGCCGTGAGGCGACCGCTGTCTGGCTGGTTCTGATTTCCGGCGCCTTGCACGCCTGCGCGGTATCGATCGGCGCGTTCCTCATCTATCCGCTCATTCGCACGCAGGTCCGGGAGGAGGGCAAGCTCCGGCAGATGACGGCCTCGCTGAGCGCCCGGTCTCAAACGCTTGAACAGGCCGCCGCCACGGACGGGCTGACTGGAATGCACAACCGCCGATACTTCGACGATGCTTTGAAGGAGTATTTGCGGGAGTTCGAACGAATCGACCGGCCGATCGGCCTGATGATCCTCGATCTGGATCATTTCAAGCAGGTCAACGACACCTATGGGCACGACACGGGCGATGAAGTACTGCGAACAGTGGCCGCCTGCCTGAAGGACATGACGCGCTATCACGATATCGTCGCGCGGCTTGGCGGCGAGGAATTTGCGATTGTTGCCCCCAATATGGATCTGGAGATGCTGTCACGTTTTGCCGACCGCATCCGCAAGGCCATTGCCATGCAGCCGATAGCCAGCGGCAATGTGCGGCTGAAGGTGACAGCCAGCGTCGGCCTCGCCATCTGGGACCGCCGGGAATCGCTTGAGGATCTTTATCGAAGAGCCGATTCACGCCTCTATCAGGCCAAACGGCAGGGCAGAAACCGTATCTGCGCCTGACCTAAAGTCTCTTCGAAAAGGCGACAGCGGGCTCGGCGGCGACCGCATGACAGAATCGCGCTATTCGATTCTCTGCTCCGATCTGAAAAATACCGCCCGTTAACAGGCCGTCACTGTCCGGCGATTTTGCTGCCGAATGTCCCTGATCTCAAACCGTAGCCGAAATTCGGATCGTCGTTGGACAATGCGGGTTTCGGTGTTGTGCGGCGAACGAGCGAGTCCAGATTGGTCTGTAGGGTCGGTTCCGGTTCGGGGGCCGGAATTATCTGCCTTATCTGCGAATTGCGCATGCGCTCGACAATGGCGTGGACATCAAGTTTGCCGGACGTTGTGTTCGGCTCATCGGCATGGTGGTCCTTGCCGAGACCGGGAATGCGGCTCTTCGGCAAGGTCTCGAATTTGAGGCGCATCGTTGTCGCGACGCCTTCACCGAACGCGATAGCTTCGCGCTGCCCCATCGACGACAGGAAGGAAAGAGTGGATGCGGACGAGTCGGCAATGGCCGAACGGATGATCGCCTGGTCCTGCTCGTTGGCCAATCGCATCGCAAAGATGGTCGAACACTGGGACAAGATGGTGGGGTCGAGTTCTCCGGGGCGTTGTGTGATGACGCCGAGGTAGCAGCCATATTTGCGGCCTTCTTTGGCGATGCGGGACAAGGCTTCTTTCGTGGGCGCAAAACCGAGGCGCGAATCCGAAGGCAGGTAGCGGTGGGCCTCTTCGCACATCAGAAGCACTTTGAAGCGCTTTTCGCTCCACAAGGTGAGATCGAATGCGAGTCTGGCCAGGACGGAGCAGACCGAATTCACGACTTCCGACGGCATGCCGGCCATCTCGAAGCAGGTGATGGGTGCGGCGCCGTCTTCAATTCTGAAAATATACGAAATTGTCTCGTGGATCGTGTCTTCAATCAACCGCGATCCGAACATGAACCGATAACGGGGGTCGGCGACAGCGGATTCGATCCTGTTCTTGAGCATCCGGTAATGCGGGCGCTCCGTTTTTGCGTCGAGCATGCCGATCCGTTCGTCAATCAGCTTGATCAGATCCACTATCCGATAAGGGATCGGCGTATCAGCAGTGGTTCCGTCATTGCGGCGGTAGGTAGGCGCGCTACCGTTGCGGTAAAGCTGCTTGGCCACCGGGATCACGTCGCGCAACAGGTCGATTTCCTCAGGAATGACCTCGCGGCCGCGGAACAGCACTTCGGCGAATTCCTCGAGCCGGAACATCCAGAATGGAAGGTCTAGCGTCGTCGCGTCTATCCTGATGCATTTATCGCTGAGCGCGCTGCCAAACTCATTGTGCGGATCGAGGACAAGCACGCGCAGGTCCGGTCGTGCGTCGACCGCCTTGCGCAGTAACAGCGACACGGCAGTGGACTTGCCGACACCTGTTGTCCCAACCACCGCGAAGTGACGGTCCAGCGTTTCGTCGATAGCAATGTTGGCCGAGATGGCGCTGTCCTGCGACAGGGCGCCGATGGTCACCGAGTGACGTCCGCCCAGATCGTAGACCGCCTGGAGATCGCGTGAGCGAATGCGGTGGGCGATGGCGCCGATGTGCGGATACTGGGTGATGCCGCGATCGAATGTCGGCGCTTTGCCGGCTTCATTGTCACGAACTTCACCGACAAGCTCGACACTGACTTCGATCGGGTTTTGATCGTGAAAGCTCCAACCACGATCCGGTTTGCCGATGGCGTAGACGAGACCGACGGTGCGTATCGAGCCAAGGTTGATGGAAATGAGCTTACCGACAGTCCACCGGGCCGCAACGTTGCTCTCATCGTTATCTGCAAATGCAGCGAGTACGGCGCGGGCGCCATCGCATTGAACGACGTAGCCGAGAATTCGCTTGTCGTGCTGATGTTGATCGCGTCGGTCGTCAGGAGTAGCAACTTGGCTGTTCGCCAGCATTTTTGATCTCAGCCCCTCAATCGTGATTCAATCTGCACGTCGCCTGCCTTCATTTTGGAGAAAGACGGTTAAGGCACCGTATTGCGGCGGGATAAAATTCGGGCCAACAGCGGGAAGGGTTAAATTTTTGCTGTCCATTGATTGATGCGTGTTCGTCCGATATAGAAGCCAAATGGCTGATATGATGGACGATCTTGGCAAAGGCATTGCTGCTCGTATGCGAGCGGAACGCAGCATGCGGGGTTGGTCGCTTGCCGAACTGTCAGCGCGCTCGGGCGTATCAAAGGCCATGCTCAGTGCTATCGAACGGGGGGAAACCAGCCCGACGGCTGTGCTGCTCGTACGCATTTCGGCTGCATTCGGGATGACACTCTCGGCTTTGATTGCGCAGGCCGAGGCCGCGAAAGGCAGTCTTGCCCGCTCCGACGCTCAGCCGGTCTGGACCGATCCGGAGACCGGTTATGTTCGCCGGCATTTGTCGCCCGACACCGACATGCCACTGGAACTCGTTCGGGTCGAACTGCCGGCAGGAGCCCGCGTTACGCTGCCTGCCTCCAGCTACGCCTTCATCCGCCAGCAAATCTGGCTGATCGACGGCCGGCTTGATTTTTCGGAGGGCGACACAATGCATGCCATGCAGCCAGGCGATTGCGTCGCGCTCGGGCCGCCCAGCGACTGCACTTTTTTCGCGCCAGGCCCCAACAAGGCGACTTATCTGGTCGCGGTGTTGAGAGGAGTGCGTTGATGCGCAAGATCACGCGGCGCGACAATGGCGGCCCGATCCTGGACGATTATGCCGGACCGGTATGGAAAGGCGGCGACCCGCACAAGTTCCTGCACTGGCGCAACGCTCACGCCAGGGCGTGGAAGCCGAAGTCGCGCGATATCGCTCTCTTTCGGCTGTCGAAGGCCGAGGCAGTCGGCCTGACTTATGAGGAATATACGCTTGAATTGCTTGAACGCGGCCGGCACCTGAGCGAGGTCGACGGCGCACGGGTCGAGGCGATCAAGGCCGGGCGCAAGCGGCGGCGAGTGCGACACATCGGATAGTTAAGTCCAACCTCCCAGCTTCACAAATCCATTGACAGCGCACATTTTCCGTACTTAACGTCCGCGCCCATGAAAACGGCACTCATTCTCGTAGTAGGAAAGCGCGTGGGCAAGGCGGTGTAACCGCCGGGCGAAATCCTCCCATGCGCGACACACAGGCTCCCTCGGGGGCCTTTTTTATTGTCCACAATCCAACTAAACGCAGTTCTACAGATCGAAGACAGGACCGGACCGATGGCCAAGGCAAGTTCAGAACGCCGCGAAATGACGGGCGCCGAGATGGTGGTGCAGGCGCTGAAGGACAATGGCGTCCAGCATCTGTTCGGCTATCCGGGCGGCGCGGTCCTGCCGATTTATGACGAACTGTTCCAGCAGGACGACATTCAGCACATCCTGGTTCGCCACGAGCAGGGCGCCGGCCATGCGGCGGAAGGTTATGCGCGCTCGACCGGCAAGCCGGGGGTCATGCTGGTCACCTCCGGCCCCGGCGCGACCAACGCCGTGACGCCGCTGCAAGATGCGCTGATGGATTCGATCCCGCTGGTCTGCATCACCGGCCAGGTGCCGACGACGCTGATCGGCTCCGACGCCTTCCAGGAGTGCGACACAGTCGGCATTACCCGGCCCTGCACCAAGCACAACTGGCTGGTGCGCGACGTCAACGAGCTGTCGCGGGTCATCCATCAGGCTTTCATCGTCGCCACCACCGGCCGGCCGGGCCCGGTCGTGGTCGATATCCCGAAGGACGTGCAGTTTGCCAAGGGCATCTACACGCCGCCGGAAACCGCGCCGCGCATGAGCTATCAGCCGAAGACGCAAGGCGATCTCGAGAAGATCAAGGCGGCGGTCGAATTGATGACCGGAGCCAAGCGTCCCATCATTTATTCCGGTGGCGGTGTCGTCAATTCCGGCACGGAGGCCAGCCATTTGCTGCGCGAACTGGTCGAACTGACCGGCTTCCCGATCACGTCGACGCTGATGGGTCTGGGCGCCTATCCGGCCAGCGGCAAGAACTGGCTCGGCATGCTGGGCATGCACGGCTCCTACGAAGCCAATATGGCGATGCATGATTGCGACGTCATGATCTGCATCGGCGCGCGCTTCGACGACCGCATCACCGGCCGGCTGAACGCCTTCTCGCCGAACTCGAAGAAGATCCACATCGACATCGATCCGTCGTCGCTCAACAAGAATGTTCGCGCCGATATACCGATCCTGGGCGATGTCGGCATGGTTCTGGAGGATATGGTGCGCCTGTGGCGCGCGACCGCGAGCAAGGCCGACAAGAAGGCGCTCTATCCCTGGTGGGAACAGATCGCCCGTTGGCGCGCGCGCAATTCCTTCGCCTACGCGCCCAACAAGGACGTCATCATGCCGCAATACGCCATGCAGCGGCTCTATGAACTGACCAAGGATCGCGACACCTACATCACCACCGAAGTCGGCCAGCATCAGATGTGGGCGGCGCAATTCTACGGCTTTGAGCAGCCGAACCGCTGGATGACGTCGGGTGGCCTCGGCACCATGGGCTACGGCCTGCCGGCCGCGCTCGGCGTGCAGATCGCGCATCCTGACGCGCTGGTGATTGACGTCGCCGGCGACGCCTCGGTGCAGATGACCATGCAGGAGATGAGCTGCGCCGTGCAGTATGAGGCGCCGATCAAGATCTTCATTCTGAACAACCAGTATATGGGCATGGTGCGGCAGTGGCAGCAGCTTCTGCACGGCAACCGCCTGTCGCACAGCTACACCGAGGCGATGCCGGATTTCGTCCTCATGGCGCAGGCTTTTGGATGCCATGGCATTCGCTGCGACAAACCGGACGAACTCGACGATGCGATCCAGGAGATGATCGACGTCAAGAAGCCGGTGTTGTTCGATTGCCGCGTGGCAGCGCTCGCCAACTGCTTCCCGATGATCCCGTCCGGCAAGGCGCACAACGAGATGCTGTTGCCCGACGAGGCGACCGACGAAGCGGTGGCAAACGCCATCGACGCCAAGGGCAGGGAGCTGGTGTAAGCCAGTTCTTCCAACTCATTCTCTATCAGAGCGATTTTCATGAACGCCCATCAACAGCCTACCGGTTCCGCCTATTTCATCGCCAAGGAGACGGAGCGTCCGGAGACGCGAACGCTCTCCGTCCTAGTCGACAACGAACCGGGCGTTCTCGCCCGGGTCATCGGGCTCTTCTCCGGTCGAGGCTATAATATCGAAAGCCTGACGGTTTCCGAGACCGAGCACGACAAGCATCTGTCGCGCATCACAGTTGTCACGCGCGGCACGCCGCATGTGCTGGAGCAGATCCGGCATCAGCTCGAGCGTATCGTGCCGGTGCATCGTGTCGTCGACCTGACGCTGCGGGCAGGCGAGCTTGGACACGATAAGCCGCTCGCGCGGGAGCTTGCTCTCGTCAAGGTCGCCGGCACCGGCGATGCCCGCGTCGAGGCATTGCGGCTGGCCGAGGCTTTTCGCGCGAAGGTCATTGACGCCAACACCGAGCATTTCATCTTCGAACTGACCGGCGCCGTGCCCAAGATCGAGCAGTTCATCTCGATCATGAAGCCGCTGGGGCTGGTCGAAATCTGCCGCACCGGCGTGGCGGCGATGAATCGCGGTCCGCAGGGGATGTAAGAGCCTGTTGCCGCCTCTCGGAATTGGTTGTGTATCCTCGGGATATACAGGTTCCGCGCCTTGGAGCCTTGCTGGGAACGTCCTGACCCTCAGCCGAACTACTTTGCCAAGGCTCCATTGGCGGCTCCGACGTCGTCACTTGCTACCGTTGGTTCGGTCCCGGTGCTGCCTAGCGGTTGTCGATTCTTCAGCAGCGACGGGTCCAGAGTGTAAAGATGCCGGGCGCTGCCAACGCCGCGTAGCGCGAACCGACCCACCGAAACAAAGTTTTGCTGATACTCCTTCGGCAGCAGGTCAATAAACTCCGCCGAGCAGAGGATGCGCCGATCCACCGAATGGCACATCGAGGCGATGCGGCTCACCTCGTTCACGGCCGATCCCACGACGGTGAAATCCAGCCGGTCCGGACTGCCGATATTGCCGTAATAGACATCGCCGAAGTGGATGCCGAGATGGACATCGGCGACCGGCAGGCCCTCGGCGCGGCGGCGTTCGGCAAGATCGTGCAATCGTTGGCCCAATGCGCGGCCGGCGGCCATTGCAGCCATCGAATCTTGCTGCAGATCGCCGCCGGAGAAGATCGCGAGAATGCCGTCGCCGATCAGCTTCAATACATCGCCGCCGGCTTCGTGCACAGAGGTGATCACGGCCTCGGCATAGTCGTTGAGCAGGGTGATTATCTGGTCCGAAGACGCTTCCTCCGACAGCCGTGTGTAGCCGGTCAGATCGGAGAACCAGAGGACGGCGCTGATCTTTTCGACACGGCCGCGCACGATGCCGCCTTGCAGAACCCGCCGGCCAGGATCGCGGCCGAGATAGGTTTGCACCAGCGTATCGGCCAGTCGCGTCTGCGCTGCCAGGCGCAAGGCGAGCGCCAATTGCGTGGTCAGGCGCTTGAGCGCGTCGGCGTGGTTGTCGCTGAAGCCCTCCGGAACCTTGGTCCCCCAGCCGGCATAAAATCCGTCGGCATCTTCGATGCTCGAGGCTTCCCTCAGGCGATAGACGACGGCGACAAAGTCGGTGTAACCGGCGTCACGCAAATCCTCGGCCATCTTGTAGCCACGTGTATCGCCGTCAGCCAGCCGGCAGCGGGCGTAGGACACGCCGTCGCGCAGCATGTGGAAGAAAAGGCTTCGCTGCCAGCTTTGCAAAGCCTCTTGGTCGTTGCTGACCGGCTGAAATTCGTTCTCGCGAAAATCGGCGGCCGGATCGCCCTCCCAGAGCAGCGCCCGGCCTTCATAGAGCGGGTGGATGGTGTCGATCAGCACCAGTCCACGTTCAAGCGGGCAGCCCGCATCAATGCAGCGTTCGGAGAAGCCGCGCACCAGCGTTGCCTCGTCGGTGCCGTTCAGTGCTTCTTTGGCTAGCCAATCGAGAATGGAATCGACGGATTGAGGTGTCATGGATACGTGCTAACACGAGGAAACCAATAGGACGAAATCAAACTGAATCTTACCCGGTCTTGGCTCCGTGCCGCAACGCGAAGAGCGCCCGCGCGCTTGTGGCCACGGTTCGACCGGTGCTGAAGTGAGCCCGCCCTAAAACCGGTAGATTGGGAGAATGGACGCAACGCTGGTAATCGTCTTGGCGGGAGCTGCCGCGGCCGGGTTTGCGCAAGGCGTTTCCGGTTTCGCTTTCTCGCTGGTCGCGCTGTCGATCTGGGCCTGGGCGGTGGACCCGCGTCTGGCCGCGCCGATGTCCGTGTTCGGCGCGTTGGTCGGCCAGTTGGTCGCACTTCCCTGGGTGTGGCGCGGCTTCGACATGAAGCTATTATTGCCGCTGGTCGTCGGCGGGTTGCTGGGCGTGCCGCTCGGCGCCTGGCTGCTGCACTGGATCGATCCAGTTGCCTTCAAGTTCTGGCTCGGCGTTTTCCTGCTCATCTACTGCCCGCTGATGCTGTTCATGCCGCATGATTTTGCCTGGCGGCATGGCGGACGCATTGCGGACGGCCTGGCTGGCTTCGTGGGCGGCGTGATGGGCGGGCTGGCCGGCATATCAGGCCCTGCGCCGACGCTCTGGACCACATTGCGCGGCTGGGACAAGGACGTCCAGCGCGGTGTGCTGCAAGCCTTCAACATCGCCATGCATGTCGCCACTTTGACCGCCTACATTTTTGCCGGCTCGATCAATCGCGACGTCTTGGTCCTGTTCGCGTGGATTGCGCCGGCGCTCGCCGTCCCGGCGGTGCTTGGCGTTCTGCTGTTTCAACGCCTTCATGTGCGGGCCTTCCGGCGGCTGATCCTGGTGCTGTTGATGTTCTCCGGCATCGCGCTGGTGGCCGGCACAGCGGGCGAGGTCTTTTCCTGAGTTTCAGCGAGGCGCAATGACCGGTCGCCGCTGCCCGATTGCCGAGCGTTTCCAGAAGCCGTAGCGTGCGTCCATGTCTCACGATCACGATCATCACGACAATCACCTCGATCCGATGGCCGCGCGGGTCAAGGCGCTGGAAACGATCCTGACCGAGAAGGGGCTGATCGATCCTGCTGCCATTGATGTCATCGTCGACACCTATGAGAACAAGGTCGGCCCGAAGAACGGCGCTAAAGTCGTCGCCAAGGCGTGGGTCGATCCAGATTACGCCGCGTGGCTGAAGCGTGATGCCACGGCGGCGATTGCCTCGCTCGGCTTCGCCGGCCGACAAGGCGAGCATATGCAGGCCGTGTTCAACACACCCGATACGCACAACCTGATCGTCTGCACCTTGTGCTCCTGCTACCCATGGTCGGTGCTCGGATTGCCGCCGGTTTGGTACAAGGCGCCGCCCTACCGCAGCCGAGCGGTGATCGATCCTCGCTCGGTGCTGGAGGAATTCGGCCTAAGCCTCTCGCCCGAGACTCGAATCCGCGTTTGGGATTCGACCGCCGAGTTGCGGTATCTTGTCGTTCCTCTGCGCCCAGAGGGCACGGACGATTGGAGCGAGCAGCGTTTGGCCGATCTAGTCAGCCGCGATTCAATGATCGGGACGGCGCGCGCCAAGCTTCCGGAGGCGGCATGAACGGACCGCAGGATCTCGGTGGCCAGATGGGTTTTGGGCCGGTCGCGCCCGAACAGGACGAGCCAGTCTTCCACGCGGATTGGGAGAAGCGCGCGCTCGGCGTGACCTTGTGCTCCGGCGCGATGGGCCATTGGAACATCGACGAGAGCCGCCATGCGCGCGAAAGCCTGCATCCTGCCGACTATTATGCGTCGAGCTATTATGAGATCTGGATCAAGGGCCTCGAGACGCTGCTGGACCGGCACGGTTTCGTCAGCGCCGCCGAGCGGGCCGAGGGCAGGGCGCTGGCGGTTGGTACGACACCCAAACGCAAACTGAATGCGGTCGACGTCCCGGCAGTCCTGGCAAAAGGCGGCCCTTGCAACCGGCCAGTCGAGGGCACACCGCGTTTTCGCGCCGGCGATCGTGTGCGGACCAAGACTTTCAACCCGGCCGGACATACGCGGCTGCCGCGCTATGCGCGCGGCAAGGTCGGAACGATCGATGCCGTGCGGGAAGGTTTCGTCTTTCCCGATACCAATGCGCACGGCCAGGGCGAGCAGCCGCAATATGTTTACACCGTTGTTTTCGATGGGCGTGAAATCTGGGGCGAGGGGAGCGATCCGACGCTGACAGTCTCGATCGACGCCTGGGAGAGCTATCTTGAGCCGGCATGATGTTGGCTCAGCGCCAGTCGACAGCGCCGCGACCTTTTGCGAACCTTGGGAAGCACAGGCCTTTGCCTTGGTTGTGGCCTTGCAGGACCGAGGCATTTTCACCGCAGCCGAGTGGGCGGCGGCGCTCGGCACCGAAGTCCACAGCAACCACGCCTCCGATGACGGTCATGATTATTACGAGCATTGGCTGGCGGCACTGGAAAAGCTGATAGTTGCCAAGGGTCTAGCCTCGACCACCACTATCGATGACGTTGCCGCCGCCTGGGAACGCGCCGCGCACGCGACGCCGCATGGCAAGCCGATCGTCCTCGAAAACGATCCGCAGCAGGACCGTCGCTGAGTTTCCGGATAGTCGCATTTCGCCGGCGATGCGCCGATCTTTGCCGCTCTGACGGAGGGGAGCACTTTCATTCCTGCGAAAAGTGATTGCTTTTAAAAACTAGTTATAATAAGAAATCAGTAAGGGGCATCAATGCTAGGAGGCGAGCATGACATCGGAAAAATGGATCGAGCGGGGCGGGGCAAAACTCTTCACCGAAGCGCTCGGCGACCAGTCCGATTCGCCGATCCTGCTGATTATGGGCGTCATGGCTTCAAAGCTCTGGTGGCCGGAGACGTTTTGCGCCGGGCTCGTCCACGCCGGCTTTTTCGTCATCCGCTATGACAACCGCGACACCGGCCTGTCGACGCATTGCCCGCAGGGCCAGCCCAATTACAGCTTTGCCGATATGGCGGACGATGCAGTCGCCATTCTCGACGGCTACGGCATCGACAAGGCGCATATCGTCGGGATGTCGATGGGCGGCATGCTCGCGCAGCAGGTTGCGCTGCGTTATCCCAACCGCGTGCGCTCGGCGAGTTTCATCAGCACCTCGCCGGTCGGCATGAAAGACCTGCCGCCTTCGACCGAAGCCTACCGCGCACATTCAGCGGAGGGCGAGACGGTCGACTGGACGGACCTCGCCGCCATGGCGGCCTATATCCGCAAGGACTGCGCGATGATCGCCAGCACCAAGCATCCACACGACGGCGCGGCGATCGCGGACCTGATCGCGCGCGACATGAAAAGGTCGCACGACTTCCGAAGTGTGACGAACCACTTCATGCTGCTTGGTGACGATGGCTCGGAACTCAAGGCAGCCGATATCGAGGTTCCAACACTCGTTATTCACGGTACATCGGATCCCCTGTTTCCGGTCGAGCACGGCGAGGCATTCGCTAGCATCGTTCCGGGTGCCCGATTGGTGCGTATCAATGGCGGTGGGCACGAGATCCACCCGCAGGACAGCGACGAGATTGTTGCGGCGATCGCGGAGCACGTCGGCCGGCATTGAGTCTGGTTCATCCCAGCACATCCTGACGCAGCAGTGCCGTCAGCCAGTCGGTGAAGGCCCTGAGCCTGGTCGGAATGTGCCGGCGATGCGGATAGAGGATCGAGATGGGCATTGCAGCGGCGCGGTGCTGCGGCATGACCTCGACCAGTTCGCCGCGCGCGATGTCGGATCGCACGTCGTAGGCCGGGATCTGGATCATGCCGAGCCCGGCCAGGCAGCACGCGATATAGGCCTCGGCGTTGTTCACGGTCACCCGGCTGGCCATGGTCCGTGTGTGGACGCGTCCGCCCTCGATCCACTCCCAATCCTCGATGCGACCGCTGGTGGGTGAGGCGTAATTGACCGCCAGATGTGCATCGAGCTGTATTGGATCGTCCGGCACGCCATGTCGTGCAATATAGGCGGGGCTGGCGACATTGATCAGCGGCAGCTCGCCGATCGAAACGCCGACGAGGCTGGAATCCGCGAGCGGGCCGACGCGCAGCACGCAATCGATGCCCTCGCCGACCAGATCGACCGCGCGGTCGGTCGTCCCCATCTCGACCTCGACGCCGGGATGTGCGTCGAGGAATTCGTGCAGCCGAGGCGCGATCGTCAGCCGGCCGATGCGTCCCGGCATGTTCACCCGCAGCTTGCCGCCGATGGCGCCCGTGCCGCGCCGGAACAGGTTTTCGGTTTCGTCGAAGTCCGCCAGCAGGTTTAGCGTGCGCGCATAGAGCAGTTCACCGTCATTGGTCAGCGAGACGCGGCGTGTGGTCCGATGCAACAGCCGCGCGCTCACGAGGCCCTCAAGTTCGGCGATTGCAGCGGAAACCGAAGAGCGCGGCAGGTCGAGCTGACTACCTGCCTGGGTAAAGCTTGCGCAGTCCGCCACACGCACAAAAACACGCAAGAGCTCGACGCGATCCACAGGTAAATTCCAACTCTCTAATTGGTCGAAATATCCGAACAGTGATGTCAAGCGAAGCTACTTTTTCCAGCGTTTATGTCCAGTAGATTTGAAACCTGATCATCTGAATCGAGAAAGGAAGCACCCATGACCGACCACAGCATCAAGGGGAAAGTCGTCATCATCGCCGGCGGGGCGAAGAATTTGGGCGGTCTGCTGGCCCGCGACCTGGCGGAGCACGGCGCCAAGGCCGTGGCCATTCACTACAACAGCGCTTCGACCAAGAAAGACGCCGAAGCGACCGTCGCGGCAATCGAAAAGTCCGGCGCGAAGGCCGTCGCCTTCCAAGCCGACCTCACAACGGCTGGGGCCATGGAGAAGCTTTTCAACGACGTCGTCGCGGCTGTTGGCCGTCCCGACATCGCCATCAACACGGTCGGCAAGGTGCTCAAGAAGCCGATGACCGAAATCAGCGAGGCCGAATTTGACGAGATGAGCGCGGTCAATTCGAAGACGGCTTTCTTCTTCATGAGGGAAGCCGGCAAGCATCTGAACGACAACGGCAAGATCTGCACGCTGGTCACCTCGCTGCTCGGCGCCTTCACGCCGTTCTACGCCGCCTATGCCGGCACCAAGGCGCCGGTCGAGCATTTTACGCGCGCGGCGTCGAAGGAGCTGGGGGAACGCGGCATCTCAGTGACGGCGATCGGCCCGGGTCCGATGGATACTTCGTTCTTCTATCCGGCCGAAGGGGCCGATGCGCAGGCCTACCACAAATCCGCCGCCGCGCTTTCCAGCTTCTCCAAAACCGGCCTGACCGACATTCAGGACATCGTGCCCTATATCCGCATGATGGTGTCCGACGGCTGGTGGATGACAGGGCAGACCATTCTTGTGAACGGGGGGTACACCACGAAATAGGACCGCCGGCGGCGGGTCGTTCCGGCCCGCAGCAGCCAGAAGACAAGCCGTTTGCCTTCGTGTTACTGCTTCAAGGCCGCCTGCATGGGGAGCAAGGCGGCCGTTAGCGTCCGCTCCCAGCGATTGCTTTTCATGTCATTTCGCATCGTCGCAAACCTGCTCGCATTCCTGATGGTTTTTGCGTTGTCCGGCGTTCTGTCGGCAACGGCTCAGACGGCGCCGCCGGCCACGCCCGATCAGCAGAAGATCGACCAGTTCGTGGCGCTGCTTTCCGATCCCGCCGTCAAGGACTGGTTGACCAAGCAGGTGCAGGCGCCGCCGCCGGCAGCTGCCGCGCAACCTGCCGCGCCGGCGACGCCAGAAGCGGGCATGGAAAAGACCATGGTCTCGTACGGCCTCGATCGCTTCAAGGCGCATATCGAGCGCATTGCCCGCGCCTTCCCCGACCTGCCGAACCAGTTTGCGCGGGTGAAAAACATCACCATGCGGGAGTTTTCCGACCGCGGGCTTTTTGGCGTGTTTCTGCTGTTTGCCGCCTTCATCGTGGCTGGCCTCGGCCTGATGCGTCTGGTTTATCGTCTGACGCGAAAGTTTCGGCTCTGGCTGATCGCGTTGCCGCGCGACACGCCGCAGGGGCGCGCCAAGAAGGTCGGCAGCCGCATACTCTATTCGACGATGCTGGTGGTCGCTTTCGCTGTCGGAAGCGCCGGCGCGTTCATGCTGTTCGAATGGCCCCCCTTGTTACGCGAAATCGTGCTGACTTTTCTCAGCGCGGCAATCGTGGTCTGGGCCGCGCGCCTGATGGCTATGTCGACTTTGGTGCCATCCTTCATGGATGTAGCGCATGCCGAGGAGGTGCGCGCCCTGCCGATCAGCAACGCCACCGCCGATCACTGGTCGCGGTGGATTTTCATCATCGCGGCCTGGATGATGTTCATTGCGGCGACCTTCACGCTGTTGCCGATCCTGGGCTTTAGCCATGACGGCATTCTGGCGCTGTCGGTGCCGGCCGATATCGTGGTGGCGCTTCTCTTCCTGGCGGCAGTCTGGCGGCGGCCGCGCCCAGCGCCGGAGGAAGAGGCTGGCAAGCGCATCGGGCACACTGGCGCGACCTGGCTGCTGACGGCTTATTTCATCCTGCTTTTGATCCTGCGTCTTGCCGGCGCCTCGACCGCCTTCTGGTTCGTCGTGGCGGCGTTCTTCCTGCCCGCGATCGTCGTGCTGGCGCATCGGGCGGTCTATTTCATCCTGCGTCCGGGACCTGAAGAGGCCGGACGGCCGATGATCCCGGCCGTCACCATGGCTGTCGTCGAGCGCGGCATTCGCATGGTGCTGATCGTGATCGCGGCCTTATTGCTGGCCCGGGCCTGGGGGCTGGATATGTCCAGCATGGAAAGCACCGACCACCCGACGATGACGCTCATCCTGCGGGCGCTGCTCAACGCAGCGATCATCGCGCTCGCCGCCGATTTCGGCTGGTCGATCGTCAAGGCGCTGATCGAGCGCAAGCTTGGCGTCCACATGCCGATTCCGGGCGGCGATGAAGAGGCGCATGCGCTCGATCCACAGCAGGCGCGGCTGTTGACGCTGCTTCCGATCATTCAGAACATCATGTTTGCGGTGATCCTGATCATGGCGATCCTGATGATCCTGTCCTCGATCGGCATCCAGATTGGGCCGTTGATCGCCGGTGCGGGCGTCGTCGGCGTTGCGGTCGGCTTCGGCGCGCAGACGGTGGTGAAGGATGTGATTTCCGGCGTTTTCTATCTGCTCGACGATGCCTTTCGCGTCGGCGAATACATCACCAGCGGCAAATATATGGGCACTGTGGAGAGCTTTTCGCTGCGTTCGATCAAGCTGCGCCACCATCGCGGGCCGCTATTCACCATCCCCTTTGGCGAGTTGGGCGCCGTGCAGAACCAGAGCCGCGATTGGACCACCGACAAATTCAACCTTACTGTCGGGTTCGACACCGACCTTGAATTTGCGCGCAAGCTGATCAAGCGCATTGGCCTGACGCTGGCCGAAGATCCCGAGTTCAAGCCGTGGGTCATCGAGCCGATCAAGATGCAGGGCGTGCAGGAATTCGGCGATTACGGCATCGTCATCCGCCTGAAGGTGACGTTGAAGCCCGGCGGCGCGTTCCAGATGAAACGCAAATTCTACGTGGCGGTCCGTCAGGCGTTCAAGGAACACGGCATCAAGCTGCCCGGCCCCTCGGTTCAGGTGCAGCAGGACGAGGCCGCGGTCGCGGCACTCGCCGCCGCGCAGGCGCATACGACCCGGCGCAAGAAGCAGGCCGCGGCGAAGGCTGCCGAGGAAGGGGCTTAGTCTCGGCGGAAGCGCTGGCTCCAACATGCGATGTTCTACTTATGTTCTCATTTGTTGCCCGATATCGTCAGGCGAGACATCGCCCTTGCTCGACAACCCCGAATCCTGCCAACCGAATGCATGGACTTTTCCCCACAACAGGATGAAGCGCTGAAAGCTGTGGCGCGCTGGCTGAAGTCGGGCCGGCCGCAGATTTTCCGCCTGTTCGGTTATGCCGGCACCGGCAAGACGACACTGGCGCGCTATTTCGCCGAACATGTCGATGGCCAGGTGCAGTTTGCTGCTTTCACCGGCAAGGCCGCGCAGGTGCTGCGCTCGAAGGGGGCGACCAACGCCCGCACCATACACTCGCTGATCTATCGGCCGCGTGGCGAGGAAGCAGTCGCAGACGAAACGACGGGCAAGTCGTCGATGTCGCCGACTTTTTCGCTCAATCGCCAGAGTCCGATCTCGCGGGCTAAACTGGTCATCATCGACGAATGCTCGATGGTGGATGAACAACTCGGCCGCGACCTGATGTCGTTTGGAACACCGATCCTGGTGCTGGGCGATCCCGGCCAGTTGCCGCCGATCTCGGGCGGCGGATTCTTTACCGAGCACGAGCCGGACTACCTGCTGACCGAAATTCACCGGCAGGCGCGCGACAACCCGATCATCCGGCTGGCGCTCGATGTGCGTGAGGGCAGGGAGTTCATGCGCGGCGACTATGGCACCGCGCAGGTGATCGGACGCGAAGACGTGACGCAGGAACTGGTGTTGAAGGCCGATCAGGTTCTGGTTGGCCGCAATCACACACGCCGCGGCTACAATCGGCGGCTGCGCGAATTGAAGGGGTTCAAAGCCGCCTTCCCCCAGGCAGGCGACAAGCTGGTCTGCCTGCGCAATGACACAGCCAAGGGTCTGCTCAATGGCTCGTTGTGGAAGGTCATGACGTCGTCACGCGAGACGGTGAAGCCAGGCATCAACCTGCTGGTCTCGCCGGAAGAGGACGATCCGGATCGTGGTGTGGCCAAAATCAAGCTCTTGAAGCAGGTGTTTGAAGAGAACCAGCCCGACGAAATTCCATGGCAGACCCGCAAGCGCTACGACGATTTCGACTACGGCTACGCGCTCACTGTCCACAAAGCGCAGGGTTCGCAGTGGAACAACGTCGTCTTGTTCGACGAAAGTTTTGCCTTTCGCGACACGCGCCAGCGCTGGCTTTACACGGCGATTACTCGCGCCGCGGAAACGCTGACCGTTGTGCGCTAACCAATTTTCGCCGTCGAAGGCAACAAATGGCAGCCCCGAGCCTTGCAAGGAGCGCATGTCTGTACGTCGGCTCGTGCGCGAGCGAATGCTTGATTTTGCACTGCAACAGGAATAGGTGACGCGCGCCTAGACGGTTGGAGCTTTCTCCTTACATGGCCAACGCTGAGATCGGCGGCCAGGCTGCTTCCCAGCCGGCCGACAAACACGATAACTCGCACAACAAGAATGGCGAGCAGAACGGGCATGCGCAGCAGAAGCTCGGACTTTTGACGCTGGGCGCGCTCGGCGTCGTTTACGGTGATATCGGCACGAGCCCGATTTATGCCTTCCGCGAGGCCCTGCATGCATCCAGCCAGACAGGCATCGCCACGCGGGAAGACATTTTCGGGGTGCTGTCGCTCATCGTCTGGGCGCTGACGCTGATCGTGACGATCAAATATGTCGTCTTCGTTTTGCGTGCCGACAACCGTGGCGAGGGCGGAACGCTGTCTTTGATGGCCCTTGCCCGCCAAAGCTATCCACGGCTTTCGGGCGTCATTCTGGCCATCGGCATCTGCGGCGCCGCGCTGTTCTTCGGTGACGCGATAATCACGCCGGCGATTTCAGTGCTGTCGGCGGTCGAAGGCCTGAAGGTGGTGACACCTGCGCTGGATCAATATGTGGTTCCGATCACGCTTTTCATCCTGGCGCTGCTTTTCGCGGTCCAGCGTTTCGGCACGGGCAGGGTGGCCAGCGTCTTCGGGCCGGTGATGCTGGTCTGGTTTCTGGTGCTGGCCGGATTCGGCGTCTATCATATCGCCGACGACCCGCATGTGCTGTTCGCGGTTAACCCGTATTACGCGGCGATTTACCTGATCGACCAGCCAGACGTAGCCTTCCTGACGATCGGCGCGGTGTTCCTGGCGGTGACGGGCGCGGAGGCGCTTTATGTCGATCTCGGCCATTTCGGACGCAAGCCGATCGTGCTGGCCTGGCTGGCGCTGGTGTTTCCGGCGCTGCTGCTGAACTATTTCGGACAGGGCGCTTATGTGCTGTCGCATGGCGGCACGCCGAAGAACCCGTTCTTCGAGATGCTGCCCGGTTGGAGCCTGATTCCGATCGTCGCGCTGGCGACGATGGCCACGGTGATCGCCAGCCAGGCGGTGATTTCCGGCGCCTATTCGCTGTCGCGTCAGGCAGTGCAGCTCAGTCTGTTGCCGCGTTTCCAGATTTTGCACACTTCTGAAACGCAGTCGGGGCAAATTTACCTGCCGCGTGTGAACCTGCTGATCGCGCTGGGCGTCATGCTGCTGGTTGTCGGTTTCGGCGACTCGAGTTCGCTGGCGTCGGCCTACGGCATCTCGGTCACCGGCGAAATGCTGATGACGACGATCCTGCTGTTCGTCGTCATGCGCCATCGCTGGAAATGGGCGCTGGCGCTCGCCTTGCCGCTGGCGCTCGTCTTCGGCGTAATCGATTTGAGCTTCTTCCTGGCCAATGCTGCCAAGATCATCGACGGCGGCTGGGTCTCGATCGTCGTCGCCTCGATGATGGGCATCGTCATGTGGACGTGGATCCGCGGCTCGCGCTATCTGCGCGAAAAGACCCGCAAGAACGAGATGCCGATCGATTTCCTGGCGGAGAAGCTGGTGGCGAAGACGCCCCAGATCGTGCCCGGCACGGCCGTGTTCCTCACCGGCGACCCGCAGAGCGCCCCGACCGCGCTGCTGCATAGCCTCAAGCATTACAAGGTGCTGCACGAGCAGAATGTTATCCTCAACGTCGTCACCGCGCAGGAGCCAAAGGTGCCGGATTGGGAACGCGTGAAGATGGAGCCGATCAACGACCTCTTCATGCGCGTGACGCTGACCTTCGGCTACATGGAGCAGCCGCATATCCCGCGCGCCCTGGCCATCTGCCGCAAGCTCGGCTGGAAGTTCGACATCATGACGACGTCGTTCTTCCTGTCGCGCCGCTCACTGAAGCCGTCGGCAAATTCCGGCATGCCGATGTGGCAGGACAAGATGTTCATCAGCCTGGCGAAATCGGCGGCCGATGCGACCGAATATTTCCAGATCCCGACCGGCCGTGTGGTGGAAGTCGGGACGCAGGTTACCATCTGATCCGCGATGCCAACCATCAAAGCCAACGGCATCGATATCTTCTATGACGAGTTCGGCTCAACCGATGCTCCGGTCATCCTGCTCATTATGGGCCTGGCGACGCAGATGATCGCCTGGCCGGAAAGTCTGTGCGAGGCGCTGGCGGCCGATGGGTTTCGCGTCATCCGCTTCGACAATCGCGATATCGGCCTGTCGGCCAAGATGGAGAATGCGCAGAAGCGCAGCTTGCCCTGGGCGATCTTGAAGTGGCGGGTGGGACTGCGTGTGCGCTCAGCTTACTCGCTGGACGATATGGCGGCCGACGCGATCGGACTGATGGACGCGCTGAAGATCGGCAAGGCTCATATTGTCGGCGCTTCCATGGGCGGCATGATCGCCCAGATTATCGCCGCCAAACATCCGGAGCGCTGTTTGTCACTGACGTCGATCATGTCGACCAGTGGCGCGCGCCACCTGCCGCACCCGACCAAACCGGTGATGGCGGCGATGACCGCGAAACGGCCTCCCTCCAACGATCCCGAGGCTGTGATCCAGTTCGGCATGCATATGCTGCGCACCATCGGCAGTCCCGGTTTTCCGACGCCCGAGCCGGACCTGCGCGCCTTTGTCATCCGGGCGCTGAAGCGCTCGGCCTATCCGCCGGGCTTTGTGCGGCAGTTGATGGCGGTGCTGGCCAACGGCAGCCGCGTCGCTTTGCTGAAAACAATCCGGGTGCCGACGCTGGTGCTGCATGGGGAAGACGACCCGCTGGTGCCGGTGGAGGGTGGACGCGACACCGCACGGCATGTCCCCGGCGCGAAACTGACGACAATACCGGGCTGGGGGCATGACTTGCCGGCAGCGCTGGTGCCTCGGCTGGTGGCGGCGGTGGCGGAACACTGCAAGGCCGCCTGATGATATCCAATCCCGTGTCCGATCTCGTTCTCGTCACCGGCGGCTCTGGTTTTCTCGGTGGGCACTGCATCCTGAAACTGCTCGAATCGGGGTATCGCGTTAGAACGACCGTCCGCTCGCTCAAGCGGGAGGGGGATGTTCGCGCCATGCTGAAGGCCGGCGGGGCCGAGCCCGGCGCGGCGCTCCAATTCGTTGAGGCCGATCTGGCCGACGACAAAGGATGGGCGGAGGCGGTTGCCGGCTGCGCTTATGTGCTGCATGTCGCCTCACCATTTCCGCAAACGCAGCCGAAGGATGAGAACGAGCTGATCCGCCCCGCCGTGGATGGGGCTCTGCGAGTTCTGAAGGCCGCCCGCGACGCGGGCGTGAAGCGCGTGGTGCTGACTTCGTCTTTTGCCGCGATGGGCTATGGCAAAGTCCCGGACGGCAAGCCGTTCACCGACGATGACTGGACCGACGCTACGGCGGATGTCTCGCCCTATGTCAAATCGAAGACGCTGGCCGAACGCGCCGCCTGGGATTTTGTGGCGCGCGAGGGCAACGGCCTCGAGCTTGCGGTGATCAATCCGGTCGCCATTTTCGGTCCGGTTCTGGCCGCCGACTATTCGACCTCGGTCGTCCATGTGAAAAATATGCTGGAAGGCAAGATGCCGGCCCTGCCTCAACTCATGTTCGGCGTCGTCGACGTGCGCGACGTCGCCGACCTGCATCTCAAGGCAATGACAGAGCCCGCGGCGAAAGGCGAACGGTTTCTCTGCGTCGCCGGCGACTTCATGACGATCCGCGAGATGGCGCAGGCGCTGAAAGACGGCATGGGAGCCAAGGCGGCAAAGGTCTCAACCCGCGTGTTGCCGAACTGGCTGGTGCGCCTTGCCGCAAGGTTCAACGCAACCGCGCGGCAGGCCGCGACGCCGGAACTCGGCAAGCACAAGAACGCCAGCAGCGCCAAGGCGCGGCGGCTGCTCGGATGGTCGCCGCGACCGCCGGAGGAAGCACTGGTGGCGACCGGCGAGAGCCTGATCAGGCTAGGGTTGGTCAGGGTGTGACGCAGGTGCGGCGCTGGGGACGGTTTTACTTTGTTTCCGCATGCTCCATGTCTTGAAACAGCGGAACCTTTTCGCGGGAAAAGGCAAATCTTCCCCGGAGTAATCGCCTGAAAGCGCGCAACCTCAACATCGCGGTCGCAGGGGCTGGGCCGGCGGGGCTGGCGGCTGCGCTCTACCTTCATCGCGCCGGGCACAGCGTTACCATCTTCGAGCGCTTCGATGAGCCGAAGCCGCTTGGCTCCGGGCTGATCCTGCAGCCGACGGGATTGACCGTGCTGCATGACCTCGGTCTTCTCAACGCGATATCGGCGCTTGGGGCGCGGATAGACCGGCTCTACGGCGCGGATGCCAAGTCCGGGCGCACCGTTCTCGATGTGCGCTACGGCGCGCTGAAAGGCGGACGGTTTGGGCTGGCTGTGCACCGCGCGGCGCTGTTTGGCGTGTTGTACGAGTCAGTTCAACGGGCTCGGATCGCGATCGAAACCGGTGTGGCGCTGGCAGGATTCGATGCGGCGGAAGGCTCGGCGAAGCTGATCGACGACAAGGGCAAACACATCGGCGGCTTCGATCTTGTCGTTGATGCGTCCGGTGCACGGTCGGTGCTGCGTCGCTATGCTGCTCACTCATCGAAACCGAAGCCGCTCGCCTATGGCGCGTTCTGGGGTTCGCTCAAATGGCCCGGCGCGCCCTTCGACGAGAACGCCCTTACCCAACGTTACGACAAGGCCTCGGTCATGATCGGCGTGTTGCCGATTGGACGCGCGGAGCCACAGGGCGAGCGGATGGCGGCCTTCTTCTGGAGCCTCAAGCCGGATGATGCGGAGGCTGTCCGGGCCAAGGGATTGCAGGTCTGGAAGGATAGGGTTCTGTCTTATTGGCCGGACTGCGCGGCATTCACGGGCCAGATCGAGGATTTCGATCAGCTTTCGCTGGCGCGCTACGGACACCATACGCTGGTTTTGCCAATCGGAAGACGGTTGGCGGTGATCGGCGATGCGGCGCATTCGACCAGCCCGCAACTCGGGCAGGGGGCGAACATGGCGCTGCTCGATGCCCGCGCGCTGTCGCATGCGCTGGAGACGAGCACCGATATCGATAGCGCGCTCGAAGCATACGCTCGCGCCAGGCGCTGGCACATGCGCGCCTTCCAGGCGCTTTCGTGGATGTTCACACCGTTTTACCAGTCTGACTCGACCGCGCTGCCGTTTATCCGGGACCGGCTGGTGGCAACTATCGCGCGGGTGCCACCCGCGCCGCAAATCCTGGCGGCCATGGTGGCCGGCACGCTAGTCGACCCTTTCCAGCGGATCGGGCTCAAGGAGGTCGACTGGAGCCGCTGAAGCGGTGGCTCCAAGTGCCCGCTCGACGCTGTCGGCTAGAGCCATCGCGGTTTCCGTATCCGGCGGTTTCGGCAGATAGACGATCGAGTCGATCATGCGCTGCGCGTCCGGTGCGATTTCGTTGTCGCTGTCGAGGATCACGCCCATCGACGTTGCGCCCGTGGTGGCGTCGAAACCGTCGCGGCGGAGTGCCGTGATCAACGATTCCGGGTCGCGCACCATGACCGGGGCGAGCCACCAGTGACGAGGTCGCGTCGCAAGCCCCGGCACGGTCAGGCGCGCGCTGAGCCGATCGAGCAAAAGATGCGTCGCATCGGGCCGCAGTTTCCAGTTGCGCAGCCGGCGCGCCAGCAGCGCCAACAGGCGGCGCGGCGGGCGATGGCGGACAGCGTCGGTGATCGACTGGCCGCCAGCAAAGCCGCGCGCCATGTTGCCGAGCGTTTCGTCCGGGTCGAGCTTGGCAAGGCGCAGCACGGCAAGAAAGGCCGTGTAGACCGGAGTCAGGTTGAGGAATTTGAGCCCGAGAAATTTGATTGCCCGTCGCACGAACCAGCTTTCCGCCAATGGCGCATAGTGCGCCAGCCTTTGGCGCACACGTTCGCCGAGTGCTGCATCACGGAACAGCCCAACCGCACCGCCAAGCGCGGTCGCGACCTTGATCGGACCGAAGCTGTAGAGCGCGACGTCAATGCCCTCCGGCAGGCGAAGGGTTCCATCGAAGGCTTGCGCGCAGTCTTCAACGATCAGCCGGCCGGGCTTACGGCAAGCGCTCACCACCGGCTGCAGGTCGATGCGGCTGCCATAGAGTTGGGCGATCAGGACCAAGCCGGCATCCGAGCTTTCGCATTCGGCCCGCGCAGCTTCCGGCGAGGGCGACAGCGTATCCGGGCCGAGGTCGATCGTGCGCAACTCGCGGCCGCCCGCCCGCACCAACTCGGCCATGTCGTCGATCGTTACCGCGCTCATGACGACGGCAGAATTGCCGGTCTCGGCCAGCAACGCATCGTAGAGCGTGCGCACGGAGAGCGCGACGACCGCATTGCTGTCGGGCGGCGCGTGCGCGGCTATGGCCTGTTCGAGATCGGCGGCGCTCCGGCGCGGTGGCAGCAGCGCGGACAGCAGGTCCAGCCAGCCGATGTCGAGGCGTAAGCGCGGAAGCATCGAGAGTCATCCACAAACTTGAACATTGTTCAAAAATCGATAGCCCTGCATTGCGGCAAGTGTACGGCGAACCCTGGGGTGTCGATCAGAGCTCGCCGAGATTTCAGTTGCATCGCTTCCAGGTGTCCGCTAAGAGCCGAACCGTAACGTACGGTACGGTTCGGAAATGGGTTTGGCTGCGGCTACAATCGATGCTGTCGAAGGCGAGGGCGAGGCGCTCACCGCCCGGCAGCACGCTGTGCTGGACGCCGTGCTCGACCTGATGGTGGAGCAGGGCGGCGATTTTTCCGTCTCCGACATAGCGAAGCGCGCTTCCTGCTCGAAGGAAACGCTCTACAAATGGTTCGGCGACAGGGACGGCATTCTCGCCGCGACGGTGCAATTGCAGGCGTCGAAGGTGCGCGGCGGCAATTGGGACCGGCAACGTCTCGATGCCGCTCAACTGCGCGAAAGCCTGGAGCGTTTTGCCGCGAATTGGTTGACCGTCATCTCTTCCAGTACTTCGATCGCCTTGAATCGGGTGGCCGTGGGGCAGGCGGCGTCGGGCAAAAGCGACCTCGGCAAGATCGTGCTTGCCAATGGACGGTTCGCCATCGGTGAGCGGTTGAAGCCGTTGCTGGATGCCGGCCGGGCAGCGGGCCTGCTATCCTTTGATGATACGGAAACGGCTTTCCGTACTTTTTTCGGCCTGGTGGGGCGCGACGTGCAGATCCGGCTTTTGTTGGGCGATGCGCTGGTTCTGACCAAAACCGACATCGCAGCCGACGCGGCGCGCACGACCAAGCAGTTTATGGCGCTTTTCGCGAAGGAGATGCAATGATGGTGCGTCCTTCGAGGCTCGCCCGTGTATGGGACCGCTTGGCCTCACAACGCCGTGCGGGCTCGCACCTCAGGATGAGGACCGTCTTGGATGTCACGCCAATCGCGGGCGTCCGCGCTTTGAGCGTCCGTCGTATGTCTGGTTTCGACGCTCGTGATGGGCGTGGATGCACGGCTTCCCTCATCCGGAGGTGCGAGCCCGCGC
>JBFWUS010000021.1:0-71430 GCA_050247155.1 Rhizobiaceae bacterium
CACAACGCGTTCACGCAAATCGAGCGAGTAAGCCTTGGGCATCGCAAATCACCTCCATAAGGAAGTGAATCACAAACCCAACATCAGAGGAATCCTTCGCGATTCAACCTGAGCGTCCGACGCTCTAGAGCGAGCGTCGGACCTGAGGGTTTAACGACATATATGCCTTCCAATGGAAGGCGTCGCGGCGATTCATAGACGCCGCGACGCAAAGTGAACTCAGAATATGAAGTCGCCGGGCGCCAGTTCGTCCGAAAATACGTCATCCAGGAAGACCGACACGTCGCCTATTCCATCGATGGTTATTAGAACGCCGGCCGCCTGATCGAAGAAATTCAGATCCGACAACGTGATACCGAACTCGGAAAAGTCGATCCTGTCGCCAAGATCGAAGAAGTCTGAGATCAGCACATCGCCCGGCAGGTCGCGCAAAACAAAGAAATCGCTGCCGGACCCGCCGATCAGTTCATCATCGCCGCCGCCGGCATAGAGAATGTCGTTGCCGCTGTCGCCGATCAGCAGATCACCGCCGAGGCCGCCGAACAGATCGTCATCGCCAGCTCCGCCGTTGATCCTGTCCGAGCCGTCGCCGCCATAGATGGCGTCGGCGCCGCCCTGGCCATAACCGACATCGTTGCCGGTGCTCAGGAAGACGATGTCGTTTCCGCTCCAGCCATTGATATCGTCGTTTCCGGCACCGCCGCCAAGGGTATCGTTGCCCCCGTCACCGTCGACGAGATCATCGCCGGTGCCGGCCCAGATTGTGCCCCCGTCGGAGGTGCCGTCGCCGGGATTGCTGCCGTTGATCAGAACATCGCTGCCGGACCCGCCGAAGAGAACGTCGACGCCGGTATCGCCGTAGAGCGTATCGTTCCCGACACCGCCGCCGATCATGTCGTTGCCGGAATTGCCAAAGAACTTGTCGGCGGCATCGTCCCCGTTGCCGGCGAAGATGGAATCATTGCCGCTGCCGCCATAGGCGAAGTCGCTACCGGCTCCGCCGACCAGAAAATCCGAACCGGCGTCGCCGAAGAGACGATCTATGCCGCTGTCGCCCACGATGACGTCGTTGCCATCCAGGCCGCCAAGCGTGTCGTTCCCCGCCAGGCCATAAATCGCATCGTCCGATGCTGAACCGTTGATGCTGTCATTGCCATTGGTGCCTACGAAAGTTGCCACTGTATGCTCTCCTATGTTGCGAGGCGCACGCCGCCGTCGTGTCGTCGCGCCACATCGTCACGCACCGTCACCCTCACGCGATGCCAATCCGGGCATCCTAAGTGAGGATATGGCTGAACTGTGGCCCGACCCTCTACAACGCAGCCGACAACGCCTGGTTCAGATGCTCGTTCATGTCACCCATAAGGTCCACCGTCTCCAGGGCAGAAAGCGGCAAGGAGACCCCGGTCAGGCCCCGACGAGTGAGCCGCGCCGCCCATCGGCCGGGCGACCCGGCGATTTCGATCATATTCCACTGCGCAGCCGGCCCGTGTCCGCCGGGGGCTGCACCAGCGGCGGCGACGCCGACGACGGGAACCGTACCGGCTGGCCCAGCTATATTGAAGAGGGACGCCAGGTGCGAATGGCCATGCAGCACCAGTTCGGCGCCATGCTTGCGCACGACCGATTGAAAACGCCGGATGCCGAACAGGCGCTTGTGTTGCGGAACGGCGTCCCGGACGGGCGGATGATGGATCATCACGACGCGAAACAGATCACGCTTCCTGGCTTCGTCGAGGACGCCCATCAGCCTGTGCGCCTGACCGGACCGAAAGAAGCCGGTGGCCATGAAGGGAGCCGTCGCCCGGGCCGACGTCACCCCGATGAGCGCCACATTTCCCCTGATCCTCAGATAGGGGAAAGTCTCGCGGTTGACGTGACCCTCATGGCCGTCGGAACTCATATAGGCGTGCCAGGCACGGCAGGCCTTGTCGAAAGCGCCGGGCACATAAGCGTCATGATTGCCGGGCACAACGGAAACATCCTGCCCCGAGCCCAACGCCTCCAGCCAGATCTTGGCCATCTCGATCTCGCCGTCGAGCGCCAGATTGACCAGATCGCCGGTGACCGCGATGTGATCGGCTTGTTGTGCCCTGATATCGGCCACGATCTGACCGGCTATGCCGTCATGCATGATCTTGCGCCGGTTGCGCTGCCAGTTGACGTAGCCTACCACTCGCTTGGAGGCGAGTTCGCGATAAGAAACTGCGGGCAGGGGACCAAGATGCACATCGGAGATATGGGCAAGGCGGAACATATGACCGTCGTCGAATGCAGTGTTGTCGCGACAACCCTAGAGCGCCTGCTGCGTTGTGAAAACACCTCATTACCGCCCGCGACATCGCGCATGATCGCGGTGCGCTGATGGCCGAGAACGAGGACCAGTTTCGTCAACGCGGCTGGCCGGGTCTGCGGGCTCGGCTATTCCATTCCTACTTCCTGATGCGCCGCCCGATGACGCTAGGTGCGCGCGGCCTGGTCTACGACCGCCAGGCGAATGCCGTTTTCCTGATCCGTCACACTTACGTGCCTGGCTGGCAGCTTCCGGGCGGCGGCGTCGAAAACGGCGAGACCTTGGAAGAGGCTCTGCGGCGCGAGTTGATGGAGGAAGGCAATATCGAGTGCACGGCACAGCCGGAACTGAAGTCGATCCATTGGAACCGACGCTCCAGCAATCGGGATCATGTCGGCTTCTATTTCGTCACCGACTTTCGCCGCATCTCCGAGAAGAAGCCAGACCGCGAAATCGCCGAAACCGGTTTCTTTCCGCTCGACGCCCTGCCCGCGGCCACGACGCCGGCCACGCACAGGCGCATCGCCGAGACGTTCGGCGGCGAAACGGTTTCGCCCTATTGGTAAGCTGCCGCAACCAATAGGCTCGGCAGGCCGATGCGCCTGCAAAGCCTCGCGCCTCTGCTGGTGGCCATTGCAATATTGGTTCTGGACGCTGACGACGATTGATGGTAGCGACCCGATCCCATGATCAAGGCTTTCGCATCATTTCGGGCAGACCGACGACGACTCCGCGCCTGAGCGTCGTTTTGGCGTGCCTCGGCACGTTGTCCGTTCTTGCCCAGAAAGCCATATCATGACTTCCCTTGACGTTGCCTATCTGCCGGAAATTCCGGCGCACGAGTTTGATATCGAAGCGATCAACGCGGAGGCCTTCGGTCCCGGCCGCTTCGCCAGAGCTGCCTACAAGATCCGCGAAGGCGGCCCGTATGAGCGCGCATTGTCCTTCGTGGCCGTGAATGCCGGCAACGTCGTCGCATCGGTCCGCATGACCCGGGTCATGGCGGGGCAAGGCAGCGGATTGTTGCTTGGGCCGCTGGCCGTGCGGCCGGCCTTCAAGAATCTCGGCATTGGAAAGCGGCTGGTCGCGATAGCGCTCGATGCGGCGGCAAAGGCCGGTTATGCGGCTGTTATCCTTGTTGGCGACGAGCCCTATTATGGCCCGCTCGGCTTCAAGAAGCTACCACGCGGGAAGGTTGTCATGCCACGCCCCGTCGATCTCAACCGGCTGCTGGTCCATGAAATCGTGCCGGGTGCGGGTGATTTATTCACCGGTCAGCTGGACCATGCCGACCGACTGGAGGCGGCAGAACAGGCCGGCCGGCCCGACGCCGCGTAGGACTTCGGACGAAGCGCATTGCGCCGGGCGAAATGGCTCCCTACGATGTGGCGATCGTGAGGGAGGAACGCATGGATGCAAGCGGACAGGTCGCCGTCGTAACCGGGGCGGGATCGGGATTGGGCGAGGCGACGGCGCGCGCCCTGGCGGCGAAGGGAGCCAGGGTTGCCGTGCTCGATGTCGGCTTGGAGCGCGCCGAAAAGGTTGCGGCCGACATTGGCGGCCTTGCTGTTAAATGCGACGTGTCGAACGCTGACAGCGCCGAAGCTGCTGTCGGCGAGGTCGCTGAAAAGCTCGGTGCGCCGCGCATCCTGGTCAATTGCGCTGGCATCGCTATCGGCATCAAGACGATCGGCAAGGAGGGGCCACACCCGCTCGACGCCTATCGCAAGGTCATCGAGGTCAACCTCATCGGCACCTTCAACCTGATCCGGCTGGTTGCCGATCGCGCAGCGAAGCTGGACCCGCTGACGGGTGGAGAGCGCGGCGTGATCATCAACACCGCCTCGGTCGCCGCTTACGACGGCCAGGTTGGACAGGCCGCCTATTCGGCCTCCAAGGGCGGCGTTGTGGGCATGACTTTGCCGATCGCGCGCGATCTTGCCCGTTCCGGCATCCGTGTCGTGACCATCGCGCCCGGCATTTTCATGACGCCGATGATGGCCGGCATGCCGCAGGACGTGCAGGATTCCCTGGGTGCAGCGGTCCCATTCCCACCGCGCCTCGGTCAGCCTGCGGAATACGCGGCGCTGGCGCTCCATATCGTCGAGAACCAAATGCTGAACGGCGAGACGATACGCCTGGACGGCGCCATTCGCATGGCGCCAAAATGACGACGCCCGTGCCCGCCCAAAGCGGGCCGTTGCGCGGCATCACCGTCCTCGAGATGGCCGGCCTCGGCCCGGCCCCGCTTGCCGCACTGATGCTGGCGCAGATGGGCGCCCGGGTCTTGAGGATCGAGCGAACGGTCGAGCAGAACTTTCTCGGCCTTTCAGGCGACCTCGACTATACGCGCTACGGACGTTCCGTGCTCAAGATCGATCTGAAAAGACCCGAGGGTGTTGAGCTTGTCCTCAGGCTGGCGGAAAAGGTCGACATATTGATCGAGGGATTCCGACCCCGCGTCATGGAGCGGCTGGGGCTTGGTCCGGACGTCGCGCAACAGCGCAATCCGAGGCTGATATATGGGCGCGTCACGGGTTTCGGCCAGGAAGGGGCGTTGGCGCATCGCGCAGGCCATGACCTCTCCTATCTCGCCTATACAGGTATTTTGCATGCCATCGGCCAGGAGGGAGGCCGGCCGGCGATTCCGCTCAACCTGGTCGGCGACTATGGCGGCGGCACGATGTTTCTTGTCGCCGGCGTCTTGGCCGCGCTGGTCGAGCGCAGCACTTCCGGGAAGGGACAAGTGGTCGACGCGGCCATGATGGATGGCGCTCTAAATCTTGCCTATCCGCTTTTTGCCTATATGGCGGCAGGACAATGGGCCGATCGGCCCGCCTCCAACCTGCTCGATTCCGGGTCGCCTTTTTACGACACATACGAGACAGCGGATGGACGGCATGTTGCGGTCGCCTGCCTGGAGCCGCATTTTTTTGCTGAGTTCGCCCGATTGTTGCCGCTGGATCAGGCGTTTTGCGCCCAACAATACGATCGCACCTGTTGGCCCGCCATGCGCGCGGCCATCGCCGCGCGCCTCAAGGAGCGCGACCGTGACGCATGGGCGGCCACTTTCGAGGGCACGGATGCCTGTGTTGCCCCCGTGCTGAGCTTCGCAGAGGCGCGGCGGCATGATCATAATGTCGCGCGCGGGACTCATATCGAAGGCGAGCCATTCCCTCGGCCAGCGCCGGCGCCCAGGCTGTCACGCTCAAAGCTCACGCCCGTGAATTGCCGAACGAATGAGACTGCTGTCGACATCCTGAGGGCTTTCGGCGTGGCCGATGCGGAAGGCCTGACGGCGCACGGCGTGGCGGGCTGAAAGAGCAGAAGCGATGAGCAACAAGCCGAACGTCATTCGCGACACCGATGCGGACGCTATACAACTAGCAAAGACGCTGGTTCGGGCGGCGCGGTTCGGGGCGCTTGCCGTGCTGGATCCTAAGGAGGGCAGGCCCTTAGCCAGCCGCGTCGGAGTCGCGACAGATCTCGACGGAACGCCGCTGATCCTCGTTTCCATGCTCTCGGCCCACACACAAGCGCTCATCGCCGATCAGCGCTGTTCGCTGCTTGTCGGCGAGCCGGGCAAGGGGGATCCGCTGGCCCATCCGCGCATTTCCCTCGCCTGTCGCGCCGAAAAAATTGACCGTGACAGCCCCGCCGGCCAACGCATCAAGCGCCGCTACCTCAATCGGAACCCAAAGGCCGCGCTCTATGTCGATCTTGGCGATTTCTATTTCTTCGCCCTTTCCATTGAGCGCGCCAGCCTCAACGCGGGCTTCGGTCGGGCTTACCTCATGGAGCGAGCCGACATCGTCGCGGCAGTCGTCGACGGGTTTGCCGATTTTGAGCAAGCGGCAATCGACCATATGAATGCCGATCATCCCGACGCGATCGCGCTCTATGCAAGCCACCATGCGAAACTTGCCGGCGATGCTTGGACGATTACCGGATTTGACGCGGAAGGCGTGGATATCGCAAGTGGCGATAAGTTCGGTCGTGTCTGGTTCGACCGCCCGCTATCGACAATCGACGAATTACGCCCGACTTTGGTTGAAATGGCAAAGATTGCGCGGGCTCAAAATAAGCAAGCTTAGGACTTTGGATAGTTGTAAAAACAAAAACTTGTGCTTTTGAACTTATCGGTTACGGTGGTCGCGTCATAGCAAGACGCTTGCGTCGGCCATCGGCTCTTTTGGTATGCCCGCCCCCAGCTACCGCAAGAGCTACGCATTCAAATGGGGAAGTGTGTGCTCACTCGATCGATCAGTTCCAGTGCGGAGAAGGCTGCCGATTTTCTCACCGTGTTGGGCAACGCAAAGCGGCTGATGATCCTGCATCAACTGCTTCAGCAGGAAATGCCGGTGAATGCGATTGCCGACCGGGTCGGGCTAAGCCAATCGGCGCTATCGCAGCATTTGGCGAAATTGCGGGATTCGGGATTGGTCGACACACGCCGCGAGAAGCAGATGATCTACTATTCCTGCAATTCCGACGAGGTGCGCAGGACGATGGTCATGCTTGCTGACATGTTCGAAATGCCAGCCCAGTGAGGCGCACAACGCTATCGACTTTGCCGCGCCTGTACCAGAAGGTACATTCCAGCGCGTGCTAGCCGATAGCGAGCAGGCTGGAGCCATATCATTCAGATCCAGATTTCAGACCCTTGCGACCCGCGTGTCGCCGCCTATCGCGATATTCGTGAGCGCGACCTGGTAGGGCGTCAGGGGCGTTTCGTGGCCGAGGGTACGGTTGTACTTCGGCACCTGATCGGAAACAGACGGTTCGCGCTCGAATCGCTGCTCGTCCTGGAGAACCGTCTGGGCGGATTGGCGGATGTGTTGCCGAACGTCCCGGCTGACGTGCCTGTGTACGTTGCCGGACGGGAGGTCCTGGATGCAATCGCCGGATTTCCCATGCATCGCGGCGTGCTGGCGATCGGTCGACGCAATGTCGGCCCTTCGATGGAAAACCTGCTGGACGGGCTTTCGAACGCCGCGACGCTGGTCGTCTGCATCGGCATAGCCAATCATGACAATATGGGAGCGATTTTCCGAAACGCCGCGGCATTCGGTGCGGACGCGATACTGCTCGATCGCACCTCCTGCGATCCGCTCTATCGTAAGGCCATTCGTGTTTCAGTCGGCGCAGCACTGAAAGTGCCGTTCCATGTCTTCGATGATGCGGAGAAGCTTGTGGACACGCTGGCCTGCCGGGGGTTCCAGCAGCTTGCGCTGACGCCGACCGGCGGAACAGACATCCGAACCGTCATACGCGCCCCACGGACCGCGATTTATCTGGGTGCCGAGGGGCCAGGCCTGCCCAGCACACTGATTGAGCGAATGATCGGGGCGCGGATCTCGATGGCGCAGGATTTCGACAGCTTGAATGTCGCGGCGGCGTCGGCCATTGCCCTTCACTGCCTGGCAAGTGGATAGCTCGGCCGTGCCGAAGGTCAGGCCGAAGCGGGCGGGTTTTGCCGTAGCGTCCTGATCCGTTCGGCCAGGCTGAGTGGCGCACCAGCGGCGACCATCGACCCCGCGTCGGCCCTGGCAAGGGCGGCATTAATTGGCGATGCCGGGCCTTCCATGGATGCCGTCAGATGGACCATTTCAGCCGCCAGCGCTTGCATCTGCTCACGAAGCTGGCGTGATGCCGCATCCGTCTTGCCGCCGGGCGCGGCGAGTTTCTCCCGCAATGCTTTGTTTTCGCGAACCAGGGTGGAGATTCTCGTTTCCAGGCGCTGGACCTTCTCGCCGCGTCCGTTGGCGCTGGAAGCATCCGCTCCTCGCGCCGCGATCTCACCAGCCATCCTGGCAATTTCTGCTTCGAGCCTTGAGTTCTCAGCCTGCAAGTCGATCAGCCTCACATCCCTGTCAGTGGAAGGCGGCGATGCGAGGATCGGCTTCAGCCGCTCCCGCAATCGCGCCACTTCGCGGTCGCGCCGCTCCAGCTTCTCTTCCCTGTCCGCCAGGTCGCCCACCAACTTCAGCAAGCGGGCGTCCAGATTATCCGCCCGTTGCCTTTCCGTCTCGGCCGATTTCTTGGCCATGTTGACGGCAGAGTCCGCATTGCGGCTGCTGCGCTCGATCGTCTTGCGCTGCCCCTTCAGCGTGGAGATGTCATTGTTCAGACGCTCGATTTCGGTTTCCCGGGCGACAATCTCGATCTGCCGCGCACTGGACGTAAAGCTCGCTTCCTCGAAATCCTTGCCCAGTTTGGCGAATTCCGAGCGTTGCGCTAGAAGCATCTCCTCCGTCCGAGCCAGCGCAGTCGACAAGGCTTGCATCCCATCGTCACGCCGACGCAACTCGGCCCGCAGCTCGCGCGCGTCCGCCTCGATACGCGACAGATCTGCCTTGTTGGTCTCCCGTTCGGTTACGATCGCCTTGACGTCCTTGCTGCTGCGGGCGAGCCTGACCGATTGCTCCGATGCTTTCGCTTTTGCCGCCTTGAGGTCCATCTCCAGCCGCCGCGTCGCGATGGCATGCTCGGCGCGCAAACTGTCCTTCTCCGCGCGAATCTCATCCAGCGTCAGGGGCAGCGATGCTTCGATGCGACGTCGCGTCAGCATGACCGCCCGATTCCAGATAGCCGGCGCGACAAGCGCCGCCAGGAATGCCGCACACAAGAACCCGAGTGCGAAATAGAGGATCAGTTCGATCACGTGGCCCAGTCCGCCGGCGCGAAGACCCCGCACCATCGCGCCATTCAGCAATTTTCCGCGGCTACATCAAGCCTTCGCCGAAGCCGCAATAGCTCAGAAGGGATTCCAGGTCGGGTTCTGGGTCAACTTCAGATAACCGAGATTGACGCCAAGGCGAGCGCCGACGCCGGTCTTGACGGGAACCAGAACCATGTCGCCATGCTTCAACGCCGTCATGCCGACGCCCGCAACCAGATAGGCGGAGCCAGCTACGCCGGCGAAGCGATTATAGACGTTCGTCACATCGTTCATGTTGTAGACGAGCATCATGGTGCGCGACCCTTGGCCGCCGAAATCGAAACCGACCGACGGGCCCTGCCAGAACACGCGATGGTCGCCGGCGTTCTTGGTATACATCGTGCCTTCGCCATAGGTCAGGCCGCCGACGAAGGCTCCGGAACCTTCCTCGCCGAGTACATAGCCGTTGGGCAGCCCATAGGAGGCGAACGCCTTCTCGACCACCGTCGCCAAACCGCCGGAGGTCGCACCGAAAAAGCGATGACCGGAATCGATGATTTCCTGCGCCGTATAGTTCTCGGAATGCGCCGGAGCACTGGCGGCGACGCCGGCGACCAGCGCCGACAGCACGATAACAAGGGCGCGCGAAGCGTGAATGATTCGGGAGAACATGGGCCTACTCGCTACTAGAGAGCCGCTCTGCCGACGCCTTCGGCCCCCACGACGCTTGTCGATCGCTTCGGGGCCACGATGCTCCAAACTTAGAGCCAAATCCTTCAACAACTGTTAACCCTGCCTTGGAGCTAATGATCGCGATGCAATCGATTGGCGGCCGGGCACGTCCTCAGGTTTCTTGAAGCGCTCGTGCGGCCTGTATATCCAAGGATCACGTGTTGGGAATGATTCGCACCTAGCAAAGCCGAACGGGACATCCATTTTCATGACAGAACCTTTCACACTTTCCGCCGCCGACCTGGCGGCGCTCCTGTGCAGCCGGGTTTGTCACGACATCATCTCGCCGGTCGGCGCCATTAACAACGGGCTGGAATTGCTTGACGAGGGCGGCGCCGACGAGGACGCCATGCAGTTGATCCGGGCCAGCGCCCGCGTCGCGTCAGCACGGCTTAAATATGCACGGATCGCCTTCGGCGCTGCAGGCTCGGCCGGCATGGTGATCGATACGGGCGACGCGGAATCGGTGGCGCAGTCTTTCTTTTCCCATGAGAAGCCCGAACTGGTGTGGCAGGGCCCGCGAGCGCTCATGCCGAAAAACAAGGTAAAGCTGCTGCTGAACCTGCTTCTGGTTGCGAATGCGTCGATCCCGCGCGGCGGCAAGATTGTCGTCACCATCGAGGACCCGGAAGGCCCGTCCAGATTTACCCTCACATCCAACGGGCCAATGATGCGGGTGCCGCCGAAGTTTCTGGAGCTTCATTCCGGCTCCGCGCCGGAAGAACCGATCGACGCGCATGCGATCCAACCCTATTACACGCTGCTTCTGTCGCGCGAGGCCGGCATGCCGGTTTCGATTCATGCCGGACCGGAAGAGATCATGTTGAAGGCAGAAGTCGCCGGCTGACCCTCGGCGGCGTTATGCTGCCTTGCTGAACCGAACGGAGCCGTTGTTCAGGAAACAGCTCTTGTCGAAGAGCGTCAGATCCAACGGATTTGGCAATCGGAGATCCGCCATATCGGGAAATGGTTTTGTCGATATTTCGTATGAGCGCGCAATCTGTGAAATGAAGACCATGATCAAGCCGCGCCGGCGCGCCAGATCGCGCAGCGTTTCGACTTGATCAGTCAATGGCGGTTCTTCTCGCTTCTGGTCGAGAAGTTGCAAATAGTCGATGACAACCAGGGTTCCGCTGGGCGCGACGGCGAGTTTGTCTCTGATGTAGCTTGTACAGATAGCGTCGGAGCAGTCGATTTCCAGGAATTCTTCCGACGGCCCGATACCGACCTGCCGCAACCGGTCGCGCACTTGTTGCTCGGTGTATTCGAGAGTGAAAAACATGGCGCGGCTGCCTTCGATTGCGGCTTGCACGGCCAGTCGCAATCCCATCAAGGTCTTGCCTTGGCCGGGCCGCGCGCCGAGCAGAAGCAACTCGCCCGGTTTCAGCCAATCATAGAGCCGCTCGGCGGGCCCTGCCACCGATGCCTTCGCAGCAAGCAGGCTCCATGCCGCAAAACCCTCATCGGCGGCAATTCGATCAAGGGCTTGATGCAACGGAAGCTTTGCGTCGTGCGACAGGCGCTTCGCCTTATGTTTCAATCGATAAATAGGCGCGGAAAGCTTCATGGCGAGAACCTCCTGAAGCGAGCTTTCGCCGCAACCCCTCCTTATGCTTGCTGCTCGATCAGTTGGTTTGTGATCTGGACTGGCCTCGCATGACAATGCGTTTCCCATCGGAGGGAGGAGGCGCAGGCCGCGCCCAGATCAAAAGTAAGTCGATTCGCGGCCGGTTAGAAATAGGCTTAGAGCGCTGGGCGCCAAATAAAAACGGCGCCCGAAGGCGCCGCCGCAAAGTTCAACGTGACGCGCTTCAGGCGATTTCGCGGATGTCTTCCGGCTCGCGCAGCACATAGCCGCGGCCCCACACCGTTTCGATGAAATTCTGGCCGCCAGACGCGGCATCGAGCTTCTTGCGCAGCTTGCAGATGAAGACGTCGATAATCTTCAGTTCCGGCTCGTCCATGCCGCCGTAAAGGTGGTTCAGGAACATTTCCTTGGTGAGCGTGGTGCCCTTGCGCAGCGAGAGCAGCTCCAGCATCTGGTATTCCTTGCCGGTCAGATGCACGCGCTGGCCGCCGACTTCTACAGTCTTCGCGTCGAGATTGACGATCAGGTCGCCGGTGGCGATGACCGATTGGGCATGGCCCTTCGAGCGGCGCACGATCGCATGGATACGGGCTACCAACTCGTCCTTGTGGAACGGCTTGGTCATGTAGTCGTCGGCGCCGAAGCCGAGGCCGCGGACCTTGTCTTCGATGCCGGCCATGCCGGACAGGATCAGGATCGGTGTCTTGACCTTCGACAGGCGGAGCGTGCGCAGCACTTCGTAGCCGGACATGTCGGGAAGGTTCAGATCGAGGAGGATGATATCATAGTCATAGAGCTTGCCGAGATCGACGCCCTCTTCGCCCAGATCCGTCGTGTAGACGTTGAAACTTTCGGATTTGAGCATCAGTTCGATGCTCTGGGCGGTTGCACTGTCATCTTCAATCAGCAGGACGCGCATCTATATCCCCTTCTCCACCCCTCCGGCGGCCATCGCGAAGCCTTGGCCCAGAGCAGCGATTGCTTATGCCGGAAGCTGCCACCTAATGGTTAATAAATCCTAATTTTGCCGATTCGGCGAGAGCGGATTTTTCAACCTTTTGGCACACCTTCTTGAATCTAATACCGAATCCCTCGAACCCGGTTGCCAGACCCAGCTTTAGGATCGCCGTCTAACCCAACCATTTTTTCGATCGGTTCCAACACGCGATTTTTACCGGGCCTTAATGGCTAATGGGTATGATTAACAATGCGCGTAAAGGAATGGTTACCGACGGTAAGGATTTTTAAGAAAGTGTGACGCCGGTAACCGCGCCGGCAGGATTAGCCCCCAAGGCTACCCGAATCATCGCGGTGTGTGCGTGTTCCGGAGTATCGAGTATGAAGTCACGTGAGAACCTGGTGCGTCTGAAAAAATTCCAGGTTAGCGAGCAGCGCCGCCAGCTTGGCCAGCTCGATCTGATGATCGGCGAATTCGAACGCATGGCCGCCGAGTTGGAATTGCAGATCGCCGCCGAGGAAAAGAAGGCCGGCATCACCGACATCAATCACTTCGCCTATCCGACCTTCGCCAAGGCCGCGCGCAGCAGGCGTGACAACCTGAAGAACTCGCAGCACGATCTTCGTCAGCAGCGGCAAGGCGTCGAGGAACGCCTGGCCGAGGCGGAAACCGAATTGGCCAAGGCCGAGGCGCTGGAATCGCGCGACCACAAGATGCGTGAACCGGAGCATGACATCAGAAGCGTGATGATCGGCTGACGATAAGCAGCCAATCGTCGCGGAGCGACCATTGGCTGCGACCTGGTTTGCACATAATGCCATAATGCCGCCGACATAAGGCGGAGATTCTCCGCCGATCCGCGGCGGGCTCTTTTGATTATGCGCTTTACCGTTCCCTTGATGCTGTTTGCGGCGTCGCTTTGCCTTGCGCTCGGTCTGGTTCTGCCCCTAATCCGCCTCGAGCGGCTCTACTTTTTCACCCAGGAGCCGTCACTGATCGAGATCATCAGTGGCCTGTGGACCGAAGGCGAATGGCTGCTGGCTGTGATGGTTGGGCTGTTTTCGGCCGTCTTTCCGATCGTCAAGCTGGGCACGCTTCATGTGCTGTCATACGGCGCGACGCATGAACGCCCTGCCGTCCCGGCCTGGCTCAAAACCTTGTCGAACTGGTCGATGCTCGACGTCTTGCTGGTGGCGCTGGTGATTTTTGCCGCCAAGACCAGCGGTCTGGCCGCCGCGATCACGCAGCCGGGCCTTTGGTTCTTTGCGGGATCAGCTGTGCTGACGGCAACTGCGTCAGCGATCGAGAAATGAGCCGGCGCCTCGCCGGACCACAATCAGTGCCGGTATTGCTGGATGCGCGTTGTGCGCAGGCCCGCCAGACCGTACTCGTCGATCGACGCCTGCCACGAGAGAAATTCCTCGGTCGTCAACTTGTAGCGGTTGCACGCTTCATCGAGGGAGAGCAAGCCGCCGCGTACGGCCGCAACAACTTCCGCCTTGCGGCGAATAACCCAGCGCCGCGTATTCGTCGGCGGCAGGTCGGCAATCGTCAGCGGGCTCCCATCCGGCCCGATGACATACTTTACGCGCGGCCTTACAAGATCGGTCATACTACTCTCTACAAAAACTCACAGACCCAATCGGGCCTAACATTAGCCGCACAGCTTTAAAAATTGCCTAAACGAAAGGTAAGCATCTGGTAATTAAGGTAAATCGGATATTTGCCAAAAAGAGCGAACTTCCATCAAACTTTATGCGTCGTTACGGCACCCACCGAGGACACCGGCATTGCAGGCGATTGCCGTCGGCTTTCGGGTGAATGCTGGCGGGACCCAGGTGGTTGACCTATATTGCCCGAATTGGCATTGAACCGCCGAAATCCGGACCCAGACCATGAACAGCCTCGATCTGCCTCTCAGCCCGAAGGACACGCGCGTCGTTGTCGCGATGTCGGGCGGCGTCGATTCGTCGGTCGTGGCCGGGCTGCTGCGCGACGAGGGCTATGACGTCGTCGGCGTGACGCTGCAGCTCTACGATCATGGCGCGGCGACGCACCGCGCCGGCTCCTGCTGCGCGGGCCAAGACATTGCCGATGCCCGGCGGGTGGCCGAGACGCTGGGCATTCCGCATTATGTGCTGAATTACGAGCAGCGCTTTCGCGAGGCGGTGATCAATCCCTTCGCCGAAAGCTATGTCGCCGGCGAGACGCCGATCCCGTGCGTTTCCTGCAATCAGACCGTGAAATTCGCCGATCTTTTGACCACCGCGCGCGAGTTGGGCGCGGATGCGCTGGCGACCGGCCACTATATCCGCAGCCGCGCCAACGGCGCGCACCGCGCGCTTTACCGGCCGGTCGATGCCGATCGCGACCAGAGCTATTTCCTCTTCGCGACGACGCAGGAGCAGATCGACTATCTGCGTTTTCCGCTGGGCGGCTTGTCGAAACCGGACGTGCGCGCGGCGGCCGAGCGCATGGGCCTCGTGGTCGCCAACAAGGCAGACAGCCAGGACATCTGCTTCGTGCCGCAGGGTAAGTATTCGGACATTATCGCCAAGCTGAAGCCGCTGGCCGCCTCGCCGGGCGAGATCGTGCATCTCGACGGACGCGTGCTCGGTCGGCACGACGGCATTTTGAAGTACACGATCGGTCAGCGGCGCGGCATCGGTGTTGCCGCCGCCGAGCCGCTTTATGTCGTGCATCTCGACGCCGACCGCGCCCGCGTCATCGTCGGGCCGCGCGAGGCGCTGGAGACGCACAAGGTGTTCCTGCGCGATATGAACTGGCTCGGCGACAAGCCGTTGGACGAGATCGGCCCGGAGGGCGTCGAGGTTTTCGCCAAGGTGCGCTCGACGCGCCCGCCTCGCCCGGCAACCCTGTTCTACGCCGACGGACAGAGCTGGGTGGAACTGGCGGTCGGCGAGGCCGGCGTCGCCCCCGGCCAGGCCTGCGTGCTCTACTCCGACGAGAGCAACGAGGCGCGCGTGTTCGGCGGCGGCTTCATCCAGCGCTCCGAGCGTGGAAAGCAGGCCGAAGCGATGTTGGCGAGGCTGGCGGAGCAGCCGATCAACAGCGCGGCTTGAGCCATTCTATCCCGCAGCGAGAGCGTAGACGTTCAGCATCCGGCCGCCATCCAGCGCCTTCGATCTTACAAATTTCAGGGCATGGCGATGAGACACGCTATCGAACAGGCCCTTGCCCGGGCCAAGGACGAGTGGATGCACCAATAGTCGCAACTCGTCGACGAGACCGGCATTGATCATGCTGGCCACCAGGCCGGCGCCGCCGACCAGATGCATCGCCCTCCCTGGCCCGGCCTTTGCTTGCCGAATCTCTTCAAGGTCGCGGACGAGTGCAGCCACTGACCAGTTTACGTTTTTCAAAGTCGTGGAAACGACGAGATGCGGCGTCCGGTCGGCAAAGGCGGCGTAGGCTTTCTCGCCGTCCGTGGCCGGGCGGCCGGTGAACTCAAGCACGCCATCCGGATTGGACAGGATCGACGTCCAATATTGCTCGTATCCGGGATACATGCCGCCGCCAAGGATGCAGGTATCGATCTCGTCCATCACCCCGAAACCGTCATCCCAACCTTCGATCCAATCCAGTTCTCCATTCGGGCCTTCGATACGCCCGTCCAAAGAGGTTTGAAGGGCGGCGATGATCTTGCGCATGGCGGTTCTCCTTGCTTGCACGTCTGAAAGACGCACCGACAGGCAGGCAGCCGACAGGCTCGAGATCTTTATTTTCCATGTTGGTTAAATACGCCGAATCGAGATTGTCCCGCGGCTACGCTGCGGCGAACACTCGAACGGGCGCGACAACCTGGTAGCCCAGGCTGCGATAGAGCGGCTCGCCCTGGTCGCTGGAAATCAGCAGTGCCCGGCGATGCCCGGCGCGCGCCGCGTGCGCAGCGAGCGCCATCATGACCCGACGCGCCAAACCACGCCGACGAAAGGCCGGCGCTGTCGAGACCCGGTCTACGACGATATCGCCGTCATCGGCCACGCCATAACGGGCGGTGGCGGCGGCCGAGCCTTCAACAGTTACGACGAACAGGAACGAACGGTCGTTCGGCTCGAACGGTGAAATTTCGCCGGATGCATTGATAGTCGCGATCTGCGCCGGGTCGCGGACGAGAAACGCCTCGATCTCTTCGGACGACTGTTCCAAGGCCGCGATATCGGCCAGCATGAACAGCTCGTCCACCAGCACCTTCAAACCATTTTGGCCGGCCGGCATCAGCCGGCCGACATCACCGACGACCGTGAGCCATTCATCCGGCTTGAGTTTTGTCAGGAGTTCGTTCGAGACGGGCTCGCAAGCGAAATACTCGCCGGAGCGGCCAGGCGAATCATAAAGCGCCACGTGGAAACCGTAGTCACCGGCAGTGACTAACGCGCCTTTGCGGCAGGCGCCAAAACCTTCGATGAAGGAATACAGCAACGCCTTGCGGCCGGTTTCGGTCTGCCAGTCGTTCATACCCGGCTATCGCGCCGGTCAATCATGGCTGACGGTGCCGGCGGTTAGAATGTCGAGCACCATAATGCCCTCCTCACCGCTGGTGCGCGGGGTGGCGCGCGTTTTGATGCAGTCGAGGAAATGCTCAAGCTCACGAGTCAGCGGCATGCCCTGTCTTATTGTGACATATGACGGCTCGTTGGTGGTGAAAGCCCACTGGCCGCTGTCCTGCCACACCGCATGACGGTAGACGGCGAGCTTGCGCTCCCACGGCTCGACGTCGTCGAACACCGCCATCGCCTTGGTGCCGACTACCGTCAGGCGACGCTCGCGATAGGGATTGAGGCGCGAGGTGAACAGATGGCTGCGCAGGCCGCTCGGGAAACGCATATGGACGTGGGCGAAATCGCTCAGATGGTCCAGCAGCGCCGCGCCCTCGCCATGGATCTCCGATGGCGGCTGGCCGGTGATAGCGAGGATCATCGACAGATCGTGCGGGGCGAGATCCCACAGCGCATCGTTTTCCGTATGGAATTTGCCGAGGCCGAGCCGGTGCGAATGGATGTAGCGCACGTCGCCCAGTTCGCCGGTATCGATCAGTTCTTTCAGCTTTTCGAAGGCCGGGTGAAAACGCAGCACATGGCCGACCATATAGACGCGATTGTTTGCCTTGGCGGCGGCGACGGCGCGCTTGGCGTCAGGCACGGTCAGTGCGATCGGCTTCTCGACCAGCACGTCCTTGCCGGCTTCCACCGCCTTGATGGCTGTTTCGGCGTGAAACTGCGGCGGAAGCGCCATGACGACAGCATCGATATCGGCCCGGCCGAACAATTCGTCAGGATCGATCGCCTCGACATCCTGGTCGCTGGCGAAACCTTCGGCGCGCGCGCGGTTGGCGTCGGAGACGGCGTGCAAGGCGCCAAGCGCCTTCAGGGTGCGGATATGATTGGACCCCCAATACCCGCAGCCTAGGACTGCAACACGCGGCTTCATATAATCCTTGCTCGAAACTCCCGCGCGGAGACATAGCGGCGAGACGGGACGAACTCAACCCCGCCCCACCTCAAGCGCCCCTGTCCGTCAATCAATTGAGATGTCGTGACGACAAGCAATAGAGAGCGGCAGGCAGGCGGCCGCAGCGGTTAGCCGACTTTGGGGGCCGCAAGGGCATTACCCGGAACATACAGCGCAATCGGCCTGATCTCGTAGACAGCTGTCGGATTGGCGCGGCGAAGGCCACGCGCGATCTCAACCACCTCATCCCGGCTGGCGCAATCCACGACATAGAGCCCAAGCAAGGCTTCCTTCGTTTCGGCAAAAGGTCCGTCGATCACATCGCCCGCGCCGGGACCGCGCAGCGTGAAGGCCGCGGCGGTGAAATCCAGCCGTGCCGCTGGCCCCATCTTGCCCTGATCGACGAGGCCGTTGTGATAGCTCAACAGTTCGGTCATCAGCGCGGCATCTTCTTCCGGGCTCATCGAGGTGATGGCGTTTTCTTCATGATAGGCCAGGATGGAGTAGAGCAAGAGGCACCTCTTCGGCGTTCGCGGTGCGCGAGTATTGTCGAGATGGCGGCCAGACGCTAGCCAAGCTTGCACATCGGTTTTGACATTTTGATCGGCCAAACCGGCTTGATCCGTCGCGCGATTGCCGCCAACAGTTAGAGCAATATCTGACCTGATTGAACCATTCTGCCGGCGATGGTTTGGGACAAGATCAAGGACTTCCTCGAAGGTCGGACTGGTTGTCCGGCCGAGAGGAAGTCCGACGGAATTGGCCCAAACCAGCCCGGCCCTTTGGGTTTGCCGTGTGGCGGACGCCCACGTCGTCAGGCCGCTCGGCCGGGCAACCAGCCCGACCTTCGCGTCCTTCCTGGTGGATCGCCTCGCCAAACGGCAAACAGAATGATTCAATCAGGACAGATATTGCTCTAAGGACGAACCGGAGGATTTCCCATGACCAACAGTTTTACCGCCCTGATGATCGAGGACGAGGGTGGGAAACCCAAGGCCGGCTTCAAGACCATTACCCAAGCCGATCTGCCCGACCATGACGTGCTGGTGGAGATTTCGCACTCGACGCTCAACTACAAGGACGGGCTGGCCGTATCTGGCAAGGGGCGAATCGCCCGGCGCATGCCGATGGTGGCCGGCATCGACCTCGCCGGCACCGTGGTCGAGGACCGGTCAGGCAAGTGGAAGGCCGAGGACAAGGTGGTGCTCAACGGCTTCGGGCTGTCCGAAACCGAATGGGGCGCCTATACCCGCTTCCAACGCGTCAAGCCGGAATGGCTGATCAAGCTGCCGGAGGCTTTTTCGCCCCAGCAGGCGATGGCGATCGGTACGGCCGGGTATACGGCGGCGCTCTGCGTCATGGCCCTGGAAGCTTGGGGCACGATCAAGACCGACAAGCGTGAGGTGCTCGTAACCGGTGCAGCTGGCGGCGTCGGCTCGACGGCGATCATCTTGCTTGCGCAGCGCGGCTACAAGGTGACGGCGGCGACAGGCCGGCCGGAGACGCATGACTATCTGTCGGCCCTCGGCGCGACGGGTTTCGTCGGCAGGGCGGAACTGGCTGAAAAGGGCGCTCCGTTGCAAAAGGAGCGCTGGGCCGGCGCGGTGGATTCCGTCGGCTCGACCACATTGGCAAACGCGATTGCGCAGACCGTCTATGGCGGCGCGGTCGCGGCCTGCGGCCTCGCAGGCGGAGCTGATCTGCCGGGCACCGTGCTGCCACACATTCTGCGCGGCGTCGCCCTGCTTGGCGTCGATTCGGTGATGGCCCCAATGGCCAAGCGCGAGGCTGCTTGGAAGCTGCTTGCGGAAAGTCTAAATGCCGATCAGCTCGCGAAAATGACCCGAGTCGAGCCAATGTCGAAGCTGCCGGACCTTGCGCAGGAAATTCTGGCCGGCCAGGTGCGCGGGCGCGTGGTGATCGAGATCGGCAAATAGCCGTTTGAGAACGCTCTACAAAGCAAATGCCCGGCGTTTCATGCGCCGGGCGTCTTTGTTTCAGCAAGTGGCCGTCAGTTCGAGACCACCGGCGCCAGGAACGTAAAACCTTCCTTCTCGAACAGCTCTTTTGCCTTCTCAGTCTGCAGGCATTTCTCGAAGTCCGCCGCGTCCTGGTTCTTTGTCGCCGCCGTCAGCCCGACCGGGTAGATGATCGGCGGGTGTGAATCCTCGGGGAAGGTGCCGACGATCTTGACGCCTTCGTCAGCCGCGGCATCTGTCTGATAGACGATGCCGGCAGCCGCTTCGCCAGTGGAAACCAGTTTCAGCGCCGCCCGAACATTCTCAGCCTGGGCGACCTTGCCGGACACACCTTCCCAAACACCAAGCTTTTCCAAAGCCGCCTTGCCATATTTGCCGGCCGGTACGGAGTCGACATTGGCCATGGCCAGCTTGCCATCGCCAACGAGAGCGGCCAGATCGAAATTCGGCGCGATGGTCGCCTCCGCCTTCGAATCCTTCGGCGCGACCAGGACGATGCGGTTGCCGAGCAGCTTCACCTCGGTGTCCGGCTGGGTGAGCTTCTTGTCGGACAGATACTTCATCCAGTCGAGATCGGCCGAGATGAAGACGTCAGCCGGCGCGCCTTCCTCGATCTGCTTGGCGAGCGCCGAACTGGCGGCATATGAGATCGTCGCCTTGGCGCCGACATCCGCTTCGCAAGCGGCATTCACATTGTCGAGGGCGTTCTTGAGGCTCGCGGCGGCGAACACCGTCAAAGCATCCTGTGCCGCCGCCGAACCGACCGACAGCCCGGCAAATGCCGCCATCGTCACCAGAAATGCTGTGCGTTTGATCATGAAACCCGCTCCTCCACTACGCCCAAATGCGCGATGATCGATATGTTTAAATGAACATAACAGAGCATTTTTCGGTTCGAAAGGGGCCGCTTGTCCGGGCCGGCAAATTTCTGAAATTTCAAATAATTCACCTAAAAATGCCATTCGCGAGTGAGGTGCGGCAATTCAGCGAGCAGAAGCTGATAGCTGTAGGAATATAGCGGGATTGGTCAGCTCGCGCGCTTGGCTTCCGCTTCGACCATTTCGTGCCGCTCACCGATGACGCGATTGCGGCCGCCCGCCTTCGCTTGATAGAGGCGACGATCCGCCTGGGCATAAAGATTTGTCAGTGTGTCGGTATCGGCCGACAGCGTGCCGACGCCGACGCTCACCGTCAGACCAATGCGCTCGCCGTCGGGGGAGGCGACCACCGCTTGACGAATGGTCTCCCCGAGCAGCCAGGCCAGCGTGTGATGCAGCGGGCATAGGACCGCGAACTCCTCGCCGCCTAGCCGAAACACCTGCTGGTCCACGCCCGCTGCCTTTTCGGTCAGCAAGGACGCGATTTCGCGGATGACGCGATCGCCTTCGCCGTGGCCATGGCGGTCATTGATCGCCTTGAAGTGATCGATGTCGATGATCAGCAGGCTGAGAGGTTTGCCGCCAGCCTTACCGGTGCTGACCGCGCCGGCGGCCAGCGTTTCGAAGCGGCCACGGTGCAGCAGACCTGTCAGGCCGTCGCGGCCGGACACCTCGACCAGCGCCTCATATTTCTCGCGATAGGTGAGCAGATCGAAGACATCTGAAATGCCGCGCGGCGTGCTGGAGCGTGGGCGCTCAACCCATTTCAGATAGGCAACCATGGCCAAGCTGTAGACGAAGGCCGCGACCATCTTTGCCGCCCAGCCGCCAAACAGCACCGACCACGGCGCGTCGGTGAGATAACGCAGGACCAGATAGAAGCCGATCTGGTCGAAGGTGAGCACGGCGCAAGCGCTTAACGCGATACGCGGGAACATGGCGCGCCCGAGCCATTTACCGAACTTTTCGTAAGCCAGGATGATGGCGATGGCGTCGATGTAGAGCAGCGTTGTACCCCACACCATCAACCAGCCCATCTCCTGCACAAAGCCGATGTCCGGGGCACGGTTATTCGACAGGGTGGCGACTTGGTGGAAGCCGAGAATGCCGACGAGACCGAGGACGAGAAAGTTGCCGATCAGAAGGCCGTAGATCGGCTGGCGAACGGTGGTTGCATCCTCCTTGATATAGAGGAGCAAGAGCATGATCAGCTTGCCGGAAAAGAGAACCGTCGATCCCGGCGACAAAATGCCAAACGGCAGTTCCACATAGAAGCTGCTGGCGAGATAGGTTTCGATGAAATGCATCACGCCGAGCGCCGACATGAACAGGCCGACACCAAAACGTTTGCGAACACGCAACAAGCTTGCCATCACGCCGAAATAAAGCGCGGCCTCCGCCAGGAGCAGCAAAGAATTCAGATAGGGTGTCGACAGGGCAAGGCTCACGCGCATCGATCCCGAGCGCATGAGAGATGCAAGCTTGCGCTGAGGAATACACGCTTAGCGCGAAAGCGTTAACCCAAAGTGGAAATGGGGCCCAGCGGTCAAGCCGCCTTCTTGCGCGCAAGCCGGGCCCGAATCGATTCGACATCGGCACGCGGCGTCGCCGCAAACAGCGTCTTGGTGTAGCTGTGCTGCGGGTCGGAAAACACCTCGTCGCGCGTGCCGTATTCCACCGCCTCGCCGAAATACATGACCATCACGTCGTCGGCGATATAGCGCACAACCGAGAGATCGTGGCTGATGAAGACATAGGTCAGTTGGAACTCGTCCTGCAGATCTGCCAGCAGGTTGAGCACCTGCGCCTGGACGGAAAGGTCGAGCGCGGAAACCGGCTCGTCGAGCACCAGAAGGCTCGGATTGAGCATCAGCGCGCGGGCAATCGCGATGCGCTGGCGCTGGCCGCCGGAGAACATGTGCGGATAGCGGTTGTAGTGAATTTCCTGCAAGCCGACCTTCTTCAGCATCTTTATGGCGCGGTCGCGCCGCTCGTCGGCTGGCGTGTCGGTGTTGATCAGCAACGGCTCGCCGAGCACATCGCCGATCTTCTGGCGCGGGTTCAGCGAGCCATAAGGGTTCTGGAAAACGATCTGCACCTTGCGGCGCATTTCAGGCGTCAGGTCGCCCTTGGCAAGGTCAACCTTCTTGCCTTCGATCAGCAGATCACCGGCGGTCGCGGGATCGATCAGCGTGATGATGCGGGCGAGCGTGGACTTGCCGCAGCCCGACTCGCCAACGATCGCCAGCGTCTTGCCCTGATCGACCTTGAACGAGACGCCTTTGACGGCGTGTACGGTCTTGGCCTTGGTGAACAGGCCACCGGGGATGTGATAATCGCGGACGAGGTTTTTCCCCTCCAGAACCAGCTTGCTCATAGGGGTGCCTCCACGGGCGGATTGTTCACCGCGGCCATGGCGTCCGGCGCGCGGTCGTCTACGAAGAGTTCGGAAATGGTGGGCAGACGATCGCCGGTGGCGTTGTCCGGCAAAGCAGCCAGCAGCGCCTTGGTGTAGTTGTTCTTGGGGCTTTCGAAGAGGGAGAGCACGTCGGCCTCCTCCATCTTGCGGCCCTTGTATTGCACAATCACGCGGTCCGCTGTTTCGGCGACGACGCCCATATTGTGGGTGATCATGATCAGGCCCATGCCATGCTCTTGCTGGAGTTTTACCAGGAGGTCGAGGATCTGCTTCTGGATCGTGACATCGAGCGCGGTGGTCGGCTCGTCGGCAATTAGCAGCTTCGGATTGCAGGCAATGGCGATGGCGATCATCACGCGCTGGCACTGGCCGCCCGACATCTGGTGAGGAAAATGGCCAAGCCGGTCGGCCGGGTCCGGAATGCCGACGGCTTTGAAGAGTTCGATGGCGCGGGCGCGGCGCGCCTTCTTGTCGAGACCCATATGGACACGCAGAACTTCCTCGATCTGGAAGCCGACGGTGAAGCACGGATTGAGGCTGGCGATGGGCTCCTGAAAGATCATGGCAATGTCCTTGCCAACGATCTTGCGGCGATCGGCGATGGAAAGGCCGAGAAGATCGCGGCCCTGGAAGGTCATCTTGTCGGCCGTGACCTTTGCCGTCCAGGGCAGCAGGCCCATGGTCGCCAGCATTGACACCGACTTGCCGGAACCGGACTCGCCGACGATCGCAAGAACCTCACGCTCGTGCACTTTCAGCGACACACCGTCCACGGCCCGGAACGGACCGGAGGCCGTCTGGAATTCGACGACGAGATTTTCGATTTCAAGAAGAGCCATTTTTGCTCCTACGCCATCTGCAATGCCGGCCGCCGGATAGGGCCGAATCTCGATTGAATGCGACTGCGGTAGCCCGTACTATCCGCGTGGATACAACGAGGATTGCCGCCATGAAATGGATAAGAATGCTTGCGGTCGCCGGGCTGATAGCCTGCGGGCCAATTGCCGTGCTGGCGCAAACCACGGCTCCGCCCGCGACGATTGAACTGACCGGCGGCACAACCTCGCCGATAGCGCTGACCCCCGACATGCTGGCCGGACTGCCGCAAATAGAGCAGGACGTGACCTTCCAGACGTCGAAGGGTCCGTCGAGCGGGCACTACAAGGGCGTGCTGTTCTGGGAGGTGCTGAAGGCGAACAAAGCTCTCGACGGGTTGCAGCGCAACGGGGAACTGCAGAAGACGTTTCTCGTCACCGCCAAGGACGATTACAAGATCGCTTTCTCGGTCGGCGAGATCCATCCCGAATTCGGCAATACGCCACTGATGATCGCAACGGAAGTCGACGGCAAACCGATCGAGGGTGGCCCGCGCATCGTCGTGCCCGGCGACAAGCGCGGCGCGCGGGCGGTGCAGGAGATTGTGAAGATCGAGATTAGATAGGGTTCGGTCGTTCGTTTCGGCAAGAGTCAATCGGCGACGACCCCCCTCTGCCCTGCCGGGCATCTCCCCCTCATGGGGGGATATTGACAGCGGCACCCTCGCCGCCCGTTCTGAAACTTTCGCGTTTGGCGAAATTGACGCGGCCGGCTGATCTCCCACCTTGAGGGGGAGATGCCCGGCAGGGCAGAGGGGGGTTGTCGACGAGAACGACAAAGCCCGCCTCAGCTTCGCTTCAGCTTCGGGTCGAGTGCGTCGCGCAAGCCGTCACCCATCAGATTGATGGCAAGCACGGTGATGAGGATCGCCAAACCGGGCAGCGTGACCACCCACCAGGCGCGCAGGATGAATTCGCGCGCTTCGGCGAGCATCGTGCCCCATTCGGGCGTCGGCGGTTGCGCGCCCATGCCGAGGAAGCCGAGCGCCGCGGCATCGAGGATGGCGTTGGAAAAGGACAGTGTTGCCTGCACGATCAGCGGCGCCATGCAATTGGGCAAGATGGTCTTGAACATCAATCGCAGCGGTCCGGCGCCAGCGACCTTGGCGGCGATCACATAATCGCGGGTTTTCTCCGACATCACGGCGGCGCGGGTGAGCCGCACAAAATGCGGCTGGAAGACAAGCGCGATGGCGATCATTGCGTTGATCAAGCCCGGACCGAGCACAGCCACCAGCACCAGCGCGAGCAGCAACGACGGGAACGCCAGGATGATGTCCATCAGCCGCATGATCAAGGTGTCGACCCAACCACGGAAATAGCCTGCAACCACCCCAAGCAGAATGCCGCCGACCAGCGCAATGGTCGTGACGATAACGCCGATGAAGAGCGAATAACGCGTGCCGTAAATCAGGCGTGAGAGAATGTCGCGACCGACGGCGTCGGTGCCTAGCAGGAATGCGGCGCTGCCGCCCTCCTGCCAGAAGGGCGGCAGCAGAATGGCGGCGCGGTCCTGCGCGTTCGGCGCGTGGGGGGCGATCAACGGCGCGAAGAGCGCCAGAAAGACAAGGAAGACAAAGAACCAGAGGCCGATCACCGCGCCGCGATTCTCGGAAAAATAGTACCAGAACTCGGCGAAGCGGGCGCGCCGCGACGGATCCTTGGAAACCGTATCGAGCGTGTTGGCGGGTGCTGCGGCGTCGGCCATAGTCGTCTCCTAGTGCCGGATGCGCGGGTTGATCAGTCCGTAGAGCAGATCGACAATCAGATTCACCAGCATGATGATACCGGCGATGATCAGCAGTCCGCCCTGGATGACCGGATAATCTCGCTTGAAGACCGAATCGACCATCCACTTGCCAATGCCCGGCCAAGAGAAGATCGTCTCGGTCAAGATCGCGCCGGCGAGCATGACGCCGACCTGAAGACCGATCGTGGTGACGACAGGGATCATGGCGTTGCGCAAGGCATGAACGCCGACGACCCGGAAGGCCGAAAGGCCCTTGGCGCGCGCCGTCCGCACATAATCTTCCGACAAGACTTCGAGCATCGCCGAGCGGGTTTGGCGCGCGATGACGGCCAGCGGAATGGTGCCGAGCACGATGGTGGGCAAGATCAGATGGCTCAGCGCCGACTTGAACGCGCCCGCCTGCCCGGACATCAGCGAATCGACCAGCATGAAGCCGGTCACCGTGGGGAAGAAGAACATCAGCGAAATACGACCCGACACCGGGGTCCACTGCAACATGCCGGAGAACAGGATGATGAGCAGCAGCCCCCACCAGAAGATTGGCATCGAAAAGCCGATCAACGCCGTGCCCATGATCGCCTGATCGTACCAGGAGCCACGCTTGATCGCGGCCAGCACGCCGGCCGGGATGCCCAGCACTACCGCGAAGATGATGGCGCAGAGCGACAACTCAAGCGTTGCCGGAAACAGCTCGAAAAACTGGTCGATGACCGGCTTCTTGGTCGAAATGGAAGTGCCGAAATCGCCGTGCAGCACGCCCCAGAGATAATCGAGATATTGGATGACGACCGGACGGTCGAGGCCGAGCTGATGGGAAATCTCGGCGTGGCGAGCCGGATCCATCACGCGCTCGCCCGACAGCAGCGCAACAGGATCGCCTGGCAAAAGCCGGATAAAAGCAAACGCAATGATCGACACACCGATAAAGGTGGGGATCAATACGGCCAGCCGACCGAGCAAAAATCGAAACATATCCGTCTCCCGCCTAGTCCCCAAGCGCCGATCTTCGCCGGCTGCTTCCCGCGGATGTAAGCAAGGGCGCCCGTGGAGCGAGCGCCCTCGTGTTTCCTCGCTTAGCAGACCTTATTCGACTATGTCGACGCCATCAAATGCGAAATCACCAAGCGGGCTTTGAACAAAGCCTTCGACGCCCTTGCGCATGGGGACGACCGACAGCGAGTGGTCCAGCGTCGCCCAAGGCGCCTCGCGCTTGAAAACCTCTTGCGCCTGCTTGTAGAGCTTGATGCGCTCGTCCTGATTGGTCGCTTCTTTCGCCTTGGTGACCAGATCGTCGAATTCCTGGTTGCACCATTGCGCCCGGTTGTTACCGCCGACCGCATCGCAGCCGAGCAGCGTGTCAAGGAAGTTGTCGGGATCGCCATTATCGCCGGTCCAACCCATGATGACAGCGCCATCGCGGTCCTTGGCGCGCGATTTTTCGAGATATTCCGTCCATTCATAGCTGACGATCTCGGCTTTCACGCCGACCTTGTCGAAATCGGCCTGAATCAGTTCGGCTGCGCGGCGGGCGTTCAGCATATAGGGCCGCGCCACTGGCATGGCCCACACTTTCATCGACAGGTCTTTGACGCCGGCTTCCTCGAGCATCTTCTTTGCGGCCTCGGGATCATAGGCATCGTCTACTGTCGCCTCGTCATAGGACCACATGGTCGGCGGGATCGGATTCTTGGCTGCGGTGGCAAAACCCTGGAAGACGCCATCGACGATCGCCTTTTTGTTGATCGCCATGTTCAGCGCCTTGCGTACCTCAGGCTTGTCGAACGGCGGCTGGGTGGCGTTGTAAGCGAGATAGGCGACATTCAACCCTTCCTGCTCGGCGATCTTCAGGTTCGGGTCGGCCTTCATCGAGTCAATGTCGGCGGCGTTGGGATACGGCATCAAATGGCATTCGCCGGCCTTCAGCTTCTGGTAGCGCACCGAGGCGTCCGTCGTGATGGCGAACACCAAATCGTCGATCTTCTGCTTGCCGCCCCAATAGTCGGGATTGGCCTGATAGCGGATCACCGCATCCTGCTGATAGCCGACGAACTTGAAAGGCCCGGTGCCGAGCGGCATCTGGTTCAACTGGTTCATCTTACCATCGACCTGCAGCTTGTCGGCATATTCCTTGGACATGATCGAGGCGAAAGGCATCGCGACATTGGCCAGGAACGGCGCCTCACGCCGCTTCAGCGTGAATTTCACCGTCATGTCATCGACCTTATTGATGCCGGCCAGAAGGTCCGGAAAGCCCATGCCGGCGAAATACTCCCAGTTCGTGCCCTCGACATATTTGTGCCAAGGGTGATCTGCCTTCCACATGCGCTCGAAGGTGAACAGCACGTCGTCCGCGTTCATCTCGCGGGCCGGCGTGAAGAATTCGGTCGTCTGGAATTTCACGCCGGGGCGCAGCTTGAAAGTGTATTCGAGTCCGTTGTCGGAGATGTTCCAACTTTCCGCCAATGACGGCTCGACTTCCGTCGTGCCGGGCTTGAAGGCGAGCAGCGGATTGTAGACCGCGTGGGCCGAGGCGTCGAATGTATTGCCGCCGGTGTAGAGGCCGGGGTCAAAACCTTCCGGTGAGGCTTCCGAGCAGAAGACAAATGTCTTCGCGCTGGCCACACTGCTCAGCATGGTAGCCGCCAGCAGCGCCGCTGCGAAGGTAAATTTCGTTCTCATCATGTCGCTCCCTGATCTTGCCTGACCCCCGGTAGCCCGGATCGCTGGGAGCGCATGTAATCCACGTTTTTTGCCATATGGAACGGCCAGAAAACACAAGCCGGTGAACGAAAGCAAAGATGTCAATTGCGAGCACGAGGGAGTTTGCGGATCAGAGTGTCACCAGCTCTGATCGTTTCAAGCGTTGCAGATGGATTGCGTTGGATGTCGACAACGCGCTGCGCCCCGATTGGGATGACCAATCAATCATCCTCCATGTTGCGACGCTTCCGAAAGTGTCGATTCGTCCTCGAACTCCGTTCGGAGATCGATCCTTGGTCCCGCGAGGGGATTGGGATGAAGAACGATTGGCCGACCTCGAGATTCTCGAGCGCCCCTATGATCCCATCTTGGACATTGTCTTCGTCGAATGCAGGCTGTGACGCCCTGTAAGGCTCTAGGAGTTGCTGTTGTCCTTCCCTAATCCTGTCGAGCAGTTTTGCCGACATTTCCTGAAACTGCTCGATGTCATTCAACGGCAAAGCGTACTCGGGCTGGCCGGCTATAATGGTGCTCAACCCCCGACCGTGCCACGGTCTGATCGACCATTTTTCCTCATCGGAGTGGGCGTAGACCTTTTTCCGCAAATCAAGCAGTCTTTTATGGAGTGCGGTCTCCTCGGCGTTGTATGGGAGCAATCTGTTTGGAAAATTGTGACCGCCTCTACCTGAGAAGAACACCCGACCGTAAGCCGTGACGAGCGCTGTCACAAAAGCGGCTTGCTGCGCGTAAATGGTGCCCCGGCCAAACGGTCGCTTATTATAAAGCTTCCGCTTAATCAGCATCTCACCGAACTGCCGGGCAAACGCAATGTCGGCGGCTGCGGAATATAACTTTGTTAGCGTCTTCCGGTCATGATCGGTCAGTTCAAGGAGCATGGTTCTAACGCTACCAAGAGGGAGTGGTCTTCTAGAGGTGGACGCCAAAAAGGGAATTGCCCGAAAAGAAGTCTTTGTGCTGCATCCCGCCTAGCCCCAAACGCCACGAGCCGCGCATTGCTGCGCGGCCCGTCGATTTTTTTGCCTGCCGGTCGCCCGGCCGCCACCTTACTCGGCGACGTCAACGCCCGAGAAGGAATGCTTGCCGAACGGGCTCATCACATAGCCGGTGACCTTCTTCGACATCGGCATGACGACCACGGAATGGTCGAGCGTCGCCCACGGAGCCTCTTTCTTGAAGACCGCCTGGGCCTTCTTGTAGAGATCGGTGCGGGCAGCCTGGTCGACCGTCTGCTTGGCGTCCACGACGAGCTTGTTGAACTCTTCGTTGCACCACTGCGCACGGTTATTGCCGCCGACCGCATCGCAGCCGAGCAGCGTGTGCAGGAAGTTGTCCGGGTCGCCGTTGTCGCCGGTCCAGCCGAGGATCACCGCGCCATCGCGGTCCTTGGCCTTCGACTTTTCCAGATACTCGGCCCACTCATAGGAGACGATCTCAGCCTTGACGCCAACGGCGGCGAGGTCGGACTGGATCAGCTCCGCCGCACGGCGGGCGTTGAGCATGTAGGGACGCGCAACCGGCATCGCCCAGACCTTCATCGAAAGGTCTTTCACGCCGGCCGCCTCGAGAGCCGCCTTGGCGGCCGCCGGGTCGTACTTGTCGTCGACGGTGGCTTCGTCATAGGACCACATCGTCGGCGGGATCGGGTTCTTGGCCACTTCGGCCGCCCCCTCGAACACGCTCTTGACGATGGCTTCCTTGTTGATCGCCTGGTTCAGCGCCTTGCGCACCTCTGCCTTGTCGAACGGCGCCTGCGTCGTGTTGTAGGCAAGGTAAGCGACGTTGAGGCCGTTTTCCTTCATCAGCGTCAGGTTGGCGTCCTGCTCGATGGCGGAAACGTCAGCCGCGTTCGGATACGGGAACACCTGGCACTCGTTGGCCTTCAGCTTCTGCAGGCGAACCGCGGCGTCGGTGGTGATGGCGAAGACCAGATCGTCGATCTTTTCCTTGCCCTTCCAGTAGCCGTCATGCGCCTGGTAGCGGATCACCGCATCCTGCTGGTAGCCCACAAATTTGAAAGGCCCGGTGCCGAGCGGCATCTGGTTCAACTGCGCCATCTTGCCGTCGGCCTGCAGCTTGTCCGCATATTCCTTCGACATGATCGACGCGAAGTCCATGCCGAGATTGGCGATGAACGGCGCTTCCTTGTTCTTGAGCGTGAACTTGACCTCGAGGTCGCCGACCTTTTCGATCGAGGCGATCAGCTCCGGGAAGCCCATGCCGGCGAAATATTCCCAGGAGCCGCCCTCGACATATTTGTTCCACGGATTGTCCGCCTTGAACTGGCGCTCGAAGGAATAAATCACGTCATCGGCGTTGAGATCGCGGGTCGGCGTGAAGAATTCGGTCGTCTGGAATTTTACGCCCGGACGAATCTTGAAGGTGTACTGCAAGCCGTCATCGGAAACGGTCCAGCTTTCGGCCAGCGACGGCTCGATGTCGGTCGTGCCTGGCTTGAATTCGACCAAGCGGTTGTAGACCGGGACAGACGAAGCGTCGAAGGTCGTGCCGGCGGTGTAGAGGCCGGGGTCAAAACCCTCCGGCGAACCTTCCGAGCAGTAGACCAAGGTCTTCGCATTCGCGACGCCACCCAGCATCGTCGCGGTCAGCAGCGCTGCCGCGAGTGTGATTTTTTTCATTGAAGTACTCCCTGTTAACTCCAAGCCCCTCTGTAGGCTGGTGAGCGCGCATATAATCACGTTTTCCAAACGATGGAACTCCCAGTTTGCACAACTGCGTGAACGTAGAAAACGATGCTCATTTCCAGCTTTCTCTTGGGTGAAACGGGTCGCGTTTCGGTGATAGCTGTTGAATAAGGTGCGTGACGCAACGGCAGTTGCGCCCGCGCGATCTTGCGTCCATCTTTACACTGGAAATACATAGACGATCCGGCGACGCGATAAGCACAACGATGTCCAGACGGGCGGTCACCGGACGGGAACAAAAGCGGCAGCGCACGAGCGCTCGGGGAGGACCAATGGCCAAGACGCCAGCAAAGCAGGAAGCAGCATCCAAAACGAAGCCGGCAGCCAAAAGCGCGCCGGCCAAAAGCGCCGCGAGCAAAGTAGCGGCGAAGCCCGCCCCGGCAAAAGCGGCGCCAGCAAGCAAGCCCGCAGCCGCAAAGCCGGCGCCGACAAATGGCACGGCCAAAGTGGAGCCAAAGCCGGCGCCCTATGCGGCCAAGCCGTGGCTGACGAGCTATTCGAGCGTAGTGCCAGCCGAGATCAAGCCGCTGCCTTACGACAATATCGGCGAGTTGCTGGTCGACGCCTGCCGCAAGTTTGCCGGCCGGCCCGCCTTCACCTGCATGGACAAGACGATGACGTATGCCGAGGTGGAAAAACACTCGGCGCATTTCGGCGCCTTCCTGCAATCGAAGGGTCTCAAGCCGGGCGCGCGCGTTGCGATCATGATGCCGAACGTGCTGCAGTACCCGATTGCCATGATGGGCATTCTGCGCGCCGGCTATGCGGTGGTAAACGTCAACCCGCTCTACACGCCGCGCGAGCTCGAACACCAGCTCAAGGATTCGGGCGCAGAGGCCATCGTCATCGTCGAGAATTTCGCCACCACGCTACAGACCTGCGTCGCCAAGACGCCGGTCAAGCATGTGATCGTGGCGTCCATGGGCGACATGCTCGGCGTGAAGGGCCTGCTGGTGAACTTCGTCGTGCGCAAGGTGAAGAAGATGGTGCCGGCGTGGGAGCTGCCAGGTCATACCAAATTTCCCGCGGCCTTGAGGCAAGGCGCGGCCAACACATTGAAACCGGCAAAGGCGTCGCCAGACGATATCGCCTTCCTGCAGTACACGGGCGGCACCACGGGCGTCTCGAAGGGCGCCACGCTGTTGCACCGGAACATCCTGGCTAATGTCGCGCAAAACATACTGTGGCAGGAAACGGCGTTCGTGAAACGGCCGAAGCCGGAACGGCTGGTGTTCGTATGCCCGCTGCCGCTCTATCATATCTACGCGCTGACCGTGAACGCGCTGATGGGCATGTACCAGGGCGCGCAGAACCTTTTGATCCCCAATCCGCGCGATATCCCGGCTTTCGTCAAGGATCTGCAAAAATATCCGGTGAACGTGTTCCCCGGCCTGAACACGCTGTTCAATGCCCTGATGAACAATGAAGACTTTCGCAAACTGGACTTCAAGCCGCTGATGCTGACCTTCGCGGGCGGCATGGCGGCGCAACGGCCGGTGGCGGAACGCTGGTTCAAGCTGACAGGCATACCGGTGACCGAAGGCTATGGGCTGTCGGAGACATCGCCGGTGGCAACGACCAACCGCTTCGATGTGGAAGAGTTTTCCGGCACGATCGGACTGCCGATCCCGTCGACGGAGATCGCGATCCGCGATGATGACGGCCACGACGTTGCGCTGGGCGAAGTCGGCGAAATCTGTATTCGCGGGCCACAGGTGATGGCTGGCTATTGGAACCGGCCCGACGAGACTGCCAAGGTCATGACCGCTGACGGCTTCTTCAAGACCGGCGACATGGGCTTCATGGACGACAAGGGCTACACCAAGATCGTCGACCGCAAGAAGGACATGATCCTGGTTTCCGGCTTCAACGTTTATCCGAACGAGCTCGAAGAAGTCGTGGCCCAGCACCCGGGCGTTCTGGAAGTCGCGGCCATCGGCGTGCCGGACGACAAATCGGGCGAGGTGCCGAAACTCTTCATCGTCAAGAAAGACGGCGCCTTGACCGACAAGGATGTGCTCGACTTCTGCCGCAAGAACCTGACCGGCTACAAGGTGCCAAGGTTTGTGGAGTTCAGAACCGAACTGCCGAAAAGCCCGGTGGGGAAGATTCTGAGGAAAGATTTGCGGGGGTAGGCCGAGCGCCTCGGGTCATTCTTCGCGGACCGTAGTCCGCCGCATCTGGAAGCCGGTCTTCGATTGTTCGAAGCCGGCTCTTTCGTAGAAGCGCAATGTGGCGGGCTCTTTCGAGCCGGTCAAAAGCATGACCTTGTAGCAGCCGTGCTCGAAGGCGCGGCGGACCGCTTCGGACACGATAGCAGTGCCGTAGCCGTGGCCTTGCTGCCCACTGGCGGTCGCGACGTTTTCGATCAGCGCATAAGGCGTTGCCTGGCGCGTGAGGTTGGGCACTACGATGAGAGTGCATGTAGTGACCGGCGTTTGCTCGATGACGCCGACCAAAAGCGCGCTGCCGGGAAAGCGATGCAAGTCGGCCACGAACCGCTCGGCGCGCGATTGGGTCACTGGCGCGTTGAAACCCGCATTGCGAAATTCCAGATAGAGTTTCTGGATGCCAGGCAGATCGGCGGGAATCGCGTCGCGGATGACCAATCCGACAGGCGTGGCGATCACTCCCGATCCATCAGATAGGCCGGCAAATCCGCTACGGAATTCAACACCACGTCGGCTAGCGGAAGCAGGGTCTCGCGCGTGCCGGTGCCAGAGAGCACGCCGACGTTCAGGCCGACGCCCCCTGCCCTGCCCATTTCGAGGTCATGGCGGTTGTCTCCGACCATCGCGACCTCCGCCGGCTTCAGACCGGTGAGATCACAGAAGGCGTAAACCGAATCCGGCGCCGGCTTGGAATTGGCGACAGCGTCGTAGCCGTAGACCGCGGTAAAGAGCTGCGCGACGCCGAGCGCAATTACCGTTTTTTCCGCGCCGGCGGTCGAATCGTTTGTCGCGATGCCGAGCTGGATGCCCGCGTCGTAAAGCTTGCCTAGAGCCTCCAGCGCGCCCGGAAGCGGCACCGCCTGGGCCGCGCCTTCGGCAGCGGTGACGGAGTCGAAATGCTCCACCGTGCGCAGGCGCTCGCCCTCGGTCAGGTTGGGATACCAGAGCCCGACGATGTCGGCATTGGTGCCGGCCGCAAAGACCGAGTCGGCGCGGAAGCGGCCCGCCGCTGAGTCATACCCAGCCGTATCCATCATGGCGTCGGCCAAGGTACGGTCGCCTTGAGCGGCCTTCAACGCCATCAGGTCGCCGATCGCATGCCAAGTCGCCTGGAAATCGACCAGCGTGCCATCCTTGTCGAACAGGATTGCTTTGATGGGCGGCTTCATGCGCCCCTCAGCGTCTGTATATGCGCCACAAGGCCGTTGGTCGAGGCGTCGCTGGTCGACGGCTTTTTGCCTTCGACGACGGGAAGCAGATTTGTGGCTAGTTCCTTGCCGAGTTCGACGCCCCACTGGTCGAAGGAGTTGATGTCGAACAGCACGCCCTCCACGAAGACGCGATGTTCGTAGAGGGCGATCAGGCGGCCCAGCGTTCGCGGGTCGAGCTTTTTGTACAAAATCGTCAGCGACGGGCGGTTGCCCGGGAAGACACGGTGCGGGGCGATTTTTTCCACCTCTGCCGCCTTCATGCCCTTGGCCAGCATCTGCGCCTTCGCTTCCTTCAGCGTACGGCCTTTCATCAGCGCTTCGGACTGCGCCAGACAGTTGGCCAACAGCAAGTCGTGATGGTGTTTCAACTCCGGCTCATGGCCTTCCGCAGCCGCCAGGAACTCGACGGGAATGGTGTCGGTGCCCTGATGCAGAAGTTGGAAGAAGGCATGCTGGCCGTTGGTGCCGGGCTCGCCCCAGACCAGCGGGCCGGTCGGCGTTTTCACCGGCGTGCCGTCGATGGTGACGCTCTTGCCGTTCGATTCCATATCGAGCTGCTGCAGATAGGCAGGCAGCCGGGCCAGACGCTGATCATAGGGGATCACCGCGCGTGCCGGGTAGCCGTAGATGACCCTGTGCCAATAACCGACGAGACCGAGGACCGCAGGCAGGTTTTTGAGCGTCGGCGCCTTGGCGAAGTGCTGGTCCATCTCATGTGCACCGCCGAGAAAAGCGCGGAAATCTTCCGGACCTATGGCCAGCATGATCGGCAGGCCGATGGCCGACCACAGCGAATATCGCCCGCCGACCCAATCCCAGAAGCCGAAGACACGTTCGGGCGCTATGCCAAAATCGGCGACCTTGTCGAGCGCGGTCGAAACCGCCGCGAAGTGGTGGACCACTGCCTCCTTGCCCAAAGCCATCTCGACCCACCGCCGGGCCGTCTCGGCATTGGTCATCGTCTCTACGGTGGTGAAGGTTTTGGAGGCGACAATGAAGAGCGTCGTCTCGGGCTTCAGACCCTTCAGCGTGTCATGGATATGCGCGCCATCGACGTTGGATACGCAATGCGAACGCGGCCCGTCGTGATAGGGCGCCAACGCCAACGTCGCCATGGCGGGGCCAAGGTCGGAACCGCCGATGCCGATGTTGACGACATCGGTGATAGGCTTGCCCGTCGCGCCCTTGGCGCTGCCGGAGCGGATGGCGTTGGCGAAATTTTCCATCGCATCGAGCACCGCTTTGACATCGCGCTGCACGTCCTGCCGGCCGATCTTGATGCCCTTGCCGTCGAGGCTGCGCAGCGCCGTATGCAGCACCGCGCGGTCCTCGGTGATGTTGATGCGTTTGCCCGACAACATCGCCTTGCGCCGGTCGGCAAGACCGGCGACATCCGCCAGCTTTTCCAGCAAGGCCATTGTCTTTTCCGTGACGGCGCATTTCGACCAGTCGATCAACAGGTCGCCGTCGGTCAGCGAAAATTCGCGGAAGCGCTTCGGATCGTCGGCAAAGGCCTTGCGCATATTCTTCGGGGCGTCGGCGCGGTTCTTGCGCAAAGCGCCGAGCGCGGAAGCGACAGATTTTGCGGCCACGGCATATCTCCAGAACATGCAGGTTTCAGCGCATTCCATAGCACAGTGACAGCAGCCGCAAGAGCCCAATCGCGGCCGCGAAGAACATGAAGAAATATTAGCTCGCGTGATTGGACGCTGACGATCGATCAGCGCAGTGAATGGTACAGATCAGAATAATTCATTGGCGCAATGCGTTGGACCACCGATACCTTCCCGCTGCCCCCAAGATATAGACCGCGCCACGAGGAGACGTTATGCCACAGAGAAATGACACGGCCATCTGGTCCGGCCTCTTCCGCATTTCGGCCGAGTCCGGCCAGACGTTGCAGGCGCAGATTCGCCAGGCAATCGTTGCGGCCATTCTGGATCGTCAGATCGCGGCGTCAATGCCCTTGCCGTCCTGCCGCATCCTTGCGGAAAAACTCGGCGTGGCGCGCGGCACCGTGGTGCTGGCGTTCCAGCAACTCGTCGACCAGGGCTTCTTGATCGCGCGCGAACGGCGCGGCCATTTCGTCAATCCCGATGTGATCGCCAGCCCGCCCCGGCCTCTACAAAAGACCGAGCAGCCGGTCGACCAGGTCGACTGGAAGGCGATGCGCAAACTGGAGCCGACTGAAATCGCGCCGCCGCCCTTGCAGAACAACAACTGGATCAAGTCGCCCTACCCCTTTGTCTACGGTCAGTTCGACCCGTCGCTGTTCCCGACGCCGGAGTGGCGGGAGTGCAACCGCATGGCGCTCGCCGTGCTGGAAATCCGCAACTGGGCGGCCGATGTCGGCGACCGCGACGATCCGCTGCTGATCGAGCAGATCCAGGCGCGACTGTTGCCGCGGCGTGGGATCTTCGCCAATCCGGATGAGATCATCGTGACGCTCGGCGCGCAGAACGCGCTCTACATGCTGGCGACGCTGATGATGAGCAAGGGCAGCAAGGTGGCCATGGAAGACCCGGGCTATCCTGACGCGCGCTCGATCTTCCGGCTCGCCGGCGCCGAAATCGCGCCGACGCCGGTGGACACGCAGGGCATCGTGACAAGCGCAATCCCACAGGATGCGAATTTCGTGTTCGTCACGCCGAGCCACCAGTGCCCGACAATGGTTTCGCTCAGCGCCGAGCGGCGGTCCGACCTGTTGAAGCGCGCCGCGCGCGACAACCAGATTATCATCGAGGACGGTTATGACGGCCAGTTGATCGACGAGGCGCCGCAACAGGCCCTGAAGAGCCAGGACAAGAGCGGGCGTGTGGTCTATGTCGGCTCGATGTCGAAGACGCTCGCGCCGGGCCTGCGTCTTGGCTACATCGTCGCCTCGGCAGAGTTGATTGCGGAGTTGCGCGCGTTGCGGCGTTTCATGCTCAGGCACCCGCCGGCCAACAACCAGCGGGCGGTGGCGCTGTTCCTGTCGCTCGGTCATCATGATGCCTTGGTCCGGCGGCTCTCGACCGCCTTCGAGGAGCGGCGCAAGCGCATCTTCGGCGCGATCGGCAACTATCTGCCGGAGTGGCGCTCGACCGACCCGGCCGGCGGTTCGTCGCTCTGGCTGGAAGGCCCGCGCGGCGTCGATACCCGCTACATCGCGGAGATGGCGGCCAAGCGAGGAGTGATCATCGAGCCCGGCGACCGGTTCTTCGACACGAAGGACAAGCCGACCCGCTTCATGCGACTTGGCATTTCCTCGATCGGCCAGCAGCACATCGAGCCGGGCATCCGCGAACTGGCGAATTCGATCGAACGTCGGGCGGTCGCGGCCTAGCATTACAGTTGCAATTCGCCAGTCCCTGGTGAAAAGGGTGCTTTTCGGGCCTCGGAGCGGAGCGTACATTCACGTACGTGAGCATCGAAGCGCAGAAAAACGCCCTTTGCAGCCTGGCATGGCAAAAAGTGCAATCTGTAGTGTTGGGGTAAGGACGGCGAAACATGCTGCACATTTCCGCTGACGATGTCGACGGCGCCTTGACCTTTGGCGGACTGGTGGAGACGCTGCGTCAGGCCTTCAGGGCTGGCGCGGTCCAACCGGTGCGCCATCACCACACGATCGAACGCCCGGACGGCGCGGCCTCGACATTGCTGCTGATGCCGGCCTGGACCGACTTCAACGTGGTAGGCACGTCGACCGGCGGTTTTGTCGGGGTCAAGGTCGTCACCGTTTCGCCCGACAACAATATGATCGGCAAGCCGGCGGTCATGGGGCTTTATCTGTTGCTCGATGGGGTAACCGGCGAGCCGCGCGCGCTAATCGATGGACAACGGCTGACGCAATGGCGCACCGCCTGCGCGTCCGCGCTTGCGGCCAGCTATCTGGCGCGCGACGATGCCTCGACGCTGCTCATTGTCGGAGCGGGGGCCCTCTGCCCCTTTCTGGCGAAGGCTCATTCGGCTGCGCGGCCAATCCGCGAAATCAGGATATGGAACCGCACGCCGGAAAATGCCGAAAAGGCTGCGGCGGAATTGCGCCAGGAAGGATTTGACGCCCAGGTTGCGACCGACCTTGGCGTTGCGTTGGGACAGGCGGACATCATCTCCTCGGCCACCATATCGACACAGCCGCTGATCAAAGGCGCCTTGCTGAAGCCGGGAGCGCATGTCGATCTGGTCGGCGGCTTCACCCCGGCGATGCGCGAGGCGGACGACGACGCCATCCGCCGCGCCCGCGTCTATGTCGACACAAGAGCCGGCGCAACCAAGGAAGCCGGCGACATCGTGCAACCATTGGCTTCCGGTGTTCTGAATGCCGAAGCCATCGTCGCCGACCTTCACGAACTGACCCGCGGCCAGCGGCGCGGACGCGAAAACGCCGACGAGATCACGCTGTTCAAATCGGTTGGGGCAGCGCTGGAGGACCTCGCCGCCGCCACCGCCGTTTACGGCAAAGTGAGCGCCTGACGCGGCGCTAATGTTGCCTGCCCGAAGCGGCTATGGCAGAAGCGGCGCGATTTTGGAGCCGCATCCGTTGAAACCCTCGCGCGACAAGCGCCCCCTTCGCCGCGACGACCGTCGTCCCGCCCCACAGGAAGCGCGGCGGCCCGCGCCGGTGGTCGAGGCAACGCCAAAATCCGAATCGCGCCCCCGCCCGTCCGGCCCGCTACCAGCCGAGCACCTGCCGCTTATCCTCGAAGTGCTGCCCAACGCCGACTACGCTCTGATCGACAGCGGGGCGGGCCGCAAGCTCGAACAGTACGGCCCTTACCGCATCGTGCGGCCGGAAGGGCAAGCGATCTGGCAGCCCGCCTTGCCGGAGCGCGAGTGGCTGAAAGCCGATGCTATCTTCACCGGCGACACGGACGAGGAGGGAATGGGCCGCTGGCGCTTTCCCAGAGCGGCGCTTGGCGAAACCTGGCCGATGAAGCACCACGGCATCGATTATCTGGGCCGTTTCACCTCCTTCCGCCATGTCGGCGTTTTCCCCGAGCAGGCGTCGCATTGGGAGCATATGGCAGGCCTAATCGAGGCCGCAACACGCCCGGTCAAGGTGCTGAACCTCTTCGGCTACACGGGTCTCGCCTCATTGGTTGCCGCACAGGCCGGCGCGGAAGTCACTCATGTCGACGCGTCGAAAAAGGCGATCGGTTGGGCGCGGGAAAACCAGGAGATGGCGCGCCTCACGGACAAGCCGATCCGCTGGATCTGCGAAGACGCCGTGAAGTTCGTCGAGCGCGAGGAGCGCCGCGGCAGCCGCTACGACATCATCCTGCTCGATCCGCCTGCCTATGGCCGCGGGCCCAAGGGCGAGATCTGGCAGCTCTTCGACAACCTTCCGGCGATGGTCGAGACCTGCCGCGCTATTCTGACGCCGAAGCCGCTAGGCGTGGTGTTGACGGCATATTCGATCCGGGCCTCGTTCTTCGCCATCCACGCCCTGATGCGCGATACGTTCGCCGGCATGGGCGGCATGGTCGAATCCGGGGAATTGATTATCCGCGAACAGGCAGCCGGCCGCGCTTTGTCTACGTCCCTGTTTTCCCGATGGTTGGCGCGATGAGCGAGCGACACGCCGGCGCGCCCGGTCAGGTCAAGGAAGTCACCAGCCTGGCCAACCCGCTGGTCAAGGACATCAAGGCGCTGGCGCTCAAGAAATTCCGTGACCAGCAGCATGCGTTCATGGCCGAAGGCCTGAAGCTGGTGATCGATGCGCTGGAGTTGGGTTGGTCGATCAAGACCCTCGTCTTTGCAAAATCAGCGAAAACGAACCCGGCGGTTGAAAAAGCCGCGGCGCGCACGGTTGCCGCCGGCGGCACGGTGCTGGAGGTCAGCGAGAAGGTGCTGGGCGCAATCACCCGCCGCGACAACCCGCAAATGGTCGTCGGCGTCTTTCGGCAACGCTTCGTCGACATCAGGGATATCCGGCCCCGGGACGGCGACGTCTGGGTCGGGCTCGACCGTGTGCGGGATCCTGGCAATCTGGGCACCGTCATCCGCACGGTCGACGCGGTCGGGGCCAAAGGGGTTATCCTCATTGGGGAAACGACCGATCCGTTCTCGCTCGAAACCGTACGGGCCACCATGGGATCGATCTTTTCCGTGCCAGTGGCGAAGGCATCGCCGGAAGCTTTTCTTGGCTGGCGCAAGTCCTTCGCCGGACTGGTGGTGGGGACCCATCTCAAAGGCGCGGTCGACTACCGCACCATTCGCTATGGCGAAAAGCCCACCCTGCTTTTGATGGGCAATGAACAGCAGGGCCTGCCCGACATTTTGGCCGGGGCTTGCGACAAGCTTGCCCGCATCCCTCAGGCCGGCCGCGCTGACTCGCTGAATCTTGCGGTCGCCACCGGCGTCATGCTGTTCGAAATCCGTCGCTCGGCGCTTCATCTGACGGATGGCGATCCCGCATGAATGGTCGTACCTACGTCCCCTACGCGGCGCTTGCCGTCGTCGCGATCGCGTTCGATCAATGGATCAAGCACTTGGTGGAAACGATGCTGCCGATGCAGCAGCCGATCGAAATCCTGCCGTTCCTGGCGCTCTATCGTACCTATAACACTGGCGTCGCCTTCTCGATGTTTTCGTTCGTCGGCGACAAAGGCCTCATTCTCGTCTCGCTTGCGGTCATTGCCTTCGTGCTCTATCTGGCGACGCGCACAGCTCCCGGCCATATCCTCGCCCGCATCGGTTTCGCCCTCATCATCGGCGGAGCAGCCGGCAACATCATCGACCGTTCGGTGTTCGGCCATGTCATCGATTACATCCTGTTCCATACCCCGGGATGGTCGTTCGCCGTGTTCAATCTCGCCGACGCCTTCATCACCGTCGGCGCGGCCGCGGTGATCGCCGACGAGTTCTTCGGCCTGGGCCGTCGCGCGGAAATCGCCTCGGACGAATAGAGCTTGCCCCATCTGTGCTGTCGCGAGATTATCCAGCGGCAAGGCCATCGCCCCACGAAAGGCTCCCGCGAGGCGAACAAGGGCAACGACCGATGGGCTACGGTTTCCGATTCTCGACCGCGCGCGACCTCTTCGACGCTTTTCCGACGGCGGGCGAGGATATGCGCGCCGCACCGACGGATCAGCCGTCATTGACGTTCTGCCGCTCGCTGGTGGCAAGCCGCATCCCGGAAGAGGCGATCACCTTTTGCGCCTATCTCCTGCCCGGCCGTGTCGCCGTCTGGTGGGGTCACGAATGCCTCGTTCAACTGTCGTCGGCGTTGAACGAACAGGATTTTCGCATGCTCGCTTTGGTACATGGCTGGGTCAGCGATCCGAGCGAATATCGGCGTTTCGTCGTGCTGGATGAGGCTTTGGCTGCCGAGGAGCGTACGCCAGCGGTGTGGATCGCGCTTGCCGCGGGCTGGAGCGAAGCACCCGGTGCATCAAACGGGCAAGCGCAAATGCACAGCCGCACCGCCCGTGCGCTCAATACCGGCATCCTCGCTGGGCTGGCCCGCGTGGCTCTTGCCGATCGGGCGCCCGCGCTGACCGACTTCGTGGCCATGGGCATGCAGTTGGCCGAGTTTGAGGCGTCGCGCCTCAGTTAGGGCGCTAGATGGGCCGGGCGCATCTCCATGTGAGGATGGACTAAAGTATAACATCATCACCACGGACAGGGCTTTCCCACAAAGTTTAGTCTTGGCTTACGAAATCGCCCGGGAGAGCGAGAATGCGGACGCAGGTGGCCATTATCGGCTCCGGCCCCTCGGGCCTGCTGCTCGGCCAACTCCTCGCCAAGGCCGGTATCGACAATGTCATCCTCGACCGCTCCGCCAAGACCCGTATCCTCGCCCGTGTCCGAGCCGGCGTGCTGGAACAGGGCACGGTGAGCGTGCTCGATCGGGCGGCGACGTCCGATCGGCTGCATGCCGAAGCGCTGCTTCATGATGGCTTCTCGCTGGCCTTTGATGGCCGTGATCACCGTATCGACCTCAAGGCCCTCACTGGGGGCAAACATGTCACGGTCTACGGTCAGACCGAGGTCACACGCGACCTGATCGATGCCCGGGAGGCCAGCGGCGTGGCCAGCATCTATGAGGCCGATGCGGTGCGGCCAGCCGATTTCGATACCGGCCGCCCTTGCGTCTTCTATCGAAAGGGCGACACCGAGCACCGCTTGGATTGTGATTTCATCGCCGGCTGCGACGGATTTCATGGGGCTAGCCGTAAGGCAGTGCCGGCAAACGCCATGCGAACTTATGAAAAGGTCTATCCCTTTGGATGGCTTGGGCTGCTGGCGGAAGTTCCGCCGGTCAGCCACGAACTGATCTACGCCAATCACCCGCTTGGTTTTGCCCTATGCTCCATGCGCTCCATGACGCGCAGCCGCTATTACATCCAGGTTCCGGCCAGCGAAAATGTCGCGAATTGGAGCGACGACAGGTTTTGGGATGAACTGCGCAACCGTCTGCCGCGCCATCATGCCGAAGCATTGAAAACAGGCCCGTCGTTCGAAAAATCGATCGCGCCGTTACGCTCTTTCGTCGCCGAACCCCTGCGCTTCGGGCGGCTTTTCCTCGCTGGCGATGCCGCCCATATCGTACCCCCGACAGGGGCCAAGGGGCTCAACCTGGCCGCCAGCGACGTGCATTATCTTTCCGGCGCGCTGATCGAACATTATCAGTCGAAATCGGATGCCAGGCTCGACGCCTATTCCTCCACCGCGCTGTTACGGGTCTGGAAGGCAGTCCGTTTCTCCTGGTGGATGACCACCATTTTGCATCGTTTTCCCGAGACGACGGCGTTCGATCAGAAAGTCCAGGAGGCCGAGCTGGATTATCTGACGCATTCCCGCGCAGCCGCGACCGTTCTGGCGGAAAACTATGTCGGCCTGCCGTTCTGATTAAATGTGCCGCATGTTTGATCTGCAGTGCAGAACGGCTAAGACATAGCCGAGGAGAACGGTTTTGCAGTTTGCCCGATTGAACGGCATCGTCATGCACTACCAGCTTATCGGTACGGCGCCCGGCAAGCCGACCCTGGTGTTCGCCAATTCGCTGGGCACCGATTTCCGCATCTGGCGAGACGTGGTCTTGCGGTTGGCGGGTGATTACGCGATCGTTCTTTACGACAAGCGGGGCCACGGCCTGAGCACACTGGGTGATGCGCCGCACCGGATCGAAACCCATGCCGCCGATAGCGCGGCTTTGCTGGACCATCTTTCCGTGAAATCGGCGATCTTCTGCGGCCTTTCGATCGGCGGCTTGATTGCGCAGGCGTTGTACGCCGCGCGGCCCGACCTGATCCGCGCGATCATCTTTTGTGATACCGCGCACAAGATCGGCACCGCCGAGATGTGGAACGGACGTATTGCCTCGGCTCGCGGTCCGGGTATCGCAAGCTTTGCCGACGGCGTAATGGAAAAGTGGTTCACGCCGGATTTTCATGCCTACCGCGCCGACGAACTGAGCGGCTATCGCACCATGCTCGCCCGGCAGTCCGTTGAAGGCTATGCGGCCGCCTGCGCCGCCATTCGCGATGCCGATTTCAGCGCGGTGGCCAGGCGCATCGCCGTTCCGGCAATGTGCGTGGTGGGCGATCAGGATGGTTCGACGCCGCCCGAACTCGTTCGCTGGCTGGCTGATCTGGTTCCCGGCGCACGCTTTGAGATAATCGCCGACGCGGCGCATATTCCTTGCGTCGAGCAGCCGGCCGCGCTGACGGCGTTGCTTGTCGATTTCATCGCGAAACTGCCGGCGGAAGCAAACGCGAATGGCTGAGATTGGCGGCAAACCCGAGCGCCGAGCCCAGGCTATGTCGACGCGCCGCCAGGTGCTCGGCGACGCTCACGTCGACCGGGCGATTGCCGCGACGACCGATTTTGACCGACCGTTTCAGGAACTCATAACCGAGGCTGCCTGGGGCCATGTCTGGTCACGCCCGCACTGGTCGAAGCGGGAACGGTCTGTCGTCACGATCGCCCTGCTTGCGGCTCTTGGTCATCATGACGAACTGGCGATGCACATTCGCGCCACCGCAAACACCGGCGCGACTCGCGACGACATCGCCGAGGCACTGATGCATGTCGCGATCTATGCCGGCATTCCCGCCGCCAACGCGGCCTTTCGCGTGGCCAAGCAGGAGTTGGAAAACATGGGCGGCGGTAAGGCCGGCTAAGATGGTCGATCGTTCCCACAAACCGGAGACGACCCCGTTCTTCGCACGCGATCGAGACAGGCAGCCGCCCGCCTATACGCCGTCTTATAAGACATCGATCCTGCGTTCGCCGCAAAAGGCGCTGCTATCCTTCGACAATTCCATATCGGAGATCGCCGGCCCGGTTTTCGGTCACTCCCTGCTTGGCGAACTGGACAACGACCTGATCCACAACTTCGCCAAGCCGGGCGAATCCGCTATCGGCGAGCGCATCATCGTCCATGGCCGGGTTCTCGACGAGCGCGGCCTGCCGGTTCCGGGTGCTCTGCTGGAATTCTGGCAGGCCAATGCGGGCGGGCGCTACCGGCATAAGAAGGAAGGCTATCTCGCGCCTTTGGATCCGAATTTCGGCGGCTGCGGCCGCGCTATCACCGCACATGACGGCAGCTATGCATTGCGCACGGTCAAGCCAGGCCCCTACCCTTGGCCGAATGGCCCGAATGACTGGCGTCCAGCGCACATTCATTTTTCCGTGTTCGGCCATGGCTTCGCCCAGCGGCTGATCACCCAGATGTATTTCGAAGGCGATCCGCTGATCTGGCGCTGTCCGATCGTGCGCACCATCCCGGACAAAAGGGACATCGAAAGCCTGATCGCGCCGCTCGACATGGCCAACACCGTTCCCATGGACGCTCGCGCCTACAAATTCGACATCGTTCTGCGCGGCCGGCGTTCGACTCCGTTCGAAAACCGTCCGGAGGGCAATTGATGCCGCAGGCGCTCGATCTTTTGAAGGAAACGGCTTCCCAGACGGCGGGGCCATATGTCCATATCGGCCTGACGCCGAATTTTTGCGGCATCGGCGGCGTCTATCTGTCCGACCTCGGCGGATCAATGGTGGAGGCCAGAACGCGCGGCGAGCGGATCACGGTGCGCGGCCGGGTGATCGACGGCGCCGGCGCGCCCCTGCGCGACGCGTTGGTGGAGATTTGGCAAGCCGATGCCGACGGCCTTTACAACAGTCCGGCCGAAACCCGCGGCGCGGCCGACCCTCACTTCACCGGCTGGGGCCGTTGCGCAACCGACGATGCCAGCGGCGAATACAGGTTCGATACCATCAAGCCAGGCCGCGCACCTTTCCGGGATGGCCGCTGGATGGCGCCGCACATCACCGTCTGGATCGTCGCGCGCGGCATCAATCTCGGCCTGCACACGCGCATGTATTTTGCGGATGAGGCAGCGGCCAATGCCGAGGACCCGTTGCTCGCACGCGTCGAGCATCGCCACCGTGTAGCGACGCTGGTCGCCCCGCGCGATGGTGACGTCTACACCTTCGACATCCATTTGCAGGGCGATAAGGAAACGATATTCCTCGACATCTGACCGACCTTTCGGGAACCATGGCATGTATGGTGGCGCGTGACGTTTTCCCCGTTCGATCATCCCTTCCTGGCCGGCCTTCTGGGGGACGAGGAAATCGCCGGCTATTTTTCCGCCGACGCTGATGTGCGCGCCATGCTTGCCTTCGAGGCCGCGCTGGCGAATGCGCAGGCCGAATGCGCGATCATTCCGCCGGAGGCTGCCACGCACATCGCAGCGGTCAGCGCCGATTTCGCGCCAGACTTCGACCGGCTGCGGGTGGCAACGTCGCATGACGGCGTCGTGGTTCCCGAACTGATCCGACAGTTGCGCGCCGCCGTCGAGCCGCACGCCCGCTGGGTTCATTTCGGTGCGACGAGCCAGGATGTCATCGACAGCAGTCTGATGTTGCGCCTGAAACCGGTGCTGGCCGTTCTGGACAATCGTATAGGCGTTTGCGAACGCGTCTTTGATGATCTGGAACGCCGCTTCGGCCGCAACCGCCTGATGGCCCGAACACGGATGCAGCCGGCAATCGAAATCACTGCTGTTGATCGTATCCACGCATGGCGTGAGCCACTGGGACGTATCCGAGATGATCTCAATCATTGGCGGCGCGACAGCCTGGCAATCCAGTTCGGCGGCGCAGCTGGTACGTTGGAAAAGCTGGATGAACGCGCAGCCGCCGTGCGCGCGGCGCTGGCGCGGGTGCTCGATCTGGCGGACGCGCCCCAATGGCATAGCCAGCGCGACCGTATTGCCGGTCTGGCCGGCATCCTGTCACTGGTCAGCGGGTGCCTTGGAAAATTCGGACAGGATGTCGCTCTCCTTGCGCAGGAAGGCGACGAAATACAACTTGCCGGCGGCGGCGGCTCGTCGGCCATGCCGCATAAGCAGAATCCGATTGCCGCCGAAGTGCTGATCGCATTGGCGCGCTTCAACGCGACGCAGCTTGCAGGCATGCATCAGGCGCTGCTGCACGAACAGGAGCGTTCCGGCGCGGCGTGGACGCTCGAGTGGCTGATACTGCCGCAAATGGTCGCCGGTACAGCGGCCTCGCTGCGTCTGGCCGTGGAACTCGGCGCCAACATCCGGACGTTGGGCAAGGCGGCGGAAGCTTAACCGTTCCGGCGCAGTGGTCATTTGCCCGTCGCACTGTTTCCGGCTAATAGGCCCGCGACTTTTGACGCGAGGATTTTGATGACCGATATCGCCGGCACGCCCGAAGCCCAGGCAGCGTTGCTGTCGCGCGCTCTGCCCTACATGCAGCGCTATGAAAACAAGACGGTCGTGGTGAAATACGGCGGTCATGCCATGGGCGACACCGAGCTCGGCAAGGCTTTTGCGCGCGATATCGCGCTGCTGAAACAGTCTGGCGTGAACCCGATCGTCGTGCATGGCGGCGGGCCGCAGATCGGTGCCATGCTGAGCAAGATGGGCATCGAATCGAAATTCGAGGGCGGCCTGCGCGTCACCGACCAGAAGACCGTCGAGATCGTCGAGATGGTTCTGGCCGGTTCGATCAACAAGGAGATCGTCGCGCTCATCAACGCGGAAGGCGAATGGGCCATCGGGCTATGCGGCAAGGATGGAAACATGGTTTTCGCCGAAAAGGCGAAGAAGACCGTTACCGATCCTGACTCCAACATCGAGCGGGTGCTCGATTTGGGCTTTGTCGGCGAGCCGGTCGAGGTCGACCGCACCTTGCTCGACCTGCTCGCCCGCTCGGAGATGATCCCGGTCATCGCGCCGGTGGCGCCGGGCCGCGACGGCCATACCTACAACATCAACGCCGACACCTTTGCCGGCGCCATCGCAGGTGCGCTTGGGGCCACGCGCCTGTTGTTCCTCACCGATGTTCCGGGCGTACTCGACAAGGACAAGACGCTGATCGAGGAGCTGACTGTCAATCAGGCGAAGAAGCTGATCAAAGACGGCACGATTTCCGGCGGTATGATCCCCAAAGTGGAAACCTGCATCGAGGCGATCGAGCGCGGTGTCGAGGGCGTCGTCATCCTGAACGGCAAGACGTCGCACGCGGTGCTGCTCGAACTCTTCACCGAGCATGGCGCCGGCACGCTGATCGTGCCGTAGACTACTCGACCGGCTCCGCCGCACGCGCCGATCGGACGCCCGCGCCCACGGAAGCAACCCTATCGTCGGCATGCACGCGGGCGATCAGATGATCGCCAAGCCTGCAGGCAAGCGCGGTGATCGTCGTCGTTGGGTTCGTCTGCCCGGACGTTGGAAATACCGACGACCCGCCCACAAAGAGATTGCGCATGCCGTGCACCTTGCAATCGGCGTCGACCACGCCGCGTGCCGGGTCGTTGCTCATGCGGGTGCCGCCCATATGGTGGTTGCCCGCCAGTTCCATGTCGTCAAACGGATAGGGCTCGCCATTGGCAAGCCAGTCGGCCAGGCGAACGCGCCCGATATCCCGTTCGATCAGAGCCTGGCCGAACAACCGCATGCCTTCGATCAGCGTTCTATGGTCAAGCGGACCTTTGCGCCAATGAAGATCGATACGGGGCACTCCGGATGCGTCGCGCATCGTCCGGCTGAGCTGCACACGGTTGCTGGCAAGCGGCGCCTGCTCCCACGCCATGTGCAGTTGCGCCGCGCATTTCAGCCGTTGGCCTAAACCTTCGGACATCCACTCCGCGGCGCTCGGCGCCGTGCAGGCTAGATTGGCCATCAGCATCTTGACGCCATCATAGGGCATTTCGACCAGCCGGATGCCGAAATTCAAGATGCCTTTGCGTTGCATCGCCTCCCAGCTCGGCGAGAAAAACGCCTCGCCATCGGCGTCGACCTCGAATTTCGTGACGTCGTTGAGAACGGCATTTCCACATTCGAAATGCGGATGTTCCATCCAGTAGCGGCCCAGCGCCTGCGCATACGGCACGACCGCTCTGTTGCTCAGTTCGTTGGACCAGAGCAGCAGCCGCGAGTTCTCGATCCCTCCTGTGCCGACGACGACATAGTCGGCATGAAAGCGGTCCAACTGCCCGTCAGGCGACCAGAGGTTGAGCGCGTTGATTGCCTGGCCGTCGCCGTCGAGCGAGGTCACGTAGCTGTTGAGTACCAAGGCAATGTGTTCATCCGCCGCCAGTTCGTCGCGGTAGCGCGTGCCAAAGCGTACAGCATTGCTCTTGATGAGCTGCACCCAGCGGATGTCGGAAGAGACCGACGCATCCGGCCTGAAGGGCTCCAATTCGAGAATCCCTCGCACCTCGTCGAGATAAGGTTCGAGGTCGCTTCGCCGGATCGGCCAGCCGGTATCAGCGACCCACGGCTTTTGCCGGAAATCCTCGTCGTCCAGCAGCCGGCACCAGCCCGCCCAATGATTGGAGCTGCCGCCCAGAAACCGCAGGCGCGTTTCATCCAGCGCAAAATAAGGATCGCCAACCGTCCGGCCGCCGTAGAAGGCTTGCGACTTGTCCGAGAAGCGGTCGCCGCCAGCTTCGAAAATGACGACAGGAATGTTGGCGCTTGCCAGTTTTCGCGCAACCGTGATGCCGGCTGGACCGGCGCCGATCACGGCTACTTTCGGCGTCCAATGTGCCGACTTGAACGCCTGAAAATTGTCGAAGATCACGCCTGGCTTGTCCGATCCGCACCCGGTTTGGCTCACCGCCGCAGGATAGACCAAGCTTTGAAGACAATGGTGAACAAAGGTTGAGGAGCCGACGCGAATCCCCAGCCGGCTCCCTCAATGCCAAACAGACCGTTAATGCAAGTCTTCGGCGATGCTCGACGGTGCGCCGACAAGCTGATGCGCGCGCACTTCGCGCGCCAGATGATCCCCCAGCCGACAAGCGAGCGCGACGATCGTGGTCGTGGGGTTGCATTGGCCCGATGTGGTGAACACCGACGAACCGCCGATATAGAGATTGCGCATGCCATGCACCTTGCAATCGCGATCGACGATGCCCTTGGCCGGATCGTCATGCATGCGGGTGCCGCCCATGTGGTGATGGCCGGCGATCTCCTGATCGGTTGGATAGTCTTCGCCCTTGGCCAGCCAGTCTGCCAGTTTGGCGCGCCCCAGATTCTTCGCCAGCATCGTCTCGCCGAACAGCCTTATGCCTTCGGTGACCGTGCGGCGCTCGATGTCGCCTTTCTTCCAATGTAGCTCGATGCGCGGCGCACCTGTCGCGTCGAATTCGGTCTTCGACAGTTCCACACGATTGTTTTCGTTGGGCGACTGCTCCCAGCCGACATAGAGCTGCGCCGCGCAATGCAGGCGCTGGCCCAGCGACTCCGAAACCCATTCAGCCGTATCGGGCGCGACACACGCCAAATTTGCAACCAGCGCCTTGGCGCCCTCATAGGGCATCTTGATCAGGCGGATGCCGAAATTGAGGATCTGCCGCCGCTCCATGGCGGCAAGTGTCGGCGAGAAGAACGCTTCGCCGGTCGCGTCGGTGACAAACTCGTTCTGATCGGCCAGGATAGCGTTGCCGCCCTCGAATTGAGGATGCTCCATCCAGTAGCGGCCGAGTGCCTGCGCATGCGGCACGACCGCGCCCTTGGTCAGTTCATTCGACCACAAGAGCAGTCGCGAGTTTTCGAGCCCGCCGGTGCAGGGCACGTAATAGTCCGCTTTGTAGGTTCCTTGATCGGCGCCATCAGACCACAAATTGAGGCCGGTGACCTCGGTGCCGTTACCGTCGAGTGAGCGCACATAGGTGTTCAGCACGAGCGCAATATGATCGCTCGTTTCGATTTCGCCGCGGAAGCGTTCGGCGAACCGAACTGCCGGGCTTTTGACAAGCTCGACCCATCGAATATCGTCCGAGATGGGCTGGTCAGGCTGGAACTGCTTCAGATCCAGAATGTAGTGAACTTCATCCAGATAGGGATCGATGTCGATGCGGCGGATCGGCCAGCCGCTGTCCGGCACCCATGACTTTGGCCGGAAGTCGATGTCGTCCATCACGCGGCACCAGCCTGCCCAATGATTGGACGACCCTCCGAAATAGCGCAGGCGCGTGATGTCGAGGTCGAAATAGTAGTCACCAACCGTCTTGCCGGCGTAGAAGGCTTGGGAATCCTCGGTGAAATCGGCGCCGCCGGCCTCGAAGATGACCACCGGGACGCCGGCCGCCGCCAGCTTGCGCGCGATGCTGATGCCTGCCGGCCCGGAACCGATAACCGCAACCTTCGGCGTGAAGCTCGCCGCGCGAAAATCCGCCAATGTCTGGAAGATCATGCGATCTCACTCCGGCGCAAGATCCAACCATTGACCTCGACAAACTCGTCGCCGGCAGGCGGCAGGGCAGCCGGCGGTGCTTTTCCTGACAGGCTAGGCAATCGGGCGATTTGCCATAATGGCACAAGCATCGATGCCTGGAGCAGCAGGCTTCGTCTCGAAATGATATCGCGTCTGTCCTCGCGCATGTCCGTCTCCGGTCAAAGCTGTGTTTCAGTGCGGCACGCCGACCCGCCCCCGACGTGCCGCACATCGAGCAAAGCAAGTTCCGTTCCAACGCGTGATGGTGAGGAGAAGGACCGTCAGCCGATCGCGATCAGCATTAATATTCCGCATACGATCAACACACAGCCAGCGATCTCGAACCGGTTGATCTTCTCCTTGAAGACAAACACCGACGACGCGAAAGTGAACAGCATCTCAATTTGCGCCAGCGATTTCACCACGGCGGCCTGCTGCAGGGTCATCGCCGAGAACCAGCCGAACGAGGCCGATGCGCCGACCAGCCCGGTGAATAGCGCCGGCTTCCAGGCCTTTTTGATACGCCCGATCTCGGCACGGTCCTTTGCCAGCATCCAGGCCAGCATGATCGCCGTCTGAAAGGTGATGACGAAGGCCAGCGTCACCGCCGCCTGCATGATGAAGTTCGGCCCGCCCAAGGCCAGCGAGGCAGCGCGGTAGGCGACCGCCGAAATGCCGAAACAGGTTCCGGACGCCAGCCCAATCAAGGCGTTGCGGCTGAAAATCGAGGTGAAAAGGCTGCGCCAGCCGACCGCCATGTGCGCGACCGAAATCAGCATGACACCGAACACGCTGATGGCGATCGCCGCCAGCACGCCCGCCGTCACGCGCTCTCCCAGAAACATCAGCCCGAACAGCGCCGCCTGCGCCGGCTCCGTGCGGGAATAGGCCGTGCCCACTGCGAAATTGCGAAACGAGAAAAGGTGGACCAGCAGAAACGTCGCCGCGATCTGGCCGATGCCGCCGATGATAGCCCACAAATAGAAGGCTGAATTGGTCCGCGGCATGGCATAGCCAAGACCATAGTGGAGAAAGCTCACAAACAGCAGGGCGAACGGCATGCCGAAGCCGAAGCGCACGAAGGTTGCTCCCGTCGTGCCCATGACGTTCTTGAGATGTTTTTGCACCGCCGAGCGCAGATTCTGCAAAAACGCTGCTGCGATGGTGATGGGTATCCAGAGTTCCATGGTCGGCGGTCGGGCCCGATGAAAAATGATGGCGAAGCCCGAATAGTCATATTTAGCCTGCCTGGGAACGCTTTCGCCGCAACGAAACGGATACGAAACGATTTCCGGCTAATTTTATGAAAATGTCGACCGTCTTGCGACCCAGCCAGGCGCTGCAACTCTGGCATCAGGTGACCCTCGCGGAGGTGCGCGGGATCGGGTCCGACTTGACTTTGCGACAAGCCGCGATCCTGCTCACCGTCTATCTGGAGCAGCCACCGCACACCGTGCGTGGACTGGCGGCTAAGCTCGGCGTAACCAAACCGGTGATCAGCCGCGCGCTCGACACGATGGGCGTCATGAAGCTGGTCTCGCGCCAGCGCGATCCCAGCGACCGCCGCAACGTGCTGGTGCGGCGCACCTTGGAAGGGGCGCTCTATGTCGAGCGGCTTGGCGATGTTATCATCGCCAAAGCCAAGGACCTCCCGATTTGACGCTGAATCCTCGCCTCAACGCTTTCCGCCCAGACATTGCCGACAGCCGCCTCAGGGGAAAGATCGACGCCGAACGGTTCGTCGAGGGCAAGCCGGCGCGGGTTGCAGTTCCCGTGGCGAATGTGCGCCGCAAGCCGGACAGCCATGCCGGGCTGGATACGCAGCTCCTGCTCGGCGACGACGTCTTCGTCTTCGAGATGCGGGAAGGCTGGGCCTGGGTGCAGTCCGCGCGTGACGGCTATGTCGGCTATATCAATGTCGGTTCGCTGACCGACCGTCACGATACGCCTACCCACATTGTCACTGCCCCGCGCACCTTCGTTTATTCCGGCGCCGACCTCCGTTTTCCGCAGGTCGAAGCGCTGTCCATGGGTTGTGCTGTCACTGTCGTCGGGGACACTGAGACACGCGGCACGCGCTATGCCCTGTTGGCCAATGGCGAAGCGCTTATCGAAAAGCATCTGCGGCCCATCGGCGAACACTCGGACGACTTTGTTTCGGTGGCCGAGACTTTCCCGAACACGCCTTATTTGTGGGGCGGCACATCCGGCTTTGGCATCGATTGCTCCGGCCTTGTCCAGCTTTCGATGCGCATGTGCGGCCTCGACGTGTTGCGCGACACCGACATGCAGGAACACAGCATTGGGGCACCGCTGGACGCCGGCGTGAATTTCAGCAACGTCCGACGCGGCGATCTGGTTTTCTGGAAAGGCCACGTCGCGATCATGACCGATGGCGAAAACATGATCCACGCCAACGGCCACACCATGCTGGTGTCGCATGAACAGCTCGACGATGCGATCGAGCGCATCGGCTATCTCTACGGCCAGCCGACCAGTTTTAGGCGGGTGTAATCAGATAGAATCGTTAATTATAATTGACGTCCCGACAAGCGACGAGTAAATCTGTCTTATGTTCGAGGTTCGCCGTTCGACCGAGTTCGGCAATTGGCTCAAAAGCCTTCGTGACGTTCGCGCTCAGGCCCGAATTGAAAGCCGAATAGACCGAGTTGAAAACGGCAATTTTGGTGATGCGAAGTTTTTTGACGGCATCGGTGAACTTCGTATCAATTATGGACCTGGGTACCGGCTCTACTTCGTTCAGCGGGACAAGGTGTTGATTATTCTCCTTTGTGGCGGTGATAAATCCACGCAAAGCAGGGACATTGAGAAAGCCATGGGAATGGCCAAGGAGCTACGCCGATGACTATTGAGACGGTCAAATGGGACACATCCGAATTCCTCGACAGCGAAGAGAAGATTTTCGCCTACATCGAAGCGACGTTCGAAGATGGCGACCCCGCTTTGATTAAGAAAGCTCTCGGCAACGTTGCCCGTGCTCGCGGCATGACCGCCATTGCCCGCGAGGCCGGCGTAACAAGGGAAGCGCTGTACAAGGCTCTTAGCGAGGAGGGCGATCCACGCCTATCGACCCTCATGGGAGTTATGAAGGCGTTAGGTATGAAATTGAACGCCGTGCCGAATTGAAGCACGGAAAGCCGCTTAATACCCTGCGGCCCGATCCACCAAATTCTGCAGCGGTTCGCCGCGCTCGAACGCATCCATCTGCCTGAGCATCGGCGTGACCAGATGCGCCGGGTCTGACGTGGCGGCCGCATGGGGTGTCACGAACACTTTAGGATGCGCCCACAACGGACTGGTGCGTGGCAAGGGCTCGACCTCGAACACATCAAGACTGGCTTCCTTCAGCGTACCGTCGTCCAGAGCGCGAACGATATCGGCATCCTTCTGCAATTTCCCGCGCCCTGCATTGATCAGCACCGAGCCGCCTAGGCCATTGCGGCGCCGCAGCTGCTTCAGCAGGCTGTAGTTGATGATGCCCTGTGTCACTTTGGTCAGCGGCAGCAGAACGACCAGAATGTCGGTCGCGTTGAGAAACGGGATCAGCCCGCTGTCGCCGAAAAAACCGGAAACGCCCGTCACCGCCTTCTCGGTCCGGCTCCAGCCGTTGACGACGAAGCCGAGCTTTAGCAACGCTTCCGCCACTGCGGTGCCGATCGCGCCGATACCCATGATGCCGACGGAAATATCGGGCGATGTGCGCTGTGGCGGCTCGTGCCAGATCTTCTTAGGCTGCTGTGCGCGGTAGAGCATGCCGTTGCGGTGGTGGTCGAGCACGCGCCACGCCACATATTCGATCATGTGCTGGGTCAGGTTTGCGTCGACGACCTTGATGATCGGCACGTCGGGCAGACCGGGATCGTTCAGCACATGGTCAACACCGGCGCCGACCGAGAAGATGGCGCGCAGGTTCGGCAGCTTCTTAAGGATATTGGCAGGTTGTTTCCACACCACCGCATAGGTGATCGACGGATCGACCGGCCCATTCGGCTCCAGCACGACATCGCGTTCGGCCGACAGAAATTCATGCCAGCGGCGTGGGTTGATGCCCGTCACGGAAAGAAGAATGCGTCCTTTGTCCATGCCCGAGTCATAGGGCGGCGCGATGCCTGCCGCAACTATTCGCTGACGACCCCGGCCGGCGCGGTCTCGATCCGGAAGGCTGCTGAAATCAGCGCGCGCGTGTAGTCATCCTGCGGGCTCTCGAAAATCTGCTTGGCCGGCCCGTATTCGACGATCTTGCCGTTGCGCATCACGATCACGTCATTCGCCAATGCGCGCACGACCTTGAGGTCGTGGCTGATGAACAGATAGGCGAGATTGTGTTTTTCCTGCAGCGAGCGCAGCAGGTCGACCACCTGCGCCTGCACGCTCATGTCCAGCGCCGAAGTTGGCTCGTCCAGCATGACGAAGCGCGGGTTCAGCACCATGGCGCGCGCAATCGCCACGCGCTGTCGTTGCCCGCCGGAAAACTCGTGCGGGTAACGGAAGCGCGTTTCCGGATCGAGCCCGACTTCCCTCAGCACGTCGACCACGCGCCTGTCTCGCGCGTCGACGGACAGCTTCGGCTCGTGGATGCGCAAGCCCTCTTCGATGATCTCCGACACCGACATGCGCGGGCTGAGCGACCCGAACGGGTCCTGGAAGACGATCTGTAACTCCTTGCGCAGCGGCCGCATGCCCTCGAAGGAAAGCTTCGCGATGTCCTTGCCGTTGAAATGGATATCGCCCTGAGACGAAATCATGCGCGCCAGAGCCAGGCCCAGCGTCGTCTTGCCCGAACCGGATTCACCGACGACGCCCAGCGTCTGCCCCGCCCGCACGGTCACGTCGATGCCGTCGACGGCCTTCACATGGCCGACGACACGCCGGAAAAAGCCTTCCTTGATCGGAAACCAGACCTTGACGTCGTCGCCTTTCATCACGGTTGGCGCGCTCTCGTCGGCGGCTGGCGGCTTGCCCTTCGGCTCGGCGGCAAGCAGTTTCTTCGTATAGTCGTGCTGCGGATTGGCGAAGATTTCCTTCGTCGGCCCAGTCTCGACGATCTTGCCTTTGGTCATCACGCAGACGCGATCGGCGATCTTGCGCACGATGCCGAGATCATGCGTGATGAACAGCATCGACATGCCGTTCTTCTCCTTCAGCCGCGCCAGCAACTCGAGGATCTGCGCCTGCACGGTGACATCCAGCGCCGTCGTCGGCTCGTCCGCAATCAGAAGCTCCGGCTCGTTGGCCAGCGCCATGGCGATCATCACGCGCTGACGCTGCCCGCCGGAAAGCTGGTGCGGATAGGCGTCGAGCCGCTTCTCCGGGTCGCGAATGCCGACTTCCTTGAACAGTTCCAGCGTCCGCGCCCGCCCTGCCTTGTCACCCATGCCGCGATGCAGTTTGAGGATTTCCATGACCTGCTGCGAGATCGTGTGCAGCGGGTTGAGCGACGTCATCGGCTCCTGGAAAATCATGGTGATCTTGTTGCCGCGCACCTGCCGCAACTGCTTTTCATTGGCCTTCAGCAAGTCCTGCCCCTCGAACAGGATCTGTCCGCTCGGATGGCTCGCCGCCGGGTAAGGCAACAATTTCAGCACTGACAGCGCCGACACTGACTTGCCCGAGCCGGATTCGCCGACCAGCGCCACGGTCTCGCCCTGGCCGATGTCAAAGGAGATGCAGTCGACCGCGGTTGAAACCTTGCCGCCTTGCGCGAAGGCGACGGAGAGATCGCGGACGGAGAGAAGGGGAGAGGTCAAGATTGGCGCTTTGCGGTCATTGCGGAAAGATTTTCAAGATTGAGGATGAGAATTTCTACTCTGGCCGAGCCGCTTGTCTGACCAAACCGCGTTTGGGATATCACGATTTCAGATGGTAGCCGGCGATCGCCCGTTAAGAAATGACTGCACCCAAAGCCAATTCCAGTCGATAGATGAATCGCGTTTGGTAGCTTGATCGAGGGATAGCGCGCCCTGATTATGGCTGCACACCAAAGAACCTGCCGGTTAACCGGACCAATAATCAGCCAACCTTCTGGTTGAATCCAATTGTCATAAAGCGAAATTAAGTCGTCATTCATCATCCGTTGGGGAACAACAAGCAGTTCTGCTAAACTGAGTTCGCTCGCGAATAGAAATTCTTCGCCTGGCATTATGGTGCCAACCAGATCCAGAATCGCGCGTGAAATCTGGTCTGTGCCTTCTCCCAAGCTTATCAATACGTTGGTGTCGACATAGAGGCGTGAGATGTCGACCATCAATTGTCCCATTCATCGCGCAAGTCCCGGACTCGTTGCACGGCCTCTTCTACCGTGACATTGCGCGGCAATTTTGAGCGGACCTGCTCAAGCTGTTTTCGAATTTCCGAAAAAGAGGGTCTCTGGATTTCCTCTTCGATAGTGACGCGAACCTTGGCGTCGCCGGGGATACCCTCCCTCATGTCATTGGGGAGATCAGAAGCCGGATAATGTTCCAGAACGATCTTGTTCATGTACTTTATTCCTCGATACTCGACCCTTCCGTCGACGATACACTTCAACATGACTCATTTAAACGTCTTCCGTGGATCGAACGCATCGCGCGTTGCCTCGCCGATGAAGATCAGCAGCGACAGCATCACCGACATCACGACGAATCCTGAAAGCCCCAGCCACGGCGCCTGCAGATTGCGCTGGCCCTGCTTCAGCAGTTCGCCGAGTGATGCTGATCCAGGCGGCAGGCCGAAACCGAGATAGTCGAGCGAGGTGAGCGTGGTGATCGACGAATTCAGGATGAACGGCAGGAAGGTCAGCGTCGCCACCATGGCGTTGGGCAGGAGATGCCGGAAGATGATCGTGCGGTTGGGCACGCCGAGCGCGCGCGCCGCGTTCACATATTCGAAGTTGCGCGCCCGCAGGAATTCGGCGCGCACCACGCCGACGAACGCCACCCAGGAGAAAAGCAGCATCAACCCGAGCAGGATGAAGAAACCCGGCGGCAGGATCGCCGCGACGATCATCAGCAGGTAAAGCACGGGGATCGCTGTCCAGATCTCGATGAAGCGCTGAAACAGAAGGTCGGTCCAGCCGCCGAAATAGCCCTGGATCGCGCCCGCCGCCACGCCGATCACAGCCGAACCCAGCGTCAGGATCAATCCAAACAGCACCGAGATACGAAAACCGTAGATCACCCGCGCCAGCACATCGCGTGTCTGGTCGTCGGTGCCGAGCCAATTCCAGTTGCCAACCGTACAATTGACGTCACCAGCGCCCTGCGGGTAGCGCGCACAGCGCGTTTCCTTGTCGTACATCCACGAGGGTTTGGCCGGCGCGGCCTCGGGGATCTCATTGTTGTTGGTGCGGTAGGAATAGCGGATCGGCGGCCAGATCATCCACCCATTGGCCTTGATCTCGTCCTGGATCACCGGGTCTCGATAGTCGGTCACCGCGAGGAAACCGCCGAATTTCTCCTCCGGATAATCGACCATCACCGGGAACAGCAACTCGCCCTTGTATGAGGCGATCACCGGCTTGTCGTTGGCGATAAATTCGGCGAACAGCGACAGCACGAACAGCACAAGGAAGATCCAGAGCGACCAGTAGCCGCGTCGGTTTGCTTTGAAGTTGGCCCAGCGCCGCTGGTTGAGCGGCGAGAGTTTTGGCCGCTTGGCTGTGGGCGTGATTGCTTCTGCGATGGCCATTGTTACCCCCACCCCTTACCCCTCCCCTCAAGGGGGAGGGGGATTTTGAGACGCTGACGCCCCCCTCCCCCTTGAGGGGAGGGGTAAGGGGTGGGGGTGGTTGACGGCATGTCAGACCGACTTGCTGGCAATTTTCTGTATGCAGATATCGAAGGACGCACCATCAGACGTCCCTCTTCTCGAAATCGATGCGTGGGTCGATCCACGTATAGGTCAGGTCCGAGATCAGACTGACCACCAACCCCAGCAGCGAGAAGATGTAGAGCGTGGCAAACACCACTGGATAATCTCGGTCGAGCACCGAGCGCCAGCCGAGCAGGCCTAGCCCGTCCAACGAAAAGATGTTCTCGATCAGCAGCGAACCTGAGAAGAAGGCCGCGATGAAAGCGCCGGGAAAGCCGGCGATCACGATCAGCATCGCGTTGCGGAACACATGGCCATAGAGGATCTTTCGTTCCGACAGACCCTTGGCGCGGGCCGTCACGACATACTGCTTCTTGATCTCATCGAGGAACGAGTTCTTGGTCAAAAGCGTCGTCGTTGCGAAAGCCGACAGCACCATTGCCGTCAGCGGCAAGGTTATGTGCCAGAGATAGTCGAGAATGCGCGCCGGCCAGGAGAGCTGCTCCCAATTGTCCGACGTCAGCCCGCGTAGCGGGAACCAGTCGAAGAACGAGCCGCCGGCAAACAACACCATCAGCATGATGCCGAACAGGAAACCGGGAATGGCATAGGCGACGATCACCACGCCGCTGGTCCACACGTCGAAGGATGAGCCGTCCTTCACCGCCTTGCGGATGCCGAGTGGGATCGAGATCAGGTAGGAGATCAGCGTGATCCACAGTCCGATGGTGATCGACACCGGCATTTTTTCAAGGATCAGCTCCAGTACCGAGATATCGCGAAAATAGCTGTCGCCAAAATCGAAGCGGGCATAATTCCACAGCATCAGGCCGAACCGCTCGAGCGGCGGCTTATCGAAGCCGAATTGCACTTCCAGCTTCTTGATGAATTCCGGGTCGAGCCCCTGCGAACCACGATATTTATAGCTCTCCGCGCCGGCGTCCATGCCCGCGCCGGCATCGCCGCCGCCTCCACCGGAAATCGCATCGCCGCCCTGCTGACCGGTGATGCGCGCGATCACCTGTTCCACCGGCCCGCCCGGCGCGAACTGGATCACCAGGAACGATACGGCCATGATGCCGAACAGCGTCGGGATCATCAGCAGGATGCGGCGCAGGATATAGCTGGCCATTAGCGCCCCTTACCCTCCCCCTTGTGGGGAGGGTCGATCCTGAGCTTGCGAAGGATCGGGGTGGGGGTGGTTATAGTTTTGAGGGGCGAAAGGTTTTCTTTACCCCCACCCCGTCTCGCGATCACTTGCGTCGCAAGATGATCGCTCGCCGACCCTCCCCACAAGGGGGAGGGTGGGGCGCTGTCCACCTCAGCCCTTCCCAATCTTCTTCGCCTTTGCCTCGTCAAACCACCACATCGCCTCCACCGGAAAGCCATAATCCGGTTTCGGCTCCTTGAAGCCGAACATGTCCCAGAACGCCGCCCGATGATTCGGCAGATAATACGTTGGAATCCAGTCTTGGCGTGCGCGCAAGACCCGGTCGAGTGCGCGGATGGCGGTTACGAGCTCGTCGCGCGTCTTGGCCTTGCCTGCGGCGGCGATCAGCGCGTCGATGGCGGGGCTTTCCGTGCCTGGGAAATTGCGTGTGCCAGGCCGCTTGGCGGCGCGTGAATGATAGAGCGTTTCCAATGAATCCGCCGTTGGCGTGCCGCCGATACTCACCGCGAACCAGTTGGCGTCAAAATCGAAGGCTTGCTGCCGCTGTTCGTACTGGGTTGCATCGACCAGCCTCACCGAAGCGTCGACGCCGATCTGCCGCAGGCTCTCGACCCATGGCGTGAAAACGCGTACCGCGCCTTCGTCATCCGCCAGCACTTCGCAAACCAGCTTTTCCCCTTTGTCGTTGACGGCTGAACCGCCTTGCCGTTTCCATCCGGCCTGTGTGAGCAGCTTTGCGGCTTCCGAAAGGTTCTTGCGATTATTGCCGCTCACTTCGCCGGGCGGTACCGTTACCGGTTCTCCAAAAACCTCCGGTGGCAGATCGTTGCGCAAGGGCTCCAGCAGGGTCAGCTCTTGCGGCGAAGGAAGGCCTTCCGCCTTGAACTCTGAGGCCTCGAAGGTGGATTGCGAGCGGGCATAGGAGCCAAAGAACAGGTTCTGCTTCATCCACTCGAAATTGAAGCACAGCGCGAAGGCCCGCCGCACGCGGCCATCCCTAAACTGAGGCCTGCGCTGGTTGAGCGCGATGCACTGGAATTGCGGGATCAACTCCTCTGGAAACTCCCGCTTGACCACCTTGCCGTCTTTCAGCGCCGGAAAATCATAGGCGGTAGCCCACACCCGCGAGGTGAATTCCTGCCGGAAATGGATTTCGCCCTTCTTGAACGCTTCAAAGCCGGCTTGCCGTTCCTGATAAGTGTCGACGCGGATCACGTCGAAATTGTAGAGGCCTTTGTTGACCGGCAAGTCGACGCCCCAATAGCCAGGCACGCGCTCATATTCGATCCATTGACCGGCGGCCATTTTGCCGAATTTATAGGGACCCGATGCCAGCGGAGGCGTCAGAGAAGATGCTTCAAAGTCGTTAGCCGTATAGTAGGCCTTCGGAAGTACCGGCATCGAGACCACGGTCAACACCAGCATTTCGGCCTGTTTGCCGGTGAAGGTCAGGCGCAAGGTACGCGGGTCGGTTGCGACCGCTTCCTTCAATTCGGCAAGCGGCAGGGCAAAGTCCGGATATCCCTTTTCCTTGAGAAGGTTATAGCTGAAAGCGGCATCCTCGGCCGTCAGCGGCGTACCGTCGTGCCAACGTGCTTCCGGACGAATGGAAAATTCGAAGATGTTGCGGTCGTCCGAAATCGTCACGGCGTCGGCAAGCAGGCCGTAGCAGGCATCAGGCTCGTCCAGGGAGCGCGTCATCAAAGAATCGAAACACATCTCAGTGCGCGGCGGCGCTTCGCCTTTCAGCACGAAAGCGTTGAGCGTGTTGAAGGTCAGCGGACTCTGGTTATACAGCCAGTTCGGAACGGAAAAATTCATCCGCCCGCCCTTCGGCGCGTCCGGGTTTACCCAGTCGAAATGCTTGAAATCGGCGGGATATTTCAGCTCTCCGAAGGCGGACAGGCCGTGCACCTTCTGGCCAGACGGCGTTGCCGCGAAAAGCTTTCGGGGCAACGCTGGCGCTGCCGCTGCCGCGCCAAGGCCGGCAAGGAAAGAGCGGCGGCCGATCCAGTGTGCGCGTCGCATCATGAAATCCTCCCGGTAGAAATCAATTCCCGCTTTTGTATTTGGCGGCCAGCGCCTTTTCCTTCTCGGCGTCGATCCACCAGGATTCTATGTCCGGGCCGATATAGGTCGGCTGGTTGTCCGGAATGCCGAACTTGTTCCAGTAGGCATACCAGTCCACATCCCGCGTGAACTGCGGGATCGTGTAAAAATTCCAGAGCAGGACACGGTCCAGCGCATTGGTGGCCGCGACTAGGTCTTCGCGGTCGGTGGCGAACACGACGCGCTCCACCAAAGCATCGACCACGGGGCTCTTGATGCCGGCATAGTTGCGGAAGCCAGGAGTGTCAGCCGCCTTGGACGACCAGAACTCGCGCTGCTCGTTTCCTGGCGACTCGGATTGCGCCAGGCCGGCGACGATCATGTCGAAATCGTAGTCGTTGATGCGATTGACGTATTGGGCGGGATCGACCACCCGCATGCGAGCCGTTACGCCGATCTTGCGCAAGGTGTTTGTATAGGAGTTGACCGTCGTCTCCATCGCATCGCTGTTGGAGAGGATCTCGAATTCGAACGGCTGGCCGGTCTTGTCGTTGGTCATCTTGCCGTCCTTGACGTGCCAGCCGGCCTCGCCGAAGAGCCTGATCGCCTCGCGCAAATTGGCTCGCTCATCCTGGGGCGTCGCGTAAACCGGCAGCTTGAATTCGTCGGTGAACAGCTCGGGTGGGAGTTGGTCCTTGAAGGGCGTCAGCAGTTCAAGTTCCTTGCCCTTGGGCACGCCCGAGGAAGCCAGTTCGCTGCCGGTGAAATAGCTGGTCACCCGCTTGTTCAAGCCGAACGAGATGGTGCGGTTCAACGTGTCGAAATCATAGGCAAAGGTCAGCGCGCGGCGCACATTGCGATCGGCGAACAGCGGGCGGCGATTGTTCGGAATGTAACCCTGGTAATTGGCGCCGCCCGTCGCCTTGAACTCTCTTTTGATCACGTCGCCGGCATCGAGCGCCGGGAACTTGTATTTCGTCATCCAGTCGCGGGCGCTTCTCTCGGGGTTGATGTCCTCGAGCCCGCCCTTGGTGAAAGCCTGCCACGCTGCCGTTTCATCGCGGATATAGATGTATTTGCGCGTGTCGAAGTTCTCGCGGCCGATCTTCACCGGCAATGATTGGCCCCAATAATCCTTGACGCGCGTCCAGATGATTTCCTGCCCCGGCTTGATGCTCTCGATCTTGTACGGGCCGGAGCCCAGCGGAATTTCGAGCGTCGGCTTCGTGATGTCGCGCTTCTGGCCTTTCGCGTCGGTGCCTTCCCACCAATGCTTGGGCAATACAACAAGGTCGCCAAGGATCTTGGGCAGTTCGCGGTTGCCTTTCTGGTCGAAACGGAACTCGACTTCGCGGTCATTCAGCGCGACGGCTTCCTTCACGTTCTCGAAGTAGCGATTGTAGTAGGGGCTGTGTTCCTTGAGCACCTGGAACGACCAGATCACGTCGTCGACGGTCATCGGCTGGCCGTCATGCCATCTGGCGCGCGGATCAAGACGGTAAGTCGCCGACGAAAAGTCGGGCGGATATTTGTAGGCGTCGGCGGCAAGCGCGTGGCTGACGCTCGCCTCGTCCGTCGAGGTCTCCATCAGCGTATCGTAGAGGAGTCCGCCACGAAGCGGCACAAGTCCGGCTGCCGGCGTGCCGCGCACGATGTAGGGGTTCAAGCTGTCGAACGTGCCTGTCGCGATCGAATTAAGCGTACCGCCCTTCGGCGCGTCGGGATTGACGTAATCGTACTTTTGAAAAGTCTGGCCGTACTTCGATTCACCCATCAAAGAGCTGGTCGATTGCCAGTCCTGCGCCACCGCGCCCAAGGTTCCCACCGCCAACAATGCCGCGCCAACAGCCATGTGGCGAAACAGACGAACCCCGGTCGATTTGAGCAGCATCAGGTCTTGGCGTCCTTCCAAATTGGCGCAGATTGTGAGCCTAGCAGGTCGGCCGATCAATCGCGATCACGCTATCATCACGCTTGAGATACGCCATGAAAATGGAAAAAGCCGGGTTTGACCCGGCTTTTTCCAAATTTTCGATGGATAGGCCCAAACCGGTCAGTGTGGCGCCGGGGCTGCGCCTTCGGCGGGCTTTTCCGCGGGCGCCGCACCTTCCGCCGGCTTATCGGCAGGCGCTGCACCCTCAGCTGGCTTTTCCGCCGGTGCGGCAGCGCCTTCCGCCGGCGCGGAGGCATTCGCGGGCGCGGCGCCTGCCGCCGGCAATGGCGCCGGCGTATCGGCAAGCGTGCGCAGATAGGCGATCAGGTCGGCGCGATCTTGAGTCTTCTTGATGCCCGCAAAGCCCATCGCGGTACCCTTCACGAGGCCTTTTGGCGAGGCCAGGAACTTGTCCAGATGCTCATAATCCCACTTCACCGAACCGCCCTGCGAGAAATCCTTCATCGCGGCGGAGTATGAGAAGCCCTCATGCGATGCGATCGGTCGGTCGACGAGGCCGAACAGGTTCGGCCCGGTCTTGTTGGCGCCGCCCTTCTCGACGGTATGGCAGGCCGAGCACTTCTTCTCCTGCGCCTGACCGTTCTCGATATTGGCGCTGGCGAGCAGCGGAATGATAGATTCCTCGGCAGGCGCGCCCGCCTCGCCGCCGCCTTCTTCCTCGGCCGCCTCGATGGCGTAACCGGGTTTTTCCGGCACCGGCGCGGCAAAAATGGAATCTGAAACGATGCTCAGCGAAAACACCACGAAGCAGGTGGCCAGAAAGCCGCCGATCAGCTTGTTGATTTCAAATGAATCCATCCGCCCTTGGCTCCCGTTCCGGCCGGCCCCGCTGCGCGGGCCGCGTACTGATGAGTTATCGCCCCGTATCCTGCATCCCCTGCAGAAGCCGGTCAATTCATTGGTGGTCTAGGTCTTTTGCCAACCCCTTGCAACTCCTATAAGAGCGCCTCCAGTGAGACCTTTTGACACTTTTTTGTTCACCTGAATGTCTACCCTGATACTGATCCCGGCCCGCATGGCCTCGACCCGCCTGCCGGGCAAGCCGCTTGCCGACATCGCCGGCAAGCCGATGATCGTCCAGGTCGCCGCGCGCGCCGTCGAAAGCGGCCTCGGTCGGGTTGTGGTCGCGACCGACACCGATGCGGTGGCGGAGGCCGTTCGTGGCTACGGTTTCGAGGCCGTCATGACCCGGATCGATCACGCCTCCGGCTCCGACCGCATCTTCGAGGCGCTGCAGACACTCGATCCTCAAGGCAAGGTGGAAACCATCGTCAATGTGCAGGGTGACCTACCAACCGTCGACCCGGCCACGGTGCAGGCCGCGCTCAGGCCATTTGACAATCCTGCTGTGGATATTGCCACGCTCGGCGTGGAAATCGTCCGCCACGAAGAAAAGACAAACCCCAACGTGGTGAAGATCGTCGGCTCGCCGCTATCGCAAAGCCGCCTCCGTGCCCTCTACTTCACCCGCGCGACGGCGCCCTGGGGCGAAGGTGCTCTCTATCATCACATCGGCCTCTACGCTTATCGGCGCAGCGCTCTGGAGCGCTTCGTGGCGCTCAAACCATCGCCCCTCGAAATCCGCGAGCGCCTCGAACAATTGCGCGCGCTGGAAGCCGGCATGCGCATCGACGCCGAAATCGTCTCTACCGTGCCGCTCGGCGTCGACACGCCGGAAGACCTCGAGCGGGCCCGCGAACTATTATCCTGAAAGGCTAAAATGTCCCCAGCACCGACCAACAAGATCTCTTTCCAGGGCGAGCCCGGCGCGAACTCCGACACGGCCTGCCGCAACATGTTTCCAGATATGCAGCCGCTGCCGTGCCCGACCTTCGAGGATGCCTTCAACGCCGTCGAGACCGGCAAGGCTGACCTCGCCATGATCCCCATCGAAAACACGATCGCTGGGCGCGTCGCCGACATCCACCACCTTCTGCCGGAATCGCGCCTGCACATCATCGGCGAATATTTCCTGCCGGTCCATTTCTACCTGATGGTGCAGCCGGGCATGAAGCGAACCGACATCAAGACGGTGCACAGCCACATCCACGCACTCGGCCAATGCCGCAAATACATCCGCAGGAACGGCTGGAAGCCGATGGTCGCCGGCGACACGGCGGGAGCGGCCAAGCTGGTGTCGGAAAAGGGCGACGGCAGCATGGCCGCGCTGTCGCCGCCGCTGGCGGCAAAACTCTACAATCTCGATGTGCTCGAGGAGAACGTCGAAGACACCGAATCCAACATCACGCGTTTCGTGGTGCTGACGAAGTCAAAAACATGGGTCGAGCGCGCGACGCCCGATACGGCGATGATGACGACCTTCATGTTCCGGGTGCGCAACGTGCCGGCGGCGCTCTACAAGGCGATGGGCGGTTTCGCCACCAACGGCGTCAACATGACCAAGCTGGAAAGCTATCAGCTCGGGGCCTTCACGGCGACGCTGTTCTACGCAGACATCGAAGGTCATCCGGATGATCAGGGCGTCAAGAATGCCTTGGAGGAGTTGCGCTTTTTCTCCAAGGAAGTGCGCATTCTCGGCGTTTATCCGAAGAGCGATCAGCGCGACGAGTGGAAAGTATCGGATTAGAGCGTCGGGCGCCGAGGAGTGCAGCGGCTTCGCCGCTGTTGTACCCTGCTTTGCCGGGTAATAAGGAATGCCAAACGGATTTACCGAGTTTGGCCGATCTAACGACAGATTTCGTGCGCCCCCGTCTCGCTGTGCGGGCGGTGGCTATCAGCCTGATATTGGCGTTCGCCTTGGTCGTCGTTCTGGGAGAGCTTCACGTGTCGGGTTCGGTTTTGCCCGTCCAGCAGCGCCCGCCGACGCCGATCGTCCGGTTCGGGCTGATTCTCTGGTGTCTGCTCTGGTTCGCAGGTCTTGCCGCCTTCGTGCTGGCGCTCTCCGCGCGTGTCGTCTTCTCGCTCACGACCACCATCTTGGTTGCACTAGCCATTCTCGCGCTGTCGATCGCGAAGTTCAGCTATCTCAACCAGAAGCTCATGTTCATCGACCTCTACTATAGTCTGCGCGATTGGTCGGAGTTCGAATTCCTCTTCGAACACTACGGCGAGCTCGTTATTGGCGCCGCGCTGTTTTTGGGCCTGGGGCTGCTTCTGCTCGGCATGGTATGGCGTCGCGAGCGGCCCTTATCTGGGATCCGCGCCAAAGCGGCGATGGGGACCGCGCTTGCTGCTCTTTCCGTCGGCATGGTGGACGCCCATGTCATGCCAACCGGTTACAAGTCGAACGCCTTCTGGCGTGCGCAGCGGGACGAACGCTTCTTTTCCGATCTGTTCCTGTCGGCGCAATTCCTGTCGCAGATGTTGAGCGCGCCGCTCGACATCCCGCATGCCGCCAACCCCGATCCGACGCTGGAGGCCGATCTTATCCGCATGCAGGCTGCGCAGCCGTCCGCCGGGGCGACCAAGCCGCCGCATATCATCGCCATCCTTCATGAATCATCCGTCGATCCCGCCATCTACTTCGATTGCCCCCGCTACGCCGTTCCGTCGTCGTTCTTCGCCTCGGGCGATGCCGTCCGGCGCAGACTGATCGTCAACACCTATGGCGGCGGCACCTGGATGAGCGAGCACGGGCTTCTGCTCGGACTCGACCTCGACCTTCTACCTGGGGTCGGCGGTTATCTCGGCATGATCGCGGTCGACAAATTCCAGAACACACTCGTCGATGCCTTGCACGCCAACGGCTACAGGGTCGCGGCCAATTATCCGAGCGCCCTAAGCTTCCAGAACACCGACCGCTTTTATCGGTCGATCGGCTTCGACGACGTCTTCAGCCTCCAGCATATGACCAGCAATCGTGATCGCGACTATTACGCCTTCGCCCTGGACCGGCTGCAAAAATCGCTCGACGAGGCGCCGCAGCGCCCGACCTTCCAGTTCCTGTGGACCGCGGCGACGCACTATCCCTACAAGCAGCCCGCCTTCCCGGACGTGCGGACAGATGAGATCGTGGCAGGCGATCAGGCCGCTGAATTTGCGCGGCGCCAGCGCATTGCCGCCGATGACCTGGCCTGGCTCGAAAAATCACTGGCCGACCGTTTTCCCGGCGAAAAATTCCTGATCGTCGGCTTCGGCGACCACCATCCCAAGATCACCGACGGCTATTTTACCGGCAGCACCGAATTTCGGTTCCGTCAACACGACCCGCGGGAAACCCGTCAATGGACTTATTTCCGCGTGGCCGGCGTCAATTTCACGCCGGATTTTTCCGTGCTCTCGGATAAATCCTCGATTGGCTATCTTGGCGAGATGATCGTCGGCGCAGCACGCTTGCCCGCAACACGCGCGATGCTGGTTCGCCGCTGGCTGCGCATGCACTGCGCCGGTCTATGGTCTGCCTGCGCCAATCAATCGGCGGTGTCGTCCGCCAATCGGATGCTGATGGGCGGGGATACGGCGTTGATCAAGCCCGAGACCGCGACGCAATAGCGAAGGCGAAAAGGTGAGGGATCATCCGAAAATAACTGCTTGCAAAAACTAATCAGATGTAATACTGATTGCGAATAGCAAGCATTGGAGGAGCGGCATGTCCCAACTCATCGTCTGGAATCTCGTCTCGCTCGACGGCTATTTCGAAGGCACGAAACCGTGGGACCTCGATTTCCACAACAAGGCGTGGGGTCCGGAACTCGAAAAATTGAGCGAGCAGTTCGGCGAGAAGGCCGAAGTGCTGATCTTCGGGCGCAAGACCTATGAGGGCATGGCCTCCTATTGGAAGGCAGCCGAGCCCAGCACGATCACCAGTTTCATGAATGCACTGCCGAAGCTGGTCGCATCGCGCACGATCACCGAGCCAGACTGGAACAACACGACGATCACCGCCGAGATCGGGCCGGCGATCGAGCGGCTAAAGAAGTCGTCATCCAAAAACCTCTACGTGTTTGGCAGCGCCGACCTCACCCATTCTCTTCTGGATCAGGGGCTGGTCGACGAGATCATGCTGTGCGTTGTGCCAGGGCTGTTGGGCGAGGGCACGCTGTTCTTCAAGCCGGGCGTAAAGCGCGATTTGAAGTTGATCGAGTCACGTCCCTTGCAGAATGGCGGCGTCATCCTGCGCTACGGAGTCGGCGGCTAACCGTTCTCCGCCCAATTGCGGATGAGATGATGCGCGATCGCCGCGCGCGGCGGCACGAACAGACTGTCGGGGTGTTTGCCGCCGAGCATCAGCATCACCTCCTCGCGGTCGAACCAGCGGCAGGCTTCCAGTTCGGTGAGGTCTGCCTGGATGTCGTCGTTCAGGGCCTCGCCGTAGCAGCCGATCATCAGCGAATAGGGAAACGGCCAGGGTTGGCTGGCGTGATACGCCACCCGCCCGAGCCGGATCCCGCTTTCCTCGAAGGTTTCGCGACGCACGGCGTCCTCGATCGTTTCGCCGGGCTCAATAAACCCGGCAAGCGCCGAAAACATGCCCGGTCCGAAATGTTTTCCACGCCCCATCAGGCAACGGTCTTTTGTCACCGCCAGCATGATCGCGACGGGGTCGGTGCGCGGAAAATGCTCTGCCCCGCAATTTGGGCATACCCGCTTCATGCCGCCGGCGGCCATGCGCGTTTCGCTGCCGCAGCGGCCGCAGAACTTATGCGTCCCGTGCCAGGCCAGAAGCGCCGCCGCCTGCGCCATTGCCCCCAGCCGCTCCGGATCGAGCAAGCCCTGAATGTTGATCGAGCGATAGTCGATCGCCTTGATGCCTTCCGGCAGCGCCTCGAGGTCGGCGCTCGACATCAGCGCCAGCACCGGCCCGTCGGCATCGATGCCGAGCAGCACAGCCTGCGTCGCATCGCCGGCGAAACGCTCTAGATCGTCTGGCGAAAAATGCGGATCGAAAGACCCGTTCCCATTCAGTTTCAGCAACGTGCGCCCGCCGGCCATGAACATCAGTCGCGCCTTCGGATCGGCCAGCGCCAGCGCTACGACATCGTCGCCGCGCTTTTCCGATTGACGGTCCAGCCGGTTGCCGGCGAAGCCGATGAACGAACTCGGCTCGCGCTCGGGCAGGGTGAAAAGGGAGAAGGGCATGGTGCGGCGCAATCCAGTCAAAATCGCGCGGACAATAGGTGTTGTCCTGTCATCGCGACAGTAGGAAAAGTCAAGAAGCGTTGGCGCAGAGGCTCACAGCGCCGCCCTGATCTTCTCGATCAGTCCGTGCAGGTCCGTGCGCCGGTAGGGCTCGCGCGGACCGTAGCCCCACACCGGGCCCGGCCAGTTCGGGTCGTCTTCCGACCGGGCAATCACATGAATATGCATCTGTCGCACGATATTGCCGAGCGCCGCCGTATTGATCTTGTCGCAGCCCGTCACGCGCTTCAGCGCCTCGGCCGCCAGATTGGTCTCGAAGGTTAGCATGGCCTGGTCGAGCGGCGTTAGGTCGTGCAGCTCATAGATGCCCGCCCGCTGCGGCACCAGCACCACCCACGGCCAGCGCTTGTCGTTCATCAGCCTGATTTCGCACAGGCCGAGCCACTGCAGGGGCTCGGTGTCCGCCTCCAGCCGTGCGTCCAGTTCGAAACCGGTCTTTCCGGCCGATGGCATCGGCGGCTCTCCCCCAATTCGAGACGACGCTAATGAAGGCAATCGACCACGGCAAGTGAATCCTCTGGCCGGCCCTTGCAATCTTCGCCGGCTTCGCCGATATGAGCCGCGGGAGGTTGGTGGTGGACGTCGCCACTCGCCAACCGGGTCAGGTCCGGAAGGAAGCAGCCCTAACGAGCCGGGCACGGGTCGCCGTGCCAGCCTCCCGCCTTTCCCTCGAATCTGCCGCCTGTTCGGTTGACGCGCGCTTGCCGCGCGGGCGAAACTGGTTGCTTGTAGTGGTGAGGAATGATGGCCGACGCACCAGACAGCGCCGACAAGGCCGCCCAGGGCGGCGGCTATCGCGTGCTTGCCCGCAAATACCGTCCAAAGGATTTTTCCGGCCTCATCGGCCAGGAGCCGATGGTGCGCACCCTCACCAACGCCTTCGCCTCCGGCCGCATCGCGCAGGCCTGGATGCTGACCGGCGTCCGTGGTGTCGGCAAAACGACCACCGCCCGCATTCTCGCCCGCGCGCTCAATTACAAGACGTCGGAGATCGACAAGCCTTCGGTCGATCTGACCGTCGAGGGCGAGCATTGTCGCGCCATCATGGAAGGCCGTCACCCTGACGTCATCGAAATGGACGCCGCCTCGCACACCGGCATCGACGACATCCGCGACATCATCGACCGTGTGCGTTATGCCCCCGTTTCGGCCCGCTACAAGGTCTACATCATCGACGAGGTGCACATGCTCTCCACGCAGGCCTTAAACGGCCTGCTGAAGACGCTGGAAGAGCCGCCGCCGCACGTCAAAT
>JBFWUS010000022.1:0-69392 GCA_050247155.1 Rhizobiaceae bacterium
CCGATCTACCTTCTCCCACAAGGGGAGAAGGCAGATCGCGTCTCAGCTTGCGCCAAGTCTAGCTGAGGCTGCGGTGCAGAGCTCCACCTTCTCCCCTTGTGGGAGAAGGTGGCCGAGCGAAGCGAGGTCGGATGAGGGGTGTTGGCCCGAGCTCAAACATAGTTGGCATATCATCATGAACATCTTCGCCGACTTCACCGGTCGGATCGCAAAAATCGTCCAGGCTTTTGACCTGAAAGACAATTCCGGCGCAGCGGTCGATGCCTCGCGCATTACGGTCGAGCCGCCGCGCGACGCGAGCCACGGCGATCTGGCAACCAATGCCGCCATGGTGCTGGCCAAGCCCGCCGGCCAGAATCCGCGCGCGCTGGCCGAGCGCATCGTTGCCGAACTGGTCAAGGATACGGATGTTGAGCGGGCGGACGTTGCCGGCCCCGGCTTCGTCAATCTGAAGCTCAAGGACGATTTCTGGCGCAGGCTTCTGGTCAACATCCTGGAGCAAGGCGCGGATTTCGGCCGGCAGACCGTTGGCGCAGGCAGGAAGGTCAATGTCGAATATGTCTCGGCCAATCCGACCGGGCCGATGCATGTCGGCCACTGCCGGGGCGCCGTGGTCGGCGACACGCTGGCCAACATGCTTTCCTTCGTCGGCTACGACGTGACCAAGGAATATTACATCAACGACGCCGGCGTTCAGATCGACGTGCTCGGTAAGTCTGTTTTCCTGCGCTACCGCGAAGCTCTGGGCGACGATATCGGCGAGATCCCCGCCGGGCTTTATCCGGGCGACTATCTTGTGCCGGTAGGGCAGGCCTTGGCCGAAGAATTCGGCCGCACCCTGTTGCAGATGCCGGAAGATCAGGCGCTGGCCATCGTCAAGGACAAGACCATCGATGCGATGATGCAATTGATCCGCGAGGATCTGGCGCTGCTCAACGTCCATCACGAGGTCTTTTTCTCGGAGCTGACGCTCCACGCGGACAACGCGAAGGCGATCAAGGCCGGCATTAACGCGCTGACGCTGGCCGGCCACGTATACAAAGGCACATTGCCGCCGCCAAAAGGGCAGAAACCGGAAGACTGGGAAGACCGCGAGCAGACCCTGTTCCGGTCCACCGCCGTTGGCGACGACATGGACCGGCCGTTGGTGAAGTCGGATGGCTCGTACACCTACTTCGCCGCCGACGTGGCCTATCTCTACGACAAGTTCGGCCGCGGCTTCGACGAAACGGTGTTCGTGCTCGGCGCCGATCATGGCGGCTACGTGAAGCGCCTGGAGGCGCTGGCTAAGGCGATTTCGGGCGGAAAGCTCGAGATGACCGTCCTTCTCTGCAACCTCGTCAAGTTACTTCGTGATGGCGAGCCGGTGAAGATGGGCAAACGCCTGGGCACTTTTATCACTCTGCGCGAAGTGGTCGAGGAAGTCGGCCGCGATGCGATTCGTTTTATGATGCTTTATCGCAAGAATGACGCGCCGTTGGACTTCGACTTCGCCAAGGTGACCGAACAATCGAAAGATAATCCGGTCTTTTATGTGCAGTACGCTTCGGCGCGTTGCCACTCCGTTTTCCGGCAGGCGCGGGAGCAGTTTGCTGGCGCGGTGTTCGATCGCGGCGAGCTGAGCGCCTCCGTGCATCTCCTTGGCGATGAAGGAGAAATCGCGCTGGTGAAGAAGCTGGCCGAATACCCGCGTCTGGTCGCGGCCGCGGCGGAAGCGCACGAGCCGCATCGCCTTGCTTTTTACCTCTACGACCTCGCCAGTACTTTCCATGCACACTGGAATCGGGGCACGGAGAATATCGACTTACGCTTTGTTAAGGCTAACGATCGATTATTGTCCGATGCCAGGCTGGGTCTGGTGCAGGCAGTATCCGATGTCTTGACGTCGGGCCTGACGCTGATCGGGGCGGATGCGCCCACCGAAATGCGCTAGGAACACCTGTCACCTTTTGCCCACATTGCACTGGTAGGGCCCAACCTGCCCACGCCCCCTGGGCGCGGGCACGAGTGCGAGAAGTAGAGTATGGCTGACAAGACCTCGAATGGCGCTTCGGGCCGTTCCGACCTGGATCCCTTTGCCGAGTTGACGCGTATCATGGGTTTTGACCCGAGGGTGCCGGTTGGTGCTGCTGCAGAAGCGGAGTCCAAAAGTGTTCAAGCCGCGAAACCCGTGTCGGAACCGGCTATCAGTGTCAAGGAAAGCCAACCAGACGCGGAAGAAGCCGCCCTCGACATCGATCTCGAGCGAGAATTGCTTGGCGCGCTTGATCGCCATGGTCCGGCGGCCAGCGATGCGCCACAGGCAATCGATATCGATCCACCAACGCTTGAGACTGCTGACCTCGCGGACGACCAGCCCGTCGCGACAGGCGATGATCTTGATCTCCACGGCATAGAAGACGAGATCAGCAAGCATGTTGAAGATTTCATCGCCGTAGATCGCGCCGAAGAGCCGGAGCTAGTGGCTTCAGACCAACCTGCGCCCGAAGCAAACACGGTCGAGGAAGTCCCGGTCGAAGCGGCGGAACTAGAAGCGCCTGCCGCGTTCTTTCAGCCAATGTCGGAATATGATGCGGTGAAGGAGATTCACCCTCATTCACCGGAATTGGAAGACCAGGCGGACGGCAATGCACTGACAAGCGCGCTCGCCGATGAACTGGACCTCGAACAGTCGTTGAACGATGCATTTGCCGATACGACGCCCCATCCAAGGCGCAATGCGGAGTGGGAACCAACACCCTTCCTGTCGGCGCGGCCGCAGCCGATGGCCGTCACCAATGACGACAGGTCGTTGGCTGATGTCGATATGAATTTTGATGCTGCCGACGCAGAGCAAGCTGAACTGGCCGCTACGTCTGCGCTCGAAGCGGAATACAACGCTCTCCTTGGCAATATTGAAGAAACTGGTTTGGCAGACACTGATTTTGACGTCGGGCCTTCGAAGCAGCGTGAAGCAGAGATCAGAACCGCATCCATCGTGTCGGGTGGCTGGCGCAAACCGGCAGCGGTGAGCCAGGTCGACGACGTGCGTCAGCCTGTCGCCTACGATCACTCAGATCGGATCGAAGAGCGGGAGGAGGGCGAGACCTCGGCAGAGGCGGATCTGGATCTCGATCTTGCCAACGCGCTGGAGAGCGCAGTCACTGTTGAGTCCGACCGCGTGGCGCCGGAGCCGCCTGTGGTCAAATCCGAACCCATCACCGAAGATCCTTTTGCAGCATTGGCAGCCATGGCAGCACGATATCAAACCGGTCCTCAGGAGAATGCCTGGCGCGAGGCCGCAAGCAAATACGAAGCGCAGCAGCCGGCTGCCTCTGAGCCGGCACAACCGACAGTCGCAAGGTCGTACGCCGCACCGGGCGCTAGGCCGGTTGCCCCGGCGATAGAAACGGTCGACGTTCAGGACAATGCCATCGCACTGGCGGACGACCTTGAGATACCCGAATTGGCCTATGAGGAGCCGCCGATCGACCGCTATGACGACCTCGATGCCGAGTTCAATAATTTGCTCAACGAAATGAGCACCGGCGAACGGCGCGCGCCAACAGCCCATACATACGCCCGATCGCATCAGCAGCATGCTTATGCGGACGAACAACCGGTTCGCTCGCAGCCTTCGGACCAGCGGGTTCGACCGGAGCCAATATCGACTCACCCGGCCTATCGCGACGAACCTTATCATGCGATCAGCGACGACGATTTTGAAAACGCCATGGCGGCATTCGACGCCGAAGCCGACGACGAGGAAGATTTCGATCAGCCGGTCGCTCCGCCTGCCGAAAAGCGTCCCCGCCGCGGGTTGTGGCTTGCCGCAGTCGTCGGCGGGCTGGCGCTCATTGGGGGGATCAGCGCGGTTGCTCTGTCGTTCGGCGGCAGCGGCATCAGCGAGATCGCGATGGTCAAGGCCGACGGCAAGCCGGTGAAGGTACGGCCAGAAAACCCAGGTGGCTCGACGGTGCCGACCCAGGGAAGCACTGTCTATGAAACCGTATCGCGCTCGGGCGCCACGGACACGTCTGCGCAGGAACGTCTGGTCGATACGGTCGAGGAGCCTCTCGATCTCCCTTCGCTGAACAACGAGGAAGTCGAGGATGATGTAGCGGCGATCAGCAAAGACGAGGATCGGGTCGAGCCGACACTCGAGTCGGACGTCGCTGCCCAAGAGACCATCGCGGTCGCGCCGCGCAAGGTGCGCACGATGGTCGTGAAATCCGATGGCACGCTGGTGCCGCGCGAGGAACCGGTAGAGCCTCAGCAGCCACAGAAGCCGGCGGCTGCGGTCGAGGACGAACTGGGCACCGAACAAATCACGACTGGGGCAACCAAGCCAAGTGCGCCGGCAACCCCGGAACCCGCAACGGTGGCGGCTGTGCCTGCCGCGTTGGAAAAGCCGGCCACAGCGCCGGTTGCGGGCGGGTGGTCGATCCAAGTGTCCTCGCAGCCAAGCGAAGACGGCGCCAACAAGTCGCTGAAGGACATTTCGCGCAAATATGCCGGGGTGATCGGCGACCGCAGCCCCAACATCGTCAAAGCCGAAGTCGACGGCAAGGGCACGATGTACCGGGTTCGCATTCCGGCCAGTTCCCGGGACGAGGCGATCCGGCTCTGTGGCGACCTCAAGGCGGCCGGCGGAAGCTGCTTCGTCACCAAATAGCTTCACATAGGTCTCATTTTAAGCGGCGTCGCCTCCGGGCGGCGCCGTTTCGTTTTGCCGGACGTGCGAAACGGCCGAAATCCAACTAATCTGAGCGCCATGACCGAATCAAAAGCCATGATCCTGGGCTGCTCCGGCAAGTCGCTGACGCCGGACGAGATAGCCTTCTATCGCGACCAACGGCCCTGGGGTTTTATCCTCTTCGGCCGCAATGTCGGGGAGGCGGAACAGGTCCGTGATCTGGTTGGTCAGATGCGCGACAGCGTCGGACGTCCCGGCGCGCCAGTGTTTATCGACCAGGAAGGCGGCCGCGTGCAGCGTCTACGCCCGCCGCTCGCGCCGAATTATCCGGCGGGTTCGGCGCTCGGCGCGCTGTATCGCTCCGATCCGGATATCGGCGTGCGCGCAACCTGGCTGTTGTCGCGGCTACACGCCTTCGACCTGGCCAAGCTTGGCATCACCGCCGACTGCCTGCCGGTACTGGACGTACCGATCGAGGGCTCCAGCGACGTGATCGGGGCGCGCGCCTACGGCAATGACCCCGAGACCGTAGCCATTCTCGGACGCGCCGCCGCCGAGGGGCTGATGGCCGGCGGCGTGCTGCCGGTGATGAAGCACATGCCCGGCCACGGACGCGCTTTCGCTGATACTCACTTCGAGCTGCCGACCGTCGAGACGCCGCTGGAAGAATTGCGGGCGCATGATTTCGCACCGTTCAAGGCGCTGAACACGCTGCCGATGGGTATGACAGCGCATGTCGTCTTCAGCGCCATCGACCCCGCCGCGCCAGCAACAACCTCGGAAAAGGTCGTGCGCGAGATCATTCGCGGCGAGATCGGATTCGATGGCCTTCTGATGAGCGACGACACCTCGATGAAGGCGCTTTCTGGGGATTTCCGCGAGAAGGCTGAAGCTATCCTTGCCGCCGGGGTCGATATCGTTCTTCACTGCAACGGCGTGATGGAGGAAATGGCGGGCATCGCGTCCGGAACCAGCGCCCTGATGGGCAAGTCGCTGGCGCGGGCTGACCGGGCCATTGCCCGCCTGCAGAAGCACGACGCGGCGCATGAAGACGAAGTACGCGCCGAATTTAGTCAATATTTCGAGATGGTTGCTTAGAGGACGTGAGCGAGACCGACAAACCACAGCTTGAGGCGGAACCGGCTCGACCGGTGCCGATGGATGAGTTGTGGAATGATAATCGGCCGGAAAAGGCATCGGATGAGCCGCTGCTGAACGTCGATGTGGCCGGCTTCGAAGGGCCGCTCGATTTGTTGCTGCACCTTGCGCGCAACCAAAAAGTCGATCTGACGCGAATCTCGGTCTTGGCGCTGGCTGAGCAATACCTAACCTTTATCGAGCAGGTACGGGAGCTTCGTCTCGAAATCGCGGCCGACTATCTGGTGATGGCCGCTTGGCTGGCCTTCCTGAAATCCAAGTTGCTGATCCCTAAGCAAGCTGGGCCTGACGGCCAGACCGGCGAGGATCTGGCCGAAGTGCTGCAATTCCGGTTGCGACGGCTCGAAGCGATGCGCGACGCCGCGTCACGCTTGATCAACCGCAATCGGCTTGGTCGCGACGTTTTCCAGCGTGGCATGCCGGAAGCCGTCATCATTGAAAAGCGCAATGAATACAGCGCGTCGCTCTATGATCTTCTCAGCGCTTATGCGGCGCTGCGGCAGAAGAAGGCGATCACCAACGTGTCGATCGAAAAGCGCCAGGTTTGGTCCCTCAAGGATGCGCGCGACATGCTGATGCGAATGTTGGGCGAACTGGGCGATTGGGCGGCGCTCGACCGCTTCCTGATCGATTACCTCATACCGCCCAGCCAGCGTACCACTGCACTGGCCAGTAGCTTTGCGGTGAGCCTCGAATTGGCCCGCGAAGGCATCGTCGAAATCAAGCAGCTCGAGCCCTTTGCGCCGATCTTCATGCGCGGCAAAGCGGGCGGCAAGCAGGCAGTGAGCGTGTGATGATGGACAGGTCCAACGCGGCCCTAAAGCCCCTCGAAGTCGAGGACGCCATGAACGACGATCGGACGGAGCCCGAAAATCCCGCCGAACGGCTGGTTTTGGCCGAAACCGCGCGCATGGCCGAAGCGATCGTCTTTGCCAATGCGGCTCCCGTCAGCGAAGCCGCCATTGCCGAGCGCCTGCCCGCCGGCAGCAACATTCCGGCCGCGATGCTGCTGCTGCAGCAGATTTATGCCAAGCGCGGCGTTAATTTGGTCAAGGTGGGAGATGGCTGGGCCTTCCGTACAGCCGGCGACCTGTCATTCCTGATGAGCCGCGATGCGCTGCAACAGAAAAAACTGTCGCGCGCCGCGCTCGAAGTGCTCGCGATCATTGCCTACCACCAACCGGTCTCGCGCGCCGAAATCGAGGAAATCCGCGGTGTCGAGACCTCGAAAGGCACACTCGACACGTTGCTGGAGACCGAATGGATCAGGCTGCGTGGTCGCCGCCGCACGCCTGGAAGGCCGGTGACTTACGGCACGACGGACGCGTTCCTGGATCATTTCCAGCTTGAATCCGTGCGCGACCTGCCCGGCATTGAGGAATTGAAAGGGGCAGGGCTGCTGTCGCCGCGCATGCCGGCAAACTTCTCGGTGCCGACGCCGCCCGTCGATCCCGATGAACTGACTGAGGATGAAGATCCGCTGACGGATATCGACCTCGAAGAGCTGGGATTGCTCACGCCGAAGGACCGGGATTGATAGCAGTCACCGCGTGACTAGCGATAATATCACTTGATCTGTGGGCTGGATTAGGCGATATTATCGCCGTGAAGACAATCGTCCTTACACATGCCGCCGCGAAAGATCTTGACGCGCTTCCCCAGGCGGCGCGGACAGCCGTAGACATAGCACTCTCTCGTTATGCCATTTCCGGCGAGGGCGACGTCAAGCGATTGCAAGGTCGCGATGGTTTTCGGATGCGCGTCGGCAACTATCGAGTTTTGTTCGATGAAGATCGGACAACAGTGCTGGCCGTTTATATCGGCAGGCGCGCGACGACGACCTACCGACGTTGAAAAGGAAGAACGAGCAATGGCCGAGATTCAGGTGATCCGTAGCCAAAACGGTGAAGAAATGGTCGTCCTGCCGCGCGCCGACTATGACGCGTTGGTCGCCGCCGCAGCCGAAATGGATGAAGATGCCGCCGATCTTGCGATGTATGACGCGCGTAAGTCGGAACTGATGGCGTCGACAAATGCGGTGCTGCCGGCCAAGGTGAGTACGCTGATTTTGGAAGGCAACGGCCGTCTCAAGGCCATACGTCTCTGGCGATCGATGACGCAATCGGAATTGGCGGCGGCGGTGGGTATCGGGCAGGGATATTTGTCTGATCTGGAGGCCCGTAATAAGACAGGTTCGCCGGAGACGGTGGCGGCGCTGGCTGTTGCGCTAGGTGTTCCAGTTGAATGGATTGATTGAGCAGCGAAAGGGCGAAATCGCGGCAGCCGCCACACTTTCTCGCCAGTTCGCGCACTATCATTTGAAACCCGACGCGAAAGCGCATAGATCACGCGTCGGGAAACTAATCCGGAAGAGAGTAGAATGGGTTCCTTTTCGATCTGGCACTGGCTCATCGTCCTCGTGGTGGTGCTGCTGCTGTTTGGCCGCGGCAAGATCCCCGAACTGATGGGTGACATGGCCAAGGGCATCAAGAGCTTCAAGAAGGGCATGGCCGACGACGAGGCCGCCGACGACTCGCGCACGGTGGAACACCGCAACGACGAGACCGTTGAGCCGGTCAAGAAGGCAACGAAGAGCTGATTTTCCCCCTAAGGGAAAGCTGTCGCAATGCTTGAAGTCGGCTGGAGTGAGATGCTGGTGATTGCGATCGTCATGATCGTGGTCGTCGGCCCAAAGGATTTGCCGCGTATGCTCCGAACCTTCGGGCGTACGACGGCAAAGCTGCGTACGATGGCCGGCGATTTTCAGAAGCAGTTCAACGAGGCGCTGCAAGAAGCCGAATTGGACGACGTGAAGAAGTCCGTCGACAGTCTGCGCAGCCTCAATCCGGCCGCCGAAATCCGCAAGCAGCTCAATCCGTTCGAGAAAACCGCCTCCGATGTGCGTGCCGGGCTCGACAATATGATGAAGCCGCAAGCGCCAAAATCGGCCGAGCCGGATGTCCACCCGGCTGAGCCGCTGAAGAATGGCGCGACCGAAATGCCGGGAACGCCCGGCCCAACGGCCATGCCCGAACCGCCGAAGCTGGATCCTTCCGCGCCGCCGCCTCCAACATCGGCTGCCGAGGCACGACAAGCCGCTGCTGCTGCCGCGTTGAAGGCCGCGATGTCCAAGCCAGAAACGCCCGCGCCGGTCGAAAAGCCGAAGGCCGCGAAGCCATCAGGAGCGCCGGCCAAGCCGGCTGCCAAGCCAGCCGAAAAGCCGAAAGCTGTGGCGAAGACCGCCCCTAAGAAAAGCGCGGGGAAGACCGCGTGAGGACCGAAGCCGACGAGCAGGAAATCGAAAAATCGTCCGCGCCGCTGATCGAACATCTGATCGAGTTGCGCACGCGGCTCATGTGGTCGATCGGGGGCTTTTTCATTGCGTTCCTGGTGTGTTTCTTCTTCGCCAAGCAGCTTTTCAACCTGCTGGTGATCCCGTTCAAATGGGCGACTGAATGGGCGGGAATGGCGAGCCAGAAGGTTGAGCTGATCTACACCGCCCCGCAGGAATTCTTTTTCACGCAGATCAAACTTGCGATGTTCGGCGGCATGGTGATCGCCTTTCCGGTGATCGCCACCCAGCTCTATAAATTCATCGCCCCGGGCCTCTATAAGAACGAGCGCGCGGCGTTTTTTCCGTTCCTGGTCGCTTCGCCGCTGCTTTTCCTGATGGGCGCGGCGCTGGTCTATTTCTTCTTCACGCCGATGGTGATGTGGTTCTTCCTCGCCATGCAGCAGACCGGCGGCGACGGCGAGGTGCAGATTTCGCTGTTGCCAAAGGTGTCGGAATATCTGTCTCTGATCATGACGCTGATCTTCTCCTTCGGCCTGGTGTTCCAGTTGCCGGTGGTGACGACCTTGATGGCGCGCGTCGGGTTGGTCAGCTCGCAAGGGCTAAAGGACAAGCGCAAATGGGCGATCGTGATCGCCTTCGTCGTGGCCGCCGTGCTGACCCCGCCTGATCCGATCAGCCAGATCGGCTTGGCCTTGCCGACCATCCTTCTCTACGAGATTTCGATCATCTGCGCCGGCTGGGTGGAGAAAAAACGCGAGGAAGAGCGGCTCGAACGCGAGAATGCGGAGGCGTCGCCGCCGGCGAAGGCCGAGCCGACAGCCTAGGCCAACGCCGCATTTCTCCTGCCCACCCTTGCATCTGACGGCGGCGGGGTTTACCCCGCTTTCCGCCCTTGCTTTGCTCGACCTAGCTGGCATTCACCTGATTCAAGCCGAACTCGACTGGTTTTTGCATGCTCGACATCAAATGGATTCGCGAAAAGCCCGACGCGCTGGTGAAAGCGCTGGTCAAGCGGGGCAATTCGGAAGCCTCGGCGCAGGAGACCGTGGACGCCGTCATCAACGCCGACGAGGAGCGCCGCGCGCATCTGGGCAAACTCCAGGAGCAGCAGGAAGCGCGCAACCAGAAGTCCAAGGAGATCGGCAACGCCATGCGCGCCGGCGACATGGCCAAGGCTGAGGCGCTGAAGGGCGAAGTCAACGAGATCAAGGCCTGGCTGTCGGGAGCCGAGCAGCTTGAGCGCGAAATCGACGACCGACTGCGCAACACGCTGGCGGTCATTCCCAACGTGCCGCTGGACGAGGTGCCGGTCGGCAAGGACGAGCATGACAATGTCGAGGTGCGCCGCTGGGGCGCCGAACTTATTGCCGCGCGCCAGCGCAATATGGGCAACAAGCCGAAAGAGCATTTCGAGATCGGCGAAGCGCTCGGCATGATGGACTTTGAGCGCGCGGCAAAGCTGTCCGGTTCGCGGTTCACTGTGCTCAAGGGCCAGCTTGCGCGGCTGGAACGTGCGCTTGGCCAGTTCATGCTCGATCTACATACGACGGAGAATGGGTACACGGAGGTAATCCCCCCGCTCATGGTTCGCGACCAAGCGATGTTTGGTACGGGCAACCTGCCGAAGTTTGAAGAAGATTTGTATGTAGCCCGCAGTGGAAAATGGGTTCAGGTCTACGATGCAGCCGTACCATCGGACTTGCGAACAGAAGATCGTTGGCTAATCCCCACCGCAGAGGTCCCTCTTACCAACCTTGTCCGCGAGGAAATCACGCCGACCGAAAAGCTCCCACTGCGCTTCACGGCTCTCACCCCGTGTTTCCGTTCCGAAGCGGGGTCCGCCGGGCGCGACACGCGCGGCATGCTGCGCCAGCATCAGTTCTATAAGGTGGAATTGGTGTCGATCACGACCCAGGAAACGTCGCTGGAAGAGCATGAACGCATGACCTCCGCTGCCGAGGAGGTGCTGAAGCGTCTCGGCCTGCCGTACCGGACTGTGGTTCTGTGCACGGGTGATATGGGCTTCGGCTCGCGCAAGACTTATGACATCGAGGTCTGGCTGCCGGGCCAAAACGCTTTCCGCGAGATTTCATCGTGCTCGGTCTGCGGCGACTTCCAGGCCCGGCGCATGGACGCCCGCTACCGTGCCAAGGATGAGAAGCAGACCCAATTCGTCCACACGCTGAATGGTTCCGGCGTCGCGGTCGGCCGCGCGCTGATCGCGGTGATGGAAAATTATCAGAACGAGGACGGCTCGGTCACAATTCCTGAAGCGCTGCGGCCCTATATGGGCGGGCTGGAGAGGATTGAGCGGAGATGATAGCGCTCGACGTTGCCCCCCTCTGTCCTGTCGGACTGCCTGGCCCGAGCCACGGGTCTCGGCCCGTCCTTCGGACCCCCCACAAGGGGGGAGATCGGCAGCGTCAACAACGGCGCTCGTTCTGCAAAGTCGGCGATTGGCGAAACCATCACAGCCGGCTGATCTCCCCCCTTGAGGGGGAGATGTCCGGCAGGACAGAGGGGGGTCGGTTCGTCACCCAAGCTCAACGCCGGAAAGCGAACTAACGCATGCGCATTCTCCTCACCAACGACGACGGCATCCATGCCGAGGGCCTCGCCTCGCTGGAGCGGGTCGCCCGCACGCTGTCCGACGACGTCTGGGTGGTCGCGCCGGAATTCGACCAGTCCGGTTATGCACACTCGCTATCCCTCTCCGAACCGCTGCGGCTGCGCAAGATCGGCGACAAGCATTTTGCACTGCGCGGCACGCCGACCGATTGCGTCATCATGGGCGTGCGAAAACTGCTGCCGGAGCCGCCGGACCTGATCCTCTCGGGCGTCAATTCCGGCGCCAATCTGGCTGATGACGTGACCTATTCGGGCACTGTCGCGGGCGCGATGGAAGGCGCCATGCTGGGCGTCAAGTCAATCGCGTTGAGCCAGGCTTACAATGTGTTGAACGACGAGCGCGTCGTGCCTTACGATACGACAGAGGCACTCGCGCCGGCCCTGCTGGACAAGTTGATTTCCACAGAACTGCCGCCTGGCGTGCTGCTCAACGTCAACTTTCCGAATTGCGCGCCGGACGAGGTGCAAGGCACCGAGGTCACCGCGCAGGGCCGCATCGTTCACGGCATGTGGATCGACGAACGCCGCGACGGCCGCGGTCTGCCCTATTATTGGCTGCGTTTCGGCCGCGAGCCGGCCGAACTTGTAGAAGGCACCGACCTGCACGCCATCCGAAACCGATACGTCTCGGTGACGCCGTTGCAACTCGACCTGACAGCGCACAAGCTGCGCGCAAAACTCTCGAAAGCCCTGGCATGAACCAGCAGACTGCCGCCGATCGTGAAGGCTTTGGCGCCTTGATGCTGCGGCTGCGCGCCAGCGGCGTTGCCGCGCCAGCGCTGGTGGACGCTCTGGAAGCAACGCCTCGACGCGGCTTCGTTCCCAGCCAATGGCAAGATGTTTGCTGGTCGGACCGCATGATACCGATCGGCTGCGGCGAGACGATGGAAGGCGCGGACCTGCAAGCTTCCGTCATCGCCGCCTTGCACATTGAGCCGGGCCATCGTGTGCTCGAAGTCGGCACCGGTTCAGGTTTCACGGCGGCAATTTTTGCGCGCATGGCGGCCCGTGTTGTCACCGTCGAGCGTTTCCGCACACTGGCCGACGATGCCCGCCGGCGGCTTGAGGCGCTCGGCATTTTTAATGTTCTCGTTAAGCATGCCGACGGTTCTGTCGGTTCGCCGGCGGACGCTCCGTTTGACCGCATTGTCGTCTGGGCTGCTTTCGATGCTCTTCCGCGCACGTTTTCGGACCAGTTGGCGACGAACGGCATCATGATCGCGCCAATCGGGCCTGCTGAAGGCGAGCAGGAACTGGCCAAATTGACCAAGGTCGGCAGCCGCTTCGACCGTCACGACATCGCTCATGTTCGCTTGCAGCCGATCGCGCGCGGAGTGGCGGCAGCGCTCTGATCAGTGAAGCGCTTTTCGCTCAAATTAGCGGCAAATTCGATCCACTTAACGGCCCGGTAACCTTGACGCGTTTTAATCGCGACGTTCGGGTTCGAGTACGCGGGTATGTTGTATGCGTAAAATCGTTTCGCGGCGCTGCAAACGCCTTGGGCATGGCGTGGCGCTCCTGGTTGTCGGAAGCCTCGCGGCGGGATGCTCTTCAGGCATGTCCCGCTTCTCCACCGACGATATCTTTACCGGTTCGACGAACCAGCAAACCGTCGTGGGTTCGAATACCCAGTCCGCGCCAGCCGCAACATACGCGACGCCGGCGCCGGCCGCTACAAGCGGCAAGGTTGGCCGCAGCAGCCTGCCGCCGATTGGGTCGGCTGCCCCTCGCGCCGAGACGATGGCTACGGTGGAGCCTGTGAAACGCAAGGCGGCCGAGACAGCCTCGGCTCAGATCGACCCGCTGAGCCGTTCGGTCGAGCGCATCGGCGAATCGACGAAGCCGAAGCCCGCAACGATCGCGACCACCGATCCGGCGGGCTGGTCCAGCGCCGGCGGCTCGCAAATTACTGCAAAGGACGGCGAGACCGTATTCAATCTTTCGCGTCGCTACGGCGTTCCAGCCGACGTGCTGATGAAGATCAACGGGCTGGATGATTCCGGCGGGTTGAAGACCGGGCAGAAGGTCATCATCCCGACGTACATCTATTCCGATCGCGCTCCGGTTTCAGCGCCCGACAACAATCCGAAAGTTGCTTCGGCCAAATCCTCGCGTGGCGTGAAGTCGCCGAACGAGAACGCGCCGCTTCCGGCAGACAACGGAACGAAAAATCTTGCTGTACTCCCCAAGACCCCAAAGACGAAGGAAGCCGGGGAACTAACTGCGCCGGCCGACGCCAAGGTTCCGGCAGGCAAAGGCGGCAGCTACACGGTTGCCGAAGGCGATAGCCTGTCACGCATCGCGAAAAAACACGGTGTCAGCGTCGCGGATCTCAAAGCCGCAAACGGTGGCGGCGACGGCGTGCGCATCGGCCAGCAACTCAAGATTCCGGCTGCTGGAGTAGCGGCGGCGAAGGCGCCGAAAATTGACCCGGTGCAGACTGCGTCGACGCCGCCCAAGCCCGAAAAGCTGGCCGGCTCGGACAAACCGCAGCTCGCCGCCTACACGCCGCCGCAGAAAACCAAGGCGATCGAGGCCGTCGAAAGCGAGAGCGACGACGCAGCGCCGACGTCGACCGGTATCGGTCGCATGCGCTGGCCGGCCAAGGGCCGGGTCGCGAAATCGCGCGACGGCATCGACATCCAGGTGCCGGAGGGCACGGCGGTCAAAGCAGCCGAGAACGGCGTCGTCATTTACGCCGGCGATGGCCTGAAGGATTTCGGCAACACCGTGCTGGTGCGCCACGAGAACGGCCTCGTCACCGTTTACGGCCACGCCTCGGCACTGAACGTCAAGCGCGGCCAGAAGGTGAAGCGCGGCGACCAGATCGCAACGTCCGGTATGAGCGGCGAAGCCAAGCAGCCGAAGCTGCATTTCGAGGTGCGCAAGGACTCCGCGCCGGTCGATCCGTCGAAATATCTTGAATAGCCTGGATTCGAACTGCCTGTGAAAACGCCCGCCGACCGGCGGGCGTTTCGTTTGCGCTATTCCTTCAGCGCTTTCCGCAGCCGCCCCGCCAGATCCTGCACGAACTGCCATGCGACACGGCCGGAGCGCGCGCCGCGCGTCGTCGCCCATTCCAGGGCTTCGGCGCGCAGTTGCTCGGCTTCGATAGGCAACTCGTGATAGCGGACATAGCCGTCAATCATGTCGAGATATTCATCCTGGCTGCATTTGTGAAAACCAAGCCAGAGACCAAACCGATCCGACAGAGACACCTTTTCCTCGACCGCCTCCGACGGGTTGATGGCGGTCGAGCGTTCATTGTCGATCATGTCGCGCGGCAGGAGATGCCGGCGGTTCGAGGTGGCGTAGAAGATGACGTTGGCCGGGCGACCTTCGACGCCGCCTTCAAGCGCCGCTTTGAGCGATTTGTAGGACGTATCGTCATGGTCGAACGACAGATCGTCGCAGAACAGGATGAAGCGAAAGGGTTCCGCCTTCAGGATCGTCATCAGCTTTGGCAGCGTGTCGATATCCTCACGGTGAATCTCCACCAGTTTCAAAGGTTTGTCGCCTTTTCCGGATTCGATGATTGCGGCATGCACGGCCTTCACCAGGGAAGACTTGCCCATGCCGCGCGCGCCCCACAGAAGCACGTTGTTGGCCGGCAGTCCGGCGGCAAAGCGCTCGGTATTGTCAAAAAGGATGTCGCGCACGCGGTCGACACCACGGATCAGGCCAATGTCGATCCGATTGACGCGTTTCACTGGGTCGAGCACACCCGGCTCGGCATTCCACACGAAGCAATCGGCGGCGACAAGGTCGGCGGCTGGCACAGCGGCCGGGGCCAGGCGTCCGATTGTCTCGATGAGCAAATCAAGCTTGGCGTTGAGCGTATTGATGGGGTCGGTCGACATGGCGCCTGCTGAAACACGTAAAATTCATTGTGCGCGGCGCGTCTAACACGGGAAATCCGGGGCGCAAAGCGGCCAAGACCGGTCGATCGCCTGTTGCATTGGAGGCTTTTGCGACTATATTCCGCGCAAATTTCCGGCCGGGGCGCTCCCCGGCCCGTTTTCATTTGCTCTGGAGAATTGAATGTTTGTGACCCCGGCTTACGCGCAGGCCACAGGTGGCAGTGCCGACGTTTTCATCAGCATCGTGCACTTCATTCTGATCTTCGTCATCATGTATTTCATGATTATCCGCCCGCAGCGGACCCAGTTGAAGAAGCGCGGCGAGATGCTGGCCGCGCTCCGGCGCGGCGACACGGTGGTGACCGGCGGCGGCTTCGTCGGCAAGGTGACCAAGGTCAATGACGGCAGCGACGAACTCGAGGTCGATCTCGGCAATGGTGTCAAAGTGACGGCCATCCGCGCCACGATTGCCGACGTACGCGTCAAGGGCCAGCCCGTCGCCAACGAAAACGTCAAGAAGTAACCGCATTCGCGGCGTATCCGGCGAGTAAGAGCAATGTCCGATCAGATTGAACCATTCTGCCGGCCCGGCCCTTCGGGTTTGCGTTTGGCAGACGCCCACGTTGTCAGGCCGCTCGGCCGATGAACCACATCGACCTTCGCGTCCTTCCTAGTGGGTCGCCTCGCCAAACGGCAAACAGAATGATTCAATCTGGTCGGACATTGCTCTAAGTTCGCCGGCCGAACGGAACAGGCAGAATGCTTTATTTCTCCCGCTGGAAAACCATTTCGATCTGGGCGGTCGTGCTGCTTGGCGTGATCTTCTCGATCCCCAACGTTCTGCCGCAGTCCACGTTGGATGCCTTGCCGTCATGGGCGCCGAAAAAGCCGATGACGCTGGGTCTCGACCTGCAGGGCGGCTCGCACATCCTCATGGCTGTCGACCAAAAAGACCTGATCGGAGACCGTCTTCAGGCGACGCGCGACGATATCCGCACCATGCTGCGCGACGCCAAGATCGGCTATACCGGCCTTTCCGGCACTGACCGCACGGTGCAGGTACGCATCAGCGAAGCGAACGAGGTCGAAAAGGCCAAGGAAGCGCTGAAGAATCTCGTTGCGCCGATCGCATCCGGCCTGTTTACCGGCGGTTCGATCATCGAGCTATCGCTTGAAGAACCGGAACCCGGCCTGCTGCGCTACACGCTGACCGATGAAGGCGTCGACTACCGCATGCGCAACGCGGTGACGCAGTCGATCGAGGTTATCGAGCGCCGCGTCAACGAACTCGGCACCACCGAGCCGATCATCCAGCGTCAGGGCGCAGACCGTATCCTAGTTCAGGTGCCGGGTCTGCAGGACCCGCAGCGGCTGAAGGAAATTCTCGGCCAGACCGCCAAACTGACCTTCCAGATGGTCGACGTCACGATGACGGCGCAGGAGGCTATCAACGGCCGCGCGCCTGCTGGCTCGACCGTGATGTATTCGACCGACGATCCGCCGGTGCCATATCTGATCGAGAGCCGGGTCATCGTCTCCGGTGAGAACCTGGTCGATGCGCAGGCCACCTTCGACCAGCGCACCAGCGAACCGGTCGTCTCGTTCCGCTTTGATGCCAAGGGCGCTGCGCGGTTTGGCCAGGCGACACAGCAGAATGTCGGCCGGCCCTTCGCCATCATTCTCGACAACGAAGTCATCTCGGCGCCGCGCATCAACGAGCCAATTCTGGGTGGCTCCGGCCAGATTTCCGGCAATTTCACACCGGAAAGCGCCAACGATCTGGCTGTGCTGTTGCGCGCCGGCGCACTACCCGCCGACCTGACAATTGTTGAAGAGCGCACGGTCGGTCCGAGCCTGGGCGCAGACTCGATCTATGATGGCAAGGTAGCCTCGGTTATCGCCGGCATCCTCGTCGTCGCCTTCATGATCATTGCCTACGGCACGCTGGGCGTGATCGCGAACATCGCGTTGGCGGCCAACGTTGCGCTGATTATCGCGATCCTCTCCGTGCTCGGCGCGACGCTGACCATGCCCGGCATCGCCGGCATCATCCTGACCGTCGGTATGGCGGTCGATTCCAACGTGATCATTTATGAGCGCGTGCGCGAAGAGCGACGGCTCGGGCGTTCGCTCGTGCAATCGCTCGATAGCGGCTTCGCACGGGCGCTGGCTACGATCGTCGACGCGAACTTCACCACCTTCATCGCGGCTGTGATCCTGTTCTATCTCGGCTCTGGTCCCGTGCGCGGTTTCGCCGTGACGCTGGCCATCGGCATCATCACCACCGTCTTCACGGCCTTTACACTGACCCGCTGGCTGGTGTCTGTCTGGCTACGGCGCGCCAAGCCAAAGGAACTGCCGAACGGCCTCATCCGCTTCATCCCGGATGATACGAAACTGCCCTTCATGTCATGGCGTCGTTACGCGTTCGGCCTGTCGGCGGCGCTATCGATAGCGGCGACAATTGCCTTCTTTTCCATTGAGATGAATTACGGCATCGACTTCCGGGGCGGCACCTCGATCGAGGTCCAGGCAAAACAGGGCGCCGCCGATTCAGGTGACGTCCGCAACAGGCTAGGCGAACTCAACCTGGGTGACGTTCAGGTGCAGAATTTCGGTTCGGATCGGGAATTGCTGATCCGCATCGAAGGGCAGGGGCTTGGCGATAGCGGCGAGCAGACTGTTGTCGACCGCGTGCGCGCCGAGTTGCAGGACACTTACGATTTCCGGCGGGTTGAGTCGGTCGGCCCAACGGTTTCGTCGGAGCTTGCCTGGAACGGCACGATGGGCATTTTGGCGTCGCTTGTAGCGATGCTGATTTACATCTGGTTTCGCTTCGAATGGCAGTTCGGCGTCGGCGCGGTCATCGCGACCGTGCACGACGTGACGATGATGGTCGGCCTCTATGTCGTGACGGGGTTGGAATTCAACCTGACCAGTATCGCGGCTGTCCTCACCATTGTCGGCTACTCGATCAACGACACCGTCGTGGTGTACGACCGGGTGCGTGAGAACCTGCGCAAATACAAGAAGATGCCGATCGAGCAATTGCTCGATCTGTCGATGAACCAGACGCTGTCGCGCACCATTCTGACCGGCGTGACGACGCTCCTGGCCCTCATTGCGCTGTACCTGTTCGGCGGCGAGGTCATCCGTTCCTTCGTGTTCGCCATGATCTTCGGTATTCTGGTCGGCACCTATTCGTCAGTGTTCGTCGCGGGCCCGCTGCTGATCCTGTTCAGGCTGCGCCCGGATGAGGCCGGCCCGGACGGGCAGCGGGAATCGACCTTCCCGACGAGCGTCCAGCCATCGAAGGGTTAGGCCTTGGCCGGGATCATAATGCGCGAAGCGCATTTTCCCGGCCGCGCGCCGCTTGATGCCTATCGCAATGGCGGTTTCCGCTTTGCGGATATGTCGCATCGCGGCTCGATTCTGTGCCTGCCGTCCGGTATCCACGGCTGGCAACCTGCGGACCCGGATAATCTGACTGTCGAGGATTTTGCAAAACTGCTGGCCGAAGCGGACGGCATTCAGGTTCTTCTGGTCGGTACCGGCAAGACGCTGAAGCCGCTGCCGAAGGTGCTGCGCGAGGCATTGCGGGAAGCCAAGATCTCGGCCGATCCGATGTCAACGGGCGCCGCCGTGCGCACTTACAACGTACTGCTCGCCGAAGATCGCGCGGTCGCCGCGGCGCTGGTGGCTGTGGAGTAGAGGAACGAGGTACCGGATTGAAACGACCCCCCTCTGTCCTGCCGGACATCTCCCCCTCAAGGGGGGAGATCAGCAGCTTCGACGGTTGGCGAAACCCTTGCGGACGGCCGATCTCCCCCCTTGAGGGGGAGATGTCCGGCAGGACAGAGGGAGGTCGTCGAAAATTTGCAAAGGCGGTTGCTTAATCCATGCCCCGCGCGATCATGCTCCAGGGCACGGGCTCAGACGTCGGCAAGAGCGTGCTGGTTGCCGGATTGTGCCGCGCCGCAAAGCTGCGGGGTTTAAGCGTCAGGCCTTTCAAGCCGCAGAACATGTCGAACAACGCCGCCGTTGCCGCAATACCGGGAGAAGGACGCGAAGGCGAAATCGGCCGCGCGCAATGGCTGCAAGCCTTGGCCTGCGGTGTCGAGCCGACGGTTCACATGAACCCCGTACTGCTCAAGCCGCAGTCTGAAACCGGCTCCCAGATCATCGTACAGGGAAAGATGGTCGGCGAAGCGCGGGCGCGCGATTATCAGACGCTCAAACCGAAGCTCATGGACGCTGTGTTGGAGTCCTGGGAGCGGCTCGGCGAAGGCGCCGACCTGATCATCGTGGAAGGGGCCGGTTCGCCGACCGAGATCAATCTGCGGTCGCGCGATATTGCGAATATGGGCTTTGCCACGCGCGCCATCGTGCCGGTGATTCTGGTCGGCGACATCGACAGGGGCGGGGTGATCGCCTCGATTGCCGGAACGCATCTCATTCTGGCCGACGAAGATCGTGCCATGATTGTCGGCTATCTGATCAATAAATTCCGTGGCGACGGCAGTCTGTTCGTCGACGGCATCAAGGCGATCGACCGTTTCACCGGCTGGCCATGTTTTGGCGTCGTCCCGTGGCTGAAGGCTGCGGCGTTGCTTCCAGCAGAGGATTCGGTTGCCTTGGAGCGTCTTTCGGGCGCGAGACCGGGTGCGTTGAAGGTGGCGGTGCCGATTCTCGGGCGCATCTCGAATTTCGACGATCTTGATCCTCTGAAGGCCGAGCCATCCGTGGAGGTTGTCTTCGTGCGGCCCGGCCAGCCCCTGCCGGCGGATGCCGCGTTGGTTGTCCTGCCCGGCTCCAAGTCGACCATCGCCGACTTGCAGGCATTCCGTGCCAATGGCTGGGACGCCGATCTGGCGGCGCATCGTCATAGGGGCGGCGCGATCGTGGGCATCTGTGGCGGCTATCAGATGCTGGGCCGTGTCGTGCGCGATCCCCATGGCATCGAAGGCAGCGTGAAAGAGGCGGCGGGACTTGGACTTCTGGACGTCGAAACGATCATGCGGCCCGAAAAGACGGTTCGCAATTCGACGGCACGTTCCGTGCACTTCAATCAGCTCCTGTCCGGCTACGAGATACATCTCGGCAGCACGACCGGCCCGGATTGCTCGAGGCCGGCGATCACGCTAAATGGGAAACCCGACGGCGCGACTTCCGCTGACGGCAAAGTGTTCGGTTGCTATCTGCACGGCCTGTTTGGGGCGACCGGTTTCCGTCAAAAGTTTCTCGGCTCGCTCGGCATAGAAGCCTCCGGTGTCGATCATCGCGCAGCGGTGGAGACCGCGCTGGACGAGATTGCGTCAGAACTCGAACAACATCTCGACGTCGACGCGATCATCGACGCCGCGCGATAGACTCAGCAGTGACTGAGAATATTGACCAGCCGGCCAAACGGGTCGCGGACGAAAAAGCGGCGCACACCCCAAGGTTCGACGGCCGGGCCGTATTCGATGCCGAAGCCCGCCGCCTGAACCTTGCCGAACACCTCATCCAGATTATCCACCTCGATTGAGATGTCCGGCACAGGCGTGCCCGATCTGCCTTCGCTGGCGAAGCTGATTTGCGCGGTCATGGCCTCGCCGCTCGCATAGGTGGCGATCCAGCCATGATCCATGACGATCTCCATGCCGAGGATATTGCCATAGAACGCCCGTGCGGCGGCGATGTCCTGCGTAGCGATGTTGGTGACAACGCGCTTCACGGTCATGCCGGGTCGCCCGCTTTCGGCCAATAGTTGCCGAAACCCCAGACATTGCCTTCCGGATCGGCACACATGAATTCGCGGCTGCCATAGTGCCGGTCGGTTGGCGGTTCGAGGATTTTGGCGCCGGCTGCCTTGGCACGTTCATAGAGCGCGTCGCAATCGTCCACCGCGACGTAGACGCCTTTGCCGCCTTGTGTGCCGGGTTCGCCGATGATGGCGCCGTAGTCGTCATCCTGCACGGAACCCAGCATGATCATGGAAGAGCCGAGGGCGAGTTCTGCGTGGCCGACCTTGCCGTCCTCCGCATATTTGACGCGTACGGTGAAACCGAAAGCTTCCTGCAGCCAGTCGATCATTTTGACCGCATCGCGATAACGGAAGGTCGGATAGATGCGCGGGGCTTCACTTGTCATGGCAACATTCCTTCTTTGTGTCGCCGCAGGTCTCGCACGCCGTCGCCGGTGGGGTCTTGAAGAAATGTTACGCGGCCTGATGCCAGGCGGTAGGCGACGCGCCGGCAAGTTCGGCGAACTCGCGCACTAAGTGGGGTTGGTCGGCATAACCGCAAGCAGCGGCGATATCGGCCCAGTCGGGCTCGGACACGCTTTCAGCCATCGAACGGGCCGCATTGAAACGGACGATGCGAGCGATTGCCTTCGGCGGCAGGCCGAGCTCCTCGCGGAACCGTTCGACCAGCCGCCGCCGGCTCCACTCGAGCTTGTCCGCGATCGTGCCGATACGGATTTGCCCGCCGCTGCGCATCAAGGCAGACACAGCCCAAGTGATCGCGGGGTCTATTGCGTCGGCTCGCGCAAGCCGTGCGGCGACGAACCGCTCGACCAGATCAAGCCGGGCGTCCCAGGAATTCAGTTCGGCGAGGCGCATCGCGATCTCATCGATCTCCGGATCACTCAGATCGTCCAGAGGAACCATGCAATTCGCCAGGTCGTTCATCGGACGCGCGAAAAACAGCCGGCCGCCGACCGGGGTGAAATTCACCTGGATGCATTGCGCGTCGCCGTCGGAATCCATGACAACAGGACCGGCGAACAGGCCGGCGGCAAAGCTGCCATAGCGGTCGTTCTGGTTGGGAGAGCGCCCTAGGCCGATGCGATAGGAACTGCCGAAATTGATGATCAAGGGCACATCGAGAGACGCGGTTTCGACGACGCCTTGCAGTGCATCGCCGCGTTCCTCGTAGCCATAGATTCCGGTAATGAGCCCCAACAGCGCCGCAGCCGGTGCACGGCGGCGGTAACGCGGTTCGCTCTGGTCGGACAGGCTGCCCATAGGGTGATCTTAGGGCATAGGACGTCCTGGTAGAAGAGCCAGCGCCGCCCCCGACAAAACTACAGCCCGATATAGGTCCGCAGCGGATTGGTCGGATCGAGCATCAAGCGGATGGCGAGCGCCACGCAGGCCAGCACCAGCAACGGTTTGATCAGCTTGGCGCCGACGCGCATGGCAAGGCTCGCCCCGACCCGCGCGCCAAGAAACTGCGTGACGCCCATCAAGAGGCCGACCTTCCAGACGACTGCGCCAGCCAGCACGAAGATGACAAAGCTGCCGATGTTGGAGCCGAAATTAAGCAGCTTGGTGTGCGCCGTTGCCTTCAGCACGCCGTAGCCAAGCAGCGAGACGAAAGCGAGCATGAAGAACGAGCCCGTGCCCGGCCCGAACAGCCCGTCATACAGGCCGATCGCCGGCACCAGCGTGAAACCGAACAGCGCCGGCGACATGCACTGCGCCCGGTCCACGTCATCCGTGTTCGGCTTGAAAGCGAAGTAGAGCGCGATCGCCACCAGCAGGACGGGCAGCATCGCCCGCATCCATTCGCCCGGCACGATGGTAGCGAGCAGCGCGCCGAACCCGCCGCCGACGGCGGACAACGCCGCGCTGGGCAACTGCGCCTTGAGATCGACATGTCCCTTTGAGGCATAGGCGATCGTCGCCGAGCCGCTGCCGAACATGCCGCCGAGCTTGTTGGTGCCGAGCGCATCGATCGGCGACAGGCCGGCGAGCAGCAGCGCAGGCACGGTGATTAGGCCGCCGCCGCCGGCAATCGAATCGATGAATCCTGCCGCGAAGGATGCGACCATCAGCAAAAGCACGGTGTCGGTGGCGAGTTCGAACATTGTTGCGGTGGGGATACAGATTGGAGGCGCGGTGCTTGCACCACACGCTACCCGATTGCGCAAGCCGCAAATCGCGCTAGTTTCCAGGCCATTATGGGAGAAACACGCAACATGGCTGTGGGATTGCTGGCTCAGATCCGGTCGATCTTCGAGGGCGACCCGGGCATCCGCAAGGTTGCCGACGATCCGGTGCTGTCAGCCGAACTGCTGTTGCTCTTCCGCATGATCCTCGCCGACGGCGTGGTGAAGGAAGAGGAGATGGAGGTGTTTCGCCGCATCTGCGGCGAAGCCTTCGACATTCCGGAAGAGAGCATCGACGGCGTCATCGAGTATCTGAACGATTTTGGCTACGAAACCAATGGCGGTCAGGCGGTCGCCATGTTCCAGGAAATGGACGAGGAGCGCCGGCGCGAGTTGGCCCGCCATATGGCCGAGATCGCGAAGGCCGATTCGCAATTGGCAGAGAACGAAGTCCGCCTCCTGCGCCGCACGCTGGATATGCTGGGCATCAGCCCGGTCGACGTCGTCAGGCCGACCTAACCGCCTTCGGTCGGCGAAAACCGCGCCACCAGAGAGTGGCTTTCGGCGGCATAGATAAAACGAGCATAGGTAACAGGGCGGTCGGCGCTCCAGGTGCGGCGCTCGATCACCAGACACGGAGCTGCATCATCAATGTCGAGCGCCGCCGCGCTCTCCGGGTCGGCGGCCGCCGCGCTGATGCGATGTTCGGCCGAACTCCACGGAACCCGGCCGATGAGCCATGGGCCGGGCGCGATCTCGATAAAAGCTTCCGCAGCCGCTTCCGGTACCGCATCGAGGCTGATCAGGCGCTCCTCGATGCAGAACGGCCGCTCATTGGCGAGATGCATGCACCGGAGTTCCAGAATGCGCTTCGGTCGCACAGGGCCAAGCAACTCGATGTCGGTTCCCGTGCTCTGCCGGTCTTTTCGCACCGTCAGCATATAGCGGTAAGGCAGGGAAAGCGCTTCGACCTCGGTACGGATGTCGTGGATTTCGAGGATCGCTGCCTGGCTGCGTGGCCGCCGCACAAAACTGCCGGAGCGCCGCCGGCGCTCGATCAGCCCGGATTTGGCGAGTTGCGACATCGCCTTGTTCACGGTCATGCGCGAGCAGCCATATTGCTGCGTCAGCTCATGCTCGAACGGAATGCGATAGCCGGGCGGCCATTCGCCGGACACGATCTTCGCGCGGATGTCATTGAGGATGCGCTGGTGGAGCGAGGTGTGTTCCTCCTCGCCGCGCACACCTTCAAGGGAATCGAGACTGACCATCGCTGCCACAGCCCTCTTTAGGCTCAAGCGCTGGAAAGTTCCATCATTGCCTTCGAGAAGCCTTTTGCGACCCGGTCGCGCGCTGTGTGGCGGCCCCGCTCGACCACTTTCCTGCCGCCGACCCAGACGCAATCGACGCCCGTGCCGCTGGCGAATATCCAGGCATCGAGAATTGCATCCCCCGCTTTGCCGATCAGAGAAGGCGACGCTGCGTCAAGCGATACAAAATCGGCCGCAGCGCCTTTCGCCAGTCCGGCGGCGGTGACGCCGAGCGCCTGATTGCCGCCGTAGACAGCCCGGTCGAACAGATTGCGGCCGTTCGATTGCCCCGGCGCGGCAAGCACATTGCGTCCGCGGTGAAAGAGCCGCTGCGAATATTCGAGCTGGCGTAATTCGTCGGCGAGGCCGATCAGCACGTTGGAATCCGAACCGACACCGAAAGCGCCTCCGTGCTCGATGAAGAGTGGTGCGTTGAATGTGCCATCGCCCAGATTGGCCTCGGTGATAGGGCAGAGCCCGGCAACCGCGCCGCTTTTGGCCATGCCGGTTGTCTCGGCGTCCGTCATGTGGGTTGCATGGATCAGGCACCAGTGCTCGTTGACCGGCTGATTGGCCAGCAGCCATTCGACCGGCCGTGTACCGGACCAGGCGATGCAGTCCTCGACCTCTTTCACCTGTTCGGCGATATGGATGTGCACCGGACCGCCGGCAGCCAGCGGCACGACGGCTGTCAGTTCATCCGGCGTGGCGGCTCGCAGACTATGCGGCGCCACGCCGACGATACCACGGTTCAATCCGCTGACCGCTTCTTGCGCTTTCTCCAGAAGTTTTCCGAACCGGTCCACATCATTGATGAATCGCCGCTGGCCGTCGTTAGGCACCGCACCGCCAAAGCCGGAGTGCGCATAAAACACCGGCAGCAAGGTCAACGCGATGCCGGTTTGCGACGATGCGGCCGCAATGCGCTCCGCCATTTCGGCGAGGTTGGCATAGGGGCTGCCGTCCTTGTCGTGATGCAAGTAGTGGAACTCGCCAACGCGCGTGAACCCGGCCTCTAGCATCTCGACATAAAGCTGCGCGGCGACCGCCTCGACCTGCTCGGGAGTCATCGACAGTGCAAACCGGTACATCACCTCGCGCCACGACCAAAAGGAGTCTGCGCCCGGGCCGCGCGTTTCAGCCAGACCCGCCATGCCGCGCTGGAAGGCATGGCTGTGCAGATTTGGCATGCCGGGAGCAATGATGGCGTGGCGTTCATCGTCAGGCTGCGGCTGACGATCTTTCTGGATGGCGACGATACGGCCATCCTCGATTTCCAGCCGGACATTCCCGGCCCATCCGTTGAACAGCAGCGCCTGTTCGGCGAAGATCGTGGTCAAGCATACCTCCAGGAATTTTCCAACATTGGCTCTTGCGTTCTCGATTAATATGTATATACATAATAGCACATCAAGGGAAGAGGCATTCGATGGCTGAAGCCAGCAAAGCACAAGCAGGGGGCGCGCGCATCTGGCGCAATGCGCGGCTTGCGACGCTTGCCACAGGCTTGCCGGGGCTCGGCGTCATCGAGAATGGCGCGATCGCCGTGCATGGCCAGCGCATCGTCTTTGCCGGCGTGGAAACGGAATTGCCGGGCGCCTTGAAATCCGGCGCTGAAATTATCGATTGTGAAGGCCGCTGGATCACGCCCGGCCTCGTCGACTGCCACACGCACCTTGTCTACGCCGGCAATCGCGCCAACGAGTTCGAAATGCGGCTGGCCGGCGCGACCTATGAAGAAGTGGCGCGGGCAGGGGGCGGCATCGTCTCGTCCGTCAAGTCCTTGCGCGCCGCATCCGAAGGGCAACTGGTCAAGGAAAGCATCCCGCGACTGGACGCGTTGATGGCCGAGGGGACGACGACGGTCGAAATCAAATCCGGCTACGGACTCGACACCGAGAACGAAACCAAGGCGTTGCGCGTGGCACGGACGCTCGGCGAAAACAGACCGATCACGATCAAGACGACCTGTCTGGCCGCCCACGCACTGCCGCCGGAAGCGAGCGGCGACAAGGGCGCCTATATTTCAAAGGTTTGCGACGAGATTCTTCCAGCGGTGGCGAAAGCTGGCCTTGCCGACGCGATCGACGGATTTTGCGAAGGCATTGCCTTCTCACCGGAACAGATCGCCCGCGTCTTCGACAAGGCGAAGGAACTCGGCCTGCCGGTCAAGCTGCATGCCGACCAGCTTTCCAATCTTCATGGCGCGGCTCTCGCCGCCCGCTATGGCGCGCTGTCTGCCGACCATGTCGAGTACACCGACGAAGACGGCGCCGCCGCGATGGCGAAGGCAGGCACGGTCGCCGTGCTGTTGCCGGGCGCCTTTTACTTCATCCGCGAAACCAAGAAGCCGCCGGTCGATCTTTTCCGCAAGCAGGGCACGAAGATGGCTTTGGCGACGGACAGCAATCCCGGCACCTCGCCGCTGACTTCGCTGCTGCTGACCATGAACATGGGCGCGACCCTGTTCGGCATGACGGTGGAGGAATGCATCGCCGGCGTGACGCGCGAAGGCGCGCGGGCGCTGGGTTTGCAGCACGACATCGGAACACTTGAGGCCGGCAAGTTCGCCGATCTCGCAATTTGGGACATCGAGCGGCCTGCGGAGCTTGTCTATCGCATCGGCTTCAACCCACTGCACGCTCGTATTTGGAGAGGACAATGAACGAGATCGTTCTGAACCCCGGTAACGCAATGCTGGCCGACTGGCGCGCCATCTATCGCGGCGCGGTGCCGAAGCTTGACCCATCCAGCCAGGCCAAGATCAAGGCCAGCGCCGAGACGGTGGCAAAGATCGTCGCCAAGGGCGACCCGGTCTATGGCATCAACACCGGCTTCGGAAAGCTGGCCAGCGTGCGTATTCCAGCCGCCGACCTCGAAACGCTCCAGCGCAACATCGTGCTTTCCCATGCGGCCGGCGTCGGCGAGCCTATGCCCGTCGCGGTGGTGCGCCTTATGATGGCGCTCAAAATGGCGAGCCTGGCGCAAGGCGCGTCCGGTGTACGGCCCGAAACCATTGCGTTGCTGGGAGCGATGCTTGCCAATGACGTCATCCCGGTCGTGCCGTGTCAGGGTTCGGTCGGCGCGTCGGGGGACCTCGCGCCACTATCGCATATGGCGGCAGCGATGATTGGCGTTGGCGAGTGCTTTACGCCGCATGGCCGGGTTCCTGCGAAGGTCGCCTTCGTCTCGCATGGGCTCAATCCAGCGACGCTGGGCCCCAAGGAGGGTCTGGCGCTGCTCAACGGCACGCAGTTTTCGACAGCCTACGCGCTGGCTGGCCTGTTCGAGGCCGAAACGCTTTTCCAATCCGCTTTGGTCGTAGGCGCGCTATCGACCGACGCGGCGCGCGGGTCCGACGCCCCCTTCGACCCGCGCATCCATATTCTGCGCAAGCATCGCACCCAGATGGAGACGGCCGAGACGCTGCGCAATCTGATGGCCGGCAGCGCCATTCGCGCCTCGCATCTGGTCGGCGACGAGCGCGTTCAGGATCCGTACTGCCTGCGTTGCCAGCCGCAAGTGATGGGCGCCGCCCTCGACGTGCTGCGCAAGGCCGCCGACACGCTGGAGACCGAAGCCAACGGCGTCACCGACAATCCGTTGATCTTCACGGAGGACGGTACGGCGCTGTCGGGCGGCAATTTCCACGCCGAGCCTGTCGCCTTCGCCGCCGATATGATTGCTCTGGCTGTCTGCGAGATCGGCTCACTGTCGGAACGGCGCGTCGCCATGCTGGTCGATCCAGCTTTGTCCGGCATGCCGGCCTTCCTGACGCCGAAGCCGGGTCTCAATTCGGGTTTCATGATCCCGCAGGTCACTGCGGCCGCTCTCGTGTCGGAGAACAAGCAGCGCGCCTATCCGGCCAGCGTCGACTCCATACCGACCTCAGCCAACCAGGAAGACCATGTCTCGATGGCCGCGCACGGGGCGCGCCGGCTGCTGCCGATGGTGGAGAACGCCAGCGGCGTGATCGGCATCGAGCTTTTGGCCGCCGCGCAAGGGTGCGACTTCCATGCGCCGCTGAAATCAAGCGCAGCGCTGGAAGCTGTCCGTGCTCTGGTGCGCGGCGAGGTTCCGTATCTCGACGACGACCGCCATTTCCATCCAGACATGGAAAAGGCGATTGCTATGGTCAGGGACGGCCGGTTGGTGAAGGCGGCAGGTGGAGTGACGCTTCCGGCGGTGACTGGCGAACCGTCATGACCCCCACTTGGCTCACCGTCACGCGCGGCGAGGCGCCGCTGCTGATTTCGTTGCCGCATACCGGCACCGACCTCGCACATCTTGAGGAACAGGTCGTGTCGCCGTGGATTGCGCGGCGCGACTGCGACTGGTGGATCGACAAGCTCTACGGTTTCGCGACAGAACTCGGCGCGACGGTCGTCCATACCGCAATTTCGCGGACGGTCATCGACGTCAATCGTGACCCATCCGGCGTATCGCTCTATCCGGGTCAGGCGACGACGACGTTATGCCCGGTCGACACGTTTGACGGCGATCCGCTCTACAAGAATGGCGAAGCGCCGGACGAACACGAGATCGCCAGCCGGCGTGTCCGTTATTTCGAGCCGTACCACGAGGCTTTGACGGCCCAGCTTGCCCGCCTGCGCGATCGGCATTCGCATGTCGTGATCTATGACTGCCATTCGATCCGCTCGATCCTGCCGCGTCTGTTCGAGGGCGAATTGCCGGAAATGAATCTCGGCACCAATGACGGCAAGAGCTGCGATCACGAGCTTCAGGCGCGGGTTGCCGGCCTGATGGAAAAGTCGGGCCGAAGCTTCGTCGTCAACGGTCGCTTCAAGGGCGGCTGGATCACGCGCCATCATGGTCGCTCCGCCGAAGGCGTGCACGCGCTCCAAATGGAACTGGCCTGCCGCAGCTACATGCGTGAGCCGGCCGGTAAGTCGACACCGGAGAATTGGCCGACGCCTTACGATCCGGACTATGCCGCGCCGATCCAGGCGCAATTGCGAGACATTCTGACAACGGCCCGCGATTGGGCCACTAACAAACAATAGCGGAGGATTTGATGAATACGCATACTCGCATCGACAATGCCCGCGTGATCCGCGCGCCGCACGGAACCGAGCTCAGCGCCAAATCGTGGCTCACCGAAGCGCCGTTGCGCATGCTGATGAACAATCTCGATCCGATGGTCGCCGAGCGCCCGGGCGAACTGGTCGTCTATGGCGGCATCGGCCGTGCCGCGCGCGATTGGGAAAGCTTTGACCGAATCGTCGCCACGCTGCGCGAGCTTGAGGCTGACGAGACGTTGCTTGTGCAGTCGGGAAAACCAGTCGGCGTATTCAAGACCCATCCCGACGCGCCGCGCGTGCTAATCGCCAATTCCAATCTCGTGCCGCACTGGGCAACCTGGGACCACTTCAACGCCCTCGATAAGAAGGGCCTGATGATGTACGGCCAGATGACGGCCGGCTCCTGGATCTATATTGGCTCGCAGGGCATCGTTCAGGGCACCTACGAAACCTTCGTCGAGATGGGCCGCCAGCACTATGGCGGCAGTCTCGCCGGTCGCTGGATCCTGACCGGTGGTCTGGGCGGCATGGGCGGCGCGCAACCGCTGGCTGCGACCATGGCCGGCGCTGCCTGCCTCGCCGTCGAGTGCCAGCAGAGCAGCATCGAATTCCGTCTGAATACGGGCTATGTCGACGTGCAGGCGAAGGACCTCGACGACGCGCTGGCGATCATCGACAAGGCCTGCAAGGAAAAGAAGGCGATTTCCGTCGCGCTGCTCGGCAATGCCGCCGACATCTTCCCGGAACTGGTGCGCCGCGGCGTCAAGCCGGACTGCGTCACCGACCAGACTTCGGCGCACGATCCGGTCAACGGCTATCTGCCGCAAGGCTGGACCGTCGCTGAATGGATCGAAAAGCGCGAGCGCGATCCGAAGGCTGTTGCTGCCGCCGCGAAGAAGTCGATGGCCGTGCAGGTGCGTGCCATGCTCGACTTCCACAAGATGGGCATCCCGACCGTCGACTACGGCAACAACATCCGCCAGATGGCGCTGGAGGAGGGGGTCGAGAACGCCTTCGACTTCCCAGGCTTCGTGCCGGCCTATGTGCGTCCGCTGTTTTGCCGCGGCATCGGGCCGTTCCGCTGGGCGGCGCTGTCGGGCGATCCGGAAGACATCTACAAGACCGACGCCAAGGTGAAGGAGTTGCTGCCCGACAACAAGCACCTGCACAACTGGCTCGACATGGCGAAAGAGCGTATCCACTTCCAGGGCCTGCCTGCGCGCATCTGCTGGGTCGGTCTCGGCGACCGCCATCGCCTGGGTTTGGCCTTCAACGAGATGGTCGCAAAGGGCGAACTAAAGGCGCCGGTCGTCATCGGCCGCGATCATCTGGACTCGGGCTCTGTCGCTTCACCGAACCGCGAGACGGAATCCATGAAGGACGGTTCGGACGCCGTCTCCGACTGGCCGCTGCTCAATGCGCTGCTCAACACCGCCGGCGGCGCGACCTGGGTTTCGCTGCATCACGGCGGCGGGGTCGGCATGGGCTTCTCGCAGCATTCGGGCGTGGTCATCTGCGCCGACGGCACGCCGGAAGCGGCAAAACGCCTGTCGCGCGTGCTGTGGAACGACCCGGCAACGGGCGTCATGCGCCACGCCGATGCCGGCTATGACATCGCGCTGGATTGCGCGCGTCAGCACCAGCTCAACCTGCCGGGCATTCTCGGCTGAATCGAGTAACGGGAGGAGAAAAAAATGTCCGACGTTGCAGTCAAGGAAGGCGGCTCGCGCGGTTCAGCGCTGGCCAAAATGGTCATCTACAGCCTGATCGGCATCTTTTTCTTCTTCGTGCCGATTACGCTCGGCGGGCGTTCGACTATCCCGCTCGACCACGCCGCCACGGCAATCATCACGTATCTCAAGCCGGCGGCGATCGCTTTCGTCTGCCTGCTGATGCTTTGGGGGGCGGCAGGCTCGTTCATCGACGGAAGCTGGCGCAAGAACCTCACCCAGACGATATTCGCTCTGTTGCGTGTCCTGGGCGTCATCCTTGCCGGCATGTATTTGCTGAACATTGGCCCGGAGGCGATTTTCGCTCCGGACATGTTGCCCTTCCTCTTTGACAAACTTGTGCTTTCGGTCGGCATCATCGTGCCGTTGGGCGCGCTGGCTCTGGCCTTCCTCATCGGCTACGGCCTGCTCGAGTTTACCGGCGTTCTGGTTCAGCCGGTCATGCGTCCGGTCTGGCGAACGCCCGGTTGGTCGGCGATCGACGCCGTCGCCTCCTTTGTCGGCTCCTATTCGCTGGCGTTGCTGATCACCGACCGCGTGTTTCGCGAAGGCAAATATACGGTGCGCGAAGCGGCGATTATCGCCACCGGTTTCTCCACGGTGTCGGCGACCTTCATGGTCATCGTCGCCAAGACGCTCAACCTGATGGGTTCCTGGAACCTCTATTTCTGGACGACTTTCGTCGTCACATTCATCGTCACCGCGATCACCGCGCGTCTTTGGCCGCTGTCCGGCATGGAGCATCCGGCGGATAACGACCAGCCGCTGCCGGCCGGCAAGAGCCGCTTCGAGGCTGCGATCGACGAGGGCGTCGCCCAGGTCGAGCGCGCCAAACCGCTGCCGACCATGCTTTGGGAAACCGTGGTCGACGGCGTAAGAATGGCGGCAATCATTCTCCCGTCCATCATGGCGGTCGGGCTTTTGGGTCTCCTGGCGGCGAAATACACGCCGATCTTCGACTGGCTCGGCCTGCTGCTTTATCCTTTCACGTGGGTCGCGCGTTTTCCCGATCCGATGCTGGCGGCGAAGGCCATGGCGTCAGGCCTGGCGGAAATGTTCCTGCCGGCGATCCTACTTAAGGAAGGCGATCTGGCGGTGCGCTTTACCGCGGCGGTTGTCTCCGTCAGCCAGGTGCTGTTCCTATCGGCCTCGATCCCATGCATGCTGGCGACCGCTATCCCCTTCCGTTTCGTCGACCTGATGGTGATCTGGTTCATTCGCACGGCATTGTCGATCCTGTTGACGGCGCCGATTGCCTGGCTTGCCATTTCCATAGGTTGGCTGGCGTAATAGGCGAATGCGTCTGATCCGTTCCAAACAATACCGCCGCCAGCCGTGGAAGAACGGCGGCGGCGAAACCATTGAAATTGCGGTGTCGCCTGCCGGCGCGGGCATCGATGATTTCGACTGGCGCGTCTCGATGGCGCGGGTCGAGGCAGACGGTCCGTTCTCGGCATTTGCAAATATCGATCGGACGCTGACCATGCTGGAAGGCGAAGGCATAGAGCTGACCCTGGAAGGACAGGCCCCGGTGCGGATCGAAAGCGAGCCGCACGCTTTTCCGGGCGACGTTGAAACGCATGCAAAATTGCTCGACGGACCGATCGCTGACCTCAATGTCATGACGCGGCGCGGTCGACTGACCCACCGGGTTCGGCCGATCTCGACTTCCGGCATCGTGGACTTCGTCGTCCGCTCACCAACAGCGCTACTCTACTGCCACAGCGGGGCTGTGTCGGTCGGCGACGAATATGCGGATCCGTTTGAACTCGCCGCCGGCGACAGTCTGCTGATCGAAGCCCAGCCGAATTCCCTGCGGCTGGTTGCGAGCGCGCACTCGGTGCTCTTTCTGGTGGAAATCGGCCCCGCCTGAACACCTTCCCGTCCGCCGCCACGCTTTCCGCAAAGTTTTCGGTTTTGTCCGCGCCTGTTTCGTGAATGAGCAAAATATGCGATTCCAGCTTTTGCCATGCAACGGAACCGCGCTAAGACCATTGTAGAGCTTCCGCCTCGCTCGAGGCGCGCCATAAATCCTGCCGAACGGACATTGCCTGCATGAATATCCAGTCGCGCCTTGATATGGGCGTAGGAGTCGAGACGCTCCTGACGCCCGCCGAAGCGCCAATCCGCTCGAATTTTCTTCCAGAAGAGCGCCTTCGCCAGCTCGGCGAGGCGATGGCCCGCCAGCAACTCGACAGCTATTTCGGCCTGACCGGCTTTGATTTTCATGCGCGCGTGCGAGACGACGCGGCAAAGATCCTTGATGTCTATCGAGCAGTCAACGCGGCCCAGTTGAAGGGCGATGCGATCACGCCGGCCGCCCAATGGCTGCTCGACAACCACTATCTGGTCGAAGAATCGATCTTTCAGGTCAAGCGCGACCTGCCGCGGCGCTTCTACAAGGAGCTGCCGACAATGGAGATTGCGCAGGGCGTGCGGGTTCCGCGCGTGCTGGCAATAGCCTGGGTCTATGTCGCCCATAGCGACAGCACGGTGTCCAGCCAAAGCCTCAAGGCGATCGTTGACGGCTTCCAGTCGGTCCAGCCGATGCTCATCGGTGAGCTTTGGGCGCTGCCGTCAATGCTTCGTTTCGTGCTGGTCGAGAATCTGCGCCGCATTGCCGTGCGTGTCCGCCGGGCGCACCAGATGCGCCAGCTCGCCAACGATCTGGCCGACAAAGTGCTCGCCGCCAAGGACGGCGACGGACGCGCCGACATGCTGGCGGGTTTTGCCGCCCACGCACAAGACATGACCTTTGCCACGCAGATGCTTTATCGCCTGCGCGACGGTTCACAGAACGCCGGCAAGGCGCTGATCTGGTTGGAAGGCGAGCTGGAAAAGCGCGGCTCCGACGCGGAAGAGATCATCGTCGGCGAACACCGCAACCTTTCGAGCGGCAATGTCACGATGGGCAACATCGTGCGCGGTCTCCGGCTGGTCAATGACGTCGACTGGACGGTCTGGTTCGAGACCGTCAGCCGCATCGACGAGCTGTTGCGCGAAAAGACGGACTTTGCCCAACTCGACTTCCATTCGCGCGACCAGTATCGGGCGGCGATCGAAGAGCTGGCCAGGTATTCGCAAAAATCGGAATACGAGGTCACGGCAAAAGCCATCGACCTTTCCTTGAGAGCGGCCGAAGCGAAAGATGCCGATCCGCACACGGATGTCGGCTTTTTCCTGATCGACAAGCGGCGCGAGGAACTGGAAGCTGCGATCGACTACAAGTCGACTTTCGGCACGCGGTTCACGCGCATGTTCCAGCGGTTGGGCTGGATCGGCATCATGCTGCCGGTGCTGGCGCTGACCATGCTTCTGCTTGGTATGACCACCGCCGCCCTGCAAAGCGCGGGGGTGCCAACCGCCTCGATTGTTATCTTGATCGTCCTCCTGGCCGTACCAGCGGGCGAGGGCGCTTTATCCTTCTTCAACACCGTGGTGCTGCAATTGCTGAAGCCGACGCGGCGCGTCGGCTACGAATATAAGAACGGCGTGCCCGTCGACGCCCGGACCCTGGTTGTCGTCCCGACATTGATCGGCTCACGCGACGATGTGGAAGAATTGGTCCGCAATATCGAGGTGCATTACCTCTCCAACATGAACGGCGACCTGCACTTTGCCTTGCTGTCGGACTGGCGCGACAGCCAGCAGGAGCAGACGAAGGCGGATCTGGAATTGCTCGCGTTCGCGCGTGAGGAGATCAACCGGCTGAATGCGCGCCACAATAGCGACGGCGTGGATCGCTTCCACCTCCTGCATCGCAAGCGCCTCTATAACGAGGCGCAGGGCTGCTGGATGGGCTGGGAACGCAAGCGCGGCAAGCTGCATGAGCTGAATCTGCTCTTGCGCGGCGATGGCGACACCACCTTCCTGCCGCCGGACCGCCCGCTGCCTCAAAATGTCGTGCACGTGATGACGTTGGACGCCGACACCAAGGTGACGCGCGACGCCATCACCAAGCTCGTCGGCAAGCTGATGCACCCACTCAACAGGCCTGAGATCGACGCGGCAAGGCGCACGGTTGATGCCGGCTATTCGATCCTGCAGCCGCGCGTCACGCCATCGCTAACCACCGGCGACGATGCTTCGTTCTTCCAGCGTGCATCCTCGTCCAATCGCGGCCTCGACCCTTACGTCTTCGCCGTGTCTGATGTTTATCAGGATCTGTTCGGCGAAGGCACCTTCACCGGCAAAGGCCTCTACCATGTCGACGCCATGGAAGCCGCGCTGGCCGGTAAATTGCAGGACAACACCGTCCTCAGTCACGACCTGCTTGAAGGCTCGATCGCGCATTGCGCGCTGGTGACCGACGTCGAAGTGGTGGAAGACTACCCGACCCGCTATTCGGTCGACGCGTCGCGGCATCATCGTTGGGCGCGCGGCGACTGGCAGCTTCTGCCGATGATTTTCGATCCAAAACTCGCCATTCCCGGCCTCGGCCGTTGGAAGATGATCGACAATCTGCGCCGTTCGCTGACCCCGATCTTCTGGGTGCTGGCGGCCATTGCCGGCTGGACCCTGCTGCCGGCGACGCTTGCGGCGCAATGGGTGGCGCTGCTGATCCTCAGCCAGTTCATGGCGCCGACCTATGACATCGTGAATGCGCTTTGGCCAAAGAGCCGCGAAGTCACCTTCCGCGGCCACATGACGGCCCTGGCGCGCGATGTGGTCTATGGCTCCGCCTCGGTGGCCCTGAAGACCGTGCTTATTGCGCACCAGGCGTGGCTGATGGGCGATGCGATCATCCGCACGCTCTATCGGCTGCTAGTCAGTCGCAAGAACCTGCTCGAATGGCGCACCGCCTCGCAGACCGAAAAAAGCGGCGGCAACGATCTGGCCTCTTATTATAGGTCGATGCGCGGCGCGATCATCATCGCTGTCGTCGGCCTCGCCATTCCGTTACTGGCGCAGTCGACGGGCTCGCTGGTCGCGCTCATCTTCGCGCTTTTCTGGGTCGGTTCTCCGGCTTTCGCCTATCTGGTCAGTCGTTCGGCCGAGACGGAGGATCATCTCCAGATCTCAGACGCCGATCGGGTCAAGCTCCGCACCATCGCGCGCCGCACCTGGCACTATTTCGAGACCTTTGTCACCCCGGAGCAAAGCTTCCTGCCGCCGGACAATTTCCAGGAAGTGCCGCGCCCGGTCGTCGCCAACCGCACGTCGCCGACCAATATCGGCGTCTATCTTTTGTCGATCGTCTCGGCGCGGGATTTCGGCTGGATCAGCATGGCCGACGCGGTCGAACGTATGGAGGCCACACTCTCGACCATCGAACGCATGGAGCGGTCGCGTGGACACCTCTACAACTGGTATGACACCAAGACGCTGCTGCCGCTGCATCCGCTCTACATCTCGGCGGTCGACAGTGGCAATCTCTCCGGCCACCTGATCGCCATCGCGGCTGCCTGCAACGAATGGGCCGAGGCGCCGTCGGTCTATCTGCAAGGCGATTTCGACGGCCTGCTCGACGTGGTCGGCATTCTGGAGGAAAGCCTGCGCGTCGTGCCGGACGACCGCCGCCAGATGCGCCCGCTACGGCAGAGGCTGAGCGACCGCATCGAAGGCATGCGTCGGGCGGTCGAGACGGTGAAGAGCGAGCCCGAAATGGCCTCGATTCGCACCATCAATCTCGCCGTGCTGGGTGGCGAAATCAGGAAGCTCGCCGACTTGATCCACCATGAGGTGGGCAGCGCGCAGACGGAACAACTGGCCGAATGGGCGACGGCCCTCCACAAGACGGCCGAAGCGCACGTCGCGGATTCACACAGCGACAAGGGTCGCGTCGATGAACTGCGTGCGCGTCTGCAAGCGATCGCAGTGCGCTCGCGCAAATTCGCGCTGGAGATGGATTTCTCCTTCCTGCTCAACAAGGACCGCAAGCTCTTGTCGATCGGCTACCGCGTCGAGGCGCACCAGCTCGATGATAGCTGCTATGATTTGCTGGCGTCCGAATGCCGGCTGACCAGCCTGCTGGCCATCGCCAAGGGCGACATCCCGACCGACCACTGGTTCCGGCTTGGCCGGCCGATCGTCGAGATCGGCTTTTCAGGCGCTTTGATGTCGTGGTCCGGCTCGATGTTCGAATATCTGATGCCGCCCTTGGTGATGAAGGAGCCGCAAGGCGGCATCCTCAACCAGACCAACCGGATGATCATCCGCCGCCAGATCCAGTACGGCAACTCGAAGAACGTGCCGTGGGGCATCTCGGAAGCGGCTTACAACGCCCGCGACCACGAAATGACCTACCAGTACACCAATTTCGGCGTGCCGGGCCTCGGCTTGAAGCGCGGCCTGGCGCAGAACACCGTGATCGCGCCCTATGCGACCATTCTCGCGTCGCAATATATGCCGCGCGAAGCTGTCGAAAATCTCGACCGGCTGACCTCGATCGGTGCGCTCGGCCGCTACGGTTTTTATGACGCCGTCGACTTCACGCCGGCGCGTGTCCCGGAAGGCCAGGCCTGTGCGGTCGTCTACAATTACATGGCCCACCATTCCGGCATGGCGATCGTGGCAATAGCCGACGCCATTTTCGAAGGCCGGATGCGCGACCGCTTCCACAGCGATCCGGTCATCGAGGCTGCCGAGCTGTTGCTGCAGGAGAAGGCGCCGCGCGACATCCCGATCTCGACGGTGCGCACCGAGGCGGCCGACCGCGCCAAAGTGGAATCCGAGCCGCAAAGCCCCGACGCCCGGCTGGTGCTGAACCCACTTCGTTCGCTGCGTTCGACGGCGTTGATGTCGAACGGCAGCTATTCCGTGATGGTGACGGCAACCGGTTCGGGACTCAGCAAATGGGGCGAACTGGCCGTCACGCGCTGGCAGCCGGACCCGACCGAAGACCGCATGGGCTCCTATCTGTTCCTGCGTGACGTTTCGACGGGCGACTGGTGGTCGGCCACCGCTGAGCCGAAGACCGCGCCCGGCGAACTGGTGCAAACCCATTTCAACGACGACAAGGCGACCTTCACCAAGGTTGTCGGCACGCTGCGCAGCGAAGTCGAGTGCATCGTCATTTCAGAAGGCAATGGTGAAGGCCGGCGCATCACGTTGATCAACGAGGGCGACACCGACCGCCATATCGAGGTGACGTCCTTTGCCGAACTCGTGCTGTCGCATCCCGACAATGACAACGCCCATCCGGCCTTCTCAAAGATGTTTGTCGAGACGGAGATTGCGCCGGACAACAGCGCGATCTTCGCGCATCGCCGCAAGCGGACCGAAGGCGAGCCGGACATCGCCGTTGCGCATTTCATCACCGACCCCGCCGGCCCGACGCGTGATCGGGAAGCGGAGACGGACCGCCGTGCCTTCCTGGGGCGTGGCCGTTCGATCGTCAACGCTGCTGCGTTCGACCACGGGGCTCGTCTCTCGGCCAGCCAGGGTTTTGTGCTCGATCCGATCATGTCGTTGCGCCGCCGCGTCCGCGTGCCGGCCAACAAGAAGGTCGCGCTGACCTTCTGGACCGTCGTCGCCAAGGAACGTTCCGAACTCGAAGCGGCTATCGCCCATCTCGACCATCCGGAGAGCTTTTCGCGCCAGTCGACGCTGTCGTGGACGCGCTCGCAGGTGCAGACGCGGCATTTCGGTTTGAGCCTGTCCGATGCGGCGAATGTCCAGCGGCTGGCGGCTTACCTGATCTATCCGAACCATCATCTGCGTTCGTCGCCCGAGGCTATCGCTCAGGGTCTCGGCCGGCAGTCAGCGCTCTGGCCGATGGCCATCTCCGGCGATTTCCCGATCTTTGCCGTCCGCATCGCCGATCAGGCCGATCTCGAAATCGTCGCGCAGGCGCTGCGGTATCAGGAGTATATGCGCTCGCGCGGGCTGGTCGCCGACTTCGTCGTCGTCAACGAGCAGGCGGCGTCCTATGTTGCCGACCTACAGAACGCCATTGAGAATTTGTGCGAAAACAGCCGCCTGCGCGGTCGTGAGTTCGGGCCACGTCAGCACATCTTTGCCGTCCGCCGCGACCTGATGGACGAGAGCTCCTATCGCACTTTGCTGGCGGTTGCCCGCGTCGTGGTCCACACGCGCAACGGTACGATCTTCGATCAGATCGAACGGGCCGAGACGGCTGCGGTTCAGGAGCAGGAAGTCAAGGTTATCGCTCCGGCTGACGCCACGGACGATCTGGCCAAGGCCACCTCCAACCCGAAGCCGCCGGCCAGCCGGCCGTTCGACGGCAAGGATTTGACCTATTGGAACGGCATTGGCGGCTTCGACCGAGACGGCCGCGACTACGTCGTTCACCTGACCGGCGATCTGGTGACGCCGCAGCCCTGGGTCAACGTCATCGCCAACGGCTCGTTCGGCTTCCACACCTCGGCCGAAGGCGCGTCCTTTAGCTGGAGCCGCAACAGCCGCGACTTCCAGTTGACGCCGTGGTCGAACGACGCCGTGTCCAACCGCCCCGGCGAGGCCATCTATATCCACGACCTCAACAGCGGCGCGGCCTTCGCGCCGTATGCAGCGGTGCTGCGTGACCCTTCGATGCACTATGTTGCGCGGCATGGTCAGGGCGTCAGCACGTTCACGACGTCGCGCGGCGGCTTGTCGATCGAGTTAGCCCAGATCGTCGACCCTGCCGACCCGGTAAAAGTCATGCGCCTCAAGCTGGTCAATGCCGGCAAGGCGGCGGCAAAACTGCGCGTCTATGGCTATACGGAATGGGTGCTCGGCACCAACCGCGGCAAGTCCGCGCCGACCTTCGTGCCTTCGGTCGATGCCAAGAACGGCGCCGTGCTGGTCGCCAATCCCTACAGCCTGAATTTTGGCGATCGTATCGCCTTCATCGCATCGGACGGCAAGCCGCAATCAGTGACCACCGACCGCGCCGAGTTCATCGGTAATGGCTCCGCCGAATTCCCGCGCGCCGTTGTCGACGGTGCACAACTCGGCGGCACAGTTGAAGCAGGTCGCGACGTCTGCTCGGCGATAGCCCGCGATGTCGAGGTGCCGGCCGGTGGCGAAGCGACCATGATCTGGCTGCTCGGTGACGCCGGCTCGGCCGACGAGGTTGCGGCGCTGGTTCAAAAGCACGCGGCGCGCGACTTCGACGAGCGCTTGGCCGAAAACGAGAAAAACTGGCGCGGCTTCCTCGACACGATCCAGGTCGATACGCCGGACGACGCCTTCGACGCCATGGTCAACCACTGGCTGCCCTATCAGAGCGTTTCCTGCCGCATCCGGGCGCGCTCGGCCTTTTATCAGGCCAGCGGTGCGTTCGGCTTCCGCGATCAGTTGCAGGACACACTGGCATTGCTGATGCACGATCCGTCATTGGCCCGCGAGCAGATCCTCAATGCCGCCCGGCGCCAGTTTCCGGAAGGCGATGTGCAGCACTGGTGGCTGCCGCGCACCGGGGCAGGGGTGCGCACGCTGATCTCCGACGATGTCGCCTGGTTGGGCTATGCGGTGTCGCACTATCTGGCGGTGACCGGCGATGCTTCGCTGCTCTCGGAAAAAGTGCCTTTCATCGAAGGCGAACCGCTTCAGCCGGGACAGCACGACGCCTTCTACACGCCGGAAATCTCGAAGACGACCGGCTCCGTCTACGAACATGCCGCCCGCGCGCTCGACCTTGCCGTCAAGCGCACCAGCCCGCAGGGCCTCCCGCTGATCCTGGGCGGCGACTGGAACGACGGCATGAACAAGGTCGGCATCGAAGGCAGAGGCGAAAGTGTTTGGCTCGGCTGGCTGGTGCTCAAAGCCATCGAAGGCATGGCGCCGATTGCCCATGAGCAGGGCGAGAAAGCGCGCGCCGACCGTTGGCTGAAGCATGCGGAAGTCGTGAAACGGGCGCTCGAAACCGTGGGCTGGGATGGCGAATGGTATCGCCGCGGTTCCTTCGACGATGGCTCGCCGCTCGGCTCAAAGTACTCCGACGAATGCAAGATCGACTCGATCGCCCAGTCCTGGAGTGTGCTGTCGGGGCAGGGCGACGAGACGCGCTCGCGCACCGCAATGGCTTCGGTTGCCGGTCGCCTCGTCGACGAAAAGCTGAAGATCATCAGGCTCTTCACGCCACCTTTCAACAAGACAAGCCACGATCCCGGCTACATCAAGAGCTACCCGCCGGGCGTGCGCGAGAATGGTGGCCAGTACACCCATGCCGCGACCTGGGTTGTCGCGGCCTTCGCTGAACTGGGACTCGCCGACGAGGCCTACAAATGCTTCTCGCTGATCAATCCGGTCCAACACGCTTTGGATCGCGATGCCGCCGAGCAATATCGGGTCGAGCCTTATGTCGTCGCGGCAGACATCTATGGCGAGGGAGAGAAGGGCGGCCGTGGCGGCTGGACCTGGTACACCGGCTCGGCCGGGTGGCTGTATCGCGCCGCGGTCGAGTTCATCCTCGGCATCCGCCGCCAGGGCGACCGCATCGTCGTGAAGCCGGCTCTGCCAAGCCATTGGGACGGCTTCACGGCAAACCTCGCGATCGACGGGACAAAATATCGCATCCGGGTCGAACGATCCGCCGCGGCGAAGGCGCTCAAAGTGTCGAAGGCCGGCAAAGCCCAGAAAGGCGAGGGGTTTGAGCTGGGCGGGAAAGGCGAAATCGACGTGCTGGTGCAGGTCCCCGAATGACAAATTGTGGCGGCTTTTGGCGGCCGCCACGATTTTGCCGCAAGCCCGCCTTTCTTCTTTACAAGTCAGCCTGTTAGAGCTGTGTGCGACAAAACGGCCGGCGCAAAATATTTGTTATCCTTCGTGGAACGGATTCAGGCGGCGACCATTGTAGTGCATCGCAGCATCCGGTATGAGATGCCGCGATTGTGCAGTGCACCATTCCAGGATCGGGGTTGCCAAGTGTCCTTGCTGGAAGTCTATTGGAGAGCCTTGGGCTACCTCGGCGCTGAGAAGAGGAAAGTGCTCCTCATCTGCGCGGCCAACATCGCTCTCGCCGCCATCACCATTGCAGAACCCGTCCTGTTTGGCCGCGTCATTGATGCGATCTCGGCCAAGACCGAAGTCGTGCCGACGCTGGCGCTTTGGGCCGGCCTTGGCCTTTTCAACATCATCGCTTTCGTGCTGGTCGCACGTGGGGCAGACAGGCTCGCGCATGCGCGCCGCGGCGCGGTGTTGTGCGAATCTTTTGAACGCGTGATCGCGATGCCGCTGTCCTGGCATCAGGAGCGCGGCACCTCCAATGCGCTTCACACGCTGCTGCGCGCCGTCGAAACGCTGTTCGGGCTCTGGCTCGAATTCATGCGCACGCATCTGTCGACGGCGGTGGCGATGATCCTGCTGGTGCCGACCGCGCTGGCGCTCGATGTTCGCATGTCGGGGGTGTTGCTCGGCCTTGGCATTGCCTATGTGCTTATTGGCCGCCTGGTGATGCGCAAGACGAAGGAAGGCCAGGCCAGCGTCGAGCGCAACCACCACAACGTCTTCGCTCACGTAACGGACTCTGTGAACAACGTCTCCGTTCTGCAGAGCTACAACCGCGTCGGTCACGAAACCGAGGCGCTGCGCAATTATGTGCGCGACCTTTTGAAGGCGCAGTATCCGGTGCTCGATTGGTGGGCGCTGGCCAGCGCCCTGCATCGCCTCGCCTCCACGGTCTCGATGATGGTCGTGCTTTTGATCGGCGCCTATCTCGTCATGCACGGCGAACTGAAAGTCGGCAGCGTCATCGCGTTCACCGGCTTCGCGTCGCTGCTGATCGCCCGGCTGGACCAGATTTCGGCCTTCGTGAACCAGATTTTCGAGGCCCGTGTTCGCCTTGTTGAATTCTACAACATCGAGCAAGCTTCAGCCGAGGCCAAGGAGCCGGACGGCCTGCGCGACCTCGAGAACGTTACTGGCCACATCCGCTTCGAAAATGTCGGCTTCGAGTTCCCGAACAGCACGCATGGTGTCGAGAGCCTGTCGTTCAACGTTACGGCCGGCCAGACGATCGCGATCGTCGGCCCGACCGGCGCCGGCAAGACGACGCTGATCAATCTGCTCCAGCGCGTCCACACGCCGACCGAGGGCCGTATCCTGATCGACGGTATCGATACGCGTCAGGTGACGAAGAAGTCGCTGCGCCACTCGATCGCGACCGTGTTCCAGGACGCCGGCCTGTTCAACCGTTCGATCGAGGACAACATTCGTATCGGCCGCTCCGACGCGTCGAACGAAGAAGTGCATGAAGCCGCTTATGCCGCTGCCGCCCAGGATTTCATCCTGTCGAAGAACGACGGCTACGACACCGTTGTCGGCGAGCGCGGCAGCCATCTTTCGGGCGGCGAGCGCCAGCGCGTCGCGATCGCCCGCGCCGTGCTGAAGAATGCGCCGATCCTGGTGCTCGACGAAGCGACCAGCGCGCTCGACGTCGAGACCGAGGCTCGCGTCAAGGATGCTATCGACCTGCTGCGCCAGGATCGCACCACCTTCATCATCGCGCACCGGCTGACGACGGTTCGCGACGCCGACCTGGTGCTGTTCATGGATCGTGGCCGCATCGTCGAGGCCGGCGGCTTCGACGAACTGGCCCGCCACAACGGCCGCTTCGCGTCCCTTCTGCGCGCCGGCGGCCTGCTGAACGACGACGACGTCCGCCGCGTCGCTCATCCCGTTCGCGAAGTCGAGGCGGCTTAAGCCGCTTCGATCTCGGCCTGTAGCGCTTTCATATGGCTCTCGGCGGCAGTGGTCGCCGCCCGTTCGATGGCGCGATAGCGGCTGATCACGGCCAATCCCAGCGGTGTCAGTTGCGCGCCACCGCCATGCTTGCCGCCGGTCTGCGCGGCGATCACCGGCTTGCCGAACAGTGCATTCATTTCCTCGATCAGGTCCCAGGCGTGCTTGTAGGACATCTCCATGCCGCGCGCGGCAGCCGAGATCGACCCGAACGCCGCGACCTGCTCCAGAAGCTCGATCTTGCCGGGGCCGATACGGCCTTCTGGGTCGAGATTGATGCGCAGGCTGAGTGACGGCATTCAAGAAATCTCCACGCGAAGCCGAACGGGGCCGGCGCTGCTGCCGTCGAGGCTAACTGATTTTACGACCGCAAACACCTGAATTCCGGGCGTAATCGGCAAGGCCTCGGCCGAAAGGCGTGTGATGCGCGCGACGATTGCTTGGCCGTTGCAATCCACGGTCACATCGACATGCGCGCCCTGTGACTTTTCCAGCGACAGCACGCGGCCCTTCAAGACGTTGAGGCCGCTGATCCTCGCCGGCTTTTCCAGTGCCAGCATGACGTCCCGCGCCCGGACACGCAGGCGAACACGGTCGCCGACGCCAGCCCGCAGCCCCGGCACCCGCATCTGGCCGGCCGCCGAGCGCAGCACGCCGATGTCAAAACGCTCGTTGCGCTCGACGACATCCATCTCCAGCACCGCGCCTGCCTCTGCGCGGTCTTCGGATGGCAGGAGGTCGGTGCGCAGCATGATCTCAGCCGTTGGCCCGACAGCGGACACCTTGCCTTTGTCCAGCACGACGATGTCGGACGCCAGCCGCGCCACCTCGGCGATCGAATGGCTGACATAGACGATCGGGATTTTCAGCTCGTCGCGCAGCCGTTCGATGTAGGGCAGGATTTCCGCCTTGCGGGCTTCGTCCAGCGAGGCGAGTGGCTCGTCCATCAGGACAAGCTTGGGGCTGGCCGCCAGCGCACGGCCGATGGCCACACGCTGCTTTTCTCCGCCCGAGAGACTGGTCGGTCGCCTGTCCAACAGGCGTTCGATGCCGAGCAGCGTCACGATCTGGTCGAGATCGGCATAGCGCTCCGCCGCCGGTGTAAACCAGCGGCCATAGCGCAAATTCTGCGCGACCGTCAGATGGGGAAACAGCCGTGCGTCCTGGAACACATAGCCGACGCGGCGGCGGTATTTTGGGACGAAAATGCGTTTTGTCGTGTCGACGAAAACCCAGCCGTTTGCCTCGATATGGCCGTCGTCTGGTCGCAACAGCCCGCCAATCATGTTTATCAGAGATGTTTTGCCGGACCCCGAAGGCCCGAACAGAGCCGTCAATTGCCCATAGGTCTCGAAGCGAGCCTCGAGGTCGAAGCTGCCGAGCCTGTGGCGGACGTCGACAAGAAGCATTATTCGGGCTCGATACGCTGGCCGACGCGCCGGGCCATAATCTCGGATGCGACGAGCGCTATCATGGCGATGGCGATCGAGACCAGCGTCAGTCGCATCGCGCCGGCATCGCCGCCAGGAACTTGTGTAAAGGTGTAGATGGCGGATGGCAGCGTCTGCGTCTCGCCGGGGATGTTGGACACGAAGGTGATCGTCGCGCCGAACTCGCCCATCGCCTTGGCGAAGCAGAGGATCATGCCAGCGATGATGCCGGGCAGGATCAACGGCAAGGTCACCGTGGCGAACACCCAGGCGGGGCTGGCGCCCAGCGTTCCAGCCGCTGCCTCAAGTCGCCTGTCGACTGCCTCGATCGACAGCCGGATTGCCCGTACCATCAACGGAAACGCCATCACCGCGCAGGCCAGCACCGCGCCTGTCCAGCGGAAGGACAAGACGATGCCGCAGCACTGTTCAAGAAAAGCGCCGGCTGGCCCGCGCCGCCCGAAGGTGAGCAGCAGCAGATAGCCGGTGACCACCGGCGGCAGGATCAGCGGCAGGTGCACGATGCCGTTCAGCACCGACTTGCCCCAGAAATTGCCCCGCGCCAACAGGAAGGCGACGGCAATGCCGAGCGGCAGGCTGGCGATCATCGCCCAGCTTGCCACGACAATGGACAGCCGCACGGCGATCCACTCCTCGGGCGATAGTTTGAGCCATTCCAATGGCGGCGGCCTTGTTTCCGGGCGGACATAACGGACAGTAGCGAATGAGCCATCGCCGCAATGCGGCGTCAAGGGCGGCCATTCGTCTGTCGATACGTAGATGAATAAAGGGTGGTTGGCTGGGGAACCTGGATTCGAACCAGGACTAACGGAGTCAGAGTCCGCTGGTCTACCGTTAACCTATTCCCCAATAGCGCGGCCGGCAGCCGTCTCGACAAGATAGGGTCTTTCAGATCGAAATCCAACCCTTGCGGCATCCAGTGCGCGGGCCTTGTAACACATCTTTCCCTGCGATCAAGCCGCAGAACGCCCTGCGGCGAACTATCCGCGGGCGAGCTGTGTGCGCTCGAACCCGAGCACCACGAAGATTGCAAGAAAAAGCGGGACGATCAGATAGAACAAGCGAAACACCAGAAGTGCAGCCATGACCGATGCTGGGTCCATGTCCGAAAGTCCGGCCAGGAGGGCGATCTCCAGAACGCCCAGCCCACCCGGGGCGTGCGACAGCAGGGCCAGGGAAAAGGAGACGAGGAAGACGCCGAGCACGGTCAGATAGCCCGGGTTTTCAACGCCCGGGAGAGCAAAATAGATGATCGCGGCTGCGCCCATGATCTCAAGCGGCCCGATTATGAGCTGCCGCGCCACGATGGGCAGCCTTGGATAGACAAGTTCGAACTTGCCGATCTTCAGGGGCTTCAAGTGCAACCAGCTTCCGAACACATAGGCCGCGACGAGCAGGAGCAGCACGATGCCGATACCGTGTGAAAGAGGCAGGGATGGAAGCGTGGCGAAGCGCTCCAGCAGATTCGGATGGATGACCATCACGATGCCGGTGAGCAAAATGACGGCAAGGGCAAAGGTCAGCGAACATAGGCCGACGAGCACGCCGACCTCCTGACCCGAAAGTCCTCGGCTGGCATAGGCGCGATAGCGCACCACCGCGCCCGAAAGCACCGAACCGCCGATATTGTGTGCCAGCGCGTAGGTCGTGAACGAACAGATCGTCACGAAGAGCCACGGCACATGGCGGCGCAGATGCAACAGAGCGATGTGATCGTAGCCGGCGAGCGCGCCGTACGCGACTAGGGCGCTCAGCGCCGCCAGCACCCAGTTATGCGGCTTGATCGCAACGAGCCCGGCCCAGACATCGTCCAGCGAGGTGTAGCGCAATTCGCCGTAGAGCAGCCAGGCGGAAAAGCCTACCGCCGCAAATCCGATTACCGGCCATATATAATTCTTCAGTTTGATACGTTTCCGGTCGGCTGCTGACTCGGTCTTGCAACCTGATGGCCGGCTGCCAGCAGGGAAACTCAGTTCATTGCGCAACGGCGCGCTCCATTCAACCATTCTTGTCCATTGCGGCCATTTTGCCGACTTTCCCTTTGTATTTCGTCAAACCGCTGTTACCTTATCGGCAACTGAACAGATTGAGCGCCTGCTGCGTCCGAAAGGTTCGCGCGGCGCCAGAAGGGTACCAGAGTGGACAACGGTCACGCCGGCGCAGCGCCGCCGGGGGATGGCGCGGCGCAAGGACACCTCAGAGGTAGTCCAGACGGCGATCTGGCGACCGCGCGGACGCCGCACAAGAAACGCCGAAAACGCAAGAAAAACCGCAAGGTTTTCGCTCGCGAGGGAGGCAATTCCAGGCCTATCGCTCTTGGGGTGCCTGTCTCTGAGACGCGAGTCGGCGCCTTTGTAGTGCCTGAGGCGGGCCGACCTCCGGCGCAGCCATTTGTGGGCGATATCGCGGCTCGTGCGCACCATTCGCCCGCCTTCGCCGCTCTCGATCTGGGCACCAATAATTGTCGCCTCCTGGTGGCCGTGCCCGGTCGGCCAGGGCAATTTCGCGTCATCGATGCGTTTTCGCGCATCGTCCGCCTGGGTGAAGGTTTGACGGCAAGCGGACGGCTCAGCGAGGCCGCGATGGATCGCGCCGTCGAGGCGCTAAAAGTCTGCGGCGATAAATTGCGCGGCCGCAGTGTGCAGCGCTCCCGCCTCATTGCCACCGAAGCCTGCCGGTCGGCGGCCAACGGAGCCGAATTCCTGGCCCGTGTCGAGCGCGAGGCGGGGTTGAAGCTGGAAATCATCGATCGCCGGACCGAGGCGCGGCTCGCCGTTTCCGGCTGCGGCTCGCTGGTTGAGCGGGATACAGATGGCGTCGTGCTATTCGATATCGGTGGTGGCTCGTCCGAAATCGCGCTGATTGATCTCAGCCGTCAGCGCACGCCACGACTGGCTTCCCACATCGTGTCCTGGACGTCTCTGCCACTGGGTGTCGTGTCGCTAGCCGAACGTTTCGGCGGCAAGATCGTTTCCAGTGACGTTTTCGAGGCAATGGTGGCGGATGTCCGCGGCCATCTGGAAGCCTTTGCCGGGCGCAATCGGCTGGATCATGTCAGCCGCACGCCGCGCTTCCACTTGCTTGGCACGTCGGGCACGGTGACCACGCTGGCGGGCATTCACCTCAACCTGGAACGCTACGACCGTCGCAAGGTCGACGGACTCTGGATGACCTCGGATGAGGTCGATCGCATGATGGCGCGGCTGTTGAGCTGGGATTTTCAAGCGCGTGTGGCCAACCCGTGCATTGGCGCCGATCGCGCGGACCTCGTGCTGGCCGGCTGCGCAATCCTTCAGGCTATCCGCGAAGTCTGGCCGTCGGAACGGCTGCGCGTTGCCGACCGCGGCCTCCGCGAAGGCATTCTGACCGAGCTGATGGCCGAGGACGGCGTCTGGCGGCGCGGCCGCTTTGGCGGGCCACGCCCATGATCAAGAAGCCAGCTGGAGCCGGCGCGCGCGTGCTGCGCACCAAGATCAAGAAGAAGAGCGGCCTGAAGGAATCGTCGCGGCGCTGGCTCGAGCGCCACATGAACGATCCGTACGTCCAGCGCTCCAAGGCTGAAGGATATCGTTCGCGCGCGGCCTACAAGCTGATCGAGATCGACGCGCGCTATCACATCCTGAAGCCGGGCATGCGGGTCGTCGATCTTGGCGCGGCCCCCGGGGGCTGGTGCCAGGTTGCTGCGGCTGTCACCAACTCGACTGCGGAAAATCCGCATGTGGTCGGCATCGATTATCTGGAAGTCGATCCGGTGCCGGGTTCGGTCATTCTCCAGAAGGATTTTCTGGATGACGACGCGCCGGCAAAGCTGGCCGAGGCGCTCGGCGGCGACCCTGATGTCGTGCTGTCGGACATGGCGTCGCCCACGACCGGCCATCGCCGCACCGACCATCTGCGCACCATGCATCTGTGCGAAGTGGCCGCCGATTTCGCCGTTTCGGTGCTGAAGCCTGGCGGGCATTTTCTGGCCAAGACCTTTCAGGGCGGCACGGAGACCAGCCTGCTCGATCTGCTGAAGCGTAATTTCAAATCGGTGCATCACGTCAAGCCGCCAGCCTCGCGCGACGAATCGGTCGAGCTCTATCTGCTGGCCAAGGATTTCAAGGGACGGCCGCCGGTCTGACCCCGTCCGCTCACTCGGGTTTGGCCGCCGCAACCTCTTCGGCCGGCCTGAGGCGGTAGCCCGAAACCGCGTTGCCGGCCTCGGGAGCCAAACCCAGAAAGGGGATCGCCGACAGCGCGGTGATGGCGGCGACGACCATCAGGGCGACATGGAAGGATTCAATACTTGTCGCCTGACCGGTCATCAGCCCGGCCAGCTCCAATACGCCACCCGCGACCGCGACGCCCAGAGCGATGCTCACCTGTTGGGTCGTGGCTGAGATGGCCGTCGCCTGGCTGGCCTGCTTGTCATCGAGCGTCGAAAACACCAGTGCATTGGCCGACGTAAAGAACATCGAGCGGGAAAATCCGGCCGTCAGCAGCACCAGCAGGATCACGAGGTGCGGCGTCAGCGGCGTGAAGAGAATGTTGCCGGCCGTGAAGCATGCGGTGACGATCCCGGCCAGGATGAGCACATTACGGAAGCCGGCGAGCCGCAAAAGCACCGGCGCCACAAATTTCATCACCATAGCGCCGAGCGCGGTGGCGAAGGTCAGACTGCCCGATTCGAACGGCGTCATGCCGAAGCCGAGCTGGAACAATAGCGGCAACAGGAAGGGCAAAGCGCCGCTGCCGATGCGGAACATCGATCCGCCAACGATTGCCGCGCGGAACACGCGGTCCTGAAAGAGGCTGAGGTCGAGGATTGCGTTCGCCGTCCGCCGGGCGTGGAAGACATAAGCGATCGATGCGACGATGCCGATCACCACCGCCGAGCCGCCGACAAATGGCGGCAGCGCCGGCAGACTCACTACCGACAGGCCGAAGACGATGCCAGAAGCCGCCAGCGCCACGATGATGAAGCCGGTCACGTCCATCGGTTTCACGCCGATCGGCTCCATATGCGGCAGGTATATCCGCGCCATCAGGATGCCGATCAGGCCGATCGGGATGTTGATCAGAAAGATCCAGTGCCAGGAAAAATAGGTGGTGATGAAGCCGCCGAGCGGCGGACCGATCATCGGGCCGATCAGCGCTGGCACCGTCAGCCACGCCATGGCTGCAACCAGTTCGCGTCGTTCAGTTGTGCGCACAAGCACCAGGCGGGCCACCGGCGTCATCATCGCACCGCCCATGCCTTGCAGGAAACGCGCCACGACGAAGCCGCCCAATGACCCAGCCATCGCGCAGGCGACGGAGCCTGCCATGAACACGACGATCGCGCTGAGGAACACGCGCTTGGCGCCATATTTGTCGGCGAACCACGAGCTGATCGGAATGAAGATCGCCAGCGACACGAGGTAGGCGGTCAGCGCCAGTTTCAGCGCGATCGGGCTGGTGCCGATGTCCGCCGCGATCGCCGGCAGTGAGGTGGAGATCACCGTCGAATCCATATTCTCCATGAACAGGGCGACGGCCAGGATGAGTGGGATGACCCGCATTTCATGCGGCCTAGCATGGCACAGGTAGCATTGTCCCAACATCTTGACTGTTGCGGCAAACTTTCCGCAGTCTCGCGGCTCACTAAGCCAAGGCGAATATGGCAAGAGCGCCAGCCGCTCCTCTTGCCGAAACGGCGTGGCTGGCTACGATCCGCGCCCGATCAGGAACAGATGCTGCAACCAATGTCAGACACAAAAAGACCCGTCGACCAGTTGACCGATGCCGAGGCGGCAGAGGAACTCGCTGCCCTGGCCGCCGAGATCGCCGAACATGACCGCCGCTACCATGCCGAGGACGCACCGACGATCAGCGACGCGGAGTATGACGCGCTGCGCAGGCGCAACGCCGAGATCGAGTTGCGCTTTCCGGAGCTGGTCCGTTCCGATTCGCCGACGGAGAAGGTGGGCGCGGCACCCTCCGGCGCTTTCGCGCAGGTGCGCCACAGCGTGCCGATGCTGTCGCTCGACAACACTTTTTCAGACGAGGACGTGGCGGATTTCGTCACCAGCGTGCGCCGGTTCCTGAACTGGCCGGCCGATCAGGAGATTGTCTTCACCGCCGAACCCAAGATCGACGGCCTGTCGATGTCGTTGCGCTACGAGAAGCGCAAACTGGTCACGGCCGCCACGCGCGGCGATGGCGTGACAGGCGAGAATGTCACCGCAAATATACGCACCATCAGGGAAATCCCCGACGAGCTGCCGGCCGACGCGCCGGACGTCGTCGAGGTGCGCGGCGAGGTGTATATGCGCCGCGACGACTTTTTCGCGTTGCAGAAGCGGATGGCCGAGAGCGGCCAGACCTTCGCCAACCCGCGTAATTCGGCGGCCGGCAGCCTTCGCCAGAAGAACCCGGAAGTGACCAAGACCAGGCCGCTAAAATTCTTCGCCTATGCCTGGGGCGAGACCAGCGAACCGCTCGGCACGACACAATATGATGTTGTGCGCCGCTTCGGCGACTGGGGTTTTCCGATCAACGACCGCATGGTGCGCTGCTCTTCGGTCGAACAGATATTGGCGCATTACCACTCCATTGAAGCGGACCGCGCCGAATTGCCCTACGACATCGATGGCGTCGTTTATAAGGTCGATCGGCTGGATCTTCAGGAGCGGCTCGGTTTCCGCTCGCGCAGCCCGCGCTGGGCGACGGCCCACAAATTCGCGGCGGAGAAGGCGTTTACGATCCTGAACGGTATCGACATCCAGGTCGGCCGCACCGGGGCGCTGACGCCGGTGGCGCGGCTGGAACCGGTTACGGTCGGCGGCGTCGTGGTGGTCAACGCAACGCTGCACAACGAGGATTACATCAAGGGTATCGGCAACAACGGCCAGCCGATCCGCGAGGGCAGGGACATCCGCGTCGGCGACACGGTGAAGATCCAGCGCGCCGGCGACGTCATCCCGCAAGTGCTCGACGTTGAGATGGACAAGCGGCCGGTCGATTCCGTGCCGTACATCTTTCCAGACCGATGCCCCGCCTGCGGCAGCCATGCCGTACGCGAGGAAGGCGAGGCGGTGCGGCGCTGCACGGGCGGCCTGATCTGCCCGGCACAGGCGGTGGAGCGCCTGCGCCATTTCGTGGCGCGGGGCGCCATGGATATCGAAGGTCTGGGCGAAAAGCAGATCGAATTTTTCTTCGCGGTCGAGGATCCCGCTCTGCGCATCCGCACGCCCGCCGACATTTTTACCCTCAAGGCGCGGCAGGCGAATTCGCTGACCAAACTCGAAAACATCGACGGTTTTGGCGCGACGTCGGTGAAAAAACTCTTTGACGCCATTGATGGCCGCCGGCAGGTCGAATTCTGGCGTTTTCTGCACGGGCTGGGCATCCGCCATGTGGGGGAGACCAACGCCAAACGGCTGGCCCGGCATTTCCTGGCATTCCACGCGCTGCGCGAGTCCGCCGAGAACGCGATCCCACCCGAAGGCAAGGGCGATCCGGGCAATTCCGCCTGGCAGGAACTGCGCGCCGTCGGCGGCATCGGCGATGTCGTGGCCGAGGCTGTCGTCGACTTCTTCGCCGAGGAGCACAACCGCCAGGCAGTGGATGCGCTGTTGACCGAGGTGACACCGCTGGACGAAGAAAAGGTCGAGGCAAGTTCCTCGCCGGTCGCCGGCAAGACGGTCGTCTTCACCGGCTCCCTGGAAAAGATGTCGCGCGACGAAGCCAAGGCGATGGCCGAAAAGCTCGGCGCCAAAGTAGCGGGTTCCGTCTCGAAGAAGACGGACCTTGTCGTCGCCGGCCCCGGCGCGGGCTCAAAACTCAAGCAAGCCAACGATTTGGGGATCGAGGTGATCACCGAGGATCAGTGGTTCGAGCGGGTAGGTGGCTCCTGAAGGCATTCATTTTTGCTTCACACAGAAAGCTAATCAATCAATTTCGCTTACAGATAGGTCAAACGAATTCGTGTGACTTTCGGGCCCCGGCAGCGTTGATACGCGACAGCAGGAGTGTTCGATGTCCGCCGATTCCGTTCTGGACGACCAAATAGCTGTGTCGCGCAGCAATGATTTCTGGGAGGGCGCGCGCCTTTCCATTCCGGTCATCGTCTCCGCCACGCCATTCGCCATGCTGTTCGGAGCGCTGGCAGTCGCCAATGGCCTCAGCGTCTTCGAAGCGACGCTGATGAGCGCCACCATCTTTGGTGGCGCCAGCCAGATGGTCGGCATCGAGCTTTTTGGCCAGAAGATTGCGCCTTGGCTGATTGTGCTTTCGATCTTCGCGGTGAATTTCCGCCATGTCCTCTATTCGGCCGCCATCGGCAGCCGGCTGGCGCATTGGCCCGCCTGGCAACAGGCGGTTGGCTATTTTGTCCTCACCGATCCACAATTCGCACTGGCTGAAGCCCGCGCCGAGGAAGGTCGCAAAGTGGGTTTCGTCTGGTACATGGGCGCCGGCGGGCCCATGGTGTTCTTCTGGATAGCCGGAACATGGCTTGGCGCAATGTTCGGCCGCCTCATTCCCGATCCACATGCGCTTGGCCTCGATTTCCTGCTGCCGATCTATTTCCTCGGCATCGTCATGGGCTTTCGCCAGCGCCCGCTCTGGCTGCCGGTCGTGCTGGTCAGCGGCGTGGCCTCCATCCTGGCCTACAAATTCGTTGGCTCGCCCTGGCATGTTTCGCTAGGTGCTGCGGCTGGCATTCTGCTGGCGGCAATCGTCGGACCGCTGCCCGGCAAGACGGAGGAAGAAACGCCATGAGCGTCACCGTTTTGGTCATCCTGGCAGCCGCCGTCGCAACCTATCTGACCCGCGTGGGCGGACATCTGGTGCTGTCGCGTTTCGAGACCGTGCATCCGCGCGTCGAGGCGGCGCTCAGCGCCGTTCCGGCGGCGGTGCTGACGACGCTGGTTGCCCCATCGATGCTCACGGCCGGTCCGGCCGAATGGGCGGCTTTGATTGTCGCAGCGCTGGTAGCGCTGCGCGGCGGCCTGATGTCGATGTTTCTTGTCGGCGCGGCAGTGCTGATCGTGCTCAGGCAGTTCGTAGGCTAGAGCGGCGCTGTCGCCGCTTCCAGCCATTTCATCGCCTCGCCGTCGACCATCGGCCCGATTTCCGCGAGCACGCGGGCATGATAGGCGTTCAGCCAGGCCAGTTCACTGGGCGACAGCAGCTCGACCTTGACCAGCCGCCGGTCGAACGGCGCAAGCGTCAGCGTCTCGAAGCCGTGCATGGCTATATCACCGCCGGCTATGCCGACCGGTTCGGTCACGACGATCAGGTTCTCGCAGCGGATGCCGTAGGCGCCCTCCTTGTAGTAGCCCGGCTCGTTGGACAGGATCATGCCGGTGAGCAGCTTTTCGGTCCCGGTCCTGGACAACCGCTGAGGGCCTTCGTGCACGCTGAGATACGCTCCGACGCCGTGGCCGGTGCCATGCGCGTAGTCGAAACCGCGTTGCCACAAGGCATGGCGCGCGAACGCGTCGAGGTCGCAGCCGCGGGTACCCACAGGAAAACGCGCCTCGGAAATGGCGATCATGCCTTTCAAAACAAGCGTAAAGCGCTCGCGCATTTCGTCGGTCGCGGTGCCGACCGCGACCGTGCGAGTGATGTCGGTCGTACCGTCGGCATATTGCGCGCCGGAATCGAGCAGAAAAAGCTCGTCCCTGCCAAGCTTGCGGTTCGATGCCGTCGAGACGCGATAGTGGATGATTGCCCCATGAGGCCCCGAGCCTGAAATCGTTTCGAACGAAACGTCCTTCAGGGGCATCTGGGTCTCATCGCCGGCCTGGCGGCGGATGGCCTCCAAACGAGTCACGGCCTTGATTTCGTCCACCGTCCCAGCTTGCTGGGCATCGAGCCAGCACAGGAACTTGACGACCGCCGCGCCATCGCGGCGGTGCGCGGCGCGGGAGCCGGCAAGCTCGGCCTTGTTCTTTTGCGCGCGAGGCAGGCGGGCAGGATCCATCGCCTCGACGACCGTGCCGCCGTTTTCGGCGACGATCATGCGCAGCCTGTCGGCGGCAAGGGCGGGATCGAGGGACACTTTTGCTCCGCTTTTGGCGATAAGCGCCAGGTCGGCTTCCAGCTCACCCGGCGCCTTGAGATCGGCAAGCTGTGTTAGATAGGCCTCCGGCTCGATGGGCAGCTTGCGCTTGTCCATGAACAGCAGTGGTGAGCCTTCAGTCGCGAGAATAGCGAAGCCGAGCGCCAGCGGGGTGTGCGGGACATCCGAGCCACGGATATTGAACGCCCAGGCAATGGACGAAGGGTCGGTCAGGACAGCATGCGTGGCGTCTTGTTTGGCGACCAACTGCGAAAGCTCGGCCAATTTCTGCTTGGCCAGCACACCCGCAAACTCGATCGGCTGGATCTCCACGCGCCCAAGCGGTGGTTTTGGACGGTCTTCCCAAATGGCGTCGATCGGATTCTGCGCGACCGGAACCAGCTCCGCGCCGATCTTGGTGCAGGCAGCCTTGAGCGCCTTCACCTCGCTGATCGTGTGCAGCCAAGGATCGAAGCCTATACGGACACTCTTGCCCAGATTCTCCTCGATCCAATTGGCCGGCGGATTGTCGATCAGGCTCTCCGGCGTGAACAGCTTCATGTCGGTCTGTTGCCGCACCTGCAGCGTGTAGCGCCCGTCGACGAAAATGATCGCCTTGTCCATCAGGACCAGCGCAGCGCCGGCCGATCCGGCGAAGCCGGTCAGCCACCGAAGCCGCTCCGACCCTGGTGCGACGTATTCACCCTGATGTTCGTCGGCGCGCGGCACCAGAAAGCCATCCAGCTTCTGCTCTGCCAGCCTGGCGCGCAGCATAGCGACGCGGGGTACGCCGACAGATGGATCGCTGGCCTCTTCGAAGGTCTGAAAGTGGGGCGCGTCGTCCATGAAATTCTCCGGATAATGCGGCGAAACCTATCCGGCTGAACGGATCGGCGCAACGCCGACTGCCGGACCAGCGCATGATCATTGTCGGCCCAGCCATGTGAATTCGCCTGATCTATGATGCAGAAATGCTCGTTTGAATCATCGGCTTGCGCACATAGATTCATGGCGTGGAGGAGTGACCTTGTTCCTGTGAAGGAGAACGGACATGACCACGACCAAAAATCCACGTGGCTTCTTCCGTGGCGCTCTCGATGCATTTATTGCCGCTCGCCAACGCGAAGCAGACAGATATCTCAGCCGCACGCTGCTTTCCTATGACGAAGAGACCTTGCGCGCTCACGGCTACAATCGCGCCGATCTGGAACGCCGCGCGCGGTACTCGCTCTGATCGAGTCAGCGCTTCAGGTGGATCGTCACCCAGCCCTTGCGGTGCAGGGTGGAGAGATGCCGGAAGCGCTGGCCGACATAGGCCGACACCACAGCATCGCGCTGCCGTTCGAGAATGCCGGACAGGATGATCGAGCCTCCCGGCGTCAAGAACCGCGCCATCTGCGGCGCAAGTTTCATCAGAGGCCGCGCCAGAATATTGGCCACGATCAGATCGAACGGCGCGTTGGCGGCGAAGGCCGGATGGTGGAAGCCCGGTGCGGTCCGCGTGGCGACATAGGCCGAGATACCGTTCAGTTTGGCATTTTCGGCGGCTACCCGCGTTGCGACCGGGTCGATATCCGTGGCCAGCACCGGAATGTGCGCCAGTTTCGCAAGACCGATGGCCAACACGGCGCTGCCTGTGCCGAGGTCAAGGGCATTGCGCGGATGTTCCCGGCGCACGACCCTGTCGATCATCTCAAGGCAGCCGGCGGTGGTGCCGTGATGGCCGGTGCCGAAGGCAAGGCCAGCCTCGATCTCGATAGCGATGTCGCCGATGCGCCGCTTGTCCCGATCGTGTGAGCCGTGCACCAGAAAGCGGCCGGCGCGCACCGGCTTCAGTCCCTCCAGCGATTTGATCACCCAATCGATATCGGGCAACGCCTCGTGCTCGAAACCGCCGGCGATGCCCAGCGAGCGCAATATCTGCTCCGCCCGGCTGGCGATCACGCCGGAGTCGTTTTCACAATAGACCGAAAGCTCCTGGATATCCTCGGCTTCGTCGATTTCCAGAAGGGCGATCGGCAGCCCTTCGTCCTCGAATTCTTTCTCGAGCGCGTCGGAGGCGCGGGCAGCGTCGGCGCGGTTCAGGCGCAGGAAAAGGCGGGTCTGGCTCATGCGGCGCAACTAGCCGGTTCAGCCTTCGGACACCAGCCTCTTCAGTTTGGCCAGCGCCGTCTCGGAATTTTCCTCATAGGCGATGGTGCCGAAGAAATCGCCAGCCGAATTGAGCAGGATCACCGAGGCCGTGTGGTCCATCGTGTAGTCGCCGTTCTCGGTCGGCACCTTCTTCGCATAGATGCGAAAATCCTTGACCATCTGGTTGACCTTGGCCGGATCGCCCGTGATGCCGACGATGCGGTCGGAGACATTGGTCACGTAGGAATTCATGATTTCGGGCGTGTCCCGCTCGGGATCGACGCTGACGAAATAGGCGCGGATGTCCTTGCCTTCGTCTCCCATCTTCTTCAACCAGCCGTCCATCTCGACCAAGGTCGTCGGGCAAACTTCCGGACAGTGCGTGAAACCGAAGAACACCGCGCTGGGATGGCCGCGGAACGCCTGTTCGGTGATCGGTTGACCCTTGTTGTCGACAAGCTGGAAGGGTGCGCCGAAGGCTTCGCCCTGGCCGCGATACCAATCAAAGGTCATCCAGCCGATGACCGCAGCCATGAGCACCAGAATGCCGGCCAGGATGAAACGCATCATGAAAGGATATCTCGGTGGATAGGGATCAGAAGCACCAGGCGAGACCGGCCTCGAACATCGACATCAGCATCTCGTCGCCATTGTCGATCCAGGCCGCGAAGGCAGCACCGGTCGCTGCGGCGACCAGCGCGACGCCCAACGCTATCTTCAAGCCTTGCTTCATGAACAAAATATAAGGTGCGGACGTTCCGAAAAGAAGTCAGCATCTTGCCGCAGATAATGGACCAGCGGGAGAACCTCATGCAGCCAGTCCGACAGACCTATTCGCGCACGCAGATCATGCTGCATTGGGCGGTGGTTGCGTTGATTGCCTTCCAATACCTCGGTTCCGACGGCATCGAGGATGCCTGGCGGGCTTATGCGCGCGGCGAATACACCCAGGACGATTTCTCTGGTCTGGCCCTGGCGCATATTGTTTCGGGGATCACTGTGCTGGTTCTCGTCGTCTGGCGGCTTGCCCTGCGCTGGAAAGTCGGCGCGCCGCCGCCCGATCCGGCCGAGCCGCCGGCCTTGCAGATGCTGGCGCGGATAGCCCACTTCGCGCTTTATGCGTTGATCATCATCTTGCCGCTCTCCGGCATGGCCGGCTGGGGAGGCGGAGTTACGGGAGCAATCCGCGTCCACCTGTTGGCCAAGACGATCCTCCTGCCGTTGATCGGACTGCACGTGCTGGGTGCGCTGGTGCATCATTTCGTCTGGAAGACCGACGTGTTGAAACGGATGCTTTCGCCTGCGAAAGGCTGACGACTTGCAACCACTTCGATGCGAACCCATGTGATTTCCCGCAACGACCGGAGATTGAAGATGCGGCTTATCGGAAAACTGGCGCTGGCGGGATCGATTGCGGCGTGCGCTCTGCCGGCTCTTGCCCAGCAGGTCGGCGAAGTCGGCGTCGACTGGACCGGCAACGATATCATCATCGAGGCGGTGAAGGACCCGCAGGTCGAGGGCGTCACCTGCCATGTGTCCTATTTCGATCGTGGCATCATCGACCGGCTTCGCAAGGGTAATTATTTCGAGAACCCGTCCGACACGGCGATTTCCTGCAAGCAGACCGGGCCGATCAAGATCGGCGATATCAATCTGAGTGAAGATGGCGATGAGGTCTTCAAGCAGGGCATCAGCCTGATCTGGAAGGAGCAGGTGGTGAACCGCATCTACGACAAGGCCAACGATACACTGATCTATTTGGCGCATTCCCGCCAGGTGCAGGATGGTTCGGCCAAGATGTCGATGTCGACTGTTCCGCTTTACGGCCAGCAGGTGGAGTGGAAGAACGGCAAGCCGCAATGACGGCTTGCCCGAAACCATCGACGCGCGTAGGTCTCGCCGATGGACGAGAGCGCCCGCTTCAAGGACCCGCAACCCCGCATCCACCCGACGGCCGAGCTGAAAAGCTGCAAGCTCGGCCGGCATGTCGCGATCGGCGAGCGCTGCGTGTTGCGCGAAGTGATGGTCGGGGACTTCTCCTATTTCGAGCGCCACGCCGAGGCGATCTACACACAGGTCGGCAAGTTTTGCTCCATCGCGGCGAACACGCGCATCAATGCGCTGGAACACCCAATCGAGCGGCTGACTCAGCATAAGGTGAGCTACCGGCCGAACGAATATTTTCGCTTTCTCGGCGTCGATGAGGAGTTTCGCAAGCGTCGCCAGGCAAAGCAGGTCATCATCGGCCACGACGTCTGGATCGGCCACGGCGCGGTCGTTATGCCCGGCGTTTCCATCGGCAATGGCGCGGTTGTCGGCGCCAATGCAGTCGTCACCAAGGAAGTCGCGGCGTTCGAGATCGTCGCCGGCAATCCAGCCAAAAAACTTCGCCTGCGTTTTGCGCCCGAAATCGCGGCGCGCATCGAAAAACTTGCCTGGTGGGATTGGCCCGATGCCCGGTTGTTCGAGGCCATCCCGAACATCCAAACCCTTGGCATCGAAGCCTGTCTCGACAAGTGGGAAGGCCGATGACGGAACAGGCTCCTTCATGACAGCGTTGTTGCGCTGTTTTCGGCGTGCACAAGGCGGAGCAAAACGGCCTAGCTCTTCATAAACGCCTCGAAAGCGTCCTTGTGCTCCGGATGCCAGCGGGACAGGGCAGGGCGGTTTTCGATAATATCGCCGATAGCCCAGGCCATGCGCTTCTCGTCTGTCGAGCGCTTCACCTCATTGTCCGGGCACAGGATGTAGAAGTCGCCGCGTGCCAGGCTCTCCAGCATGAAATCGACGACCTGCTGCCCGGTCCATGCGCCGGCGGGCTTTTCCGTCGCGCCTGTCGTCAGGCCGGTATAGGTGAAGCCGGGAATCAAAAGATGCGCGCTGACCTGGCAGCCGGGCGTGTTGCGCAACTCATGCGCCAGCCCCTCCGTGTAGGTTTTCAACGCGGCCTTCGACACGTTGTAGGCGAGGTTGCCGGGCGGTGTCGTGATGCCCTGCTTCGACCCGGTGTTGATGATCAGGCCGGGTTCCCCGGACTGGATCATGCCCTCGGCAAACGCGCCGGCGCCGTTGACCGCGCCCCAGAAATTGATGTCGATCAGCTTGCGCCAGGCATCCGGGTTTTCCCAAGGCTTGCCGGGATTGTTGCCGACGCCGGCATTGTTCATGAGCACAGACGGCGGCTTGCCGAACTTTTGCGCCACGGCTTCGGCCAACGCGGCGAGATCACTCGGCTTCGAAACGTCGCATTCCAGGCCGAGCACTTCGTCCTTGGAGTTCTTGGCGAAGCCGGCAACCTCGTTTGCAGAGTCACGAACGCGGTCCGCTCCAATATCCGCGATCGCGACCTTCAGGCCAAGGCCGGCAAATGTTTTTGCCGCGGCAAAGCCGATGCCGCTCGCGCCGCCGGTGATCACGGCGACATTGCCGGTCTTGATCGCCGGGATCTGATGAGCACTGTCTGTCTTAGGCATAGGGTTCTCCGATTTGTTTCAGTCTAACCCCGCGACAGTGAAGGGTGGAAGAAGCGTCGGCCCAAAACGAAGCGGGCGGCCGAAGCCGCCCGCGATGTGCAACGCAGGAGCGCCTAAGCAGCGCTTGGCTGCGCGCCGACATCGAGCGCGTCGATATCGCCAGCCCTATTGTACTGCGCCTCGTTCAGGATGCCCTGGCGCTTCGACACGATCGTCGGCACGAGCGCCTGGCCGGCGACGTTCACGGCCGTGCGGCCCATGTCGAGGATCGGGTCGATCGCCAGCAACAGGCCGACGCCGGCGAGCGGCAGGCCGAGCGTCGACAAGGTCAGCGTCAGCATCACCGTCGCGCCGGTCAGGCCGGCCGTTGCCGCGGAGCCGATCACCGACACGAAGACGATCAGGAAATATTCCTGGATGCCCAGCGGCACCTGATAGAACTGCGCGACGAATATGGCCGAGATCGCCGGATAGATCGCGGCGCAGCCATCCATCTTGGTGGTCGCGCCGAGCGGCACGGCAAAGGCCGCGTACTCGCGCGGCACGCCGAGGCTGCGTTCGGTAACGGCTTCGGTCACCGGCATCGTGCCGACGGACGAGCGGGAGACGAAGGCGAGCTGGATCGCCGGCCACGCGCCTGCGAAGAACTTTGCCGGCGACAATCCATGGATGACCAGCAAGGTCGGGTAGACGATCAACAACACGATCGCGAGACCGATATAGACGGCCAGCGCATACCAGGAGAGCTGGGCCAGCGTCGTCCAGCCATATTGCGCCACGGCGTTGCCCAGCAGGCCGATCGTGCCGATCGGCGTGAGGCGGATGACCCACCACAGGATCTTGCGCACGACGGCCAGCAGCGACTCGTTGAAGGCGAGGAAGGTGTTGGCGCGCTCGCCAACCTTCAGCGCCGCGACGCCGACGGCGATCGAAATGACAAGAATCTGCAGGACGTTGAAGCCGAGCGATGTGGTCGCGGCGCCGTCCGTGATCTTGGTCGAAGCCTGGAGGCCGAACACATTGCCGGGCACTAGGCCTTTCAGGAAATCGAGCCAGCTTCCTTGAGTCGACGGCTCCTTGGCGGCGTCGGCAAGCACGGCCGTGTTGAGACCCGGCTGGATGATAAGGCCGAGCGCGATGCCGATCAGCACGGCGATGAGCGCGGTGATGGCGAACCACAGCAGCGTCTGCCAGACCAAAGCCGCGGCGTTCGAAAGCTGGCGCAGATTGCTGATCGAGGCAACGATCGCCGTGAAGATCAGCGGCGGCACGAGCGTCTGCAGCAGCCGCACGAAGATCGAGCCGACGGTCGACAGCGTCTGCGCCAGCCAGTTGGGGTTGCCGGCGGCGTCCGGCCCCAGATTGCGGGCGGCGAGACCAAGCAGGAGGCCGATCACCATTGCGGCCAAAACCTGGAAGCCGAAAGAGGCGTAAAACGGCTTTGGCGTTGACGTGCGGGCGGCGGGCACGGCGCTTCGCGTCGGTGCGGCCGCGCTGGCAGCCGCTGCGACGACAGGTTTCGCCGCTTTAGGTCGGCGCGGTGGAGATTGCTTCTTCATGATTTTCTTCTCGTTGAGAGCGCTTCGTGACTGATGCGCCATTGATGCCGCAATCTAACACCGGAGCGGGCGGCGAGAGAGGATTCAGTTTCGCCTGATCCGCCGTCTCAACGAAACAATTCCGCGTTGGAATGAATGCAACAAGAATGAATATTCACGCGCTTCGTCCGCTACCCTTGCCAGCCTGCCGCTTCGCGCCACCAGGCGACCGCTTCCGCGCCGTTTGGCGGCGCGCGGGCTGGTACATCCCGGCGGGGTCCGGTCCGCTCTCGATGTCGGGCACGCTTTGCACGAACTCACGGCTGATCCGGTAGGCCGCGTAGGCCAGTGCGACGCGCAGCAAAATCTTGAGCATGCTTTTTTCCTACTTTGGCTTTCGTGGGCAAGTTTGCCAACCAACGAGACTTGGCGTCGATTGTTCCCGGCCTCTCTTGCGCGACGCGATTATCCTCCTGTAAGCGCAGGGCAAATCGCACCTGCTGGAGGCTTCCATGCCGGATCTGTCGTTCACCTCTTCGGCCGCTGGCGCCTGGCAGGAAAAGGCGGAACACCGCGCCTGGCTGATGAGACAGGCGAACATCCTGTTCGATTTGTTCGACCCCGCAGCAATCAATCCTCGCGGCGGCTTCTTCGACCTCGATCCGATCGGCAAACCGCTGGCAGGCAACCCGGTGCGGCCGATCCACACCACGGCGCGCGCCGTGCATTGCTACGCCATCGGCAGTCTACTTGGCAGGCCGGGCAGTGACCGCATGATCGACCACGGCATGAACTATCTCTGGAAGGGCCATCGCGACGCCAAGCATGGCGGCTATGTCTGGTCGCTCGACGATGACGGACCGAAGGACGCGACCAAGCAGGGCTACGGCCATGCATTCGTCCTGCTCGCCGCATCCAGCGCGAAGCTCGTCGGCCATCCGTTCGCCGACGAGATGCTGGCCGACGTGACCGACCTGCTGAACACCCGTTTCTGGGAGGAGCAGCACGGCGCGATCACCGAAGAATTCGAGCGCGACTGGACGCCGCTGCGCGGCTATCGCGGCCAGAATTCCAATATGCATCTGACCGAAGCGCTGATGGCCGCGTTCGAGGCGACCGGCGAGCGCGATTATCTCGACAAGGCTGAGCGCATCGCCGACTTGATCATCAACCGTCGCGCCCGCGAATGCAGGTTTCGCGTCGCCGAACATTTCGATGAGCAATGGGCGATCGACAAAGGCTACAAGGCGGTCAACGAAATGTTCCGTCCCTCTGGCACTACGCCGGGCCATTGGCTGGAATGGGCGCGGCTGACCCTCCAGCTCTGGGTGCTGGGCGGCAAGAAGCACGACTGGATGCCGGCAGCCGCCGAGGAGCTGTTCCGGCAATCGATCGAACTCGGCTGGGACTCCGACAAAGGCGGCTTTTTCTACACGCTCGACTGGGCCGACAAGCCGGCGTTTCGCTTCAAGCCCTGGTGGCCGATCGCCGAAGCGGCCGGCGCGGCGGCCTTCCTGGCAGAACACCGCCCGAGCAGTTTCCATGAGGAGTGGTATCGGCGCCTTTGGAACACCATCGCCGACCATTACATCGATCGCGAGCATGGCGGCTGGTTCGAGGAATTGGACGAAGACCTGCGTCCGTCTCATGCGCTGTTTCCGGGCAAGGCGGATATCTACCACGCCTTGCAGGCCTGCTTGATCCCGCTCTATCCGGCTGAGGGAAGTCTGACCAAGATGATCGGCGAAGCCGGGCGTACGGTTACCGATCGTTAACCACCCCAGCACCGGCGAGTGTCGTTTTCCGCAGCGCTTCACCGCTGGGAAACCGTTGCAAGGCTACGAACCGGCTGAGCTGGGGAATGCCATGGACGCCAGAGCAACTGCCGCGAACGCGCTAGAGATTCGCGGTCTCTACAAGACATTCGACAAGAAGCCGGCAGTGGTCGGGCTAGACTTGACCATCAGGGCCGGCGAGTTTTACGGCCTTCTCGGGCCAAACGGCGCGGGCAAGACGACGACGTTGCGTATGGTCGCCGGTCTTTTGCTGCCTGATAGAGGCACGATCACCATCGCCGGCCGCGACGCGCTCAAAAATCCAGTCGAGGCGAAGAAGATCGTCGCCTGGATCTCCGATGAGCCGATGATCTACGACAAGCTGACGCCGTTCGAATATCTCGAATTCGTCGCCGGCCTGTGGGGCATAGATGCGGCGGAGGCGGAAGCGCGGGCGCGTCATCTCTTCGACTGGCTGGACTTGATGCCCCATGCGCACACCCATTGCAGTGGCTTTTCAAAAGGCATGCGGCAGAAAGTGGCGCTGGCGGGTGCGCTTGTGCATGATCCCGAAATCATCATCCTCGACGAGCCCCTGACCGGCCTCGACGCCGGCTCCGCCCGGCAGGTCAAGAAGGTGCTGCGGGAGCGCGTTGATGCCGGCGCGACCGTCATCATGACAACGCATATCCTCGAAGTCGCGGAGCGCATGGCCGAACGCATCGGCGTCATCGCCAAGGGCAGGCTGATCGCCGAAGGCACGTTTGACGAGCTGCGCCGCCAGGTAGGTCATGGCGCCGGTACGCTCGAAGATACATTCCTCGCCCTGGTGTCCGAAGCCGCATGAGCGCCCATCCCGCGACGATCGGGTGGCTGGCGGCGCACGAGTTCCGGCTTTCCTGGCGCGACTGGTTCTATCTTCTGACCGGAGGAAAGGCATCGCGCGTCCGCCGCGTCGTCGTCTTCGTGATCGTCGCGGCGCTGTTGGCACACGCTTTCGCGGCCTTCGTGCTGGGCCGCTTCACGGCGGCGGATTTTTCTGTGCCGCGCGCCAACTACTTGCTGATGACCGGCGGCTTGCTGCTCTATTTCTGCCTCATGACCTCGCAGGCGATGGAGGCGACGACGCGCGTGCTGTACGCGCGCGCCGACCTCGACCTGCTGCATTCTTCGCCAGTCGCCTTGCGCCGGGTCTTCATCGTGCGCCTGTCGATGATCGCGCTGTCGATGGCGACGATGGCGATGGTCATCGCTTCGCCCTTCATCAACGTCGCGGCCTGGCGCGAAGGCGCCTGGTGGCTCACGGCTTATGGCGTCGTGTTCGCCACGGGCTGCATGGCCGCGGCGCTGGCGATTATGTTGACCGCTTTCCTCTTCAATGTGCTCGGGCCGAGGCGGACCCGCTTCGCCGCGCAACTCGTGGCGGCGATCGTCGGCGCGCTGTTCGTCATCGGTTTGCAAATCCTCGCCATCTTCACGACCGATACGCTGTCGCACCTGTCGGTGCTGCAGGAAGACTGGCTGGTGGCGATCGCGCCGCCGGAGGAAAGCTTCTGGTGGTGGCCGGCGCGCGCCGCGCTCGGCGACACGGTCAGGCTGGCATGGGTGCTCGGGTTGACACTTGCCTTTGTGGCCGTCGTCGTCGCGGTCTTTTCCTGGCGCTTCGTCAGCTACACGGCGCTGGCCGCCAATGTCGGCGAGCAGGGATCGCCGCGAGCGCGCCAAGGCGGAGCGTTCAAGCTGAAATCGCCGGCGCAGGCCTTGCGGCAGAAAGAGTGGACACTGCTGCTGCGCGACCCTTGGCTGATCTCGCAAAGCCTTATGCAACTGCTCTACATGCTGCCGCCGGCCATCCTGTTGTGGAAGAACTATGGCCACGGCACGCATGCCCTGGTGCTGATCATCCCGGTGCTGGTGATGGCGTCGGGCCAACTCGCGGGCGGGCTGGCCTGGCTGGCGATCTCCGGCGAGGACGCGCCGGACCTCGTCGCCACCGCCCCGGTGACGCCGGCCCGGCTGATCCGTGCGAAGGTCGAAGCCGTGCTGAGCGCGATCATGATGGTGGTCATGCCGTTCGTGATCGCTTTTGCCATCGTGTCGACCTGGCATGCGATTGTGCTCGCGGCTGGTGCTGTTCTCGCTGCCGTGTCCGCCACGATGATCCAGCTATGGTTCCGGGCGCAGGCTCGGCGCGCGCAATTCCACCGCCGCCAGACCTCGTCGCGCATCGCCACATTCGCGGAAGCTTTTTCCTCGGTCGGCTGGGCAGGCACGGCGGGGCTTTTTGCCAGCGGGTTGGAGATTGTCGGCACGATCGCCGCGATGCTTACCTTGCTGACGCTGGCCGTGACCTATTTCGTCGCGCCGAGGACGCCGCGTTAGCCGCTGTCCCGCGGCCATGTTTTCGCCGATTCGGGAATCTGTTATCGCTCCCGTCGAGGGTGGCTTGGGTTCGCCCGACAGGCTTGACCGATTTGGGGGCAAAATGGCTGATTTTTCGATTATTTCCGGGCGCATGAACCGGCGCGTTTTCCTCGGCGGCGCGGCGGGCGTGGCCGGGGCGGGGCTGACCGGCATCTCCGCGCTTCCGGCAGCCGCTCAGGTTCCGGTGCTGGGCAGCTACGGCGAGATGTATGCCGGGCTGACCGATGGCGGCCACAGGCTTCCGGCGATCCCGATCGACAAGATGGACCAGCGCTATCTGCGAAAAATAGTTATCGATCCGACCTCCCAGAAACCCGGCACGGTGGTGGTCGATACCACGACGCACTTCCTCTATTTCGTGCTGCCGGGACGAAAGGCGGTGCGCTATGGCGTTAGCCTCGGCAAGGCCGGATTTGACTGGGTGGGCACCGCCAACATCCAGTTCAAGAAGGCATGGCCGGTGTGGACGCCGCCGGCGGAGATGATCGAGCGCCGGCCGGAACTGGCGAAATACGCCAAGGGCATGCCGGCAGGCCCGCAAAGCCCGCTGGGGGCGCGGGCGCTCTATCTGTTCAAGAACGGCAAGGACACGATGTACCGCCTGCACGGCACGCCGGAATGGAACTCGATCGGCAAGAACGCCTCGTCGGGTTGCGTGCGCATGCTGAACCAGGACGTTATCGACCTGTTCGCCCGTGTCAGCGGCCCGACGCCGGTGCAGGTGCGCCACTCCATGTATCTCGGTGCGAACACGGCAGCCGTGCCGGCGACGTCCGCGCCGACCACCGAAGCGATCGATACGGGCGTGCCGGAGGGCGCCGAGAAGGTGGAGTAACATCAGGACGTGTCATGGCGCTGCACGGCCCCGAAAGCGAGACCGTGGACGTTGTGAAGAACCTCATGGATTTCATGCGAAGGCCGGCGGTTTGAATCCGGCGACAGCCAGTCGCGCCGTCGCGATCCCGGCGGCAGCCCCGGCTTCAAGGGCAAGAGGCGGCGTGTAAAACCCCGATCGCGGCGCACGCGCCAGCGTTCGAAACGCCGCGCTTGGCCGGGCAAATCATCGAGCGCTTCGGCGAGCGCGGTGATGCGCAGGCCAAGCCGCGCGGCATTGACCGGAGCATCCGGCGATGGCGGTGACGGAAGCGGGGCTCGATCGGCTCCACCCGACGCCCAGATGCGCGGCTCTAGATGGGCCGGTGTATAGCGCATGCTGCGCCGAAACGGTCGTCGCAACGGGTCGATCAGCGGGAAGGCATAGCGGCGAGCCGCTTCGGTGGTCGTCTTGGGTTTGCTCTCGGCAGGCGGCGCGATGTCCGCCCGGCCGAGAGTCCAGAGCGGAGCTGGCGTGGGTTTTGGCTTTGTCGGGAGCCGCGCCGGTGTGGCTTTTTCCTTCGAGCCTTCGGGCGCTGTAAGCGCGAAAATGATGATCAGTCGCCGCACCGCCGACTCAGCCGGCCGCAGAAGCCGCAACACCGCGCGATGGAGCGGGCGGGGCAGGGTGCGAAGGTCGCTATCGCTCAGCCCGGCCATGGCGAACAGCATAGCGACGATGCGCTTCAGCGCCTCGCTATGTCTTTCGATTGCCAAATTCCAGTCCATGCCATCGCCTCGATCACTCGCAGCCATCCTCCCACGGGTCTTGAGGGCGTGGATGAAATTTTCGCAGATTACGGGCGCGAGCGGCGGAGGCCAAGGCGAAGAATTGGGGAGATATCAGGGTTTTGGAGTGCGCGGCGTAAGCCTCACATCAGTTGCCAGGCAATGTCCTGCCATTGCGAATTGGCTTGTTCGATCAGGTTGATTTTCCACTGGCGTGGCCATTTCTTCATGATCTTCTCGCGTCGGATGGCTTCGGTGACGAGATCGTGTTCCTCGAACCATACGAGCCGCTTGACGCCGTAGCGGGCGGCGAAGCGCGAGCCCGTCCCGGTCTGGTGTTGGAACAGGCGTCCAGGAAGGTCCGACGTCACGCCGATGTACAGCGTGCCGTTCTTCTGCGACGCCAGCATGTAGACATAGCCCTTGCGGGACATTTTGTGCTTCCTGAGGCGGCTCCTTGGCCGGCGGCAATCCTACACTGGCTCTGATGTTTGCTCTAAATCCTACACCGACACTGATATCCCATACACAAAGGCATGGATTCCTGATGACCTCCGCTTCGCTTTGCTCGCTCCGGCACAGGAATGACGGACTTAATTTGTGGCTTCCGCCAATCACCAGCGTTGACGACTGGCGGCAACGAAACCGCAATGCGTCATTCCTGTGCCGGAGCGAGCGAAGCGGAGCGGAGGTCATCAGGAATCCATGCCTGACCCGACCGGCCAGCAGAAACGGTGTAGGATTGCCGTATTGCGCAAACTGGTGG
>JBFWUS010000023.1:0-68541 GCA_050247155.1 Rhizobiaceae bacterium
TCTCTCGTTCTCGACAGCCTGGCGCAGAAATAAAAAAGCGCCGAAGCCGTGGGAAAAAACCCTTACTTCGGACGCTTGGCGCCGTATTTCGAGCGGCGCTGTTTGCGGTTCTTCACGCCTTGGGTGTCAAGCACGCCACGGATGATGTGGTAGCGCACACCCGGAAGGTCTTTCACGCGGCCGCCGCGGATCATGACCACCGAGTGCTCCTGGAGGTTATGACCTTCGCCAGGGATGTAGCCGATCACTTCAAAGCCGTTGACGAGGCGGATCTTCGCAACCTTGCGCAGTGCCGAGTTCGGCTTCTTCGGCGTCGTCGTATAGACGCGCGTGCAGACGCCCCGCTTCTGCGGGTTCTGCTGCATGGCCGGAACCTTGTTGCGCACTGCCGGCGCGATGCGCGGCTTGCGGATCAACTGGTTGACTGTAGGCATTAGCCGTCCTTTTAAATCTCGATCTCGTGTCCTGAGCACCAAGGTTGCCCTCGAAGCCCGTCCGCGAATCGGCCATTTCCATACGCGAATTCGGGCCCAAAACCGCATCTACGCGGTCTAGCCCGAACAATTGGCAGAGGAAGCATTGCTGCTTCATGCGCGCCGGAAATGTCTTTTCGCTCGTAGAACGAACCCTGTTTGAGGCATTATGTCGGGGACGCGACGTCCTCGACTGAAAGCCTCACATCGGCTCAGACGGGGCGGTCTCTACTCGCAAGGCCGGTTTCCGTCAACCCCGGCTGCCGTGAAAAACGCCGCAGGGTCGCGCATATTTGGCATGCGTGGGGCGCGGATCAAGGGATGCGAAAGAAAGTGTCGCAACGTCGGCGGCAAGAAGAACTTTCTGTCGAACGGTGGTTCTGCCGACAGCAGCTTCCCAGGTGCAATCAGCCGACGCAGCCTATAGATTCGATATTGAATGGAATCGACCATGAACGACAACGACCCGCCCCTCATCTGGATCATCACCGGCAGCGTGACGCGCCGCAAAGGCGGGAAGGAATCGCAAGTGCATGTGATTCTGCGTGCGCCGGACGACGATTCGGCCGTGCGCCTGACGCTGGAGGCACTGCAACGCGAGGGCTTCGCCGAAGCCCAGCTCGATCAGATCGGCGAACTGCAGGACGAGCCCGACGAGGAGCCGCACCTGTCCGCCTATCAAGGCGCACTGGAAGGCGAAGTCTCGATTGTCATGGTGTAGTATCGCTCGGGAATTGACGATGGCGTCCGGCTAAGCATGCCGCTAAGGCTGTCCGATCCATGGGACCCGACGCGAAAATAAAGCCACTGCCGCCTTTGACCTCGCTGCGCTTCTTCGCGGCGGCGTCGATCGTCATCATGCACAGCGCCGGCAGATGGGGCATGCCGCCGCTGTCGTCGATTCATTTCGCGGTCGGCGTCGACCTATTCTTCATCCTGTCGGGCTTCATCCTCGCCTACAATTATCGCTCGATGCCAAGCTTGGCCGATGCCATCAGGGTCATCGGCTATCGAATCGCGCGCATCTGGCCGCTGCATCTGGTGACGCTTGCCGCCGCCATGCTGTTCTTTGCCGACCCGGCAAATCCCTATTTCGACCCGGCGCGGCTGTGGGCGACGATCCCCATGGTCCAGGCCTGGCTGGGCAACGGCCTCTACGCCTTGCACGGCAATGCGGTATCCTGGACCATTTCGGTCGAACTCGGCTTTTACCTGCTCTTCCCGCTGTTCATCATCCTGCCGACACGCTGGCTACTCGTTGCCACGGCGCTTCTTTCCGTCGCGACGATCATATGGGCGGCGATGTTTGTAAACGTCAAAGTCCACACCGATGCCATGTCGGCCCCGGCCATCATGCGGTTCCACCCCGGCTCCTACATCGTCCAGTTCGCAGCCGGCATGATCGCTTGCCGGCTTTTCCTCCAACGGGAATGGCGGATGCCGTTCGCGACGGCCTCCATTCTGGAAGCGGTTGCTACTGCGCTCGCGGTGTTCTTCTTCTTCGCCAATCTGTCGATGTTTTTGGGGCTGGAGCGTATCTGGCCATTCCCGCGACCGATGCTGTTCTGGCCGACGCACCTCTATGCGATCGCTTTCCTGCTGCCGCTGATCTTCGTGTTGGCGATTGGCCAGGGTGCGATATCGAGGGCGCTGCGCAACCCCGCTATGGTCTTCCTCGGCGAAATTTCCTTCGCCACCTATATGTGCCACCTCATCATCCTGATGGCGCTCGAAAGATCGAGCTTGACCAGCAGCTTCGCCCTGCCGGCCTATTTCGGCCTCGTTTACCTGACCTCGGCTGTCCTTTATTTTATCGTCGAGCGGCCAGCCCAGCGCATGCTGCGTCGAGCCACCGATGCCGTAACAGGGTATGAATCAGGGAGGCCGCGCAGCCGCGATATGTCTTCCGTCACCGCAAACCCTGGCGCCGAGCCGAGATAAGGCGCGACCTGCCGCAGGGCGATAGCGCTGCCGACGACACGGCCTAGTCGAGATCCTTCACCTCGCCGCCGACGCCGCCTTCGATGCGGTGCGCGAGGCTGGCTTCCATGAACTCGTCCAAATCACCGTCGAGCACATCGGACGGGCTGGTCGATTCCGTACCGGTGCGCAGGTCTTTCACGAGCTGATAGGGCTGCAGAACATAGGAGCGGATCTGGTGGCCCCAGCCGATATCCGTTTTGGACGATTCGGTGGCGTTCGCTGCGGCTTCGCGCTTTTCGAGCTCCACCTCATAGAGGCGCGAGCGCAGCATCTCCCACGCCTTGGCGCGGTTCTGGTGCTGGGAACGCCCGGCTTGGCAGGCCACCGCGATACCTGTTGCGATGTGCGTGATGCGTACGGCCGAGTCGGTGGTGTTGACGTGCTGGCCGCCGGCCCCGGACGAACGATAGGTGTCGATACGCACATCCGACTCGCTGACGTCGATCTGAATGTTGTCGTCCACCACCGGATAGACCCAGGCGCTGGAGAAAGACGTATGCCGGCGCGCGTTGGAATCATAAGGCGATATCCGCACCAGGCGGTGCACGCCCGACTCGGTCTTCAGCCAGCCATAGGCGTTATGGCCCTTGATCAAAACGGTGGCGGACTTGATGCCGGCTTCTTCGCCGTCGTGCATTTCCAGCACTTCGACCTTGAAGCCGCGGCGCTCGGCCCAGCGGGTGTACATGCGCAGCAGCATGTTCGCCCAATCCTGGCTCTCGGTGCCGCCGGCGCCAGCATGGATTTCGAGATAGGTGTCGTTGCCGTCGGCTTCGCCCGACAGCATGGTCTCTATCTGGCGCTCGCGCACCTCGCCCGCCATCGCCCGGATGCCGGCCTCGGCATCGGCGACGATGCTGTCGTCGCCTTCCGCCTCACCCATCTCGATCAGCTCGATATTATCGGCCAGCGACTGCTCGATCTTGCGCACGCCGTTGATGCCGTCGTCGAGCGTCTGGCGCTCGCGCATCAGCTTCTGCGCTTCCTGCGGATCGTTCCAGAGCGACGAATCTTCGGCGCGGTTGTTCAGATAATCAAGTCGTTTGACGGCTTGATCCCAGTCAAAGATGCCTCCTCAGCAAGGCAACGCCCTGCTTGATTTCATCGACCTTAGCCTGCGTTTCCGCCCGCATTCTTTTCGTCCTGATTGGAGATGTCGCTACATAGGCAGCGGTGGCGTGACTGTAAAGCGGATCCGAGATCAGCCCCTGTCCAACCCCTTCGCCGCCAGTTCGTCCAGATAGCCTTGCCACAGGCCGTCTTTCTCGTGCCCCAGCCGATGCAGATAATCCCAAGTGAAAATGCCGGTATCGTGGAAATCATCGAAGGTGATGCGCACCGCATAATTGCCCACCGGTTCGATTTTCGTGATCGCCACATTGCGTTTGCCAGGCACGGTCACTCGCTGCTCGGGCGAATGGCCCTGCACTTCGGCCGACGGCGACAGCACCCGCAGCATTTCCGCCGGCAATTCGAACGGCCGGTGCGCGGGAAATGTCACCGTCAGCAGCTTCCGGTCCTTTGATACTCTCAATTCCGTCGGCGCCGTCATCACATCATCCCTGCTCGCTTCTCCGCTAGACCGAAAAGCCGGCGTGCGAAAGGGTCACGTTGAATACATGTCCAATGCCGCGCTATGACCAAAAGACGATGTCGGGAACGCTTGAATATCTATGCGGCAGGCCCGACATTGGTGCTATACCTGCCTTCATCGCCGCATAGGCGACGAACGAAAAAGCAAGAGACGGCATGAGCCTTATCGACCCTTTCGGACGTGATATCAGCTACCTCAGGGTATCGGTGACAGATCGCTGTGACTTCCGCTGCACCTACTGCATGGCGGAAGACATGGTCTTCTTACCCAAGAAGGATTTGTTGTCGCTTGAAGAGCTCGATCGGCTCTGTACGGTTTTCATCGAAAAAGGCGTGAAAAAGCTGCGGCTCACCGGTGGCGAGCCTTTGGTGCGCAAGAACATCATGCACCTCATCCGCGAGCTGTCGCGGCATCTGAAAAGCGGCGCGCTGGATGAGCTGACGCTGACAACCAACGGCTCGCAGCTTGCCCGCTTTGCCAGCGAACTCGCGGATGCCGGCGTGCGCCGCATCAATGTTTCGCTGGATACGCTCGACCCGGCGAAATTCCGTCAGATCACGCGCTGGGGCGATGTCTCCAAGGTCATGGCAGGCATCGATGCCGCCCAGGCGGCGGGCCTGAAGATCAAGATCAACGCTGTCGCCCTGAAGGACTTCAACGACGCTGAAATTCCTTCGCTGATGCGCTGGGCGCATGGGCGCGGCATGGATTTGACGGTTATTGAAACCATGCCGATGGGCGAGATCGACGCGGATCGCACCGACCAGTATCTGCCACTGTCGCTTTTGCGGGCACAACTCGAGCAACAGCTCACCTTGACCGACATTCCGTTCAAGACCGGCGGTCCCGCTCGCTATGTCGAAGTGGCGGAGACCGGCGGCCGGCTCGGCTTCATCACGCCGATGACGCATAATTTCTGCGAAAGCTGCAATCGCGTCAGACTCACTTGCACCGGCACACTTTATATGTGTCTGGGCCAGGAAGACGCCGCCGACCTGCGCACGCCGCTACGGGCGTCCGAAGGTAATGAACTCCTCTCCAACGCTATCGACGAAGCCATTGGGCGCAAACCCAAAGGCCACGACTTCGTCATCGACCGGCGCACCAAGCGGCCGTCCGTGTCAAGGCATATGAGCGTGACCGGCGGCTGAGTTACGCCGGCGCGTAGCCTGCCAGCATTGCATCGGCCCATCCGCTGGCTCATGTGATTGGCGTTTGATTGTCAGAACTTGATTGCTATGCGTGGCATTCAAACTCCACGGATTCGGTCTTTTGCCCCTTTCTGCCAATCAGCGCGGCGCAGCCTTCATGGTTGCTTCGCAGGCCGCGTTCATGCTGAACGACACGCTGGTGAAAATTGCCACCGGCTCGATCGGCATTGGTCAAATCATGCTGGTGCGCGGCATATTCGCGACTGCCCTGATCGTCGTTCTGGTTTGGCGATTGGGGCATTTTCAGCCGCCGCGGCGGCTGGCGAGCCCGGCGATCATATGCCGGGTGGTGGGCGAGATTGGCGGGACGATCTTCTATCTCATAGCCTTGGCGCACTTGCCGATCGCAAACGTAGCGGCCGTATTTCAGGCTCTTCCTCTCGCCGTTACAATGAGCGCGGCGCTTTTTTTCGGCGAAAAAGTCGGACCTCGACGCTGGCTCGCTATTGCAGTCGGTTTCATTGGTGTTCTGATTATCGTCAGGCCGGGCATGGAAGGCTTCAACGCCTATTCGACCTATGTGCTTGCCTGTGTCGTATTCTGCGCCATTCGCGATCTTGCGACTCGCAGGATTTCCGCCGAGATTCCCTCGACGTTCATCGTCCTGCTAACGGCAGCAGCCGTTACGCTATGCGGCGGTGCGCTTATTCCATTGACAGGCGGTTGGGAGCCGATGACCATGCCGTTGCTGGCGGTTTTGATCACCGCAGCTGTACTGGTGCTTGCCGGATATCAGTTCATCATCCAGTCCATGCGGATCGGCGACATCTCGTTTGTCGCGCCGTTCCGGTACACGGCGTTGCTTTGGGCGATCGCCGCCGGCTACATCGTATTTCTTAACGTTCCTGACATTCCGATGTTGATCGGATCCTTTGTAGTTGTTGCATCTGGATTATACACGCTCTATCGCGAAAGGATCGTCGGCAGATCCAGGCCGGTTACGGAAACGACAGGCCCGTCCACGGCTGTCGACGGGTTATAAGGATGAGCGATCCCTTCACGAGCGAGCAGATCAAGTCGCCGAACATGGCGACATTGATCATTGCAACGTCGGTCGGCCCGCTGGCGCTCAACGTCTTTCTTCCGTCGCTTCCGGGCATGGCCCGGTATTTCGCGGTGGACTACGGCGTCGTGCAACTGGCCCTGTCGTTGTACCTGGTGGCGATGGCCTTTCTTCAGCTCGGACTCGGCCCAGCATCGGATCGTTATGGCAGGCGGCCCGTTTTGATCGTCTCCTTTTCGATATTCCTGGTCGCTACCATTGCCGCAATCTTCTCGCCGAACGTGCATGTACTGCTGGTTTGCCGCATCTTCCAGGCCTTCGCCGCATCGGGCATCGTGCTGTCCCGCGCGATCGTCCGCGATACGGTCGATACTGAGGATGCGGCCAGCAAGATCGGCTACATCACCATGGGCATGAGCGTCACGCCGATGATCGCACCGTTCATCGGCGGTTATCTCGACGAGATTTATGGATGGAAAGCCACCTTCTGGCTGACGTTCGGGCTGGGGCTCGTGGCGCTTGTCGTCGTCTATCTTGATTTGACCGAAACCAATCGCAATCGCTCCTCGTCTTTCGGCCAGCAATTTCGGACCTACCCGGAACTGCTCTCTTCTCCCCGCTTCTGGGGTTACACGCTAACGGCCACATTTGCCTCCGGCGCATTCTTCGCTTTCCTCGGCGGAGGCCCATACGTCTCGACGGAGATGCTGAAATTGACACCATCTCAATATGGGTTCTATTTCGGCATCATTTCGATCGGCTATATGATCGGTAATTTCATTTCCGGCCGGTTCTCACGGCGCGTCGGCATGAACCGAATGATGTTCGCCGGGAACATTGCGGCGACCATCGGGCTGGCCACGTCGCTGATACTCTTCCTCGGTGGGTCGATGCACCCCTTAGCCTTGTTCGGTCCAGCCGCCTTTGTGGGTATGGGCAACGGCATGACTCTACCCAGCGCCAATGCCGGCATCGTCAGCGTCCAGCCACATCTGGCCGGCTCCGCCTCAGGATTGGGGGGAGCGCTGACGCTCGGAGGTGGCGCGATGCTGGCAGCGATCACTGCAGCCCTCCTGTCACCGCAATCCGGACCCTACCCGCTCTTGATCGTCACTTTGCTGTCGGCCATCGCCGGTATGCTGACGACCGTTTGGATCATACGCAGGGCCGCGGTCGCCGGCGACCTTTGATGGCCGCCGTTGCAGGTCTCATCCTCGCCGGCGGTCGTTCCAGCCGTATGGGCGGCGGCGACAAGACAGCTCTTACGCTCGGCGGCTTGTCGATGGTTCAGATCATTGCCGACCGCCTCCGGCCGCAGGTAGATAAGATCGCCGTCAGCTCGAACAGCGACCCCGCCAGCCTGCCCTCACTCGGACTTCCTTTGCTGGCCGACAGCATTCCCGGCTTTCAAGGACCGCTCGCTGGCATTCTGGCCGGACTCGAATGGGCACTGTCGATTCAAGCCGAGCGGCTAATCACGGTCGCCGGCGACACGCCGTTTTTTCCAACAGACCTGGCGACAAGACTGACGGGCGCGCCGGCTGACCACATCGTCGTAGCGGCCTCGCAACGCGGCGTTCATCCGACTTTTGCGCTGTGGCCGACGGCGCTCGCGAGCGATCTACGCCGTCATCTGGAGACGGGCGGAACGCGAAAAGTCGTCGCCTTCATCGAACGATATCCCCACACCGCCGTGACGTTCGACAATGTCGCCCTGCACGGCGGCTCGGTAGATCCATTCTTCAACATCAACACGCCCGACGATCTTGCCGAAGCACGCCGCCTGCTGCATGACGACGGCAAGAGCGAGATGAGGTCAGATTGAGCCATTCTGTTTGTCGTTTGGCGAGGCGATCCGCTAGGAAGGACGCGAAGGTCGGGCTGGTTGCCCGGCCGAGCGGCCTGACGACGTGGGCGTCCGCCAAACGCAAACCCAAAGGGCCGGGCTGGTTTGGGCCAATTCCTTCGGCCTCCGTCTCGGCCGGACAACCAGTCCGACCTTCGCCGAAGCCCTCGACCTTGGCCCAAACCATCGCCGGCAGAATGGTTCAATCTAGCCTCATCTCGCTCTAATGACTCATCGCGTATTCGGCATTACCGGCTGGAAGAATTCTGGCAAGACCACGCTGACCGAAAGGCTCGTCACTGAGCTAACTCGTCGTGGCCGGCGCGTCTCGACCGTCAAGCATGCCCACCACGCCTTCGACATCGACAAGGAAGGCACTGACAGCTTTCGACATCGCGCGGCCGGCGCGAGCGAAGTCGCGATCATCTCTGGCAATCGCTGGGCCTTGATGCACGAGCTGCGCGACGAGCAGGAACCTTCTCTCGAGGCGATTCTGGAAAGGCTTGCCCCTTGCGATTTGGTGTTGGTCGAGGGCTACAAGCGTGAATCGCACGACAAGATCGAGACCCGCCGCCTGGAAGCGAAGGATCGAGCCCCGCTGAGCGATGGTGATCCGCACATCGTCGCTATCGCGGCAGATCACGCCGTGAACGACACGATACTGCCGGTTTTCATGCTCGACGATATTGGTTCGATCGCCGATTTCATCGAGGCGTGGACCGCGCTAAAGCGGCTGGCATGACCAAGCACTATCAAATCGCCAGAAGCGCCCTTATTTCGGTCGAGGAGCTCGTCGCTGCGGGCTATGTCGCGCCCGGGGAAACTGGGGCGCTCGGCGAAGTCGAGCGGCACTTCAAAGTCCGCGTTTCGGCCGAGATGGTGAACGCCATGCAAGGCGCAGACGGTGATGCTATCCGCCACCAATTCATTCCGGCTGCCGACGAGTTGCTGACCCGCGAAGAGGAATTGGCCGATCCGATCGGCGACAGGTCACACAGCCCGGTGAAAGGCGTAGTGCATCGCTACCCCGATCGCGCGCTGCTCACGCCGACCCATATCTGCGAGGTCTATTGCCGCTTCTGCTTCCGGCGAGAGACGGTCGGCGGCGAAGGGCGGCTTACCGACGAGGAGTTGGACGCCGCGATCGCCTATATCCGCGCCAATGCGGATATCTGGGAAGTGATACTGACCGGCGGCGACCCACTTGTGTTGAGCCCGCGTCGTCTGGCCGCCATCCTGAAAGCCCTCGGCGAGATAGAGCATGTGCAGATTGTGCGCCTGCATACCCGGGTGCCGATCGTCGCGCCGGGCAAAATAAGCGCGGACCTGGTTGCGGCGCTGCGCGGCTTCCCGAGCACATATGTCGTTATCCATACCAACCACGCCGCGGAGATCACCGACAACGTGCGATCCGCGCTGGGCCGGCTTGCCGACGCCGGCCTTCCGCTCTTGTCGCAGACCGTGCTTTTGAAGAACATCAACGACAGCGCCGAGGCGTTGTCCCGACTATTTCGCCTGTTGGTGCGCAACCGGGTCAAACCCTACTACCTGCACCACACCGACCTTGCGCGCGGCACCAGCCACTTTCGTGTTCCGATCGCGCAAGGACAGAGGATCATGGCCGAGTTGCGCGGCCGCCTCTCCGGCCTGTGCTTGCCGACTTATGTCCTCGACATACCAGGCGGTCACGGCAAAGCGCCTATCGGTCCCGGCTATATCGACTCGGCAGGCGCTCCAGGTGAATATCGAGTCGAGGATTACAACGGCGGCCGGCACATCTACCGGGATATTTTGACCGAATAGTCCGTCCCCAGAAATGCTTCGCCGTCGGACCACCCAGCGGCAGTCCTCCACGCAAAGCCGCCGATTTGCAGTTGCATTTTGCCGGGAAACAATGGGAGTATCCGCGCCAGCGGGCAGACAGAAAGAGCTGCCTGGGCAAACCGCCAGGGGCGGATCGGGGCACCAAAGAGAGGAACATTATGCGTATTGCACTTCGTATCGCGCTTGCAGCGTCGGCCGCCTTGTTGGCCATTGGCGCTGCCCAGGCGCAGGAGCGAACCATCAAGATCGGCACCGAAGGCGCTTATCCACCCTTCAACAACAAGACCGCCGACGGCAAGCTGGAAGGTTTTGACGTCGATATCGCGAACGCGCTTTGCGAGGAAATGAAGGTCAAGTGCGAGTTCATCACGTCCGACTGGGATGGCATCATCCCCGCCCTGCAGGCTAGCAAGTTCGATGCCATCATCGCCTCCATGTCGATCACGGATGAGCGCAAACAGCAGGTTGATTTCTCCAAGAAATATTACAACACCCCGTCCGCGATCGTCGTAGCGAAGGATAGCGACCTCAAGGGTGTCACCAAGGAAGATCTCGCCGGCAAGACGATCGGCGTCGCCACGTCGACAACCCACTATAATTACGCCGAAAAGACCTACACCGACTCGACGATCAAGGGTTATCCGTCGAGCCAGGAATATATGCTCGACATGGCCAACGGCCGGCTCGATGCAGTCGAGGACGACATCGTCGTCCTGTCGCAGTGGCTGGCCACGCCGGACGGCGCCTGCTGCAAGATCCTTGGCCAGCCTGATCCTCAGCCGGTCGAGATATTCGGCCCGGGCGCCGGCATCGCCGTGCGCAAGGGCGACCCGCTGGCCGGCGAGTTCAGCGCCGCCATCGAGGCGATCCGCGCGAACGGCAAGTACAAGGAAATAAACGACAAATACTTCAAGTTCGACGTTTACGGAGCGGAAGGCTCCTGATCGATACAGCTAGAAAGAGCGGCGACCTGATGGTCGCCGCTTTCGCATTCGCGTCGCTCTATCGGATCGCCAATGGAAAAATACCTCACCCTGATCAGCTTTGGCCCGGAAGGCTGGGGCGACGACATTGCCTGGGGCGTCGTCCAAACGGTGGTATTGGCGCTGGTTACCTTGCCCTTTGGTCTCCTGCTCGGATTCTTCATTGCATTGGCCAAACAGTCCGCGGAGCCGACTTTGCGGGCGGCCGGCAACGTCTACACAACCATCTTCCGGGGTCTGCCTGAGCTCCTCACCCTCTTCCTGATCTTTTTCGGCGGGCAGATCGCTCTGCAACAAATCGTCGGCTTCATCAGCCCCGGTACGCAGATCGAGGTGAACAGCTTTGTGGCCGGCGTCATCGCCTGCGGCGTGGTCTTCTCGTCTTATGCCAGCGAGGTTTTCCTGTCCGCCTTCCGCGCCATTCCACGCGGGCAGTATGAGGGCGGCTATGCTGTCGGGCTCTCCTACGGCAAGACGATGCGGCTGGTCGTGCTTCCGCAACTGATCCGCATCGCCCTGCCCGGCCTCTCCAATCTCTGGCTGATCCTGATCAAGGACACGTCCCTCGTATCGGCCATCGGCCTGACCGAACTGACGCGCAGCGCCTATGAAGCCTCGCGCGTTGCCAAGGAGCCGTTCCTGTTCTTCGGCGTAGCCTGTCTGATCTATCTCGGTCTCGCCATCGTCTCGTCCATCGGCATCGGTGGCATCGAGAAAGTCGTCGGACGTCGGGAGCCTGCCCGATGAGCCTCGCCCAACAGACCATCACCGCCATCGAGCGCCCGCCGGCGCCCGCGAGACCCTGGAGCGGTCCACGCATCGCCGGCCATGTGCTGCTTGCCTTCTGGGCCGTGCTCGCCATTGGCCTGATCATGTATCTGGTGCGGGTCTGGAACCCCGAATTCTTCTGGCGCTGGGCCCCGGTCTACATGAAAGGCCTTGGCGTCACCCTGACCCTCGTTTCCGTCTCGATGGTGCTGGGCGCTTTGTTCTCGCTGCCGGTCGCCTATGCCCGCATGTCCAAAAACCGGTTTCTGTCTGCCTGGGCATATGCTTACGTCTATTTCTTTCGCGGCACGCCGCTGCTCGCGCAGACCTTCCTGATCTACTATGGCGCGGGCTCGTTCCGGCCCTTCTTCGAAACGATCGGCCTGTGGTGGTTTTTCCGGGACGGATGGTATTGCGCCATCTTTGCCTTCTCTCTCAACACGGCCGCCTACCAGGCCGAAATCCTGCGTGGCGCAATCGAAAGCGTGGCGCGCGGGCAGTGGGAGGGCGCTGCGGCGCTGGGCCTCACCAAATGGCAAACGATGCGTAAAATCATCTTTCCGCAGGCTATGATCGTGGCGCTGCGCCCGTACGGCAATGAGCTGATCCTGATGATCAAGGGCTCGGCGATCGTGGCGCTGATCACCGTGTTCGACCTGATGGGCGAGACCCGCCGCGCCTATTCGCGCAGCTTCGATTTCCAGTCCTATATCTGGGCGGCGCTGATCTACCTGTCGATCGTGGAGGTGCTGCGCCACGCTATCGACTGGATCGAGCGCATAATCACCAAGCACCTGATCAGGTAGACGGCCAATCAGGCAGAGCCTGCCCCCGACGCAGATTGAGCCTCATGTAGGCGTCCAGCCGTCGGGGATAGCGTTCGCGATAGCGCAGCAATTCCGCGATCAGCAGGCCTTTCCGGTCGAGCAGATCGTCTGCCAGGGCGACGAGATTGTAATTCGGCCAGGGCTTGTTGGTGATCCGCATCAGGTCGTCGAACGCACGGCCCTCGTTGCCATGTCCACGAAGGACTGCAAGAGATATCAAAGCGGTGGCGGTGCTGCGGCTCGCGCCCATATGGCAATGGACCAGCAATCTCGCGTCCTCGCCGCGCTGGCGCGCAGCCGCCCATCCCGAGACGAATTCGACGATCTCACCGAACATCTGGCTGGACAGAAGGGCGGCGCCTGGCGTGTCGAGGTCAGGAAACTTTCTCTGCATGGTGGTGACGGCGCCGAAGCTTGGAATTTTGGCCTGATCGAGCGCCGGGTCGAGGAGTGAAACGATATGGGTTGGGCGAAACGTCTCCAGGTCGGCGCTGACACGGCCACGATAGAGGGCTGATACGCGCAGGAAACTGCCTACGGATTCGTCGATGGTCATTTTCAGACTTGGGCTCCCCGCTCCGCCGCGGCTTTCAGATATCGCCAATGTCGTTTACACGGACTTACCAAATTGACCCAAGGAACGGAACGCATGGCTTCAGTCGCATTTCTCGGTCTTGGCGTCATGGGCTATCCCATGGCCGCGCATCTGAAGAACAAGGGCGGGCATGACGTCACCGTTTACAACCGCACCACGGCCAAGGCCGAAACCTGGGTCAAGCAACATGGCGGCGCATTCGCCAAAACACCGGCCGAGGCCGCTAAAGACAAGGATTTTGTCTTCGCCTGCGTCGGCAACGACGACGATCTGCGCTCGGTCACCACCGGCAAGGACGGCGCCTTCTCGACCATGAAGAAGGGCGCCGTCTTCATCGACAACACGACTGCCTCGGCAGAGGTCGCGCGCGAACTTGCTGCCGCGGCCAAGGCGGCCGGCTTCGGGTTTCTCGATGCGCCCGTGTCGGGCGGACAGGCCGGCGCGGAAAATGGCGTGCTGACCGTGATGGTCGGCGGCGAGCAGGCCGATTTCGACAAGGCCAAGCCCGTCATCGAGGCCTATGCGCGAATGGTCGGGTTAATGGGCCCTTCCGGGGCAGGCCAACTCACCAAGATGATCAACCAGATCTGCATAGCCGGCCTAATCCAAGGCCTTTCCGAAGGCATTCATTTCGGCAAGAAGGCAGGTCTCGACATTGAAAAGGTCATCGACGTGATCTCCAAGGGCGCGGCCGGCTCCTGGCAGATGGAGAATCGCCACAAGACGATGAATGCCGGCAAGTACGATTACGGTTTCGCCGTCGATTGGATGCGCAAGGATCTCGGCATCTGTCTCGACGAAGCCGACCGCAATGGCGCGAAACTGCCGGTGACAGCGCTGGTCGATCAGTTCTACAAAGATGTGCAGGAGATGGGCGGCAAGCGTTGGGACACATCCTCGTTGCTGGCCAGACTGGAACGATGAAAGCCGGCGCTGCAATCCTCATCCTGCTGTCGGCGATTGTCTGGTCTTCCCCAGCACTCGCCGAGCCTCAGCCTGTTCAGTGGCAGGATCTGCGCCCGTCAGCCGCAACTGAAATGTCATCGACCAAATCCCCGTTCGTCGATCGGGAAATCGAGATAAAGGGCTACCTCCTGCCGGTCGATCGCGAGGGCGACGATGTTTACGAGTTCCTGCTCGTCCCAGTCGCCGGCGCTTGCAGCCACATGCCGTCCCCGCCTCCGAACCAGATCATTCATGTTTCGTTGCGCACGCCCTATGCCGCGCGCGAAATCTACGAGCCAGTGGCCGTTCGCGGCATTTTGAAGAGCGAGGATTCAAAGACCCAGCTTTTCATCCTGGACGGCGCAAAGGTCGTCGAAACCGCCTATTCCCTGGGACGGGCTAGCGTCTCGGCAGCGACCGACATGCCGCCGCCAATTGGTCTCGGCAACCCGCTGCTGTCGCATCGCAGCAAGCTTTCAGTCGAGCCCGCACGATGACGCTTACGCCCAATTCCACAGCTTCCGAGGTGATCGTCCATCTGAAATCGTTCAGTTCGGAAAAAAACCGCGAGGGCATGAAACGCTATGGCATCAAGATCGACCGCGCGCTGGGCATCTCGCATGGCGTGCAGCGCGACATTGCCAAGAAGATAAAGCGCAACCACGAACGCGCCTTCGAACTGTGGAAAAGCGGCATCATGGAGGCGCAATTCATCGCCTCGCAGACCGCTGATCCCAAACGCTTCACGGCAGACGATGCCCGCCGCTGGGCGGTCGAGTTCGACAGTTGGGACATAGTCGACGGCGTGTCTGACCTCTTCGTCGACACCGATCATTGGCGTCAACTCATCGAGGAATTCGCCGAGGATGAGCGCGAATTCGTGCGCCGCACGGCTTTTGCCATGCTCTGCTGGGCGACGGTACACCGCAAGAAGGAACCGGACGCGACCTTCGCCGGCTACCTGCCGCTGGTCGAAAAACACGCCGCGGACCCGCGCAACTTCGTCAAGAAGGCGGTCAATTGGGCGCTGCGCACCATCGGCAAGCGGTCGCTGACTCTACACGCGCCTGCCCTTGCGCTCGCCGAAAAACTCGCCGCGTCGGATGACAAGACCGCCCGCTGGATCGGCAAAGATGCGGTGCGCGAACTCACGAACCCGAAACAGCTCGAGCGACTTCAGGCAAAGGCAGCCAAGACACGCTGACGGCTAAGCCGCGCTCGCGCTCTCCTTATCCAGCATCATGTAATCGAGCGGCAGCTCGGTCGTGTATTTGATCTGCTCCATTGCGAACGACGACGACACGTCGCGGATTTCGATCTTGGCGATCATCCGCTTGTAGAAGGCGTCATAGGCCGCGATATCAGGCACGACGACGCGCAGCAGATAGTCCACATCGCCGCTCATGCGATAAAATTCAATGACTTCCGGGAATTCCTGAATAACTTCCGAGAAGCGCCGCAGCCATTCATGGCTGTGCGAATTCGTGCGGATGGCGACGAACACGGTCACCCGCGCATTGATCTTGTCCGGATCGAGAATGGCGACCCTACGCTTGATGACGCCCTCTTCCTCCAGCTTCTGGATGCGCCGCCAGCAGGGCGTCGTCGACAGGCCCACCTTTTTCGCCACATCGGCGACGGCGAGCGTGGCGTCCTCCTGCAAGAGGCGCAGAATTTTGCGGTCGAGGCGGTCCATGGGAGGCTCCGTAGAATGGAATCATCGCTCTCATAGCAAAATCGCTACCCAATTGGAAAGAAATTCTAACGCATTACCGCCGTGGCATAGCGACCATGCCGTTCTGGCGATTTCAGCCGCGCCGCAGCAACCGGTCGACTTCGGCGCGCAGGAAAGGCAGCAGGTTCTGCTCGAACCAGAGATTTTTCTTCAGCCAACCCGTATTGCGCCACGATGGGTGCGGCATGGCCAGAATATGGGGGTCGTGCGTCTTGTCATAGACCCGTCTCCAGTCGGCGACCGTCTCTGTCAGCGACGCTGACCGCAGGTCGCCGAGATGCCATGCCTGAGCATAGAGACCGATGGCCACCACAAGCTCGACCTGTGGCATGGCGGTCAGGAATTTGGTCCGCCAGGCCGGCGCGCATTCGCGCCTCGGCGCCAGGTCGCCGCCCTTGGCGTCCTGGCCGGGAAAGCAGAAGCCCATAGGCAGGACGGCCAGCATGTCGCGGTCATAAAATTCGGCGCGCGACATCCCCAACCATTCGCGCAGCCTGTCTCCGGAACGGTCGTCGAACGGTATGCCGGAGGCGTGCACTTTGGTTCCAGGCGCCTGCCCCGCGATTAGGATCTTTGCCGTGGCGGAGACCCGCGTCACCGGTCGTGGCTCGTGCGGCAGCGGCTTGCCCTGCGGGTTTTCCACACAGATCCGGCAGGCGCGAACCTCGTCCTCAAGCCGGACCAGTTCCGCTGCCCGGTTCATGCCTCGGCGCTGGGCCGCGCTTTTACCGCCGTATACCAGCGGCGCACATTGGCCAGTTCGTCCGGCAGGGAGATACGGGCCGGCTTCATGAAATCGATAGCGATCAGCCCTGTTATGTCGGCGATCGAATAGGCATTCCCGGCCACGAATTCGCGTGACGCCAGTTCGCCATCGAGCAGTTCGAGGAACGTCAGCGCTTTCGGCTTGTTGGCCTCGCCCCATTCGACGATCTGCGGCACTTCCCATTCCTTCATCGCCGGGTGGATGTGCCGAAACGCCTGCGCCACCGGGAACATGAGGTTAAGCTCCATACGGCGTTGCCACATCTCGACCAGTGCCTTGCCAAGCGCGCCCTCACCCATAAGCGCGGGTTTCGGATGCAGTTCTTCGAAGTAGCGGCAGATGGCGACCGACTCCGTCAGGATCGTCCCGTCCTCGAGTTCAAGCACGGGCAAACGCTGTAGTGGATTGCGGCTGGTGACGGCATCGCCCCGATGCTCCAGCGCACCCATATCGACGGGCACCAATGGCACCTCGATGCCTTTTTCCGCCAGAAAAATGCGTACCCGCCGCGGATTCGGCGCCTTGCCGCCATCGTAGAGTTTCATGGGCAACTCCTATTGCCATGCAGAGCGACACAGTCAGGTTAGCGGGTCAAGGCCAGATCGCTTGGCGCAGCCATGACCAGAGGCTGACCAGCAAATCCCGTTCGGGCTCGTCAGCCCTGCCGTGCTCGTGCTCGATGCGCCAGTCGCGCGGCCGCTGGAAGTCGCCTTGCCAAAGCCCCCGCTTTGCCTTGCGTGCTTCCGCTTCCTCGCTGCCATAGCCGCCATAGGCGACGGCCCATCCCTGCCGCACCATCGCGCCGTTGATGTCCAGCGCCGGGCTCCCGACGCTGCAAACGACGAGCGGCCGCTGATATTTGTCCCGCTCCCAGCCGTTACAGATCACGGCCTTGCCTGCGGTCATCGCAGCCAACGCCGCCCGAGCCTGGCGTCCACAGGGATAGGTCTCGCCGCCGGCGCTACAGTTCTGTCGATATTCTGGCGCATCGATGCCGCGCAGGCGCATGCGTTGGCCCTGCACGGTCAACGTGTCGCCGTCGTGGATCGTAGCTGCGCCGGCATTTGACCGCTCCGCCACGCGGTCGAGCCGCGCCGCCAGCAGCAACGACAGGCCGATAATAACGGCCGCCAGCACATAGTCCGACCAGCGCAGCAACCGGCGTCCGCCCGAAGACGAAGGCGGGCTTCGAAAACGGCCGCGACTCATATGGCAAACAGTCTCTTAATCATTCGCCGCTAGCGTGAACGATACACATCGAACCGGCAATGTATGCAGTTCCGGAATGGCGCTTAGCTCCAACACCACGGACAAGTTCATCGTTGATCGCCGCAAGACGCGCCGCGATACTGATGTCGCGCGCGCCATTCGCCAGACACGGGAAAAGTTGTCGCAAAAGCCCGGCAATCCGGCATTCGACCGAGAGCTGCTGACATTGCATGCCCATGCATTGGTCGCCAGCACAGCTCCTATCGCGCTGCTCATCGTCGCCGTCACCGCGGTCGGCTCTTCCGCCGGCGTTGGCCTGCCGCTTGCAATCTGGTGCATCTTTTCATTGGCCTGCTATTTGATGCTCGCCTGGTATGCCCAGCGCGTCGAAAACACCGATCCAGCTAAATTCAATGTCACCGCCATCCGCCGCAACTTCATGATCGGGCACGCTTTTACAGGTCTAGCGTGGACCTATTTCGCCTATGTCGATTGCAGCACTTGTGGCGTCGATTTCCTACCTGTCATCAAGGCCGTCATCTTGTTGATCGCCATGGCGGCGAGTACGGTGATCACGTCGCACCTCACGGGCGCCCTGCCGCTCACCTTTGTCGGCGCTCTGGTCGCCTATTTCGTCGCCGTCGGATGGAGGCCCGCGCCGCTGGAACTGATCATGGCGTCGCTGCTTCCGGTGTCGCTTGCCTATTTTACCTACGTTTCCACCCGCATGAAGCGATCTACATTGCAGGTCCTGTCGTTTCGTACCGAAAAGGACGGTCTGATCGCGGAACTCGAAACCGCAAAATCGATGTCGGACGAGGCCAGGAGGCGCGCGGAGGAAGCCAATCTTGCGAAATCGCGCTTCCTCGCCTCGATGAGCCATGAGCTCAGGACGCCGCTCAATGCGATCCTTGGCTTTTCCGAGGTCATGGCGAATGAGGTGCTGGGACCTATGTCGAGCCCCACCTATAAGGAGTACGCTGGCGACATCCATGCCTCGGGCAAACATCTGCTCGATCTGATCAACGAAATCCTCGACCTGTCACGCATCGAGGCAGGCCGCTACCAGATGAACGAAGAGCAGATGTTCCTGCTCGACACCATGGAAGAATGTTGCCATCTCATGGAGTTGCGGGCGCGCGGCAAGCAGATCCGCATTGTCCAGCAATTCGAGAAGGATTTGCCGCGGCTCTTTGCCGACGAGCGCGCGGTGCGGCAGATCGGCCTCAACCTGCTGTCGAACGCCATCAAATTTACCCCGATGGGGGGTGAAATTCGTGTGCGTGTGGGCTGGACAGCCGGCGGCGGGCAGTATGTCGCCATCAAAGACAATGGACCGGGCATTCCCGAGGATGAAATCCCGGTCGTGCTCTCGGCTTTCGGCCAGGGCTCCATTGCCATCAAAAGCGCGGAACAAGGCACCGGTCTTGGCCTGCCGATCGTCCAAGGGCTGGTCGCTATGCATGGCGGCGATTTCAAGCTGCATTCCAAACTGCGGGAAGGCACCGAGGTTATCGTGATCTTCCCCTCTTCGCGCGTGATGGAAAAACTGCCTGCCTTGCCGACGCAGGCGGCTGCCGGCGGGCGCGCGCGCTGAATATCTTACGCTGCGGCCACCGTGGCTGCCTTCAGAACGCTCACGGCCAAAGCGGAGTCGATGCCCGGTCCCACGCCGCCGCTTTCGATCGACAGATAGTCCAGTCCCATTATTCTCGCCGTCTCGGACGCTCGTTCCAGCGGGAAATTAGCGGCCAGAACGCAGTGGGCAACCGCATCGGGGCGAATGTGGTGCAACACGGCCGCGGCCGCCAGAGCCGAAATATCTTCCAGGACAATAGGGGCCTTCTCCATGCGCGCGGCAATGATCGCGCCGGCCATAGCGGCAATCTCGCGCCCACCCAGTCTGCTCATCAGGTCGAGCGGATCCGCTGGAGAAGACCTGTGCCGTCTCAGAGCAGCATCGATTGCCGTCGTTTCCCGCAGCGCGACATGTGGCGGGCCATTTTTGGAGACCCAAAGCGACGCCTGGCTGCCGGAGATCGCCGCCAGCAGCGCAGCCGCACTTGCTTCGCCTCCGGCACCAATACTGCTGAGACAGACCAAATCATGGCCGCCTGCGACGGCTTCCATGCCAAAGGCCATCGTTGCTGCGCAGGCGCGTTCATCGAGTGCCGCGTCCTGTGTGATGTCGCCGGTAGGCACATCCAGCGCCAGATCCAGCATCTTGAGGCCTATGTTGCCGTCGGCGCACAGCCGCGACAATACGCCCTGGCCGGCCGAAACCGCCCCGACATAGGCGCTCACCTGACCTTCGCTCGGGCCGGACACGCCATGCGCAGCGATGCCGTGAGAGCCGGCAAAGATAGCGATGACCGGCTTGTTGACGTGCGGCGGCGCATCGCCGGACCATGTGGATAGCCACACCGCCGCGTTTTCCACGGCGCCTCCCGTCGAGAGACTGGCCTTGCGACATGAAGCGCGGGCAACCGCGCCGGCAGCATCATCCCCGTCGGGTAAGGATTGGAGCAGATTTCGTATGTCGTCGAACGGAGAGGTCACAGGCATGGCTTGGCCGGGTGTCGAAAATGTGCGTCTTGATAGGCTTGGACTACCGCTGGTGCAATGGCGCTATCTTGCGTCAGGCCAGCCACTGCGCCATCTCAAGCTAGGCAGAACCTTTCATGCTCGTGTAGGTGTCGAAGGTTCCAGGAATTGCGACAATCATGGAATCACCCTGTATTCTCGTCTGCTCGATCGACATGCGCACCGGATATTGCTTCGGTTGCGGCCGCACGCGCGATGAGATTGCCGCCTGGACCGGCTACAGCTCTGGCGAACGCCGCGCCATCATGGCGCTCTTGCCGGGTCGCTTGGACACGGTCGAGCGTAAACCAAGACGCGAAACCCGCCGCGCGCGCATGGCGCGTGAGCGGGGAGAGGCGGGGTAGCTGCAATGAGCCGCGACACGCTCTTTTGGGTGGTGATGGGCCTCATCGGCGCGGCCGTGATCCTGTTGATGATGAACAACGATGCGGGAGCAACCTTCGGCGTTGAGAACTACCAGTTCGCGTCTCTCGTCTTTCTCGGCTCGATCGGCCGGGTCTTCGCCGTCAGCTTGTTCGGCCGAGGGGCGGCCATGGGCCCCCTGCTGCGCATCGCGGCAATGTGGCTTTGTCTGTTCCTGGGATTGATGGTCGCCTATCAGGTGCTGGCACGCTTCGACATGCTGCCGGAGAATTTCCGATCGCAATCTGCTCCCGTGGAAACGCGGTCGGCCGCCGCCGGCGAGACTGATCAGCGAACCTGATCGAGCAGACGCTTGCACTCCAGCAGGTCGAACAGGGCCTCCTGCAACAGCGCGCGATTGTCACGCGACAGCTTGGAATTGTCGGGCGCAAGCGCCGCCTCGTCATCGGCCTTACCGAGGCCGAAAAAGCGCTTGTTCGGCTTGGCCTTTGCCTCGCCGACCAAGACTTCGTCCTCGCGATTGCGCGCCGGCGCGTGCGGCGCTTCCGCTGCCGCGGTTTCGGCCTGGCGGCGTTGGGCGATCGCCTCGATAGCCGCTACATCGCCATGCCCGATCGAGATAAGAAATTGATTGCCGTTTTCGCGCAGCAGCTTTTGCACGCCTTTGATCGTATACCCCTGGTCGTAGAGCATATGACGAATGCCCTTGATCAATTCGACATCCTGCGGCCGGTAGTAGCGGCGGCCGCCGCCCCGTTTCATGGGTTTGATTTGCGTGAATCGTGTTTCCCAGAACCGCAGCACATGCTGAGGCAGGTCGAGATCTTCCGCGACTTCGCTGATCGTCCGAAAGGCGTCAGGACTCTTGTCCATGCCGGCACCCTTCCCAGTATCGCGCCGAATCGTAACACATTTCAGCGGTTTGTCGGCTAGAATTCAAGTCCGGCGACAAACAAGACGGGGGGAAAGTCCGGCGAGGCGGCAATCGGCCATTCGCTCACGCAATCGCGCGCTACTTCGCAGCCTTGGCGCCTGCGCCATGTGCCTTCAGGATGCGGTTCTTCAGAACATTCGACGCCTTGAAGGTCATAACCCTGCGCGGCAGGATCGGCACTTCCTCGCCGGTCTTCGGATTGCGACCGATGCGTTCGTTTTTGTCGCGCACGTGAAATGTGGCGAAGGACGACAACTTCACGGTCTCGCCGCGGACGATGGCATCGCAGATTTCATCGATCACGGATTCGACTAGGTCCGCCGATTCGGTCCGGGAGAGCCCTACTTTTCTGTAGACGGCTTCGGCGAGGTCGGCGCGCGTAAGTGTTTTTCCTCCCATGCGACGAACCCACCATCCTGAAAAATGCCATTTGAAAACAGGCGCGAACGTTAGGGAATGAAGGCGGTCAGGTCAAGGAGACAGGATCAATATGAACGCGATTCGTCCTACCATCGAACCAAAACCGCGCCCCAGGTGAAGCCTCCCCCCATCGCTTCGAGCAGGACAAGATCGCCTTTTTTGATACGTCCGTCGCCGACGGCGACTGCAAGAGCAAGCGGAACCGAGGCTGCCGACGTGTTGCCGTGCAGATTAACCGTAATCACAACCTTCTCGTCGGCGATCCCCAGCTTTTTCGCCGACGCATCGATGATGCGTTTGTTTGCCTGATGCGGCACGAACCAGTTCAAGTCTTCCGGGCCGATGCTCGCCTGGCTGAAAGTCGCCTCCACCACGTCTGTGATCATGCCAACCGCGTGCTTGAACACGTCGCGGCCTTCCATGCGCAGGTGGCCGACCGTTCCGGTCGTCGATGGCCCGCCATCGACCAGCAGCTTGTCCTTGTGCACGCCGTCGGAGCGCAGACTGGCAGCTAGAACGCCGCGATCGGCGATCGTGCCCTCGCCTTCGGCCGCCTCGAGCACCAGCGCTCCGGCGCCGTCGCCGAACAGAACGCAGGTCGAGCGGTCCTGCCAGTCGAGAATGCGCGAGAAGGTTTCGGAGCCAATCACCAGCACACGCTTCGCCAATCCTCCGCGAATATAGAGATCAGCCGTGGTGATCGCATAAACGAAGCCGCTGCACACCGCTTGCATGTCGAAAGCAAAGCCATGCCGCATGCCAAGCCGGTTCTGGATATCGACAGCGGTGGCCGGGAACGTATTGTTCGGGGTCGATGTCGCCAGAACGATCAGGTCGATATCGTCAGGCGTCATTCCTGCATCATCGAGTGCGGCCCGCGCAGCGGCTTCACCCAAGGAGGCGGTCGTTTCGTCGTCGGCGGCGATATGGCGCTGGCGTATGCCGGTTCGCTGGGCGATCCACTCGTCAGAGGTTTCGACCATACCCTCGAAATCGGCATTCTTCATGACGCGGCGCGGCAGGGACAATCCCACGCCACGCACCACTGATCGTATCACGGACGTTTCCCCTATCCATCTTCTTGTTCTGTGGCTTCCTCACGTGGTCCCGCTGTCTGCGGATACCGCGCGTGGAAGAGGTCGAGATCGGCCTCGATCCTGTCGAGCAGGCGGTTGCGCACCATGTCGTAGGCGAGATCGATCGCCGCTGCAAAGCTCTCGGCATCCGCGCCGCCATGGCTTTTTACCACGATGCCGTTGAGGCCAAGGAAAACGCCGCCATTGGCGCGGCGCACATCCATTTTCTCACGCAGGAAATCAAACGCGCCCTTGGCGAAAACATAACCGATCCTGGCCATCAGAGTCCGGCTCATCGCCGAGCGCAGATATTCAGCGATCTGCCGTGCGGTGCCTTCGGCGGTCTTCAGCGCAATGTTGCCGGCAAAGCCTTCGGTGACGACGACATCCACCGTACCCTTGCCGATATCATTGCCCTCAACGAAGCCGTGATAGCTCATCGAACTCAAATTCGCGGCCCGCAGCATGCGTCCGGCATCCTTGACCTCTTCCTGACCCTTTACTTCCTCGACGCCAACATTGAGCAGACCGACGCTGGGCCGTTCGTTTTCGAACAGCGCGCGCGACATGGCCGCGCCCAGAATGGCGAAATCGATCAGTTGCTGCGCATCGGCGCCGATCGTCGCGCCGACATCCAGCACCACGCTTTCATTGCGCAGCGTCGGCCAGATGGCCGCAATGGCGGGACGTTCGATGTTTGCCATGGTGCGCAGGCAGAATTTGGCCATCGCCATCAGCGCGCCGGTGTTTCCGGCGGATACACAGGCGTCGGCCTCGCCGGTCTTCACCGCTTCGATCGCCTTCCACATCGACGACTTCCAGCGGCCATGCCGCAAGGCCTGGCTAGGCTTGTCGTCCATGCCGACGGCGACGTCGCAGTGGATGATCTCAGTGATAGGCACGAGCGATGGCAGGCCGGCGATGACCGGCCGCACCACCTCCTCGCGGCCATAGACCAGGAATCGGATGTCGCCGCGACGCTCGGCGATGGTAACCAGGCCCGGCAGGATCGTCGCCGGTCCGTGGTCTCCGCCCATGGCATCGATGGAAATTTTGATCACGCGTTAGTCATCTCGTTAGCTGCATCGCTTAGAAGACGCATCGCGCCTCAAACAGCGGCGAAAATAGACGTTTTGGGCGGCCGTACAACAGCGATTTCCCGATTGTGGACAGAGCCTCACTCCTTGCGCAGCAGAGAGGCCAGCTTTTCACCAAAGGCGCTGCCTTGCCGTGCTTCATCGTCATCCGGCTTGCCAGATTTCAACGTCGCCCCTTCCTTGCGCGGATAGGGATTTATGCCCAGGCCAAAAAACTCCTCTGCCAAAGCCCCAACGTCGATCGAATCGCCTTCGAAGACTTCCGGGCTGTCTTCGCCTTCGGCATCCAGCACTATCTCGCCCCCGCCTTCGAAGCCAAGCCGACCCAATTTCGAGTCGTGTGGCAAAAACAGCGAATCGATCTCTTCGTCGATATGGTCGGGCACGGGCTCAAGCGTCACGACGCAAGCCTGCACGACATCGGCTTCGACATTGCCGCTGACGCAGATGCCGTTGCGCTTCCACGGCGCGACCAACAGCTTGGCCTCCAAGCGTTCCACTTCTAGCAATCCATGGACATCGGCCAGCGCTTTTCTCTGCTCTTCGGTCGCGCTGATCGTCACCGGCATTCCTTTTTGAGGTAGCCGCAGGACATTAACCCGAAACGAGATCGGGCTGGTCTCTTCGTGGTCGTGGTGATGTTTCACCTCTGCCTCCTCAAGGCGCTGGATATCGAAGGCGACCCGCCTCAATCTCGGTCGAGCGTTGTTCAGCGAGATCGCTCGCGGCGGCCTGAACATAGGTAGCCAAGTCGGCTGCCTCCGGCCATTCGGCGATTTCAGGGCGGATGTTGCGGCGCAGCGCTTCGGCCAGAGCGCCCTCATCTTCAGCGTCCAGCGCGCCGCCATAGGCCTCGGCACGGCCGTAAAACATGCGTGCAAGTTTTTTCATGCGTTTCGGCACACCGACATCGCCGATGCCCAATTCACGCAGCGAATGGTCGACTTCGAGGAAAAACGTATCCGTAATTTCCTGCGCGATGGCCGCTGTTGCCCCCGTTTCCCCGCGCGTGCGGCGCAAGAACAGGAAGATGTGCAGCGACATCATCTCGAAACGCCCGAGCGGCGTATCGGGCACGTTCCAGTCGGAATAAAATTTCGGCTGCCGCGCCGACGCCACGATTGTGGCATACAGCGCCTCGACAATCGCCTGATTGGCGCGGCGTTCGCGGCCGAGCAGGCGCTGGAACATGGGGATAAACCTCCGCTTGGAAAGTCCGCCAGACGCCCTTATTGCATCGGCGTTTGGGCTGGTTTACCGCTTTTGCGGCTTCGTTCAAGCGCGAGGCGCTTCGTCGATGGAGTTGTTGTTGAAAGCTTCGAATTTCAAGGGCTTTGCCGCGAGCCGGCGAATGACCGGTCTTGCCTGCGCCGTTGCCGGCGTTTCGTTACTTGCCGGCTGCAACACCTCGAAAACCTTTGGCGATCTTTCGCCCGGCGAAACCATTACACAAGGCTATGTCATCGACCAGGCAGCGATCGATTCCGTGCCGGTCGGGTCCAGCCGCGAACAGGTCATCTTGTCGCTGGGAAGTCCCTCGACCACCGCTACGTTCGACAACGAGGTCTTCTATTACATTTCTCAGACGCGCAAACGTCGCGCCGCCTTCGCGGCCGCCCGGCTCGTCGACCAGCGCATCCTGGCAGTCTACTTCGGAGAGGATGGACGCGTCACGCAGCTTGCCCACTATGGCACGAAGGATGGCAAGGTGTTTGATTTCATCTCGCGCACCACACCAACGGGCGGCAAGGACCAGACGTTTATCGGGCAGCTTCTTGCGGGCGGAGCGAAACCGAATCCGCTCGGCGGGGCTGGCGGCTTGCCAGGCTCCTAGGGTCAGCCGCAATCTGTTGCCTGCCCCTGCCCCTCCTCAGAGGCGCTTAGCCATTCGTATACCATCGCTGCGCTTCGACTCGCGCAATTCAGTGGTCAGTAACCGCTCTGCCTGAACAACTGTCCAACGGACAGGAGGCGGGGCATGAACCAGATCGTGTTTCTCGATCAGACCGGCGCGCGGCGGCCGGTCAAGAACATCGTCATGGACTGGCAGGACGGCGTGCCGTGCACGGTGCGCGAGCTGATCAGCGAGCGCGTACGCATCGAGCATGACCGCTTCCGCATGCCCGACGCCAACGCCGAGCTGGACGCCTTTCTTTATGCGCCCAACATTCGGCACTTCACCAAGATGCCGGCTGAGCAAGCTGTCGATCTGGCGTTGTCGGCGTTCGAACGCAACGCGTACGTGCTGTTCGTCGGCCGCAAGCAGTTGACCGATCTCGACGACGTCGTGGTGATCGAACCGCGCACGGAAGTGACTTTCATCAAACTGATGCCGCTGGTGGGGGGCTGAACGATGGCGATCGATTGGCTGGGCAAGCTGCGCAGCATGGCGCAGACCGCGTCGGGCGTGTTGCAGGATGCCGCGCGGCAAGCCGAAGGGCGCGACCGCGACGAGACGCGGAGAAACCAGGACGCCGCCGACCAGGCGAATCTTGCAAGACGGGCCGCGCAATTAACCGGCCGTTCGGCAGTTGCGGGAGCGTTTGGCCAGCAATCAAACTCCGCGCGTCGGCCGGATCAAGCCGACAGCGTGAGACCGTCCGCGATCGGCGATCCGTCGGCGCGGCTGTCAGCCATCTTGCAAGAACGGAGCGCCATGGCCGAGAGGCTCAAAAAAGTCGAGGACGCCGCCAACGCCGAGATCAAGCGCCGTGTCGACGGCCGGCAGGGGTCCGATTATCACAAGGCCTACACCGCCGCGGCGAATGAATTCTGGGCGCCGGTGACGCGCCTGCGCCACGAAAAACAGGAGCGCGACAGGGTCTGCGATCGCGAAGAGGCGGCCTTGCTGAAAACGTTGCCGCCTTCATCCGGTCTACAGGCCCTGGCCGACCTTATCCTCATGCCGGAAGGCGGCTTTCGGTTCGGTTCCTACCTGACCGCCGAGTACAAGCAGTCGCTGCGGGCGCTATCGCCCGAGAGACGCGGCGAGCTATTCGACGTCATCGACCTGGCTCAAAGGACGCTGAATTGGGGAGACGCCCCGATAAAATGCGTCACGCATATGCTGCCAATATGGTCGGTGAGCCGCATCGGAGTTGGCGCTGAATTGGTGCGCGCGGAATTGTTGCAGGGTGGGTTCGAGATGACCCCTGAACGCGCGATCTTGGCACTTTCCATGCTTGCAAATGAAAAGACGGCGCTCAGGATAAAGAGGTGGGCGACGGATAAATATACGGCGAAGCAAAATCTGCACGCCATTCGCGACATCGAACGCGCGGTCAAGAAAGGGTTGTTCGACCTGCCCGACACGGCGAGAGAGGATGCCGGCCGGATCGTCGAACTGATGGGCGAGGATCGCTACAATAGGGGCGGTCGAGGTGGCCCCGAACGCACCGATGTCCCGGTCATCAAGACCCTGCGCGTTCTTGCCGGAACCGGACAACAGCAGAATTTCTACCAGCGGGTGAAGGACTATCCCGCCACCCAGTTTCCCAATCTCCAGCTCATCATGCCGACCCCGGAAAAAGCCACGTTCTGGGACGACGTACTCGTCGAGTTTGGCATGATGCACGACGATTTCATGCGAGCGCGCAGTGGCATCCGCGAGGCCAATTGGCTGTTCGACCGCCGCCTGTTCGACGAGAAATTCGGACCTCATGACGGCAAAGGCGTTTTCAGTTTCGGCTGGTGGACACGCGATACCAAGGGCGAGGAAGGTTTCGACAAGGACTACAACAGCTATGCCAGCAAGGTTTTCGCTGGCCAGTCCGAGTTTGCCGACAAAGCGGTGATGACGCCGGCTTACACAGCCGAATTGCGCGAACAGGCAAAAACGGTCGCCAAGGATTGGCCATACCTCCACAGCGGTCCGGGCGTACCCTTTATCAAACTCTTTGAACTGGATGGGAATGACCCGCAGGGCGCACTCATCAGTCACCTTGCGACAGCCGCAGACGGTCCGCCGACGGCGACCTGGCTCAAGGAAACGGACAAGGCGCTGAACGCGGCCGGCAGCGAATCTGCACTGGATGCCTTCAAGTCGTGGGCTGCCTCACTCTTTGTCTTCACGATGCCAGAGGTTGACGAGCAACTTTTCAGCGACCTGTCGCGATACTCCAGCGCGTTCTCGCAACATGGCGTACGCTATTGGCCAGCCGAACTACCTGCCGAGGGCACGGAGGCTTATCGGCTTGCAGTGCGCCAGTCGGCGCTGAAAGTGCTGCTCGCGCCGGGCTATGCCTTCCGCGCGGCGCCCGGTAACACGGCCAGGTGGAAAAGCAGTTCCTACCAGATCTACAGTTCTCCATCAGAGAATAACCTCGCCGTCATCCGAGGCATCGCGCTGGCGCTTTCGCGCTATCCATCCGCGCAAGCGACGCCGTTGCTGGAAGAGATGGCGGCCAAGATGATCGTGAGGGACGATCGCGGCCGGCAGTACATTCGCGCCGACAAGGGTTTTGCGACCTGCATATGGTCGCTCGGCGAGACCGGTACGCGCGAGGCCGCTGAAGCGCTCGGCCGCTTGCGCCGAAAGACAGCCGACAAGAAAGCGATAGCGGCGATCAACCGGGCGCTTGCGAAAGCCGGCGACGAACTAGGCCTGCCCGTGGACGAAATGCAGGAACTCGCCATGGCCGATTGGGGCATCGGCGACGACGGCGTCCGCATCGAACAGCTCGGCGAACTGATGGCGGAGTTGCGCGTCACATCGTCGAAGAAAGCGGAACTGCGCACCATCGACGCGAAGGGGAAGTCATCGCGTGGCATTTCCAAAGCCTTCAAGGCCCTGGAAGGCGGCACGGAAATAGCCGCCGAGCTCGAAGAAGCGGTGAAAGACATCGCCGAGATCCTGCCAGAGGCGCGGCGACGACTGGAGCGCTCCTGGCGCGAGGCCCGGTCCTGGACATATGCCGGCTGGCAAGACCGCATCATGGGCAACGGCCTGCTCAGGATGCTCGCCGAACGTCTGATTTGGCGATTCGAAGGACCCGACGGCACATCCTTCGTGGCCATTCCGAACCGTGGGGCGCTGCTGGACCACAACGCGGCTCCCTGCCCGCAGCCTGACGATGGCTGGACTGTCCACCTCTGGCATCCGCTCGACAGCGACTCCAAAACCGTCGAGGCCTGGCGCACTCATCTGATCGGCAGGCGAATCCGTCAGCCAATCATTCAGGCCTGGCGGCCGATCTATGTGCTGACCGAGGCCGAACTGAACACGCGCACCTACTCCAACCGCTTCGCCGCCCACGTGCTTGAACAGGCGCCGGCGATGGCGATGCTGAAATCGCGGGGCTGGCAGGCCTTCAACCGCACCATGCAGGGCAACAGCGCCGAGCATGAGCGCGTGCGCGTGATCCTGCCGCACTACAAGGTGGCCACGGAATATTGGGTGTCCGGCGTCGGCACGCGTATCCAGGACGGCAAGGCGGCCGAGGCCGGCGGCGAGCTCTATGCCTTTATCGCGACGGACCGCGTGACATTCTACGCGCTCGATGCAAAGGGCCAAAAGCCGGAAGGCGAACCTATCCCGGTCAATGCCGTGCCAGCGCGCGCCTTCACGGAGATCCTATACGACATCGACACCATCGTCGGCCGTACGTCGATCGGCAACGACCGACATTGGCAGGATGGCGGCGCCAACGCTCGCCATCCCGTCTCGGAGAATGTGCAGTTCGTCGGCTATCGCGACCGCTATTCTTCGGGCAAGTCGAGCGAACTGGCAAACGCCCGCCGCGCAGTCATCAAGTCGCTGCTACCCAGCATGGCGATCGCGGAACAGTGCTCGATCGGCGACGACCATCTGATCGTCGACGGCAAATTGAATTCGTACAAAATCCATTTCGGCTCGAGCAACATCCGCATCATGCCGAACGACCAGTATCTGTGCATCGTGCCGAAGCGCGAAGCTTCCGAACGCGTTAGCTACGTGCCGTTCGAAGGCGACGAGATTTTATCGGTCATCCTATCGAAAGCGATCATGCTGGTCGACGACGACAAGATCGAGGACGCCAGCATTCTGCACCAACTGCGCCGCATAAAGGCAGCGTAGCCGAACGTTGCCTACAAAGCGCCCAGCGGGAATTTGAGGTAGCGCCGGCCGTTGGCTTCCGGCTCGGGAAGCCGGCCGCCATTCATGTTCACTTGCAAAGCATGCAGGATGAGGCGCGGCATCGCCAACGTTCGGTCGCGCGCCTCACGCGTTCGAACAAAGCCGGCCTCCGTCTGGCCGGTCGCGACGTGAACGTTGCTCTTCTTCTGCTCAGCGACAGTCGTTTCCCATTGGGCCGGACGCCCGCCCGGCTGGTAGTCGTGGCCGGTGAAGAGCCGCGTCTGGTCCGGCAACGCCAGGATGCGCTGGATCGACCGCCACAGACTGAGCGCGCTGCCGCCAGGGAAATCCGCCCGCGCAGTGCCGCTGTCGGGCATGAACATCGTGTCGTGGATGAAAGCGGCGTCACCGAAGACGTAGGTGATCGAGCAAAGCGTATGCCCCGGAGAAAACAGCACTTCAGCCTGTGTTTCACCGAGCGAAAAAGCCTCGCCGTCGGCGAACAGCCTGTCCCATTGGGAGCCGTCGGCTGGAAAATCGGGAAGGTTGTAGATGTCCTTCCAGAGTTTCTGCACTTCGACGATCTTGTCGCCGATGGCCGTCGGCGCGCCGGTCTTGCCCTTCAGGTACTGCGCTGCGGAGAAATGATCGGCATGTGGGTGGGTGTCGAGAATCCACGCCACCTCCAGCCCTTCTTGCGCGACATAGGCCAGCAGCGCATCGGCATTTTTGGTCGACACCGTGCCGGCCTTTTCGTCGAAATCGAGCACGGGATCGACGATGGCACAGCGCTTCGTCGCCTCGTCGACGACGACATACTGGATCGAGCTTGTGGCCGGGTCGTAGAAGCCGGCCACGCGCGGCGACGCCTTTTTCGACACGATCATCCCCCCATGACGGGTTTGATCATGCCGTTCTTCTCAAAGTTGCGCCAGAGCCTTCGGCCGGCTCCGACGCGGTGGCTTTAAATCAAGCCGTCGGCTGCTTGGTCTTGCGCAGATAGGGCAGGATCGTATCAAACGAGCCGAACCGCTTCAGCGCGTCTTCGTTCGAGACGGCCGCGGTAATGATCACGTCTTCGCCCTGTTTCCAGTTGGCGGGGGTGGCCACCTGATGCTTCGCCGTCAACTGGATGGAATCGACGACGCGGAGGATCTCATCGAAATTGCGTCCGGTCGTCATCGGATAAGTCAGCACCAGCTTGATCTTCTTGTCCGGCCCGATCACGTAGACCGAACGCACTGTCGCATTGTCCGCCGGGGTGCGGCCCTCGGACGAATCTCCTGCCTCTGCCGGGAGCATCTCGTAAAGTTTCGCGACCTTCAGATCCTTGTCGCCGATCAGCGGATAGTTGACCGAAAATCCGGTCGCCACCTTGATGTCTTCCTGCCATTTGTCGTGGCTGGACACCGGGTCTACCGAGATACCGATGATCTTGACGTTGCGTTTCTTGAACTGGTCAGCGAGCCCAGCCATCGTGCCCAGCTCTGTCGTGCAGACCGGCGTGAAATTCTTGGGATGGCTGAACAGCACCGCCCAGCCGTCGCCGATCCAATCATGGAAGCTGATCGGTCCCTGCGTGGTCTCGGCCTGAAAGTCCGGCGCAGTGTCGTTGATGCGAAGGCTCATGACGTTCCTCCCTCGGATGATCGGATGTTGAAAATGATGGAATCGGCGCGGCTCCCGCCCGGATTCCTTTGACGGGACGTTATATCACTCCCATCCAGCCCGGAAGCCTGACCATTTCTTCATGCGACCGAAGAGCGAAAACCTATGCTCTTCCGGCATAAACGAAAAGGCCCGGACAAGCCGGGCCTTGACGTCAGACAAGCGGCTGTGCGGCTTAGCCGTGCGCCAGAACCGCCAGCAGCAACAGCGCCACGATGTTGGTGATCTTGATCGCAGGGTTGACGGCCGGGCCGGCGGTATCCTTGTAGGGGTCGCCTACCGTGTCGCCGGTGACCGAAGCCTTGTGCGCCTCGGAACCCTTCAGGTGCTTGACGCCATCCTTGTCGGTGAAACCGTCCTCGAACGACTTCTTGGCGTTGTCCCAGGCGCCGCCGCCCGAGGTCATCGAGATGGCGACGAACAGGCCGTTGACGATCACGCCGAGCAGCGAAGCGCCGAGCGCGGCGAAAGCCGAGGCCTTCGAGCCGGAGATCAGCAGCACGCCAAAGTAGACGACCAGCGGCGCCAGCACCGGCAGCAGCGACGGGATGATCATCTCCTTGATCGCGGCGCGGGTGAGCAGGTCGACGGCCTTGGCGTAGTCGGGCTTGGAAGTGCCTTTCATGATGCCCGGATTTTCGCGGAACTGACGGCGCACTTCCTCGACGATCGAGCCGGCAGCCCGGCCGACCGCCGTCATGGCGATACCGCCGAACAGATACGGGATCAGGCCGCCGAAGATCAGGCCGGCGACGACATAGGGGTTCGACAGGTCGAAGGAGACCGCGCCGACATCCTTGAAGTACGGAAAGCTGGTAGAGCCTTCGGCGGTCGCCTGGGCGACAAAATACTGAAGGTCGTAGCTATAGGCCGCGAACAGCACTAGCGCACCGAGGCCGGCCGAACCGATCGCATAGCCCTTGGTGACCGCCTTGGTGGTGTTGCCGACCGCGTCGAGCGCGTCGGTGGACTGACGCACTTCCTTCGGCAGGCCCGACATCTCGGCGATGCCGCCGGCATTGTCGGTGACCGGGCCGAAGGCGTCGAGCGCGACGATCATGCCGGCGAGGCCGAGCATGGTGGTCACCGCGACGCCCGTGCCGAACAGACCGGCCAGCTGGTAGGTCGCGATGATGCCGGCGACGATGACCAGCGCCGGCAGCGCCGTCGATTCCAGCGAAACCGCAAGACCCTGGATGACATTGGTGCCGTGGCCGGTGACCGAGGCCTGGGCGATCGAGTTGACCGGACGCTTGTTGGTGCCGGTGTAGTATTCGGTGATCACCACGATCAGCGCCGTCACAATCAGGCCGACAATGCCGCACCAAAACAGATTCCAGCCGGTGATCGCCGACGTAGTCGCCGTTGCCGGCAGGATTTCACCCCAACCGATAGTCAGTGAAGTTGCCGCGCCGAGGCCAACGACCGACAGGATGCCGGTGACGATCAGGCCCTTGTAGAGCGCGCCCATGATCGAGCCGTTGGCGCCCAGCTTGACGAAGAAGGTGCCGACGATCGAGGTCAGAATGCACGCGCCGCAGATCGCCAACGGATAGACCATCGCCGATTCGAGGAAGTCGCTGCCGGTGAAGAAGATCGCCGCCAGAACCATCGTCGCCACGACGGTCACCGCGTAGGTTTCGAACAAATCGGCGGCCATGCCGGCGCAGTCGCCGACATTGTCGCCCACATTGTCGGCGATGGTCGCGGGGTTGCGCGGGTCATCCTCCGGAATGCCGGCCTCAACCTTGCCGACGAGGTCACCGCCGACATCCGCGCCCTTGGTGAAGATACCGCCGCCGAGACGCGCGAAGATCGAGATCAGCGAAGCGCCGAAGCCAAGCGAAACGAGGGCGTCGATAACTTCGCGGTCATCAGGAAACAGACCGCCGAGCGTGGGCGTGGTCAGAATCAGAAAATAGACCGAGACGCCGAGCAGCGCGAGGCCGGCCACCAGGAGACCGGTGATCGCGCCCGACTTGAAAGCGATGTCGAGGCCGGCGGCCAGACTGTTGGAAGCCGCCTGCGCCGTGCGCACATTGGCGCGGACAGAGACGTGCATGCCAATGAAGCCGGCCACGCCCGACAACACCGCGCCAATCAAAAAGCCGATCGCCGCGTAGCCGTTGAGCAGCCACCAAGCGAGCACAAACACGACCACGCCGACGATGGCGATGGTGGTGTATTGACGCGTGAGATAGGCTTGAGCGCCCTCGCGGATCGCGGCGGATATTTCCTGCATGCGAGCGTTGCCCTGATCCGCGGCGAGAACCGAGCGCGTGGCCCAGATCGCGTAGAGGATAGAAAGCAAGCCGCAAAGTACGACAACCCAGACTGTCAGCATGAGCGGATGTTCCTTGAAGAGACTTCAGCCCGGAAAACCCCTCCCGGACCACAAAGATAGCGCGCGACGGCCCCTCGCCGACCCGCCTTTCGCTGCGGCTTATGCGAAAGCAGGGCGCAAACGTCAAGGCAATGCTCTTGTTCGGGCCGCGGCTTTCACCGGCATAATCGATTTAGGCTGCAGCGGCGGGCATCAGCTTTGCGAAAGCGTCGCGCCGCGCCGTCCGAGAATGACGAGGTAAGTCAAGGCCAGAAGGCACACTGCCACCACAGGAAACACGATCCAGTTCAGCATCTCCCAGCCGCCGGCATTGTAGGTGGCGCCGGCCATCAGCGAAGCGAAGGCGGTCGAGGAAAACAGTATGAGGTCGTGAAAACCCTGCACCTTGGCCTTTTCCGCCGGACGATAGGTGTCGGCCACGATCGCGGTTGCGCCAATGAAGCCAAAATTCCAGCCGAGACCCAGCAGAATCAGCGAGGTCCAGAACTGCCAGAGCTGGATGCCGGAAAGGGCGACGAGCGCGCAGGCGATCAGCAGCAGAAGGCCAAGCGCGACGATCCGCTCGACGCCGAACCGCGCAATCAGCCGGCCGGTGAAGAAACTCGGTCCAAACATCGCCATCACATGCCAGGAGATGCCGAGCGTTGCCTGATCGGCCGAAAAACCGCAGCCGACCATGGCAAGCGGCGCGCCAGTCATGACGAAAACCATCAGCGCGAATGAGCCGACACCGCAGATCAGACCGACGACAAAGCGCGGCTGGCTGATTATTTCGCTGAGCGGTCGCGCCTGTGAGGCATCGATGGCCGGTCCGGCGTTGGAGAGGGCCTCCTTGCGCAGGAAAGACAGGATTGCCGCGCCGACAAGGGCGACTACGGGGATGGCTGCAAAAGATCCGGCAAACATCACCGGAGCAAACAATTCGCGCGTGAAGATAACGATCTGCGGCCCCAGAATCGCGGTGATCACGCCGCCTGCGAGCACAAAGGAGATCGCTCGCGCCTTGAACTCCGGCGGTGCATTGTCCGCCGCGGCAAACCGGAACTGCTGCACAAAGGCGCCGCCTATCCCGAGGATTGCAAGGCTGAACGCGAAAAACCAGAAGGCCGACTGAAAGATCGCCAGCGATGCAGCCACACCACCGAGTGCCGTGACCAGCGTGCCGATCATGAAGCCGCCGCGCTGGCCGGCCCAGCGGATGATCGCAGCCGCGGGCAGCGCGCCCAACGCCACGCCGACATTGTAGCCGGTGATCGGCGCGGTGGCCAAAGACTTGTCGGGACCCAGCAGATAATAACCGACCAAACCGCCTATGGAGAGCGCAATCGGCGCCGCCGACCCCACGATCGCCTGCGAGGCTGCCAGGATAATGGCCGTGCGACGGGCTTCGGCTTCAGGCTGGGACATCGCGACCTTCGATCCAAAAGACGCTTCTTGTCGATTCTGCAGCTCGGGTAAACGGCCTCCGGCGGCCCTCGCTTATGCCAGGGTACGCCGCGATCAGGCGTCCTTGCCCCTGCCCTCACCACGCACGTGACGCGCCACGCGATCCAGCACCGCATTGACCAGCCGAGGCTCTTCTTCCTCGTAAAAGGCCTTGGCGATGTCGACATATTCCGAAACGATCACCGCGACCGGCACGTCGGCGCGCTTCATCAACTCGTAGACGCCGGCGCGCATGATCGCCCTGAGAGTCGAATCAAGCCGCGACAGCGGCCAATCCTCCGTCAGCGCGTTGCGGATGACCGGATCGATCGTCTTCTGGCTCTCAACGACACCCGCCAGGATTGCCCGGAACCATTGGGCGTCCGCCTCGCGGTAGGTCGCGCCGTCCACTTCCTTGCCGAGACGGAAGGATTCGTATTCCGCCGTCGTCTCAAGCAGCCCGCTGCCGGCGACATCCATCTGGTAGAGCGCCTGCACAGCGGCAAGCCGCGCCGCGCCGCGCTTGTTGGCCTGACGGCCGCTTTGGGTGGTGGAAGCCGGCTCGGTCACGGGATCAAAGGCCTTTTGCCAGGCGTTCGCGGTGAGCGATCATCGTCAGCGCCGCACGCGCCGCGAAGCCGCCCTTGTCGCCTTCGGACTGGCGCGCGCGCACCCAGGCCTGCTCCAAATTCTCGGTCGTCAAAATGCCGTTGCCGACAGCAATGGACTCGTTGACCGACAGATTCATCAGGCCGCGCGAAGATTCGTTAGCGACGATCTCGAAATGATAGGTCTCGCCACGAATGACCGTGCCCAGCGCGACAAAGCCGTCATAGGATTTGCCTTCATCCATCTCGGCATCGAGCGCAAAGGAAATCACCGCCGGCACTTCGAGTGCGCCCGGAACAGTGATCACGTCATAGGTCGCGCCGGCCTCGTCGAGCGCAGCCTTCGCGCCTGCCAGCAAGGCGTCGGCGAGATCGTCGTAGAAGCGCGCTTCGACGATCAAAAGGTGCGCCTTTTTCTCAGGCTTCAGAAAAGCGTTTGCGGCGTGTTCGGCCATCGGTGTCTCCGGAAAGCCGGTCGTTTAGGCCGAATGGATTTTGACCGCAAGGGTAGTGGCGCACTAAAGCCCCTGCTCAGCCGCTTCCTTCAGCCGCGCGGCATATCGCGCCATCGTATCGACTTCGAGATTGACGCTGTCGCCGGCCTGCCGCTCGCCCCAAGTGGTGACCTGCAGAGAGTGATGGATCAGAAGCACGTCGAAGCGCGTGCCATCGACCTTGTTCACCGTCAGCGACGTGCCATCCAGCGCGACCGAGCCCTTGGGCGCAATGAATTTGGCAAGTTCGCGCGGCGCTTCCAGCGTGAAGCGCACGGCACCGCCCTCGTCCTCGCGCGCCACGATCCTGGCCATGCCGTCGACATGGCCGGAGACGATGTGGCCGCCCAGCTCGTCGCCGATCTTCAGCGCTCGCTCGAGGTTGATGCGCGTGCCGGTTTCCCAGGTAGACGCGGACGTCAGCCGCAATGCCTCCTCCCAGGCCTCGACCTCGAACCAGCATGCGTTCGAGCCGCCTTCCGGCAACTCAACGACGGTCAGGCAGACGCCAGCACAGGAAATGGAAGCGCCGATGTCGATGGTTGCGGGGTCATAAACGGTCTCGATGCGCAACCGGATGCCTTCCGGCAAGGGCGAGACTTTGCCGATCGTGCCGACATCCGTGACAATGCCTGTAAACATCAGAGCGGCCTCGCCCATTCTTTGCATTCATCATCGCCAAAGCGCGTTTCGCGGACGAGCCGAAACCCATCCGGAATGCTTTCCGCGCTGATCGGCGCAGGAATGCCGCCTTCGCCGACCGGACCCGGTCCGCGAAACAGCACGATCCGGTCAACCAGATCATCGGCCAGAAAAGCCCGAGCCGTCTCCGCCCCACCCTCGACCAGCACCGTCGAGACGCCCTGCCCAGCAAGGTCATCCAGCAGTTCCGGCAAAGCCAGTCGCCCGTCAAAAAGCTCGGCAGCCAAAATGCGGACTCCGGCTTTTTCCAAGGCCGCTCGCGCCGTCTCGTTCGCGTCACTGCAGGCGGCTAGCCAGACCGGTGTTTGCCTAGCACTTTCCGCCAATTTCGACTCCACTGGCAGCCGCGCGTTCGGATCGAGGACGATCCGGATCGGAGAGCGCTTTGCCAGCCCCGGCAATCGCACGGTCAATTCGGGGTCGTCGGCAATAGCGGTGTTGACGCCAACCAGGATTGCGTCGCTTTCGGCGCGCATCAGATGGACCTGCCCGCGCGCAATTGGGCCGGTGATCGCGACCTGGCCCTCGCCGAGCCGACCGATCATGCCATCGGCCGAAATGGCAAGTTTCAGAGTCACTTCCGGCCGCTTCTTGAGAGATCGAGTCAAATAGCCCGCCATCTGATTGGCGGCCTGTGCAGCCAGCATACTCTCGACCACCTCAATGCCTGCCGCGCGTAAAATGGCGTAGCCCTTGCCGGATACGCGGTCGTCAGGATCCGTCGCCGCCCCCACCACGCGTTTAACGCCCGCAGCCACCAGCGCGTTGGCGCAGGGCGGCGTGCGGCCATGGTGCGCGCAAGGTTCCAGCGTCACGTAGGCCGCCGCTCCTCGCGCCCGCTCGCCGGCCTCGGTCAGCGCCTCCGCTTCGGCATGCGGCCGGCCGCCGATTGCCGTCACGCCGCGGCCAATGATGACCGGGCCACTGCCATCGTCGCGCACGATCAACGTACCTACGGAAGGGTTCGTACCGGTCAGGCCAAGATGTTTTCGAGATAGCCTGATGGCGGCCGCCATGAAACGGCGGTCAGTGTCGGTTGCGCCACCTGCGGTCATCACTCAGCGCTCGTCGTCCTCACCGGACAACTCGCCCAGCACATCGTGAAAATCCTTGGCCTCGCGGAAGTTGCGATAGACCGAGGCGAAACGCACATAGGCGACGTCGTCCAGCGACTTCAGCGCCTCCATCACCAGCCGCCCTATTTCTTCCGAAGGGACTTCGGTTTCGCCCGAGCTTTCGAGCTGGCGCACGATGCCGGTCACCGCGCGGTCTATACGCTCCGGATCGACGTTGCGCTTGCGCACGGCGATCTCGACCGAGCGTAGCAGCTTGTCGCGATTGAACGGCACCTTGCGGCCCGACTTTTTCATCACGACAAGATCGCGCAGTTGCACACGCTCGAAGGTCGTAAAGCGTCCGCCGCAATCGGGGCAGACGCGCCGACGCCGGATCGCGGCCCCATCTTCAGCGGGCCGTGAATCTTTCACCTGTGTGTCTTCCGACTGGCAGTAGGGGCAGCGCATGAATCAATTTATCTTTGGGGTTATCAACACGACGGTTGGAAAGTAGGTGCGATAGCGTCCGATATCTCGTGTCACGATTGGCAAATCAAGCACGGCGGCGTGAGCGCCAATGAAGAAGTCTGGAAGCACGCCCGTCTTAAGACCGCCCGCTTGGCGGTAGTGAGCATGCGCCTTTGAGGCCAAGAAAAGCGCCGCGCGAGGCATAGGTGTCAACAACAGGCCGGCGTCGGAGATAAATTCGTCGAGTGCTTCCACTGTCCCGAATCTCGCCGCGAGTTCAGCGTAGACAATGTCATTGATTGTCAAAGAACTCATAGTTTGAGCTCTGGAAAGAGCCTGCGCCGACCAGTCCTCCCAAACAGGATCGCCTGTCAGCAGATCCAGCAACACATTTGAATCTATGAATGCCAATCATCACCGCGGGTCAGCGCCATGATTTCATCCGTTGTCAGGCCAGGACCCAGCATACCGCGGTACTTGTCAAACCTGGTCACCGGCCTTTTCCCGTCCACGCGCTGAACAACAATTTCGTTACGGTCATTCAGCGTGAATTCAACTTCGTCGCCCGGCCCAACGCGCAGCATCTCGCGCACGATCTTCGGGATGGTCAGCTGCCCTTTGCTCGTGATTTTCGTGCCCACTACGACCTCAGTAATACCTATGTTCACATAGGTATTACTCGGTTATCGCGAAATCAAGCTCCGCCAATCACCCCAGATAGGGATACATCGGGAAACGGCTGGTCAGCTTGACCACCTTTTCCTTCACCGCGGCCTCGACCGCCGCATTGCCCTCGTCCGAATTGGCGACCTTCAGGCCGTCTAGAACTTCGGCGATGAGCTTGCCGATCTCGCGGAATTCGGCCTGGCCGAAACCACGCGTCGTGCCAGCCGGCGTACCAAGGCGCACGCCCGAGGTGACGAAAGGCTTTTCCGGGTCGAACGGAATGCCGTTCTTGTTGCAGGTGATGTTGGCCCGACCGAGAGCTGCCTCGGCGCGCTTGCCGGTGGCGTTCTTCGGGCGCAAGTCGACCAGCATCAGATGGTTGTCGGTGCCGCCCGACACGATGTCGAGGCCGGTCTCCTGCAACGACGAGGCCAGTGCCTTGGCATTGGCCGCAACGTCCTGCGCGTAACGCTTGAAGCTCGGCTCAAGAGCTTCCTTGAACGCGACGGCCTTCGCCGCGATGACATGCATCAGCGGCCCGCCCTGCAAGCCGGGGAACACAGCCGAATTGATCTTCTTGGCGATATCTTCCTCGTTCGTGAGTATCATGCCACCGCGCGGGCCGCGCAGACTCTTGTGCGTGGTGGTCGTTACGACATGCGCATGCGGTAGCGGCGACGGATGCACGCCGCCGGCAACCAAGCCCGCAATGTGGGCCATATCGACCATCAGATAGGCGCCGACCTCGTCCGCGATTTCGCGGAAGGCGGCCCAATCCCAGGCGCGTGAATAGGCGGTGCCGCCTGCAAGGATCAGCTTCGGGTTATGCGTGTGCGCCAGCCTGCGGATTTCTTCCATGTCAAGCAGATGATCGTCTTTGCGTACACCGTAAGAGACGACGCGGAACCACTTGCCGGACATGTTCACCGGCGAGCCGTGCGTCAGGTGGCCGCCCGAATTCAGGTCGAGGCCCATGAACGTGTCGCCCGGCTGCAGCAGCGCCAAAAACACCGCCTGGTTCATCTGGCTGCCGGAATTCGGCTGCACATTGGCGAACTTACAGTCGAACAACTTTTTCGCGCGGTCGATGGCCAGTTCTTCGGCGATATCAACATATTGGCAGCCGCCGTAGTAGCGCTTGCCCGGATAGCCTTCGGCATATTTGTTGGTCATGATCGACCCCTGCGCCTCAAGCACTGCGCGGGAAACGATGTTTTCTGATGCGATCAGTTCGATCTCATGGCGCTGGCGGCCGAGCTCGCTACGGATGGCGCCAAAAATCTCCGGATCGACGTCTTCGAGCGGCCCGGTGAAAAATCCGTCCGTGGTGTTGGTGAGCGCTGATGCCTGCGACATGGATGGTCCCCTTGCGTGTCCGGGTGCGATGGCGGCGCATTAACACACATGCTTTGCCGCCGTCACGCTCGCGAAGCGAATTTTGCTGGCGGCTTTGCGGCATGGCGGGCCGCAAGCGAAGCTGATTGTCAGTCCAGCGCCATGCCGGCCTTCAGATTGGCCAATGTCGCCATCATCATCAAAGGATTGAATGGCGACGATTCAAAGCCATTCCTGTCATAAAAGCGGGCGGCGTCCTCATTCAACGCATGAACGAGAATGCCGCGTATGCCGATCGTTTCAGCCGCATGGAGGACACGTTGACAGGCATCCCTCAGCAACGCGTCGCCGAGACCCTTTCCTCGCGCCGACACATCTGTCGCAAGCCGGCCAAGGATAACGACCGGAACTGGGTCCGGCATATTCCTGCGCATGCGGCCGGTCGCCTCCCGCACTGATACCGAGTTGGCGGCGAGCGCGTAGTAGCCAACGACGTTTATGTCGCCGCAGACTACAAAGGTTCGAGATGCGCCGGTAACCTGATTGGCGAGCGCGCGATTTTGCAGCCACGAATTCAGGCTGGTCTCTCCGCAATCAAAAGAAGCGACTATGTGCGAGTTAGAAAGCGGCTCCGGCGGGCGCAAATTCAAGTCTTTTCCCACGGCGCCGGCGTATGGAGCATTTTGACAAGCCTCTCATTGGGCCGTGGCTCTTCGTCGAGTCGTGCAACAAACGCATCGAAATCTTCTCGGCTAACTTCGATAAGACTTCGATCGATCAACGCTTCCTCTGCCGCTGCTCGAGCCGCATCGAGAATAAAATCAGTCCGGTTCTTGCCTTTGGCACGGGCCGCGCGATCGATCAGATTTCGATCGTCGGCCTTGATCCTAATGTTCAGAACGTCTCGTTTTGCTGCCTGGGTCATCGCGTCGCTCCTCAAGTTGAGCGATAGCACGGCGTAATGCCAATGTCATTACATACGATCACGCCGGCGCGACGAAAGGCTGGCTGATTTCCTGAAACACCGGCATCGCCTCCAGCTTGGCGCAATGCGCCTGCAGCGCCGGAAAATCATCCATCGGGATCAGCCCCGGATGGGTATCCGTGGCATGACGCAGGGCGCAGGCGACAGCGATGTCGCAATGGCCGATGGCCTCGCCGAACCAGTAGGGCGTGTCGCGGCTGGTCCGGTCGGCATCGAGCTTGTCGAGCGCCGTCATAATCTGTGAGCGGCAGCGATCGACCCAGAATTGCGAGACGTCCTTGTGCAGCACCTTCTCATAAAACAGGCTCACCGCCTTGTCCGCCATGCCGGTGGCGAGCGCACTGACATGCAGCGCGCGATGACGCTCCGGCTCCGCCTGCGGGTACATACGCTTGCCTGCGGGTATGAGACTATCGACATAGTCGAGGATGAGATTGCTCTCGATCAACACATCGCCGTCGCTCAGCACCAATGTCGGCACCCGGATCAGTGGGTTGTATTGCTGCAGCTTTTCGACATCGCCGGTGATCGACCAAGGTTTGTGCTCGAACGGGATGCCGTAGAGTTTCAGGGCGATACCGACGCGACGAACAAAGGACGAATCGTACTGGCCGATCAGGATCATGGGCTGCGCTCCGTTTGATCGATGCTTGCCAAACTCTCATGCGGCCAAGCAAGTCTCGCGCGTCGCGCCAGAAGCGACTGCTGACAGCAGCCGCCAAAGAAAAAGGCCCCGCCGGAGCGGAGCCTTCTTGTCCAGATGATGCCTGCGCTCAGTGTGCTTCGGCAGCCATCGCCGCTTCCTTGGCGCCGGCCTCGTCGAGCGCCGTTGAAGAAGAAGTTCAGGATCACGGCCGAGATGGTGGCGAGCAGGATGCCCGACTCGACCAGCGAGTGGATCGCGTGCGGCAGCCACATCTTGAAGTCCGGCGCGATGAGCGGGATCATGCCGAGGCCCAGCGACACCGCCACCACGAACAGGTTGTTGCGGCGCTTGGCGAAGTCGACGTGGCTCAGAATGCGGATGCCGGTCGCGGCAACCATGCCGAACATGACAAGCCCTGCCCCGCCGAGCACGAAGGTCGGCAGCGATTCCACCAGTACGCCCATCTTTGGCACCAGGCCGAAGATGATCAGGATGACGCCGGCGGCGACGCAGACGAAGCGGCTCTTCACGCCCGTCACGCCGACCAGACCCACATTCTGCGAGAAGCTGGTGTAGGGGAAGGTGTTGAAGATGCCACCGATGACGGTGCCGAGGCCGTCTGTGCGCAGACCCGCATTCAACGACTTAGGCGTAATCTTACGATCCGTCAGGTCGGCCAGCGCCAGGAACATGCCGGTCGATTCGATGAAGGTCACGATCATGACCAGCACCATCGTAACGATCAGCACCGGGTCGAAAATCGGCATGCCGAAGTGGAAGGGCGTGATGAAGGCGAACCAGCCGGCTTCACCCATCTTGTCGAAATGCATCATGCCGAGCGCCGCCGTTATAGTCGCGCCGATGATGATGCCCAGCAGAACGGCGATGTTGGCGACGAAGCCCTTGCCGAATTTTGCGATCAGCAGGATCGACACCAAGACGATGCCAGCGATGCCGATGTGCGACAGCGGTGCATACGCTGCGTTGTCGATCGTCGGCACCAGGGCCAGCTTTCCGGGGATAGCCGGGATCGCCGAACCGGCCTGGCCGGCAAGATCGGTGACCGTCTTCAGCCATTCAGCCTGGGCCGGATCGACGATTTTCGGCGCCGTCGGGCCGAAGGGCAAGCCGAAGATCCAGTTGATGCCGACGCGCATCAGAGACACGCCGATGACCAGGATGATGGTTCCGGTCACCACCGGAGGAAAGAAACGGAGCATTTTGCCGGCCAAAGGCGCGATCAAAATGCCGATGAAGCCCGCAGCGATGATGGAGCCGAACAGGATCCTGGCGCCGTCGGGGCCTGGATTGCCGAGCGCGATGGCGACCATCGGACCGACGGCCGCGAAGGTCACGCCCATCATGACCGGCATCTTGATGCCGAACCATTGGGTCGCGCCGAACGACTGGATGATGGTGACAAGGCCGCAGCAGAACAGATCCGCCGAGATCAGGAAGGCGACTTCCTGCGGCGTCAGGTTCAGGGCGCGGCCGACGATGAGCGGCACGGCGATAGCGCCGGCATACATGACGAGGACGTGCTGCATACCGAGCGCGGCTAGGCGCGGCAGGGGCAGCATCTCGTCCACTGGGTGGACTGCAGATGACATTAAATTTTCTCCCGTTCCAACCCGCGTCGCTCCTAAAATTCCTCGCAGCGGGAATGTTTTAGGATGACCATTTTTCGCTCGCCGTACTACCTGCGTCCAATTTGAAATGATCTGGAATTTTGGACGAAAGTCGCAACCTGGAACGGTCGACTCAGCATGAAGCTCCTTTTCGGGTTGTGTGTTGAATCGATGCGGGCCGCGGCCTGCAAGCCCGTTATGCACTGCAATATTTTCAACGATGCATTGAAAGTCTTGTATGGTTTTTACGAAAGATGCCCTCTTGAAAGCTGAGCTAGTGCTCCCAACGCTTTGTTTTTATTGCGATCGGGAGAAGCGACGCGCCAAGCCCTTGGCAGGTCATTTTAGCGACCGTCCATTAGCCAGCACTGACATTCATTGACAGCGAACCGGCTGCGGCTTCACGCTGCATAAGCATCAGGGTCACTCGCGTCAGGAAGGGGAACACCATGACGATACCACCCGGTGCATCACCGCAACTCTACAATGAAGACCTCGCGCCCGCGAAAGAGCGCAATTGGGGGGCGTTTTCCATCTTCAACGTCTGGACGTCGGACGTGCACAGTCTCTGGGGCTACTATCTCGCAGCCAGTCTGTTTCTCTTCTGCGGCAGCTTCGTCAACTTCCTGCTCGCCATCGGCATCGGCTCGCTGATTATTTTCTTCCTGATGCACATGGTCGGCATCGCCGGTGTGCGCACCGGCGTGCCTTTCCCGGTGCTCGCTCGCGCCTCCTTCGGCATCTGGGGTGCGAATTTTCCGGCGCTGGTGCGCGCGGTCGTCGCTTGTTTCTGGTATGGCGCGCAGACAGCCGCCGCGTCCGGCGCGATCGTTGCGCTGCTCATCCGCAACGAGGGCATGCTGGAATTCCACCAATCGAGCCACATGCTTGGCCACTCCACGCTGGAAGTCATCTGCTACGTCGTCGTCTGGGGCCTGCAGCTCCTGATCATCCAGAACGGCATGGAAACGGTACGCAAATTCCAGGATTGGGCCGGTCCGGCCGTCTGGGTGATGATGCTCCTGCTCGCCGTCTATCTGGTCATCAAGGCCGGCGGCTTCTCCTTCAATCACACGATCCCGATGGACGTGCTCTTGGAAAAGACCAAGGACGCCGGCGTGCCGGGCGTGCCTGGTTCCTTCGCCGCGCTCGCCGCTGTTGCCGCGATCTGGGTCACCTATTTCTCGGCGCTTTATCTGAACTTCTGCGACTTCTCTCGGTACTGCCCGAGCGAGCGGCAGTTGACGATCGGCAACGTCTGGGGCCTGCCGGTAAACCTTATCCTGTTCTCGCTGGTCGCCGGCGTCACCACCATCGCCGCGTTCAACGTCTATGGCGAAGTGCTGCTGCACCCCGACCAGATCTCGGCCAAGTTCGACAGCGTCTTCCTGGCCCTGCTCGCCGCGCTCACCTTCGCGGTTGCAACGCTCGGCATCAACGTTGTGGCAAACTTCGTCTCGCCGGCCTTCGACTTCGCCAACGTTTTCCCGAAGCACATCGACTTCAAGAAGGGCGGCTACATCGCGGCACTGATCGCCCTGGTGCTCTATCCCTTCGCGCCTTGGGAAAGTGGCGCCGCGCATTTCGTCAACATGATCGGCAACACGATGGGTCCGATCTTCGGCGTGATGATGGTCGACTACTACCTCATCCGCAAAGGCCGGGTGAATGTCGAAGCGCTCTACCGCGAGGATGGCGAGTTCCGCTTCCAGAATGGCTGGCACGTCAATGCCCTGATCGCTGCCGGCATCGGCATCGTCTTCTCCTCGATCCTCCCCGGTTTGACCACTATCATGCCGGCCTGGTGGGGCGTCTATGGCTGGTTCTTCGGGGTGGCGATCGCCGGCGTGATTTATTACGGCCTGCGCGCCACCAAAGCCGGCATGGCGGCAAACCCGGCCTAAGCCGGCCTTCGCGCAGGAGTGGCGGGCGGTGGCAGCAGTCACCGTCCGCTTCTTTTTGGCCCTCGATTTTCGTCTGTGTGTCTGCCCATGATCATGCTAGGCAGGCGGTCATGAAAATCGTGACCTGGAATATCAACGGCGTGCGCGCCCGCATCGGTAACCTCACCCATTGGCTGAACGAAAGCGCACCCGACATCGTCTGCCTGCAAGAGATCAAGACCGTCGACGACCAGTTCCCACGCGCCGAGATCGAGGCGCTGGGCTACAATGTCGAGACCAACGGCCAGAAGGGTTTTAACGGCGTCGCACTTCTGTCGAAGCTGCCGTTCGACGAGGTCAATCGCGGCCTTCCCGGCGATGAGACCGACGAACAGGCCCGCTTCATCGAGGGCGTGTTTTCGACGCCGCGCGGGGCGCTCAGGGTCGTCTCGCTCTACCTGCCGAACGGCAACCCGATCACCGACGAGGTGAAGTTTCCTTACAAGCTGTCCTGGATGGCGCGGCTGGAACGCTGGGCAACGGAACGGTTGCTGCTCGAGGAACCGCTGGTGCTGGCCGGCGACTACAACGTCATTCCTGAACCTGAAGATGCGCGTCACCCGGAAAACTGGCTCAATGACGCGCTGTTCCAGCCCGAAACGCGGCAGGCCTTCCGCCGTCTCTGCGCCCTAGGTCTCACCGAGGCGGTGCGGGCCACGACCGACGACCCCGGCGTCTACACCTTCTGGGATTATCAGGCCGGCGCCTGGCAGAAGAACAATGGCATCCGCATCGACCATCTGCTGCTGACGCCCGAAGCCGCCAACCGGCTGCGCGGCGCTTCGGTCGAAAAGCATGTGCGCGCCTGGGAAAAACCGTCCGACCATGTACCGGTAGCGATCGAACTGGACATGGCGGCGTAGCCTGGGGTAGCCAGGGCTCAGCGGCGGCGGTAGAGCACCCAGGTCAGGCCGAGATTTGCAACAGCAGCAGCCAGCAGAACCGCCAGCATAAGAGCGCTGCCGCCACCATCCAGCAGCAGTGCGCCAATGGAGGGCGCAAGCGCCTGAATGAGCAACGGAAGTGTCGCCAGACGGCCCATGATCAGCGCGTAGTCGCGCGAATCGAACAGGACAAGCGGCAGCGTGCCCTTGGCGATAGTCATGATGCCATTGCCGGCGCCATAGAAAAGCAGCGCCAATGCCGTGAGCGATAGCTCGCCCGGCAGAAGGGCGATACCGCCTGCCATCAGCGCCACGGCCGCCGTCATCGCCCAGATCGGATGATAATTCTTGCCGACCGCCAGCTCGCCCAGCCGTCCAATCACCTGTGCCGGCCCGACAATGGTCCCGAACGCCACCGCCGTGGCCAGATCGATACCTCGGCTTTGCAGCAACGTCAGCAAATGCACCGAAAGCATCGAGGCTATCATGGCTGCAAGCGTGAGAATCGCCGCGACCACAAAGAAGGTCAACGTGTAGGTCGACGTCGGCCTCATATTGTCGCCACTGACGGCATGGGTTGCGGCGTGCGTCGGCACGACGCGCGGCACGAAGAACAGATAGGCCGGAAGACTGATCAAAAGATAGGCGGCGGCATAGGCGAGGCACGTCGCCCGCCAGCCAAAACTCTCGACCAGAAACGCGCTGAGCGGCCAGCACACGGTGCTGGCGAAACCGCCATATAGCGTCACCCAGGTGATCGCGCCACGAGCATTCTCGCCATAGAGCCGGCCGAGCGAGGAAAATGCAGCGTCGTAGAGACCGGTGGCCATGCCCAGCCCCACGATCAGCCAGCCCAGCAAATAGACCAGCAAGGTCGGCGCCATCGCCATGATGCCGAGACCAGCCGCCAAAAGCACCGCGCTCGATGCCAGCACCGGCCGGCCGCCGAATTTGTGGATCAGCCGCCCTACCAGTGGCGAAACCAGGCCGCTGACCAGCATGGCCAGCGAAAGGCCGCTGACCACCCAAGTGAACGACCAGCCGGTATCGTCGGCGATCGGTTTGGCAAGCACGGCGGGAAGGTAAAAGGTGCTGCCGAATGCAAGAATCTGGGCAATGCCAACGGCGGAGACGACAGCGCGGCTATAGGGTCGCGCGGCGGGTCTCATGCGTGATCGGGGACGAAAAGGATGGCCGGCTCATCAAGCCGAATGTGCAGTCGCATTGCAAGCTATCCGACAATGATCCTGCGCCGACTACAAAGCCGGGACCGAAGGGTCAATCCTTGGTCGTCAGGATCTCATCCGACATTTCAATCGCCTTGCGCCGCTGATCCTCGTCGGTCAACGCAAAAGCCTCTTCCTGCATCGAGCGGATCCAAGGCCTGTCGTTGGGCGCGGCGCGCTGCAAGGCAGCCGTCATCATAGCGAGCCCGCGGACGGCCTTGCCGCTCTGAAACAACAGATTGCCAAGGGTCGCTTGAGCTCCGGCGTGGCCCTTTTCGGCGGCGAGTTGCAGCCAGCGGGCGGCTTGGCGGATACGCGACTTCGAACCGCTTTCGCCATCGAGCATCATGCGGCCAAGTTCGTATTGTGCCGCCGGATTGCGGTAGTTGGCTGCCGCGCGCATATAAAACTCCTGCGCCGCGACCGGATCCGCGTCGACCGGGCTGCCCGGAATACCGCGCTTTGCATAGTCGCCAAGCGCCACCAGCGCGTCGGATACATAGCTGGCCTCCGGCGAACCGAATTCTACGTCACGTTCGACCAGCTCACTGTAGAACTTGAAAGCCTCATAGTCGTCCTGCGCAACGCCGTCGCCCTGCGCATACATGCGCGCCAGTTTCCACGTGGCGCCGATCTGGCCGTTCTCGGAGGCACAGCGATAGGCGAAGGCGGCTTCGTCCTTGTGGCCCTTCTTGTAGGCCGAGAAGCCGAACTGGAAAACGGCCCAGGGGCTGGACTTTTCCTTGACCTCATTCGTGCACTTGTCGTCGAACACCTTGTCGTCGAACGCCAGCGCCGCGCCAGCCACGCTGAACGTGGCGACACCCGAAAATGCAAGAACGCGAACGAACTCAAATATCCGCATAGCAGTGCGTTTCTTTCGCCCCTCCCGGATGTGTCACCGCACCATCGCGCGCCGACCCTACCGTTTGGGCATATTTCCAGATCGCGCCGGACTGATAGTCCGTCATGCGCGGTTTCCAATTTCTTGCGCGCTCCGCCATCTCCTGGTCGGAAAGTGCAACATCCAGTGTGCCTTCAACTGCATTGATGGTGATGATGTCACCATCCTGCAACAGTCCAATCGGCCCGCCGACCGCTGCTTCCGGCCCGACATGGCCGATGCAGAAGCCGCGCGTCGCGCCGGAAAAGCGTCCGTCGGTGATCAATGCCACCTTGCCGCCCATCCCCTGCCCGTACAGCGCAGCGGTTGTCGACAGCATCTCCCGCATGCCTGGCCCACCTTTCGGACCTTCATAGCGGATGACCAGAACCTCTCCTTCCTTATAGGCGCGTTTGGTGACCGCCTCGAAGCACTCCTCTTCCGAATCGAAACAACGCGCCGGACCGGTGAACACCAGCTCCGACATGCCGGCGACCTTCACGATCGCGCCTTCCGGAGCCAGATTGCCCCTGAGCCCGACAACACCGCCGGTCTTGGTGATCGGATTGTTGGCTGGGCGCACGACATCCTGGCCGTCGTTCCAGGCAACGTGTTCCATGTTTTCGGCCAAAGTGCGGCCAGTCACCGTCATGCAGTCGCCGTGCAGATAACCGTGATCCAGCATGGTCTTCATCAGCAGCGGAATGCCGCCGGCCTCGAACATGTCCTTGGCGACATATTTGCCGCCCGGTTTCAGGTCAGCCATATAAGGCGTACGGGCAAAAATCTCGGCAACGTCGAACAGATCGAATTTGATGCCGGCTTCATGCGCGATGGCCGGAAGATGCAGCGCGCCATTGGTCGAGCCGCCCGTCGCCGACACGACCGCGGCCGCATTCTCCAGCGCCTTGCGGGTGACGATGTCGCGCGGCCGGATGTTCTTGGCGATGAGTTCCATCACCTTCTCGCCCGAGGCATAATTGAACCGGTCGCGCATCTCGTAAGGCGCGGGTGCGCCGCAGGAATAGGGGAGCGCTAGGCCGATCGCCTCGGCGACGGTAGCCATGGTGTTGGCGGTGAACTGCGCGCCGCAGGAGCCGGCCGACGGGCAGGCATTCTGCTCGACTTCGAGCAGATCGGCGTCGCTGATCGCGCCGACGGAATGCTGTCCGACCGCCTCGAAAACATCCTGGACCGTGATCTGCCGGCCGCGATAGGTTCCGGGCAGGATCGAGCCACCATAGATAAAGATCGACGGCACGTTGAGACGCACCATCGCCATCATCATGCCCGGCAGGGACTTGTCGCAGCCGGCCAGCCCGACCAGCGCATCGTAACAATGGCCACGCATGGTGAGTTCGACCGAGTCGGCGATGACATCGCGCGACACAAGCGACGACTTCATACCCTGGTGGCCCATGGCTATGCCGTCGGTCACTGTGATAGTGCAGAACTCGCGCGGCGTGCCGTTGGCGGCGGCGACGCCCTTCTTCACCACTTGCGCTTGACGCATCAGCGAGATGTTGCAGGGCGCGGCTTCGTTCCAGCAGCTCGCGACACCGACCAAGGGCTGCGCGATCTCGGCCGCCGACAGCCCCATGGCGTAGAGATAGGAGCGATGCGGCGCACGCGCTGGACCCACCGTCACGTGACGGCTAGGCAGCTTGGCCTTGGAAATCGACCTGGCGTCCATTCTATCCTTGCCGCAGCCTGCGGCGCTCGTCCCTAGAGCGTCTGTTGTGACGCCTATCTCATCCGAGTGCTCCGGGTTTATGGCGGGAAAGCGGCGATTTGGGTGTTGGGCCAGGCGCGCGCGGGGGCCGCTGCAACGCTGTTGCAGAATCGTCACAATTTAGAGGGCAGTGTGGGGCTCCGGTCGACGCTGATTGGTCATCCGGTTGAATTCCAAAAAGAAAATGCCCGGCCGAGCCGGGCATTCCGAGGCACTTACAATGAGCCTTTCAGCTCACCATTTGAGCGCGTAGCCAACGTTGAATGCAAATGCCCAGCCATCATCAACAGCCTGGTTCCGATCCACGCCATTGACAAAGTACTTATCTTCCGCCGCCGAGGTCAGGTAGGAGGCGGCAACGCCGCCGCGCAGTTCGCCACCGAAGTTATCTTTCAACGCGCCACCGACCGAGAGCGTCCAGGTGTCGCTGGAAAGGTCGTAACCAGTGCCGACGCCACTATCCCAAGTCAAAGCGGCGACGCCGGAGAAGCGATCATTGAACGCGTGTCCAACGCCGCCCGTGATGGTCCAGCCGTCTTTCCAAAAATACAGGTCCTTGCTGATCGGGGTACCCGTCGTAGCCACGATATCAAGCGATTCGAGCACGCTCCAGTCCGACCACTTGACCGAGCCGAATGCCAGCCAACCAGGCGCGACGCCCGACTGCATCTTGAGTTCCACGGTCTGCGGCAACTCGCCGAAACCGAGCGACGGAACGTCGAGCTTCTGATCGCGCGGCAGCGCGCAAAGCGCAGGCAAGCCGGTTGCGATACACAGGATACCGGCCGGCGCGGACAGAATGCCCTCGGCGCCATAGGAGGTGCCTGAGCGGTACATCAACTGGGCGCGCAGAGCGATGTCCGGAATCTCGTAAGCGATACCGGCGCGGTAACCGTATTCCTGCCCTTTGAGTCTCAGCTCGGCGGTCGGCAGGTTTAGTGACGAGAAATCGTTCTGGCGATCATAATCGAACCTCTCCGCGTAACCGCCGCCCAAAACCCACAAATTGCCTGGACCAACCGCGAACTTGACGCCGCAGGTGGCGCCGAATTCCATGGTCTCGAAATCTTCATACAACTTGCCCGAGCGATTCGGCACCGCATAGGTCGCACTGCCGCCATTGTTTTCAACTGCAGTCAGAGCGCAGCGAACGCTTTCGGCGATGTTGAATTTGGCGGCCATAGACGGCACCACATAGGAATCGGTATAGGATGTACCGACAAGCCCCGCGACCGGGTTCTTATTGTACTTACGCTCGGGATTCACAAAGGTCGCACTCATGCGCAGGGTCACATTGCCCTGCTCAAAGAGAATATCCGTGTCAGCATTGCCGCGCGAAAAACCGCCAGCCTGGGCCGATCCGACGAGCGCCGTCGCCGCGACACCGGCAGCGACCAGCGACTTCAGATTGGTCTTCATCATAAGATTTGTCTCCCCCGAAACAGGTTGCACAAGCTAGTACGGCTATGTGTCGTCGGCGCAAGAATGAATTTCGGGACAAAACACTGAGAAAGTTTGAATCGAATCGGCGCAAGAATGACATGCATCGACATCGCCGACACAAAATGACCGAGTGAACACGATGTGACGCGTTAACCGGTCAATTTTTGCTCGATGTGGGCAAAATCACCACAAAATCTGTGGTTTCTCGGTCAAAAGGCCTCTTGTTACATTAAGGCAACAATGGGGCGCAAAACGCCCCACTTCGGCCTCACTTCCGCAGGGTCAAAAGCCAGGTCAGTTCCCCGGAATCGGCCGATATGCTGGCGCGCAAAAAGTCGAATCATCCTTCCAGATCGACATCACGTCGCGTCACGCATGCGCTCCAGCGCTTGGTTCAGCTTTTCCTGCAGCGCTCGATACTCGGCCAATTTCTCGCGCTCAGCCTCGACCACATCCTCAGGTGCGTTGGCGACAAACTTTTCATTGGACAGCTTCTTGTGCAGGCGCGCGATTTCTTCCGTCGTCTTGGCCAGTTCCTTCTGCAAGCGCGCGGATTCCGCGGCGACGTCGATCAGAGCGCCCAGCGGAATGCAAAGCGTCGCCTCGCCGACGACGATCTGCGCGGACGCCTTCGGCGGCGCCTCCGCGTGGCCGATCTCGCCAACGCGGGCGAGCCGCTTCAGTGCGCCGTCGTGGCGTTGCAGGCGCGCCTTCGTGCCGGCATTAGCTCCGACCACGGCAAGTGGCGCAATGGCCCCCGCCGGCACGTTCATTTCCGACCGCACGGAGCGAATGCCGGTGACGACATCGATCAGCCAGTTGATGTCGGCCGCTGCATCCCTGTCCTCGAAATCCGGCCGCGGCCACGCCGCGTGGCAGAGCAGCGTCGTGCGCTCGCCATTCTCGCCAGCCGTCACGCTCCATAGCTCTTCCGTCATGAACGGCATGAAGGGGTGCAGCAGCTTGTAGATCTCGTCCAGCATATAGGCCGCGCAAGCCTGGCTTTCGGCCTTGGCAGCCTCGTCGTCTCCCATGAAAACTGGCTTGAGCAGCTCCAGATACCAGTCGCAGAAATTGTTCCAGACAAAGCGGTACGCGGCCGCGGCGGCATCGTTGAAGCGATAGCTCGTCAGGCCGTCGGTGACCTCGCGCGCGGCGCGTGTCAGTTCCGTCAGGATCCAGCGGTTCACCGGCAGCTTGGCTTCGTTCAGCCACAGCGCGTCGTTGCGCGCCGCGCCGTTCATCTGCGCGAAGCGCGTCGCGTTCCAGAGCTTGGTGCCAAAATTGCGGTAGCCGGCGATGCGCGCCGGGTCGAGCTTCACGTCCCTGCCCTGCGCCGCCATGATCGCCAGCGTGAAGCGCAGCGCATCGGCGCCATACTCGTCCATCAGTTCCAGCGGGTCGATGACGTTGCCTTTCGACTTCGACATCTTGGCGCCGTTCTTGTCGCGAACCAGCGCATGGACATAGACCGTGTGGAACGGCTCCTTCCCCATGAAATGATCGCCCATCATCATCATCCGGGCGACCCAGAAGAAAATGATGTCGAAGCCGGTGACCAGAACGCTGGTCGGGTAATAAGTGTCGAGTTCCGGCGTCTCGTCCGGCCAGCCGAGCGTCGAGAAGGGCCACAGCGCCGACGAGAACCAGGTATCGAGCACGTCCTCGTCGCGGGTCAGAATGTCGCCGGGGGCGAAGTTTTCAAGCTTGTCCTCGACCCAGGCTTTCCACGGACCTTCATGCGCGAGGTAGTGCTGGATGGCGGCGTCCAATGCCTCTTCTTCCGTGCGCTCAACGAAGACATGGCCATCGGGGCCATACCAGGCCGGAATCTGATGGCCCCACCAGAGCTGGCGCGACACGCACCAGGGCTGGATGTTCTCCATCCAGTCGTAATAGGTCTTTTCCCAGCTCTTGGGGACGATCTTGGTCCGCCCCTGCCGGACCGAGGCGATCGCCGCCTTGGCGAGCTCACCCGCATTGACATACCACTGGTCGGTCAGGAACGGCTCGATCGGCACGCCGCCGCGATCGCCATGCGGAACGGCATGACGGTGCGGCTCGATCTTGGCAAGGTAGCCGCCCTCGTCCATCATCCGGACGATGCGTTTGCGCGCCTCAAAGCGATCCTGGCCGTGGAGCTGATCCCACAGCGCCTGCCGCTCCGGCGTCGCATCGACTCCGGCGAGGAAGTCCTCGTTATCGTTGATGTTTATGTCCGCCTCGGTGGTCATGATGTTGATCGCCGGCAGCTTGTGCCGCCGGCCAACCTCGAAGTCGTTGAAGTCGTGCGCCGGGGTGATCTTCACCGCGCCCGTGCCTTTTTCCGGATCGGAATAGGTGTCGGCGACAACAGGAATGCGCCGGCCAACGATCGGCAGGATCACGTTCTTGCCGACCAACCTGGCGAAACGCTCGTCGTCCGGATGAACGGCAACGCCGGTGTCGCCCAGCATCGTCTCGGGTCGCGTCGTGGCGACCGTGATGAAGGTCGAGGCGTTTTCAGGATCGAAGGTCTGGCCTTCGACAGGATAGCGGAAATGCCAGAGATTGCCGTCGACTTCGTGCTGCTCGACCTCGATGTCCGAGATCGCCGTCTGCAGCTTCGGGTCCCAACTGACGAGCCGCTTGTCCTTGTAGACCAGGCCCTGCTTATGCAGCGTGACGAAGACCTCGATGACGGCCTTCGATAGGCCTTCGTCCATGGTGAAGCGTTCGCGCGACCAGTCGCAGGAGGCTCCGAGGCGCTTCAACTGGTTGAAGATCATGCCACCGGATTCGTCCTTCCACTCCCAGACTTTCTCGATGAATTTTTCGCGGCCGAGCTCGCGCCTGTGCTGCTGGCGCTCCATCAAGCGGCGCTCGACGACCATCTGGGTGGCAATGCCGGCATGGTCCATGCCCGGCTGCCAAAGCACGTTCTTGCCGCGCATGCGCTCGAAACGGACCAGAATGTCCTGCAGCGTATTGTTGAGCGCATGGCCCATATGCAGCGAGCCGGTCACGTTCGGCGGCGGGATCACGATGGTGAAAGGCTCCGCGCCGGGTTCGGAGCCCGCGCCGGCGCGAAACGCGTCCGCGTCTCCCCAGAGTTTGACGATGCGCGGTTCGACGCTTTTCGCGTCGTAGTTTTTTTCCAGCATGGGATGGCCTGATTTTTTGTGTCGCGCTCGTGTAAACCGAATGGGTTGTGGCAAGTCAACAGCAGGAGACAAGCCGACTGATGACCACTTCCTCAATGCCTGTCCCTGAGACCTCAACCCTTATCGCGGCCGAACCGCAACTCTTCGTGACCGATATAGCGGTCTCGCTGACCTTCTACCAAGAAAAGCTCGGTTTCACCGTCGGCTTTGCCTATGGCGAGCCACCGTTCTACGCCCAGGTGCTTCGCGGTGGCGCCAAACTCAACTTGCGCCATGCCGACGCGCTTCCCGTGGACCCGGCGTTGGCGGCAAAGCACGACCTGCTCGCGGCAACGATCGTGCTGGACCACGCAAAGCCGCTCTTTCTCGAATACCAGGCTGCCGGCGTCGACTTTCACCAATCCTCGCGCAGCGAACCGTGGGGCGCACGCACCTTCATCGTCAAGGACCCAGATGGCAACCTGATCGCCTTCGCGGCGGACGGGAGTTGAACGAAACGCAAAGCAAAAGCGCCGCATTGATGCGGCGCTTTCGTATCCGTTGATAATACTGGCGGTCAGCCGCCGCGCGCGACGCGCTCGATTTCTTCGCGCACCAGGCGCTCTACGAGGACCGGCAGATTGTTGTCCAGCCAATCCTGCAGCATCGGCCGGATCATCTCTTCCGCGACCTCGTCGAAACTGCGACGGCGGCTGGCGGCAAAGGCTTCCGACAACTCCCCAAAAGAAGCCGCAACCTGACGGCCGGCCTGATCGGAAATCAGCGTGGGCTTGGACTCCACAGGAGCCACGCCAGACGGCGCAGCAGGCGCCGACCCGGCTTCGAATTTCGGCTGAGCTACCACGCGTTCGTCGAGCGAGCGAAGGGCGGCGACGTCCCATTGCGTACCCGTCGCGCGGTCGTCTTTTTCATCCTCGAAGTCGACGGGCAATGCCGACATGTCGAATATCGGCTCTTCTATCACCACCGGCTCGACAGCAACTGCCTCAGACTTGGGAGCGGCGGACCGGCCCGCGGCCGCCGCTTCAACGCGCCGCGACACCGTAAAGGCGTCCGAGCGCGCCGGATCGTTCGCGGCCGGTCCTATGGCCGTTTCAACGGACTCGAATTCGGGCTCGCGCTTCGGCGTCTCATTGTCTTCGATAATGCGGCGGATCGAAGCGAGTATCTCTTCCATGGAGGGTTCTTTTTGGGCTGCATTGCTTGCTTGCTGGGCCATGGTGGTCTGCCGTCTCCGCTTCGCGACGATCCGTTCGCGGCATCCCCGCCGGCCTCGAATCACAACTGCTAGCGTAGCCGACGCGCCTGCCGGTTAGAATCCTCAATATTTGGTGCGGAAAGATTTCAACAAGGGATCGACTGAAATTTGCCGCTGACGCGAAGTTCTCACGCCGGCTCGACTACGCCGATCCTCCGATACGTCACCTCGCCCTGGCCCGAAGCCGACTCCTCCTCGGCCAGAGACAGGATGCGCTGGTGCAGCGGCGAGAGCGAACAAGCGGGATCCGTGGCGGCGGCGTCGCCGGCCAGTTTCATGGCCTGGCAACGGCAACCGCCGAAGTCTATCTCCTTGCGCTCGCAACTGCGACATGGCTCGCGCATCCAGTCAAACCCGCGATAGGCGTTGAAGGCCGGCGAGTCTTCCCAGATCTTCGCCAACGGTGTTTCGGCGGCGTTTGGGAAGGTCAGGTGCGGGATGGACGCAGCCGCGTGACATGGCATCGCTGTGCCATCGGGTGTCAGCATGAAGGCGTCGCGCGCCCAGCCGCCCATGCAGGCCTTTGGATAAAGCGCGTAATAGTCCGGCGCGACGAAATCGATGGCGAGCACGCCGCGCAGGTGCTCCTGCGCGGCTTCCACACGTGCGGCCATGGCCATCACGTCATCGCGTTCCGGCATCAGCGCCTGGCGGTTGAGCAGTGCCCAACCGTAATATTGCACATTGGCGATCTCGAGCCGCTCGGCCCCCAACTGCAGCGCCAGGTCGATGAAAAGCTCGACCTCGCCGATATTCTTGCGGTGGATCGGCGCGTTGATCGTGAGCGGCAGCCCGGCCGCCTTGATCTGCGCCGCGGTGACCAGCTTCTTCTCATGCGCGCCGCGCGAATTGCCGATCATGTCGGTGGTCTCGGGCCGCGCGCCCTGAAAACTCAACTGCACATGGTCGAGGCCAGCGGCCGCCAGTCTTTCGAACAAACCTTCCTTCACGGCGACGCCAGCAGTGATCAGATTGGTGTAGACGCCCCGGCTCGCCAGCCGCGCGATCAGATCCGGCAAGTCCTGCCGCAGGGTCGGTTCGCCGCCGGAAAGATGCACCTGCAAAATGCCCAGGTCCGCCGCCTGGTCGAAAATCGAAAGCCAGCTCACTGTGTCGAGTTCGCGGTTGCCCTTCAGCAATTCGAGCGGATTGGAACAGTACGGACACTGCAACGGACAGCGATGCGTTAGCTCCGCCAAAATGCCGATGGGCGGGCCGAGGGCGGTCATAGTCGCAACACCATACGGTCGGACCAATCCTGCGCGAAGGCGAGGACGTCGGCCTCGATCTCCTCGGCATCGGCTTCGTATTCCACCGCCAGCGCCTGAGAGATTGAGGCAATCGTGCGCTGTCCATCGCACAATCGTAGGATCGACAGGCTCACCTCGTCGGGCCACAGCACCTTTTCGGGCGACAGCAGCGCCCATGCCTGGCGAACGGGATCAAAATACAGCCTGACATGTCTTGGTAGCGTTGGCACGGAGCCTGCAGTGGCGATCGGGCGTACCGGTTCGTTCGTGTGCGCCGTCGCCTTCATCGCGGATGATCCTGCGGCACGAAGGCCCCGGGCGCCACCAGCGCAGGCTCTACATAAGCGAAATGCAGGGCATCCAGCATCGCCCAGAGGATATCGCATTTGGTGATCAGCGCATCGACCGCAGCCTGCTGCTGGTCCGCCGTGCGCGCGTGCTTCACCACGTAGGCAAGCGCGAATTCGGCATCGCGCGGGGCTTGATGCAGGCGCGGCGTGAAATAGGACAGGATGTCCTCGGTCACATAGTCGTAGCGCTTCAAGATCGCCGGAACCCGCTCGCCGATGACGTTCGGCGAAAACAGTTCGGTCAGCGACGAGGCGATCGCCTCCAGCAGACTGCGCTTTTCCACCAGCGTCACATACGCGCCAACAGCGAAGCGTGTCGCGGGCAAGGCCAGCCGCTGCGAACGCACGAGGTCGGCATCGAGTCCCAAGCCCGTTGCCAGCTTCATCCAGCGCTCGATGCCGCCCGGTTTTCCCTCGCCGCCATCGTGGTCGATGATGCGCTCGCGCCAGGCGATGCGCAGCTCCGGCTCATCTAGCCGTGACAGCACGATGGCATCCTTGCGGGGGATCGCCGCCTGGTAGCAATAGCGGTTCAGCGCCCAGGCCTGCATCTGGCCCTTGGTCAGCCTGCCCTCCACCATCAGGCGGTGGAAGGGGTGGTTGATGTGGTAACGCTCCTCGCCGACCTTGCGCAGCAAGGCTTCCAGCCGCTCCGGCGACATTACGTCATGGACCCGAAACGCTGCCGTCACAGTCTGATCTCCATGCCGTCAAAGGCGACTTCCCAACCAGCAGCCTCGACGAAACGCCGCGCGTCGGAGCGCGCATCGAGGATCGGATTGGTGTTGTTGATGTGAATATAGATACGACGTCCGAGTTCGACATCCTTAAGGGCCGCAACCGAGCCCTCTTCGCCGCTGATCGCCAGATGCCCCATGCGCTGGCCCGTCTTGTCGCCAACGCCGGCCTCCGCCATCTCGTTGTCCGCAAACACAGTGCCGTCGAAGAACAGCACATCGGCGCCCGAAACGCGCTCCCTCACGGCCTCAGAGGCGGCGGCACAGCCCGGCACATAGTGCATCACACCGTCGCCATTCGTCGCAACGATCCGCACGCCGACGGTGTCTCCATCAGCCGCGTTGAAATCGCGCCCCGCGTCACCCGTTTCAAGAAACAGCGCTACCTTGCCGGGCACCGGATAGAGCATAACACGCAGTCCCGTTGAGCCATCCGGCCCCTCGATCTCGACTTCCCGATCGACCGGCAGCTCGATGCGCCTGACATAGGCCGGATCGAGCACGCGAAAGATCGGATTCTGCTCGAGCACGTTCAACACCCGCCCGGATGCATAGAGGTTAAATCTCTGACGTTCACGCAGGCTGAGCAACCCGGCGATATGGTCGACATCGGCGTTCGTCAGCACCACCGCGCTGATCGGCGTCGACCGCAGGTCGGCGTCGTCCGCCGGCTGCAACTCTGGCGTCGCCGCCATCTGGGCGCGAATGTCGGGCGAGGCGTTGAACACCACCCAACCCGCGCCTGCGCTGGCAGCAATGCTGGACTGGAAGCGGGCCGAGACATCGACGTCGCCTGCCCGCGCCCGGCGGCTATATTGAAAGTTGCAGTTCCACTGGGGAACACCGCCTCCGGCGGCTGAGCCGAGCACTTTTACACGCAACATCAAACACCTGCCCGCTCCCGCTCATCACCAGGATGAGCGGGTTGTAGACGGTAAAATGATGCTTTGCTCGGGTGCTGGATTACTTCTTGAGTTCCGACGACTGGTAGCGCGAAATCTCAAAACCTGCCGACACCTGGCACATACGTGGCTTGGACCAGATCTTCTTCATAGGGAATATCCTCCGCAACGATGGTTTCTCGGTGCCCGGCAGCATGGCTAACATGAATGGCGGGAGGAAGGAACTGGTCTTTAGGACAGGGTGGCGGCCTGCGCCCGCCTCGTCGTGATTACCGGCCGTCAGGCGTCCGCAATCCGAACCACTTGTCCTTGACGGCTTCGTAGTGCTCTTCCGGTTTGTACACCGCGACATTCAGGCCGAGGAATTTGGCGTCGAGACGGCCGATGGAATTCAGGATCGCGTAGCTGTTGACCACGATATCGTGCTCGTCGCTGGCTAGGTCGATCTGAGCCTGGATGACATCGGCCTGGGCGTTAAGCACGTCCAGCGTCGTGCGCTGGCCGACATTGCGTTCTTCGATCACGCCGTTCAGCGCGAGTCGCCGTGCTTCGACCACGGTGCGGTTTGCCTGCGCGCCCTCCCGAGCCGCATTGTACATGGTCCAGGCCGAAGTCACGCCCTGACGCACGCTGTCGCGATTGACGTCGAGGTTGATGCGGGTACGGCCCAGTTCTTCCTTACTCTGCCTCACCTGAGCTGCAACGCGTCCGCCTTGATAAAGCGGGATCGTGAGTTGCGCGCCGATCGTGGCGCTTGTCTGGTTGGCGCTCGACCAAGTTCCCGAGGGGTCGTCAAGTGTCGATCGGCCGTTGTGGCCCGAGTCCGCGCCATTGTAAGTGTGGTTTAGGCCTAAGGACGCGTCCAGTTGCGGCAGCAACTGCCCTTCGGTCGACTTTACCGCGTAGCCCGCCGCATCAATCAAATGTTCAGAGGCCAGAATTGCCGGATGCTCCTCCGCGGCGATTGCTTGCGCTCCGTTCAACGATTTGGGGAGTGACTTAACGACTGCTTTAGCCGCACTGAGCTTGCCTGGCTCGTCGCCGATGATCTGTCGATAGACGGCAGCACTTCGCAACGCGCGCGCTTTCGCGTCATTCAGCACAGCGATCGCATTGGCGCGTTCGGCCTCCGCTTGTGCGACGTCAGTGCGGGTGCCCTCACCTACGTCGAATCGCGAGCGCGCCGCGCGTACCTGCTCATCCAGAAATGCTAGATTCTGTTGCGTCAAGGCCGCGATCTGCCTGTCGCGGATGACATCCATGTAAGCGGTGGCGGCATTCAAAAGAATATTCTGTTCTGTGTTACGCAGGCTTTCACGCGACGAACGGACATTCGCTTCGGCATTCCTGACATTGTTACGTGTCTGAAAACCGTCAAAGAGTGACTGATTGAGTTCGATGCCGAATGTGCCGACCTCAATTCTTTGGCCGCTCGTTCTGTTGCTTTGAGCCGATCCGCGGCCACCGTGCGACGTTGTCCGGTTCGTTTCGTATCTGGCAGTTCCTCGCGCCACGATGATCGGCCGATAGCCCGATTTGGCGATCGCCACATTCTCATCCGTAACGCGCACGCTGGCGCGCGCCGAGTTGAGCTGCGAGTTGAATTTGTAGGCTTTTGCCAGCGCGCCCTGGATGGTCTCGGCGGAGACCGGACCCATGCCAGCGCTAACCAGAAAAACGGATGCGAGCAGAACCTTGCGAAACGACAAGCCGCAACTCCTAAACTTTCGAGACGCCGCGCAAACCGCCAAGCGAACGCCCTCAGGTCGCGCGCGCCCAGCGTGGCGACCTTTTCATGACAATTTGAACGGAAGCAACACGACTGCGCGGCGCGATGCAAGTACACGATATCAGAATTGGAAAGTTGGCGCGGATTCGAATCCGGGGAGTGGCTTAATTGCCGCATTGAAGGCCCGTCGCGCCGTCACCTCGCTCCCGGATTTCAGGTAAAGCTTGGCAATTGCCGCGTTTCCGTGGCCTTCCACCGCGACCAGTCTGCCGCCTTCCTTGAGTTGCCCAAACAAAGTTTCGGGCACTGATTCGACCGCCCCGCCGAGGAAGATTACCTCGTATGGCGCTTCATCAGCGTAACCTTGGTTCAGCTCGCCCTGGACGACGGCGACATTGTCGCAGCCCAGAGCACTCAACCGTTCATTCGCGCTCGCGGCAAGATGAGGATCGCTTTCCAGCGCAATGACCGAACCGGCCAAGCGTGACAGAAGTGCTGCGCTGTAGCCCGTGCCGCAGCCGATATCCAACACGATATCGCCAGGGTTGATGGCGGCAAGCTGCAGCAGCTTCGCCAGCGGCGAGGCCTCCATCAGATATCGGGCGGGAGCAATGAGCACGTCTTCATCGATATAGGCCAACGCACGGCGTTCGACCGGCACGAATTCCTCGCGAGGAACCTCCAGCATCGCCGAAATCAGCGCAAGATCCGTGACGTCGGTCGTGCGAACCTGACCGTCGACCATTTTGACGCGCGCCTGCGAAAAATCGATGTCCGCCATGGACTATCCCTCTGGGGCGCCACGCGCCAATGGAACTCTTCGCTGAGGGGGAACGGCAGATCCGGAGTTTGGAGGCCTCGCCCGGAATCGAACCGGGGTGCAAGGATTTGCAGTCCTCTGCGTAACCACTCCGCCACGAGGCCTCGTCACTCCGGGCGTTCCCACACACGGCTCCAATAGGTTGCCGCCAAATCAGCGTCAAGCGGCAGTCAGAAAAAGCGGATCATGTCGTCTCGGGGTTGGCCCTTACTTTTGCTGGTCATCGCGGCTCTGGCGCCGACGCTCCCACCAGATGACCACCCGGCGACGAAATCGCCGCACCGCCGCAAATTCATAGGAAAGCACCAGAATGCCGAGCGGAATCATCCAGAACCCGAGTACCGGCAGAAACCCCAATATGCCGAAAACGCACAACGCGACGCCGATCGCGATTCGCAAAGGCCTCGACTGCGGCATGTGGAATTCGCGGCCGAAGACCGAGATCTTGCGGCGCGGCAGGTGAAATTTTCCCGGCTGCGTCATCGATATCCCTGTTGCGATCCGCCGAACTCGGCGGATTTTCCCTGACAACGCCGGACGGACGGGCATCGTTGCCTGTACCGCGTTTCCCACACGTCGCGCGTCATATGGGTCCAGCGATTGAAGAGCGCCAGCGCCTGCTTTGCCCTGCGGCGATTTTTGTCACACAAGGCGCTTTGCAAAGCGGAAAATGGTTTGCTATAGGCAGCGCCACTTAACCAGAGCGCTGTTCCCCGGTAGCTCAGTGGTAGAGCAACCGGCTGTTAACCGGTTGGTCGCTGGTTCGAATCCGGCCCGGGGAGCCACTTCGGTACAAAACTGCGAACTCCGATCCCCGCAGTTTCCACTCCAGGCTTTCCTCCGGACGCCACGAGCGTGTTAAAGAGTTGGAGAGCCGATCCACGGATCACGATTTGAACCGTTCCGACTTCGGCGCGCTGCACGATCTTCTGAACGTGACTCCTTCGGAAGCTGCCGTCGTCACGTCTCAAGCCCTCCTTCGCGAGGCGGATGAACTGTTCCAGTGCCGCCGGAGTGATTTCCGCTCCATTTGTGTCTCTGGCCTCGGCCCGCTCCACGTCGGATCGGGCTGCATCCCGGATTCGCTTCAGCTCGGCGATCCTCCCCTTCAGATTCGGATCATCCAGTTCGGCCAGCCCGTTCTCAATTGCCTCATAGAGGCGAGTGAGCTTCGACTCGGCATCGCCGGCCTGGCGCCTCAACGCCTCCACCCGCTCCTTCTCCTTCTCCGCATGGGCCTTCCGCATCCCCATCAGGCCACCCAGAGCCTGCCGAAGCCGTGTTGGCTCCAAGAGCCGCCGCTCGACGTGTTCGACCACAAGCCCATCCAACTCGGCCATTGGGATCGTCCGGCCCTTGCAGCCGGTCTTGCCCTGCCGCGCGGCCGTACAGCAGGTGTAGTAGCGATATTCCTTGCCCTTGCCGGAGGTCCGCAGGGTCATCGCTCCCCCACAATCAGCGCAAAAGACCACGCCCCCAAGGAGCGTCGGGCCGTTCACGAATCGCGGAGCCTTGAGCTGGGCCGATCGTGACTTGAGCATCTCCTGCACCTGCTCGAACACCTCCCGCTCGACAATCGCCGGAACCGCGACCTCGACGACGTCCTCCGGGCTCTTCGTGGTGCCCCTCCGCTTTCCACTCACGTTGAAGCGATGGACCCCGATATATGTTGTGCGGGTCAGCAACTCGTGGACCGCTCCGACTCCCCAGCGGCCACCGGTCTGCGTACGCAGACCGCGCTCGTTCAGATAACCCGCAATCTGCCTAACGCCCATCGCGCCTTCGCCGTCGCCTATCCTTGCGAGGCGGAAAATAAGCCGCACCGTTTCGATCTGAATGGGATCTGGCTCGATTTTCTTCTTCGTTCGCGCACCGCGCGTTTCAGCGGCAACGATTTTGTAGCCAAAAGGCGGCCGTGAGCCGTTCCAGTAGCCTTGGCGTGCATTTTCGCGCATGGCGCGCAATGTGTGCTTGGCGTTCTCCTTCGACTGGTATTCATCGAAGAGCGCCATGATCTGGCGCATCATCACGCTCATCGGATCGTCCCCGAGGTCCTGCGTGATCGAGGTCAACCTGACACCGTTCTTGGCTAGGCGGCGAACGTAGAATTCGAGCTGAAACTGATCGCGGAAGAAGCGCGAGAAAGAGTGAACGATGATGGTGTCGAACGGCGCCGGCCGCTGAGACGCCTCGTCCATCATCCGTTGGAAAGCTGGGCGCTTGTCGTCAGTCGCGCTCGCCCCAGGCTCGACGAACTCCGCAACCACCTCGATCCCTCTCGAAGCACAATAGCCTTGGAGTTGCCGACGCTGGTCGGGAATGGAGAGGTCTTGCTCGGCCTGCCGGCCCGTGGAGACCCGAAGATAGAGTGCGGCACGCCCCGGCAGGGCCAAGGCGGGTGTCGCGTCGGCGTTCATTCGAGACCTCCGTTGGAACGGCTACTTGTTGATGCCGAGGATATCGTCCAGCTTGTCGCCGAAATAGAGCTCGTAAAGCTCAAGCTCCTCAACAAAGACCGGCACCTCGTCGGGCCAGTCGTCGACAATCTTCGGGGTCCACTTCGGCTTCGGCCGACGCGGGGCTCGCGTGCGCGCCGGACGCTTCCCACTTCGGTCCCCATAGAAATCGAAGTAATCGACCTCACCACGATCCGGCGCAGGGACAAGATGTTTCTTAGCGGACATGCCGCTAGTTTCATGCTAAAAGCTCGTTTTCTCAATGCGATAGCCCATTTTCTTAACTCCAGAAGCCGGATACTGCATCGAGCCAACGACGGCCGTAGGGTCAACGAGACGGCTACCGCGTAGTTCAGAAACGTGCACGCGTCGGCGCATTTCGCACCGTGGCGTAGTTTTTCGAAGCGGCTATTAGCACCATGAGTGGCTTGCAGTCACTAAACAGGTTCAATGTTCGCTTTTAGCTCGTTCAAGTCGAGCACTATCTGCCGTGAGCTTCCCGGGGGAACCCACTCGAACTGGCGGCATGAGCCCTGTATCCTTCTGGCGCGCCGACGAGGGGGACCAGTGTTCAGTGCGTTTGCCCGATGGCTCCAACACCGCCGCGACATCCGGCGCCGTTGGCAGCGTGATGCTCGACAGCTGATCGACGAAGACGAGCCTGGCGCCTACTACGCCGCGCAGCGCCTCGTCGCGCGCAGCCGGATCCAAGGTGATCGGGCAAGGTTTTGGCATTGGGCAAAGGTCGCCTCGGAAGTCGCAAGGCTTTCCACCGTTGCCGAGATGGACAGGGCAGTTCTCCAGCGGATCGTCGATGATGAGGAGTCAACCGCCGGTCGCAATCGCGCAGGATAGCCGCACGGCAAACCGGTGAGCCCATCTGCACCGCGCTACATGCTGTTGCCTTTATCGCGGCTGCCTGCCCCGATCTGGCGGCCCCTCCCGCATATCGACTGGCGGGAACCCTAAAGTGGGATGCCTATGCCAGGCTCGTCGTCCTGAACCCCTCGAACTGCTAGCGTAAGCCTTGTATCCTCGCGCCAAAGGACGATTCGGGGGCTCCAAGAAAGCAGATCTTTTTGTGGACAGAGAGCTGGACGATGGTTCGAAAAGGCTTGGCGGACCGGGTAGAACATAATAAGAACATCAGTAGTGGCAAACCTGCTTTGGGAACGTGTGGATGAGCTGGACCCTGCATACTCGAGAAGCCCTTAACGCAAGCGCTCCCCTAACCCAGCCCTCCCTTTCGGTCGTTGATCTATTCAGTGGAGCTGGCGGAATCTCGGAAGGCTTCCGGCAAGCCGGCTTTGCCATTCTGGCAGGAAGCGATAACGATCCTGATGCGCTCGCGACCTTCGCAGCAAATTTCCGCGAGGCGCAGGCGATCCACGGCGATATACGCCGGCCCGCCGTGAAGGAGCAGGTTCTAGATTTCGCGCGGCGCGCGGCCGTCCTAGTGGGAGGGCCGCCTTGCCAAGCTTTCTCGCAGGTTCGCAACCACACCCGGATGATCGACGATCCCCGAAATTCGTTGTACCGCGAATTTGTGGAAACGCTCCGTGCAGCCCTCCCGCGTGCCTTTGTCATGGAGAATGTGACGGGCATGGATCAGATGGGCGCGCGGGAACAGATCTTGACCGACCTCTCGCTGGACGGCGAGTACGAGGTACGCGCGCAGATCGTTGATGCAGCCGACTTCGGGGTGCCGCAGACGCGAAAGCGCCTGTTGTTTCTTGGTATCCGTAAGGGGCTGGGGGTGACTGCTCCAGTTCTCCACGGTTCGAGCGCCACCGATTCTGTCGTGCTGGCTCGCTTCACCGGCGAGCGCCGGCCACGCTACCAATTGGTCATTCAGCAAAACCTGTTGAGCATGCGTCTCGCTGAAAGGTTGGTGGATAGCGAGGATTTGACGGCAGTTAGCGCGGCGCAGGCGATTTCGGACCTCGCTTCACTACCGGTCGGAAACCGTCAGGACGAATTGGACTGGGACCGCCTACCTGAACCGGCCAGCGCCTATCAACGGATGATGCGCGCAAATTCTGGCGAAAAGGCCGCAAACGTTCAGGTGCCGCGTATCAACAAGGATACGGAACTGCGGCTCCGGGGAATACCTCAGGGAGGCAACCATCGAGATTTGCGCGAGGCGCTTCTCGGACGTTATCTAACAGGGCAGCGGTGGGGCCAAGACAATGGCAGCGGCAAGCTGTCACGGAAGCACTTCTATGCTTACCGCCGCCTCCATCCCGCGCTTTGGGCATGGACACTGAATACTAAAGCCGATTGTGTCTATCACTATGAAGCGCCGCGGGCACTCTCGGTCCGCGAACTGGCGCGGTTGCAGTCCTTTCCGGACCGCTTCGTCTTCACGACCGATCCTCGGCGCGGGCTCCTTGAAGGGCGCCACGATGGTGGACCAGCTCATTCGCGCTACCGGCAGGTTGGCAACGCAGTCCCCCCGCTTCTTGCCAAAAGTGTAGCGCAGAGCCTGCTCGATGCGTTTAATGCCTCTCGCGAAACGGAAGAGATTCGCCTGAAGGCAGGATAAGCGGATGGAAGAGGAGGAAGTCCTCCAAGCTGAAACGAGCGCCACGGCAGAGAAGGAAGCGGTCGACCGCGCATTCGGCGCTGAGAACCGGAACCGGCTGATCAACCGCTATTTCGAGACTTCGGCGCCGGAAGGCATCAACCCTGGCAACGCGTGGCAGCATGTTTATCGATTGCTCTTGTGGTCGGACCCGACCACCGGACTTGCGCATTGCTATGAGAGTGACAAGTCACAACCCGGCAAGCCTTGGTATGGGCGTTCGCTGGCCTTTCACGATTGGGTGTGTGGGAGCTTGGGTATCAGCCCCAGCAGCTTGGCGCACGAAATCGATTGGCTGTTCATAAAGGCCTGCACTGATTTGGCAGAAGCCATGCTGCGGCGGGAAGCGCGACGGAATGAAGTCGCGCGCGAACAGCGCCTGCCCTATGGCGAGCGCGGCTTTCCGGAGCCTGGTACCGATCCTGAACTCGCCGCCATCATTAAGGGTACGCTCCAATCTTATCTTGCCGGAGACCCGCCTGAGGAGATCTGGCACGCCGTGACGCAGAAGGTTCGGCAGTTTCTTGCTGTGCAAAACAAGCGCAAGAATCTCGTTGGCGAAGGTTTTGAGGATGTGCTTGCTCAGGTCGTCCGGCGGGCGTGCGGAGTGGATGAAACCTCCGTCCGGACCCGGAGCCTGCTTTTTGAAATTCCGGGGTTTAACCGCGCCCGCCAGGGCGGCAAGGAAAACAAGGTTGATCTTGCAATCGTGCGGCCGGCGATGCGAACGCTGGTGACCGCTGTCAATGACCACGGAATCGGGACCCCCTATTTTCACGTAAAAGGGACCCCCTTGTTGGGTGGTGAGGGGCACGCCGGTTAGCGCCCGATCAGGCGGAGCTGGTCGGGGTTGCACAGCCTGATCG
>JBFWUS010000024.1:0-67854 GCA_050247155.1 Rhizobiaceae bacterium
CGGCGCCTCCCTGTCAGCTAGAGATCTTCCTGTCAGCAGCGCCCCGAAAGACACGCGCCAATCCGATCTTTTCGTTGACGGTCCCGACTAACGCAATCCGAAGATGTCGTTACTCCAGAACCCCGCCAGCGAACTTCCCTTGCGGGCTTCCTCCAGCGCACCATCGAAGGTCTTGACCGGCCCTTCATGGCAGCATCGGCTCCACGATCCACGCTTGCGCGCTTCCTGCGGACCCCGTAGGTCTCGGCGCCTTTCCATCCGCAAGCAAGCCTGCATCCGTTCCGGGCCGTACGGGCGTCTCGAAGCTTCCTCGGGAGCGCTTCCGCCTTGCGGCTTCCGCTGTCCCTGCGAGATCACCTCTGTCTTGCGACTTCTGCGTCTCATGTCCGCTTGAGATGATCCAAACCTAAGTCGGATCACCGGCTAAGGGAACTGCGGCGCGCCTGTGGATAACGGGATTATCGGGCATCGTTGCACTGCAAAATTTTCGTGTTCGCACGTGCGAAATCAAGAGCTTATGGCTTGCCAGTACGCGGCATTCGAGGCTTGAATAGTGTAGGCGTTCATGGGGAGGACAGCGCGCTTGAAAGTCGGCGTCATCCTGAACCCTATTGCCGGCGGAGGCGGCCTGCTGCGCGCCAGGGCCGAACTGGAAGCGGCGCTGACCAAACATTTCGAGAGCTGGGACATCCGCCTGACTGGCGATGCGGGCGACGGCGAACATCTTGCCATGGCATTCGCCGCCGATGGGTGTGACGTGGTGATCGCCGCAGGCGGCGACGGAACGGCGAACGAAGCTGCCGACGGGCTTTTGCAGACGCAGACGGAGCATGGCGCGGCGCCGGCGCTAGCTTTCTTGCCCTGCGGGACGGGAACGGACTTCGCGCGCGGACTCGGGCTGACGCGGGACATCGGCGCAACGATAAAGCGCATTGCAGAGGCAGCGCCGCGACAGGTCGACGCCGGCCGCATCTGCTATGTAGATGATCAGGGCCGCCTGGCCAGCCGGCATTTTCTCAATATCGCCAGCGCCGGCTTGTCGGGTGCTACGGCGCGCTCGGTCAATCAGGACAAGCGCAAGGGCAGGGTGTCGGCGAAAGCGCTGTTCTTCTGGCGGACCGTGGCCGAATTTCTGCGCTATCGGTTCGAAAATGCGCGCGTGACCATTGACGATGCGGAGCCGATCGAAGCCAAAGTGGCATTGGTCGCCGTCTGCAACGGGCGGTTCTTCGGCGCTGGCATGATGATCGCGCCCGATGCGGAGTTGTCGGACGGGTTGTTCGACGTGGTCATCGTGCGGGCCTCGGGCAAGCTGGGTCTGATCCGCGATCTGCGGCTGCTCTACGGCGGACTGCATCGCAATCACCCGGCTATCACCATCCTGCGCGGCAAGCGGATCACTGTCGAGCCGATGGACGATGCCGCCAAAGCCGGCGGACTGATCGAGATCGACGGCGAACCGCCGGGCAGGATACCCGCAACGTTCGAGGTGCTGCCGGGCGCATTGACGCTGAAGTGCTGATTTTTCTCCTCGCCGGTGTAACGAGATCTGCGCCGCAGCCGAAGGACGTTTGGGAGGAGCGCTACTCCCGTCGTTCAAACGCAGGAGATTTTTATGCTCAGAACCGTTCTCGCCGCCGGGGCATTTGCCTTTTTGGCGGTTCAACCCGTCTTCGCTCAAGACGCGATGATGAAATGCGACGAGCCGTCGATGATGGCCGTTCAGAAGGACATCGATGCAGCGGCCGACGCGATGAAGAAGGACGCGGCCATGAAGGAAATGGCTATGGCCAAGGAGGCCATGACCAAGAACGAGGCGGACAACTGCACCATGCATCTCGATGCCGCGATGAAGGCCGCCAAGGGGATGTAACAAAAGTCACGCGGAACCACGCATTCAATGCGATGACGGCGGTTCCTTGTTCGGTCGGGGCCGCCGTTTCAAGACATCGGAATCGGCATCGCGTGATCGGCTGATTTCGAAAAAAGAATCGAAATTTCGTCCACACCCCCCTGCATCGCGCGCACAATGCTTGCCGACCTGATTGGAGGCATTGCGATGGACTGGAAGTTGGCGATGGAGGAGGAAAGGGCGATGCTGAAGCGCATTGTCGCGTTGCTCTTTGCCCTCGCCGATCTGGCCGAGTCTGCCAGTGGCCGTTCCCGGCCTGTCCGCGCCTTTGTACTCTGGCTTCTGCGCCCGGCTGAGGCCGTGGCACGGGATTTTATCATCGGCTCAGAAATGTCACCAACCTTGATGCCGGTCAGTCCAACTGGCGACGGCCCTGCCGATGCGTTGCGCCTCGCCCAGAGTTTTCACGATCTGGCTTGCGAACTGGAGTGTCAGGCGAGCTTGGCGTTGGCCATTCAGGAGGACGTTAGTCAGACCGGCCTGGAGCGATTCGGCGCTGACCGGCTGCTCGACATAGGTGACTTCCTGAACACGCTTCGATTGGTTTTCGCGACTATTGCCCGCCAAGCGGCGTACGCGACCGGCCCGCCCGACACATCCTGATGCCGCGTGACGCGGGAAATCGCAGAGGCTCTATTGAGCCAAGTTCAAGTCTCGAATCAGCGACTTCACGCGCTGATTTAACAATAGCCATCATGCGCGTTGACCCTGTTCAGACTCCGACCACTGGCTGGCCGTGAGGTTCCAGGTGCAGCGACTCGCCGGAATAGGGCAGCGCCTCGCAGACGGCTTCGTCCAATTCGACGCCGAGACCCGGTTCCGTCGAGGGAATTGTCCAGCCGTCCTCCCAGGCGATTTTCTTTTTCAGCAGCTTTTCGTGCATGCCGTCCCAGGTCTTGATCGCTTCGAGGATCAGGAAATTCGGCAGGGTGACCGAAAGCTGGATGTTGGCGGCGGCGACGATCGGCCCGCAATAGCAGTGGGGCGCGATCTGGATGTGATAGGCCTCGGCCATCGCCGCGATCTTCTTCGCCTCCAGAATGCCACCAACGCGGCCGAGGTCCGGCTGGAGGATTGTGGCGGCGCGGTTTTCGATGAGGCGGGCGAACTCCCATTTCGTCGCCAGCCGCTCGCCGGTGGAGATGGGGATGCGTGTACCGCGCGCGACTTCCGCCATGACTTCCGGCATGTCCGGCGGGACGGGCTCTTCAAACCAGAGTGGATCGTAAGGCTCGATCGCGGCCGCCATGCGTAGCGCGCCTGACGCCGTGAACTGGCCGTGCGTGCCGAACAGAATGTCGGCCCGGTTGCCCACGGCGGCGCGGATCGCCTTCAGCATGCGCGCGGAAAGGTCGATGTCCTGCAGGCGCGGCTGTCGGCTGTCATAGATGCCCCATGGTCCCGCCGGGTCGAGCTTCACGGCGGTAAAGCCTTGCTTGACATAGACGGCCGCGCATTCGGCGGCGAGATCGGGGTCGTTGTAGACCGTCTTGCCGGCAAGTTCAGCCGGAACGACGCTGCCCTCGTGCGGATAGAGATAGGTGTAGGAACGCAGCCGCTCATGCACCCGGCCGCCCAGCAGCTTGTAGACCGGCTTGTTTGCTTCCTTGCCGATGATATCCCAGCAGGCCATTTCGAGTGCCGACACGCAGCCCATCATCGAAATGTCCGGCCGCTGCGAGAACCCCGAACCATAAGCGCGGCGGAAGAAGGCTTCGATGTCGTGCGGGTCGTGGCCGGCGAGATGGCGCGCCGCGCAATCCTCGATCATCCTGGCCGTCACATGCGGACCAAACGTTGCATTGTAGGCTTCGCCATAGCCGACGACATTGGCGTCGGTGGTGAGCTTGACGAAGATGAAATAGCGCCCGCCGAGGCCGGGCGGATTATCGACGACGAAGGTTTTAACGTCGGTGATTTTCATACGTACCTCAAGCGATGCCGAAGAAGAGGGCGATCGCGCGATCGATCCGCCCCATTGTTTCACTATCAAGCCGACCGATGACACGGCCAGCCTTGGCACGCGGAACTGTCATAGCCTTATCAATCATGATCTGCGACGATGTTAGAAGCCCGTTTACGGGTGAGGGATCGATCGTTATTCGACCGAACTCGGCTTCCACGAGGTGAGATGAGACCAGTAGGACGGTCACACTCTCCGTATCGGCAAAAAGGTCGGCTTGAACGATCAGTGCGGGTCGCGGCTTGCCGTAATCGCCAGTCATGGCGACGGTCACCAGGTCGCCACGTTTCACTCGGCTCTGTCCAAATGATTGAGCATATCAATCAAGGCAGCTTCCATGAACTCGGCGAGTTCCGGGTCCTTTCGGTCGGCCTCGGCGACGGCCAAGGCTTGCCGCCTGCATTCTTCGGCAAAACCTGGCGCTTTGGTGTCATATACCCAGAGTTGCACGGGCTTTAGTCCCTGTGCCCGCAAGGCGTCGCGATGCTTCTGGACCCTTTGTGCAGAACTGGTAGCCATCTGTACGCTCCTTCAGTGTTACATGTAACACTCCGACGAGACGCCTTCAAGCATCGTTCAGGACCATCTCCGCGCCCTTCCAGCCCACCATGATGCTCGGGGCATTTGTGTTGCCGGAGATGTTTTCGGGAAAGATCGAGGCGTCGATGACGCGCAAGCCGTCGATGCCATGCACCTTCAGACGCGGATCGACGACAGCGCGCGCGGTGTCCGGCCCCATGCGGCAGGTCGAGACGGGGTGATAGACGGTGCCGCAACGCTTCCTGAAATCCTGAATCAGGTCGCCGTCGGAAGTGATTGAAGGACCGGGCAAAATTTCTTCCACGATGAACTCCTTCATCGCAGGTTGCGCGGCGATGTGGCGGACGAATTTCACGGCGGCGAGCATCTCCGCCGTATCCTCCTCTGTCGACAGTGCGTTGGCGACGATCTTCGGATAGTCGCGCGGGTTGGTCGAACGGACCATGATTTCACCCCGGCTGGACGGCCGGCAGTTGGACAGGCCGATGGAGAACCCTGGCCAAGGGTCGGGAGTGAGGATCGGGCGCTCGCCTGCTTTCGGGATGACCGTCGAGAAGGCCTGGAAGTAGAGCTGCATGTTTGGGCGTGCCAGCGTCGGGTCGGTTCGGAAGAAGCCGCCAGCGTTGTTCATCGAAAGCGAGAGCGGCCCGGAGCGCAGCAGCAGATATTGCATGCCAACCAGCAGCTTGCCCCACCACGGCCGCAGAATCTGGTTCAGCGTCGCTTCGCGGCTCTTGAATGTGTAGTTGATGCCGATGTGATCCTGCAGATTGCGACCGACATTCTCGTTGGCATGAACGATATCGATGCCGAGCGATCGCAGATGATCGACCGGCCCGATGCCGGATAGTTGCAGAAGCTGCGGCGAGTTGATCGAGCCGCCGGACAGGATTACCTCGCGGCCGGCGCGGGCGATATGCTTTTGGCCGTTCTGTTCGTATTCGACGCCGGCGCACCGCTTGCCTTCGAACAGGAGCTTGGTCGCCAGCGCTTTCATCTCGACGCGGACGTTCGAGCGCTTCATGGCGGGCCGCAGGAAGGCACGAGCGGCCGACATGCGCCGGCCGCTCTTGGTCGAGATTTGATAGACGCCAACGCCTTCCTGCGATGCTCCGTTGAAATCTGGATTGAGCGGCAGGCCGGCTTGCTGCGCCGCTTGGAGGTAACGTCTCGTCAGCGGGTGGACTTCGTTCTCGCATGAGGTGACGTGTAGCGGGCCGCCGGTGCCGCGCCATTGATTCCCGCCGGCCTGATTGTTTTCGATCGCCTTGAGGGCCGGCAGAACATCCGCCCAGCCCCAGCCGAGGTTTCCCAGGGCGGCCCATTCGTCATAATCGGCTGGATGGCCTCGTATCCAGACCATCGCGTTGATCGAGCTCGAACCGCCGAGCACTTTGCCGCGCGGCCAGTGGTCGGCATTGCCGGCGAGGCCGGGGTCCGGTTCGGCCTTGTAGTTCCAATTGACGGTCGGATCGAAGAAACATTTGCCGTAGCCGAGCGGCATCTGGACAAAGAAGCGCCTATCCGTGCCGCCGGCTTCCAGCACCAGCACAGAATACCGACCGCTGGCCGAGAGGCGTTCGGCAACGACGCAACCGGCCGAACCCGCGCCGACGATGATGAAGTCAAAGGTTTGTTCGGCTGGCATGTCAAGTGCGGTTCCTGCGTCGTGCGAAAGCTAATGCGGCGGCGGCAACGCGTCACCAGCACCGCGGCGCGGGCTATGAGAAAAGCGACCTAAGGGGCGTTCTCGGAATAGCCGCAGGCCGGCAATGGCGGCATGGTAACGGCAAAGGGATGCCGCCATGAGTTTGCAGGTTCGTCCGTTCGTCGCAAATGCTGAAGGTCGCCAGCGGGAAGGCTGGGACGATCCGGGTGCGCGTGGCGATGTGGCGTGGGTGACGCTGCTTTCCGGTGACGCCACCCCGACGGATACGTTCAGCTCGGGCATCGCCGAATTCGCGCCGCATGGCGGGTGTCTGAAGCAGCATCGGCACAGCCATCCCGAGATCTACCACATCCTGCAAGGCAGCGGCGTCGTGACGATAGACGGCACGCCGCACCGCATGAAGCCGGGCGACACGGTGTTCATTCCCGGCGATGCCGAACATGGCGTAGTGAACGACGGCGACGAGATGCTGCGGTTTTTCTACGTGTTTGCAGCCGACCGGTTTTCCGATGTCGTGTACCGCTTTCCGGAAGGCATCTGATCGCAGTCAGACGGCGATCGCTTCCAGAATGACGATCGGACGCGATAGCGGCACCGGACGCTCGAAACGCCAGCCGCACGCGGCCGTTAACTCGGCAAACTCGGCCTGTGTACGCTCGCGCCCGCCCGTGACGCTCATCATCAGGAGATCGAGCTCGCGCGCCGGGTGCGGGACACTCTCCTGCGGTATCAACATCTCGATCACGAGCAGCCGGCAGCCGGGTCGTGCTGCGCCTCGGACAGCCGCCAGGATCCTGCGCGCGTCGTCATCATTCCAATCGTGCAAGACGTGCATCAGGAGATAGGTATCGCCGGCGGGCAGCGGGTCGGCGAAGAAGTCACCTGTCGCGACGTCGAACGGAAGCTCCGTGCCGCGCAAGCGGTCGCCGACATGTGGCAGGTCGAACAGTATGCCCCGGCGGCCGGTTTTCCGGGAAATCGCATCGATGAGGTGGCCAGCGCCGCCGCCGATATCGACGATCTGCCCTGCGCCGGAGAAGTCATAAGCCTCCAGCGTAGCGGCCACATCGCCTCGCGCCTTGGCGCGCATCGCCCGGTCGAAGATCGCGCCTTCCTCGGGATCGTGCGCATTCCATTCGAAAATCTCCATGCCGAGCGCCTTGCGGGCGCCGGTCTCGCCGGTCAGCACGGTGTGCTTGAGTTCGCCGATCGCCTTCCATCGGCTCTTCCGACCCTGCACGAGGACAAAGTCACGCATGCTGTGCGGATGGTCGGCGCGCAGCAGCCGCGAGATGTCGTTGTGGCGGAAGTGGCTGCCATCTGCCGTTTCAAAGACGCCGTGAGCGGCGAGCAGGGCCATCAGACGGCGAAGCTTGTCCGGCTGAGCCCCGGTGTCAGATGCGGCGGCCAAAGCCACACAATCAAGCGCCTCGTCTTGGAGATGGTCCGCTATGCCCAATTCGGTGACAACATGCAGCGCCCGCGGCACGACATGCGCCATCGAGAGCGTGAACAGGCGCGCTGCCGGGGGCAATGACATGAGGCGCTCGGTCCGGATCGTGAGGCCGCAATGTAGACCATCCGCGCTGCGGATGAAATGCGGGGGGCGCTGCCGGCGCTATTCTCCGGCGGCTGGGTCGGCTCGGCCGTGCGCCAGGGATTGCTCTTCGCGGGTCGCCTGCCTTGCCACCCGCCAGCCGATCATCGCGCCTAACAACAGGACGCCTGATGAGATCAGGAACGCAAGGCCGGACCATTCGATGCTCCAACCCGGCTGGACTGTCTGGGCATAGACCCAGCCAAAGAACAGCGGCGAGGCGATGCCGGCGATCGAGGCGACACTCATGTTCGCGCCTTGAAGCTGGCCTTGTTCGGATTCGGAGACGCGTTGGGTCATCAGCGACTGGAGCGTCGGCATGGCAAAGCCCCACAGCGCATTCGGTATGATCGCGAGGGCGAAGAGCAGGCTGGTCTGCGCGAGACCCATGCAGGCCATGCCGAGCGCGCCGCCGAAGAGACCGAAGATCATGGTCGCGCGGTCGCCGAAGCGTTTCGCCATCGGACCGACCAACAGGCCCTGCACGATCATGTCGAGCACGCCGACAAGCGACAGCACGACGCCGACTTCCAGCGGCGACCAGCCAAAGCGGTAGCCTGCGTAAAGTACCCAGATCGCCGAATAGACGTGATGCGAGAAGTGCAGCAGGAAGGTGACCAGCGCCAGGCCGGTGAGTTCGGGATGCGAGCGCAGCAGCATCATCGCCCCGAAGGGATTGGCGCGCTTCCAGGAGAAGGTCATGCGCTTTTCGGGCGCCAGCGATTCCGGGAGTACGAAGAGGCCGTAGAGGAAGACGACGCCGCTGATCGCGGCGGCGAACCAGAACGGCGCACGCGGAGAGATGTCGCCCAAAACGCCGCCGATCAACGGACCCAGCACGAAGCCTCCGCTGAACGCTGCGCCGATAAGGCCATACGCCTTGGCGCGGCCTTCCGGCGGCGTGACGTCTGCCATGTAGGCGAAAGCCGTCGTGAAAGACGAGGATGTGATACCGGCGATGATGCGGCCCAAGGCCAACCACCAGAGATTTGGTGCGACTGCCATCAGCACGAAGTCGGCTGCCAAACCGGCAGCGGACAGCAGGATGACTGGACGGCGGCCGTACTGGTCCGACAGAGAGCCGACGACGGGTGAACCGAGAAACTGGAATGTCGCCCAGAGCGCGACGAAAACACCGTTGATCCAGCCGGCATCGGCGGTCGAACCGGCAAACTCCTCGATCAGCGGCGGCAGCACGGGGATGATGATGCCCATCGCCATGATGTCGAGAATCGCTATCACGATGATGAAGAAAATCGCGGCCTTGCGGACCGGCTTTTCCGATGTGGCGGACATGGGTGTGGCCTTCAGTCAGGGCCGCGCCTTATATCGGCGAGACGAGCAGGTGGCCAGCCGGCCAAGTCGACTTTCCTGACAGGCCAATGTCAGGGTCGATGAGTGAACGTTGACGCCATTGCCATTCCCGGCAATAGGAGACCTCCCGTCAACAGTCGAGACTTCACATGACGACACATCCCGATGGCGAGCCGACCGGCGAACTGACATTGCGCACGCTGGCAATGCCGGCAGACGCCAATGCCGCCTGGGATATTTTCGGCGGTTGGGTGATGGCGCAGATGGACCTTGCCGCGGGCATGCGCGCCGCCCAGCGGGCCAAGGGCAGGGTGGTGACGGCGGCGGTGCGGGAAATGTCCTTCGCCAAGCCGATGAAGATCGGCGACACGCTGTCGGTCTATACGACGATCGAGCGTGTCGGACGCACCTCGATGACGCTCAAGGTCGAAGCCTGGGCCAAGCGCTACCTCTCCGACCTTGTCGAGAAGGTGACCTATGCCGATTTCGTCATGGTTGCCCTGGATGAGAACGGCAAGCCGAAGACAGTGCCGGCCGAATAGCTACTCGGCGGCGATGCGCAGTTCATAGCGTTCGCGTGCCTGTTCAAGGCGTTCGCGGTTTTCCTTCGCCCATTGAATCAGGCCGTGGACCGGGCCGAGCAGATCGCGGCCAAGGTCGGTCAGCGCGTAGTCGACGCGCGGCGGGATCGTCGGGAAAACCTTGCGGGTGACGAAGCCGTCGCGTTCCAATTGGCGTAGCGTGGTAGTCAGCATCTTTTGCGAGATGTTGCCGATGGAATGGCGCAACTCGTTGAAACGCATCGTCTTCTGGCCGAGCTGCGAGACGACCAGCACAGTCCACTTGTCACCGACCAGTTGCAAGGTCTCGCTGATAGCGCGGCAGTCGGGATGGTTGTGGTTACTCGGTTTCAAAAAGGTGCCTCCTTGCGCCCAGCGCAGCAGTTACGAATATAGCGTCAGTTTCCGTTGGAAACCATCGTTTAACGTGCCTGCAAGGAGAAAAGCATGTCAAAGCCGAAAATCGGCATCGTCATCGGCTCAACCCGCCAGAACCGCTTCGCCGACAAGCCTGCGCAGTGGATTGCGGCCATCGCGAAGGAGCGGACCGACCTCGACTTCGAACTGATCGATCTCAGGGATTTTCCGATGCCCTATTTCGATGAGGTGAGATCGCCAGCATGGGCGCCGTCGCAAAACGAGGTGGCGCAGCGCTGGCAGAAGAAGGTCGATTCGCTCGACGGCTTCATTTTCACGGCCGCCGAATACAATCGCGGGCCGACCGCAGTGCTGAAGAATGCGCTCGATTATGCCTATAAGGAATGGAACCAGAAGGCCGTGGCGTTTGTCGGTTATGGCGGTGTCGGCGGCGCACGCGCGGTCGAACAGTTGCGGCTGCATGCGATCGAGCTGCAGATGGCGCCGATCCGGACCGGTGTGCACATCCTGTTTGCCGACATGCTGCCGGTGATGAACGGCGAGAAGCAGCTTGCAGACATCGAACATCTGAATACCGGCGCGAAGGCAATGCTGGACCAACTCGCCTGGTGGACGATCGCGCTGAAGAATGCGCGCGAGGCCGACAAGCAGCAGGCGAAGGCGGCCTAAAGTTCGCGCACTGGTTTGCGGGCGCGCCGGTCACCCCACCCCGACGCTTCGCGTCGACATGCCGGGGCGAGCCACCGGTCTCGCCCGTCCTTCGGACCCCCCTCAAGGGGAGGGTGAGGTGCGCTTAAGCGGCTTTCGAGGCGATGACCTTGTCGATGCGGCGGCCGTCGAGGTCGACGACCTCAAAACGCCAGCCCTGCGCCTCGAACTGTTCTCCGGTGTTCGGGATGTGGTTGAGGTGGGAGAGCACGTAGCCGGCCACGGTCTCGTAGTCGCGCGTGTCGGGCAGGGGTATGTTCAGGATGTCGGCCATCTCGTCTGCCTGCATGTAGCCGGCAAGCAGCCATGAGCCGTCCTCGCGTTGAACGGCATTCTGCTCGGCCTCGTCCGCGTCGAGGTCGGAGCGGAAAACACCGGTGATGGCCTCCAGAATGTCGGCCGGGGTGACGATGCCTTCGAAGTGCCCATATTCGTCATGGACCAGTGCGACGGGCACTTCGGATTGTTTCAGCGTGGTCAGCACGTCGAGGGCGTCCGCTTGATCGTGGGCGATCGGTGCTTTCAGCACGTGCTTGCGCGGCTCGAGCGCCTTGCCGGCGAGCAGCGTCGCCAGCAGGTCACGAGTCTGGACGACGCCGACCATATCGTCGACGCTGCCATCGCCGGCCGGCAGGCGCGAGTGCTGGGTCTCCATCAGCGTCTTGCGGATCGTCGCCTCGTCGGCCTGGAGGTTGATCCAGTCAACCTCGGTGCGCGGCGTCATGACGGCGCGCACGGCGCGGTCGCCCAAGCGCATGACACCGGCGATCATGCGGCGTTCGTCGGATTCGATCGTGCCGTGATGCTCGGCCTCGGCAACCAACATCTTGATTTCTTCGTCGGTGACGCGTTCCTCGCTTTCGCCGCTCTGGCCGAGCAACCAGAGGACGAGCTGGCCCGATTTGTCGAGTAGCCAGACCACCGGCGTGGTGACCTTCGACAGCACAGACATGCCCCAGGCGACGCGAACCGCAACGCCCTCGGCGTCGCGCAGCGCGATCTGCTTCGGCACTAGCTCACCGATGATGAGTGAGGCGTAGGTGATAAGGGCGACGACGACGCCGACGCCCAGCCAGTCCGCCACACCATCAGGCACGCCCCAGACAATCAGCGAATTGCCCAGTCGTTCGCCGAGCGTCGCGCCGGAGAAGGCGCCGGAGAGCACGCCGACCAGCGTGATGCCGATCTGCACGGTGGACAGGAAACGACCGGGATTGGCCGCGAGCGTCAGCGCGCAGGCCGCGCCGTTGGCGTGGCGGTCCTGCCGGTCGATCATCGCCTTCAGGCGGGCCGGGCGCGAGGAAACGACTGCCAGTTCGGACATGGCAAGCAGGCCGTTGACCAGGATCAGAACGGCCACGATGCCGATTTCAAGGTAGAGCATTAGGGTTCAATAGCATTGCAGGTGGCGGTTCGGGAATGGGCCGCTATCCAACCATTGCTGGAATTATTGCGACGCCGGTTTTGCGAGAACAGCTACCCAAGCCTCGCCGTCGGTATAGTAGAGGTCACCGCCGCCGTTGCGACCGTCCAGCGTCTCACCGCGACCAGCGATGATGTAGGTGGATTGTACCCAGCCTGCCTTTTCGAGATCAGCGATCAGCCCGTCGCGCTCGGCATCGACATCCGGCCCGATGTGATGCGTGATCTGCCCGGTGTCGTGGCTGAGGCCGACGTCGCGGTCGAAGCTGGCGGGGCCGAGCCAGAGCGGTGCGCCGTTCGGTCCTGTCTTTGCTGTTTTCCAGAAGCGGACATGATGCCTCTGGTCCGCGCTCTTGCCCATCGGCTTTTCGAAGGCGAGATCTTGCTTGCGGCCCCCGTAAAGCAGTGTGCTGACCGGAGCGTCGGGATAAGGCCTGTCGAACACGACGCTTTCGCCGATCTCCAGCGAAGATTTCAGGGTGATGGCGTCAGCCGCGTCCCAGCCTGCCGCCGCGAAAGCACGCAAGATGTCGGGCTTCTCGCCGACCAGGCCGACATTGATGGGGTCGCCGGCAATGCCGTCCGGCGTATGGGTGAGCATATCGGCGGGGGCAAAAACTTCGTCGCGGGTGCGGAACAGCCAAAACTCGGGGACCGCAAGATAGGCAAGCGCCAGGTAAAGCGCAGCCAGTCCACCAAACCAATGCACCGAGCGGCGGCGCCAGGTGCGCTTCGGCTTCGGTTTGGCGGCGGTTTCCATAACTGGCGATGCTAAGGAGGCTGCTGGCCGGCATCAATAGATCATGGTGGCTGCCCCAAGGGCAAAATACCCCCACCCCTAACCCCTCCCCACAAGGGGGAGGGAACCAGGCTGCATCACCGCTTTGCGCCAACAATTGAAAAGTCTGGGTGCGACGTTGAAGCCGCCGCATCCCGCTCCCCCTTGTGGGGAGGGGTTAGGGGTGGGGGTATGTTGCTTTGCGATGCGGCAGTCTTTCAATGGCAGGCGCGACGGCCGCTCTTGCGCTGCATCAGGTCGAAATGGAAATGGTTGCGGTGGTCATAATTGTAGCCGGGGCCAAGCACCGTGGAGAAATATTCGCACCCGTCGGCGCGCACATTGTTCAAGAGCTTGCGCTCCCGGAAGGAGAAAAAGCCCTTCTTGGTGACGTCGATGTCCTTGCCGTTGTTGAGTTCGATGGCCATTACGTCCAGCGCATTGCCCTGTGAGTGAGCCGACTGGGTGCGCGAGCCGGCGATCTTGCGGCAGGAATAGCTCGAGCCCTGACGAATGGTCTTCACGCCGGAGAAATAGCGCCAGCGGGCATTGGGAACGAGCTCGTTGCGCGTCCATTTCGCGAAAGTCAGCGCCATCCGGCAGGTCAACGTCGCGGCCGGCTTCATCTGGACGCTGCCCATCGCGCTCACCTTCACAGGATTGTCGATATAGCAAGCGCTGCTGTCGCGGATCGGCGCGAGGTCCTGATAGCGAACACCGAGCTTCTTCAACTGGCGGCGACAGTCGACTTCATCCGCGGACATCGTTCGCGGCCGTACCGGCTTCGGCGAATCCAGTCGCGGATAGGTGGATTCATAGGGCTCGGATGGCGGTAGCGGCGCGATGCTGGGTCGCGGCAAGGCAGCGACCCGGACCGGTTCCTCTTCCACCGGCTCGTCGGGCGTCTGCAGGATTTGCTCGGGTTCGGCCAGTGCCTGTTCGGGCTCATCCGTGCCGCCGAGATAAGGCTCCGACTCCGGCGTGCGGACCAGTTCGTCGTCAGGGCCTGGTTCCGCCGCAAGATCGGACGCTTCTTCCTCGGCCAGTCCGACGACATCGCGTTGGCCAGGCCTGTAGCCCGGCAATGGACGGATGAGGGCCGGCTCGATGGCGCTGGTCGTCTGGCCGACATCGACGGTCGGGCGCAACACATCGTCCGTCGAGCACGCGGTCATTCCCGCCGCCAACAGCAAGAGAGTGGCAGCGCGCGGCCATCTGCGCGGGCGCGCGCGAACAAATCCCGTCATCGGGCGAATTCCCTGGTCCCTGATAGGAGACGCTAGGGGAGAAACGTAAAAGAAAGCTCAGCGCCGGTTTTCAGGCTTGCGGCGGAACTGGGGCAAGCTACTTGCAGTAGGTGCCGCCATTGCGGCGCTGCGCCAGATCGAAATGGAAATGCAATGCGTGGTCGGCGTCGCTGCCTGGCCCGAGGACCGTCTTGAACGGGCCGCAGGCGGCGTCGCGCACGGCGCGCAGGAATTTTTCGTTCTTCGACGGCGGGGCCGGCTCGACCTGGATCACCGTGCCGTTCGTCAGCGTGAAGGACGCTATATCCAGGGCATTGCCGAACGCATGTTCAGAGAGCCTGGTCGTGCCGTTGCGCGGACGACAGACGAAACCGGACGCCTGAGCGATCGACTTTACCTCCAAGCCAAACTCCGCCTTGGCGGCCGGCGAGGCAACCTCGCGGATGAAGCGGACGGCGGTTTCGGCGGTCGCGCAGTTGAGCACGACGCCGGGCGCGATGTCGATCTTGTCGGTCATGCGGCTCATTTCGATCGGGTGAGGCATGTTGCAACCCTGCTCGTTGATGACGGGCGTCGCCTCCTTGAACACTGCGCCAAGCTGCGTGAGCCGGGTGCGGCAGGCCAGTTCCTCGCGTGATGGCAGGCCGGGTTTCGGCGGGAGAACAGGTGCGGCGACCGGCGGTTCCGGTGCAGGGCTTGGCTCTGCCGGCCGAGCTTCCGGAATTGGCGGCGCATCCGGCATTTCCGAGACCTTGCCGCGCCGAATTCGCTTAGCTTCGTCTTTTTTTGCTTTGAATACTTTCGGAGCGGCCATTTCGGCCGGCAATTGCTTGGCGTGCGGCGATGACGGAATGATCAGCGCGGCCAGAATGAGAAGGATCGGCCAGAGATGGCCTGCAAGGCGGGCGTTCTGCATCGGCGCGTCAACGCGTGAGAGTGGAAAAAAGCTCCAACGCGGGAGACAGTTCAGTTAACGCTGATATTTGCCGCTAAGCGCCGATCGCCTCGAGGCCTTCCGCCAGATAGTCGCCCAGCATGGGCATGCCCATCAGGTATTTCGATGTTTTCCCGTTGGGACGCTGGCGCGCGGCGGTGACGGCTTCGTCCCACTCGGCAGCGTCATAGTCGCCGCGTCCGATCCAGGCCAAAGCCACCAGTTCGGCCGCCTCGTCGACGTTCAAATCGTTGATCAGCTCGCGCAACTCGACGGCGGTGAGGTCGTCAGCCTCTTCTTCCTGCAGGCCATCGTGATGGTGGGTGTCGCGCCGGTCGCCGTCGAACTCGATCTCGTGTTCGCCGCCATCGACATAATCGTCATTGACTGCTGCGGAAATGGCATTGGCCTTCTGTGCAAACAGCCGCACCGTGTCGGGGCCGATGGTCAGTGCCCATTCCCTTTCGGCGCGTTGCTGCACGGCTCAGACTCCTTTGGCGGGATGATAGCTGAATTCTCTGCGACGTCACCTCGTTTGCGCGGATTGACAGGCTCGCCTGCCCGATTGCAGGAATCCTCGCCGTCGCGGGGGCTTTCATGGCGATTCTGCTTTCACCGAAATATCTGCCGATCATCCTTCTGATCGCGTCGAACGTGTTCATGACGTTCGCCTGGTATGGGCATCTCAAGTTCACCAGCTCGCCGCTCTACGTCGCGGTGCTGGCAAGCTGGGGCATCGCCTTCATCGAATATTGGTTCGCGGTGCCGGCAAACCGTATCGGCCACCAGGTCTATTCGGCTGCCGAGCTGAAGACGATGCAGGAAGTGATCACGCTTCTTGTCTTCTCGATCTTCTCGGTCCTGTATCTCAAGGAATCCTTCACCTGGCATCATCTCGCCGGGTTCGCGCTGATCGCCTCGGGTGCGGCGTTGATTTTCAGGGCGTAGCGGGCGCCTTGCGGGCAAACATCGCCGGCAAGGTTTCGACGGCGACGATCGCCACGAAGATCAGCGTGCAACCGACCAGGCCGATGGCCGGAAGCCGTTCGCCGAGGAAAATCGCGCCGAAGAGCCCGGCAAAGACGGCTTCCGAGGATAGGAAGATCGCGGCTTGCGAAGCCGTCGTGTGCCGCTGACCCACCGCCTGCAGGGTGAAGGCGATGCCACCGGAGAAGATGCCGGCATAGAGGATTTCGGGCAGGGCGGCAGCGATCTCCACTGGGTCGAAAGGCTCGAAGGCGAGGCCCAGCGCCATGCCACCCACGGCGCAGACCGCGAACTGCGTGACGGCCAGCGTAATCGGCCGCCCGGAGTGGGCGGCATGACGGGCGATCATGATGAGCTGCAGCGCCCAGATCGCGGCGCAGAGGATGGTCAGCCAGTCGCCGATGGTAAGCGCCGACACTGTGCCCCCGGAGAGCAGCCAGATACCTATGAACGCGGCCAGCGCGCAGGGCCAGACGACCGGGTGTGGCCATTCCCGAAACAGCGCGACGCCGAACAGCGGCACCATGACCACGTAAAGGCCGGTCAGGAAGCCGGAATTGGTGACGCTGGTCGTCAACAGGCCGAACTGCTGGGCGATCATGCCGCCGAGCAGCAGACCGCCGATGATCAGGAAGGCGCGCCAGTCGCGATTTGCCAGCAGTTGGGCTGCGCGGTGGCTTTCGCGCAGGGCGAAGGGCAGCATGGCCAGGGTCGCAGCCAAGAAGCGCAGGCCGATGAATAACAACGGGCCGACATGCTGCATGGCGGTCGACTGCGCGACAAAGCCCATGCCCCACATAGCGCCGGCAAGCAGCAGGACGAGATTGGCCTGGAGACGAGTCATCGATTGTTCCGGTTGGCGAAGCCCCTCATAGCATTGCTACGAGAAAGGTGTGCAGCCGTCTGCTCGCGAACTTTTGGGCCAGCGCACATATCGGGTGGATGAAATGAAACGCAAACTGCGTTAGTCTCGTGATGAAGCGCATCAACGAGGAACTTTTCCGATGAAACTTTCGCTCCGTTCGGCCGCCTTGATTCTTGCTCTGCCGCTTTTGACCGTGCCGGCTCTCTCGGCTGGCGGAGGCGGTGGTGGAGGCGGCGAAGCACCGCAATGCTCCGCCGGCAAGGTCTGGGACAAAAGTACGAAGAAGTGTGTGCCGAAGGGCTCGCTACGCGATGACGACAGTATTTTTGAAGCTGGAAGAGCGCTTGCTTATGCCGGCAAATATGACGAGGCCATCGACGTCCTGACCATGGCCAGGGACAAGACCGACGAACGCATCTTGAACATGCTGGGCTTTTCGCACCGCAAGTCGGGCCGCATCGAGGTCGGGCTCGGCTATTACCAGGAAGCGCTACGCAACAATCCTGGTTACACTCTGACCCGCGAATATCTCGGCGAAGCGTATTTGCAGCTCAACGATGTCGCGTCGGCGCGCGAGCAACTGACCGAGATCGAAAAGCGCTGCGGCAAGGGGTGCGCGGAATATGCGGAACTGGCCAGGCAGATCGATGCCTTCGTGAAGAAGAGCTGATCGCTAAGAGATCAAAACTGGAAGGCCCGGCATTGTTTGCTGGGCCTTTTCTTATTCGCCGCGCGAGAGCCGGACAATCGCGCCTGCGGTCTCGTCCGTCAGTAGCCAGATCGAACCGTCCGGCGCGACGTTGACGTCGCGGATACGGCCGAATTCGCCCTCAAGCATACGCTCTTCCTTGAGGATTTTGCCGCTGTCGTCTCGATCCAACCGCGAGAGCAGGGCGAATTTCAGCGAGCCAACCAGCAGGTCACCTTTCCATTCCGGAAACATGTCGCCTTGGTAGGCCGCAAGACCAGACGGGGCGATGGACGGGTCCCAGTAGAACAGCGGCTGTTCGTAGCCCGGCGCCTCGGTGCCGACGCCGATCTTGGCGCCTGAATAGTTGACGCCGTAAGTGATGACTGGCCAGCCATAGTTCTTGCCGGGTTGCGGCCTGTTCACCTCGTCGCCCCCTTTCGCGCCGTGTTCGACGGTTATCAGGCCGTTAGTGACCGGGTCGAAGGTCGCGCCTTGAACATTGCGGTGGCCTTTCGACCATAGCTCGGGCGCACCCTTCTTCCCGTCCGCGAAGGGGTTGTCTTTGGGGATCGTGCCGTCGGCATTGATGCGGATCACAGCGCCGGCATGGTCGAACATGTCTTGCGCCCGGTCGCCCTTGCCGCGGTCGCCGGTGGTGATGAAGAGCGTGCCGTCGGGACGGGGCACGATGCGGGAGCCGAAATGATGGCTCGTGCTCGTCTTTTTCGACATGGCAAAAATGACTTTTACGTCGTCCAGCCGGCCGCCATTCCCTTCGCGCACCAGCTTTGCCCGCGCCAGTGCGGTTCCGGCACCGCCACTGCCGGGCTCGGAGAACGTAAAGAATACCGTTCCGGAGGTCGCGAAATCGGGCGCGACGGCAATGTCGAGCAAGCCGCCTTGGCCTCGTGCACGCACTTCGGGGACGCCGGCTAACGGCTCCGATAAGCCATCCTTGGTCAAAATCCGGATGCGGCCGGGGCGTTCCGTGACGATCGCTTCGCCATTGGGGAAAAAATCGAGCCCCCACGGGTTTTCCAGCCCGTCAGCGAGGATTTCGGCATTCAACTTGACCGCCTGGGTGTCAAAGCTCTGCATTTCGGCCCGGCTGGGCAAAGCAAATGCCGCCAGCACGGCAACAGAAAGAACGATTTTGGAGATTGGCTTTGGCATTGGCTGCTCTGCTTTCGGTTTCGCTTTCACCCATAACGCCGCATTTGGGCAAAAGATTTCTCGGCGCTGGTCACGATGGGTTGAACTCGGGTTGAATGCTCTCGTTTCGCGTCATGCTGGCCGGAGAGAAATCTTTTGCGTGAATCTCCGGAATTTGGTGCTATATAGGGCCGAATAAGGTGAGACGGGTCCGTTAGCCGAAGGCTGCCGGGCCGTTTTCTTTTTGTGTCCGGCCATAGCTTTTTGCCGGACCGGGCATGGAAGAAAGGATGTCCTGATGAACAAGGTGCCGATGACCGCTGGCGGATTTGCCTCGCTGAAAGAGGAACTGCGCTGGCGTCAGCAAGAGGAGCGTCCGCGCATTATCGAGGCGATCGCGGAAGCCCGTTCGCATGGCGACTTGTCCGAAAACGCCGAATATCATTCGGCCAAGGAGGCGCAGAGCCACAATGAAGGCCGGATCCATGAGCTGGAAGACCTTGTCGCCCGCGCCGAAGTGATCGATATCAGCAAGCTGGCCGGCGGCACCATCAAGTTTGGCGCGACGGTCGAGCTCGTCGACGAAGATACCGAAGAAACCAAGACCTATCAGATCGTCGGCGACCAGGAGGCGGACGTGAAGTCCGGCCGCATTTCGATTTCGTCGCCAATTGCCCGCGCGCTCATCGGCAAGGCGGTCGGCGACGCGATCGAAGTCAACGCTCCCGGCGGCGCGCGAGGCTATGAGATCGTAAAGGTCCAATTCGTGTAATCGACCCTGTTTGGCGATTGCGATGGATGATCGGGTGCGCTCCAACGCTGCAAGCGTGCCTGATATCTCGCAAATCGAGGTCGTCGCCCCCAATCTGAAATACCGTCTTTCCGGCGTCACAAGCACGATCATCCAGCTTGTGCCCTTGCAGGCGCGCAAGATCGGCATTGCGGCCTTCGGACCCGGGCTGCCGGACCATATTCCGCACATCCGATGGAGCCAGCTTCCAGCATTGTTCCGGCGACCTACGGGACGCAGCAAGCGCGTCTGGCATGCCCGGCGCAATATCGAAATGCTGGCAGGGCTGGTTCTTCGGGGCGTTGGCGCGCCGCTGACACTGATGTTCACCTCGGCCTCGCAACGCCATCATACCTGGTGGACCAAGTTCCTGATCCGGCGCATGGAGGCGGTGGTCGCGACGAGCCGGCGCACCGCTGCCTATCTCGAAGTTCCGAATACGGTGATTATGCATGGTATCGACACCGACAGGTTTGCGCCGCCGCAAGATCGAGGCAAGGCTGCAGGCGATCTCGGGTTGGATCCCAAACAGCTCTATGTCGGCTGTTTTGGCCGCGTTCGACGCCAGAAGGGCACGGACGTCTTCATCGATTGCATGATCAAACTGTTGCCGGAGTTTCCGCGCTGGTCGGCAATCGTGGCGGGACGTGCGACGGCGCAGCATGAGGCCTTTGAGAAAGAACTGAAGGCCAAAGTCGCCGCGGCCGGCTTGAGCGAGCGCATCCTGTTCGTCGGTGAACACAAGGATATCGATCGATGGTACAAGGCATTGACCTTGTTCATCGCGCCGCAACGCTGGGAAGGTTTTGGGCTGACGCCGCTCGAGGCAATGGCGACAGGCGTGCCGGTGATCGCCACGACGGTCGGCGCGTTCCCGGAACTGGTCGTGGAGGGCGAAACGGGCAAGTTGATCGAGCCCGGCGATGTCGAGAACATGGCTGAGGCTGTCCGAACTTACCTGGCCGACGAGCAACTTTGCCAGTCGCAGGCCGAAGCCGGGCTGGAGCATGTGCGGCGCGACTTCTCGCTGGGCAGAGAGGCAGATGCGCTGATCGAGATTTACCGGCGTTTGCTCGATAAGAGCCGCTCATGACCGCGGGAGTGGGCAATGTCACGGTCGTGACCATTTCCTACAACAGCGGCGCTGTGTTGCGGGCGCTGCTTGGTAGTGTCCCGGCCGGCGCGCCAACAATCGTGGTCGACAACGCCAGTACCGACGATACGCCTGCGGTCGCGCGGACGGCAGGCGCTGAACTGGTAGCGATGCCATCCAATCAAGGGTTTGGCCGGGCGTGCAATGCTGGTGCAAAACGCGCCAAAACGCCGTTTCTGTTCTTCGTCAATCCGGATGCCCTGCTGGAACCAGGATGCATCGAAGCGTTGCTGGATGCGGCTGAACGCTGGCCGAAAGCGGCCGCGTTCAATCCGCGCATCGAAAATCCGTCCGGCCGAGTGGAATTCAAGTGGCGGTCAGTGCTGCTACCGCGCAGCGCCTGGATCGAGCGAGGGGCGCCAGATGCCGAGACAGAAGTGCCGGCTCTGGTAGGCGGCGCTTTTTTCTGCAGGCGCGAGGCATTCGAGCAGGTGGGCGGCTTTGACCCAGCCATCTTCCTCTATCACGAGGACGACGATCTCTCGATCAGGATGCGCCAGAAGTATGGGCCGTTGGTATTTGTGCCTGCCGCGCGCGCGCGCCATGAGGCGGGGCATTCGTCGGGGCGCTCCCCAGACGTGGCGCGGTTCAAGGGCTTTCATATGGTTCGCTCACGCGTCTATGCGCTGGCGAAGCACCGCCGGCCGCTGCCGTGGCTTCGGACATTCGCGGCAGCGCTTGGCGGGCTCGTCGCGCCGCACAATCTGTTCTCGGCCCGACGCCGAGCGAAATATCTAGGGCAGGTGACTGGCGCCTGGTCTGCGTTGAGGGATGGCGGGGTCTTTTCATGAACCGCAATGCCTTTCGCGATTTCCTGCGGCGCAGACGTGTTGCACGGCATTTCGCGAAGAACGGCGGCGTTTTCGATTTTCACGGCGTGACGGTTCGCCTTCCAGAAGGTGTGGACGTGGCGGCGGCGAATGCGCTCATTCGTGGAAAATATGAGCACGAGGAAGCAACGCTCATCACCAGGCATTTGCCTGACCATTTGCCCATTATCGAGCTAGGCGGTTCGCTGGGTGTGGTATCGGCGCTGGTCCGATCCAAGTTGAAGCCAGACACACGGCACCTGATTGTCGAAGCAAACCCACGGCTTATCGAGATCTGCGAAGCCAACGCCGCGGCCGGACGCGCCGGCACGGAAATCATCCACGGCGCTGTGTATTATGACGGACCGGTCGCCCGTTTTGGTATTGCCAATGAGGTGCATGCCAGCGCGATCGGGCAGAGCGGTTCGGCCGAGATGATCGAAGTGCCGGCAGTTACACTTTCCCAGCTTTTCCAGCGGCTTGGATCACCGCCGCGCTTCGTGCTGGTGTCCGACGTGGAAGGGGCGGAATACGATCTGTTTGCGCAGGAGGCCGAGACCCTTCGCCATGTCGAATTGGCGATCGTCGAGCTGCACCCAAGAAACTATGCCGCGCTGGGGTGGAATGAGGCCGAGCTTATAAGGAACGCGGCGTCAGTCGGCTTGCAGGTCGCGGAGCGCCTGAGTGATGTCGTCCTGCTGCGGCGCGATTGGAGCATCGGGCAATAATCCTAGTCCATTCTGCCGGTGATGGTTTGGGACAAGATCGAGGGCTTCGGCGAAGGTCGGACTGGTTGTCCGGCCGAGACGGAGGCCGATGGAATTGGCCCAAACCATCACCGGCAGAATGGACTAGGATTATTGCCCGATGCTCTACCTTACAGCGCGACCAGCCCCTCATCCTTGACCTGGCGGATGGTCAATGCGGTGCGCACCGTGTTCACATTGGGAGTCGAGGTCAGCTTTTCGATCACGAAAGCCTGAAACGTGGCCAGATCGGGCGCTACGCAGTGCAGCATGAAGTCGGATTCGCCGGACACCATCCAGGCTTCGCGGACGATCGGCCAGCCATGGGCCAGGTCGGCAAAAGCCTTCAATTCTGTCTCGGAATGGCGATGCAGGCCGATCAGGCAGAAAGCGACGACATCCATGCCGAGAGTGGGGGCGTTCAAAAGCGCGCGATAGCCGCGGATGATGCCGGCCTCCTCGAGTTTCTTGACCCGGCGCAGGCAGGGCGGGGCAGAGATGCCGACCCGGCTCGACAATTCGACATTGGTCATGCGGCCGTCGGCCTGCAGCTCTTTGAGGATTTTCCAGTCGATTGCGTCGAGGTCGGCCGCTTTCAATGCCATATTCCAAAACTCCGGCCACTCGCGAAAGAATCTTGCGCCACGGTCTAGAGCAAGGACAAGGGTTTGGGGAAGCCCATTTCGTGAGTGATCGCGCCGTTGCGTCAAAAAGGGACGATTCGAAAAGGATTCGGGGGAGGATGCCCGGGTAGCCTTGCATGAAGGGTAGGGCAAACCCTAAATTGGTGGCGACCAGCGGCGCGGAGACGGCTCCTCGCCGCCTATTTCGTGTTTGAGGCCGGCTTTCATGACGACGAAACATGCTCCCGTGCTTATTATCGGCTCCGGGCCGGCCGGTTACACTGCCGCGATCTACGCCGCACGCGCGATGCTGAAACCGGTTCTGGTGGCCGGTCTGGAGCAGGGCGGCCAGCTCATGATCACCACCGACGTCGAGAACTATCCGGGCTTCGCCGAGCCGATCCAGGGGCCATGGCTCATGGAGCAGATGCTCAAGCAGGCTGAACATGTCGGCACCGAGATCATAAACGATCTGATTACGAGCGTCGATCTTGACGCGCGGCCGTTTCGTGCCAAGGGCGATTCCGGCGCCGAATACACGGCAGACGCGCTGATCATCGCGACCGGCGCCAAGGCGAAATGGCTCGGCATTCCCAGCGAGGAAATCTACAAAGGGTTCGGCGTGTCGGCCTGCGCGACCTGCGACGGCTTTTTCTATCGTGGCAAGGATGTTGCCGTGGTCGGCGGTGGCAACTCGGCAGTCGAAGAGGCGCTCTATCTCTCCAACCTCGCCAAATCGGTGACCGTCATCCACCGCCGTAACAGTTTTCGATCCGAGCGCATCTTGCAGGAACGGTTGTTCGCCAAGTCGAATGTGAAGGTGATCTGGGACACGGTCGTCGATGAGATCACGGGCAATCCCGGCAAGGCGCCGCTGCCGCCATCGGCGACCGGCCTGAAGCTGAAGAACGTCGTTACCGGCGTCGAAACCAACCTGCCGATCGACGGCGTCTTCGTTGCCATTGGCCACGCGCCGGCGGTCGAGCTGTTCGTCGGCAAGCTGAAGCAGAAGCCGAACGGCTATCTGTGGACCGAGCCGAATTCGACGAGGACCAATGTGCCGGGCGTCTTCGCGGCCGGCGATGTGACCGACGACATTTATCGCCAGGCTGTGACCGCGGCAGGGCTCGGCTGCATGGCGGCGCTCGAAACCGAGAAGTATTTGGCAGGAGTGGAAGTGCATCGCGAAGCCGCGGAATAGTCGCGGCTCGCTCAATCAAACGGCCCGCTAGAGGCCGGATATGAGGGGTTATAGTATGGCACTCGACTGGGATAAGCTGCGCGTGTTCCACGCGGCAGCCGAAGCGGGATCGTTTACACATGCCGCCGAGACGCTGAAGCTGTCGCAGTCGGCGATCTCGCGGCAGGTCAGCGCACTGGAACACGATGTCGGCGTCCCGTTGTTCAACCGGCATGCGCGCGGGCTTGTGCTCACCGAACAGGGTGAGATGCTGTTTCGCACCGCGCATGACGTGCTGGTGAAGCTCGAAACGATCAAATCGCGGCTGACCGAGACCAAGGAGACGCCGTCCGGCGTATTGCGCGTGACGACGACTGTCGGCCTCGGCTCGGGCTGGCTGACGGATCGGATTCCGGAATTCCTGGATCTCTATCCGGAGATCCAGCTTCAGCTCATCCTGGCAAATGAAGAGCTCGATCTCACGATGCGGCAGGCGGATTGCGCGATCCGGTTGCGGCAGCCGCAGCAGCCCGACCTGATTCAGCGGCGGCTCTTCACCGTGCATTTCCATCTCTACGCCTCTGCCGCCTATGTGAACAAATTCGGCAAACCGGCCTCGGTCGCGGACCTGAAGAACCATCGGGTAGTGACGTTCGGTCTACCCGTGCCGGCTCATCTGTCGGAGCTGAACTGGCTCGAAACGGTCGGCGATTTCGATACCGGCCGCCGCGTGTCGACGCTGCAGATCAACGACATCCTGTCGATCAAGCGGGCTGTGCAGGCGGGAGCGGGCATTGCCATGCTGCCCGACTACGTGATCCAGAAGGACAGCGGTCTGGTGCAGCTTCTGCCGGAGACAGAAGTGCCGTCGTTCGACACCTATTTCGCCTATCCGGAAGCGATGAAGAACCAGGCCAAGCTGCACGTGTTTCGCGATTTCATCATCGGCAAGGCGCGCAACTGGTCCTATTGACCTTGCCAAGGGGTAAATCTCGGCCACCAGCCAGGAACTGCGGCGCGATAGTGCTCGTAGGATGCGCCGTGCGTATCGCTGAGCTTCGGCTCTTCATAAAAGCGCGTGAAGCTGACCACCGCGGCGGCGATGATAAGGCCGTAGATCAGCACCGCTGACGAGCCAAAAAGCAACGCCTGGGCAAAGATGATGGTCAGGACGGCGACATACATAGGGTTGCGCACGAAGCGATACGGCCCGCTGACGACCAGGTTTTCTGTCGGAGCGATCGGAGCTGGCGTGCCTCGGCCTTTAAGCGCGAAATGGGCGAAGCTGTAGAGAAGGATGGCGATTGCGCAGGCGATGACAACGATGCAGGTGACAGCGAGAAACGGGCTGTTGGGCAGCCTGTCGGCATAGCCTCCCGTCAACAGCCAGGGCAGCACGCCGGCAACCGTTCCGGGAACAACGAGGAAGAATATCGCGCTTCCAGCGACTGCCGAACCGATGCGCATGATGGTGTTTCCGCTTGCCTACAGCAATTCAGTAAAGCCTAAATCACAGCCGCAATACGTGCAAAGCCTGCCTGAAATAGCGGCTGTGCAATGATCAATTTCGGGCACTGTGCCTATTATCTGGCCCTACTGCCGAAAGTACAAGCTTGGGCCACAGCCAGAATCTTTTTGCATGTGTGCGATGCAAAAAGGTTGCTTGTTTCGAAGGCAATCGAAGCTCATATTATGACCATCTCCTGAGCGCGTTCCTCCTCCCATTAGCGCTCGGTGAGTGTTCCCCTCTGGAGGTTCAGCCTTAACGGGCACTTCCAACAAACTCAGCCGGGTCGATTTCGATCCGGCTTTTTTGTTTTCCCGATCCGACGCAGCCGATGTAACCGTCACATGTAACGTGCCGTAACGTGTGCCCGCGCGTGCATCACGGTAAGGCAGTAACGGACGCGGCGAGAACGAAAACGGTGATGGGGGCATCATCGTCGAGTTCGCAGTCACAGGACCGTCGCGTCCAGCTAACTTGGGCAATGTTCACAAAGTGCGGCGGACCTGGGTGTTAACCTCCCGCACAGGGTCCGACGAGAGGCGGCGCTGCACGAGGCAGCGTCGCCTTCTCGTTGTCACGCCGCTTTGCCGGACGCGTTGATCGCTTCGTCGGCCAGCCGTCCCGTCAGTTCAGCCATATGATCGAAGGTCGAGCGATAGCTTGCGACGCCAGACGTGGCGGATCGCAGCTCGATGATCAGGTCGCCTATGGTTGACTGCGGCATGGTCACCTCAACCACGTCCCATCCCGGCCAGTTCGGCCGCGCGTCATAACCAAGAATTTGGCCCCGACGCTGCGGCACCAGCGCCGTTATGCGGGCTGTCGCTTCGGAAGGCGTGAAAATCTCCACCTTCATGATCGGTTCCAGCACGACCGGGGCACAGGAAACCGTCCCTTCCTTCATGGCGATCTTGGCGGCCATCTGGAATGCCATATCGGAGGAATCGACGGTATGATACGAGCCGTCCGACAGGTTGACGGCGACATCGACCATGGGGAAGCCAAGCGGACCGTTCTTGAGGAAATCGCGCACGCCGGCCTCGACCGACGGGATGTAGTTTCTCGGCACAACGCCGCCGGTGATCGTCTCAGAAAACTGGAAACCTGTGCCGCGCGGCAGCGGCTTGATCTCCAGAACGACGTCGCCGAACTGGCCGTGGCCGCCCGACTGTTTCTTGTGCCGGCCGCGCTGCGTGACGGATTTCTTGATCGTCTCGCGATAGGGAATGGCCGGCACATGGCTGTCGATCGGAATCTGATTGCGGCCTTCGAGCTTTTCACGCACCACGCGCAGATGCATTTCGCCGTGGCCCGAGAGGATGGTTTCACCCGTATCCTGATTGTGCTGGAGGGATAGCGAAGGGTCTTCGTCAGCCAGTCTGTGGATGGCGGCCGACATCTTGACCTCGTCCTTCCGCTCCTTGGGACGCAGCGCGAAGGAGAAGACAGGCTGCGGTGGGCTGAGGTCGATGAGGCGCGCCATGCCGCTCTTGGCGGCGGTGAGCGTGTCTCCCGTGCGTGCATCGTCAAGCTTGCCGAGCGCCACCGTGTCGCCGGCCTTGGCGGACGGCACCTTCTGCTGATTGGCGCCAATCAGCTTGTAGATGCCCGAAACCTTCACCGTATTGCCGCCCGGGCCGAACAGTTCGACCCCGTCGGCGACGCTGCCTGTCAGGACGCGCGATACCGACAGCTTGCCGCCATGCGGCGTGTGGATCGACTTCATGACCTGGACAACAGTGCCGGAGGCGGATTGCAGGCCGAGCCGTTTCGCGGTGGCCTCTATGTCCGGCGCGTCGTGTCGGATCGCTTTGAGAAGCCGCATCACGCCGTTGCCCTTTTCGGCAGTGCCGATCAGCACCGGGGTTACCAGACCTTCGCGCAGGTCGGCCGCCAGATCGTCGAAGACCTCGTCCTTAGGCGGTTCGATCTCTTCCAGAAGCTGTTCCATCAACTGATCGTCGTGGTCGGCCAGCGTCTCGAGCATAGAGAAGCGGGCCTCCAGTTCGCGAGCCTTTTCGTCGCTCGGGATCTCAGTGATCTCGCTCTCGGCATATTCGCGGTAGACGTAGGCGCGCTCCAATGCCAGATCGATCGAGCCGATGACGACACCGTCCTTGCGTAGTGGAATTTGGCGCAGCAGCAGCGGCGTCGAGCTGGTCGGCTGCAGCAGCTTCAACGTATCGCGGACGGCGGCGGCGTTCTTGTCGATCTTGTTCAGGAACAAAATGCGGGGCACGCCGAGCTCGTCGAGCTTGCGCATGACAAGTTGCAAGGCGGGAATTTTCTTTTCGTCGGCCTCGGCGACAACCACGGCAACATCGCAACCGGCCAGCACCGGTTCTGCCTCGAAGGCGAACTCGATCGAACCGGGACAGTCGATGAAGGTGATGGGCTCGCCCATGAATTCGGTCGTCGCGACGGTTGCCTCGATGCTCATCGCGTGCGCCTTTGCCTCGGCGCTGTGATCGGCAACCGTGCTGCCGGAACCTATCGGATTTTGGCGGGGAATGGCCGCGGTGCGGGCCAGAATTGCTTCAAGAAGGGTGGACTTGCCGCTGGCGAAGGGACCGACAATGGCCACACATTTCGGTCCCGTACGCCTGCCTCCGGCGCGATTTCCCATGATTTGACCTCCACTCTATCGTCTTATGACGTTCCTCCAAGAGCGGCGGCCGGCGATCCTCTATCGGGGCCGTCGCACGGCGGGGCGTTGGTTTGCCGCCTGCCGAAAACCATGCTCACACGACGCAAGGCCGAGGGCAAGACGAAACCAATCAAATCGTCGGGCGTGATGAAACCAAACGCGATCCCTCGCGTTTTGGGGCAAATTCAATGACGTCCAAGGAGATGCGCATGAAAAGATTCATCCTCACAACCGTTGCCGCCATCGGCATGGCGGTGTCTGGAATGGCCATTGCGCCGGTATCGGCACAGGATCTCGAACTCAGGCTCGATCGCGGCGGACCCAGCGTACGGCTAAGAGATGACTGCGACTCCCGCTACGAAGATTGTTATTCGCGCCGCGAGGTTCGCCGTGAACGCCGCGGCTGCAGCACCGGGCGCGCTCTCGACAAGGCGGAACGCATGGGCATCAGGCGTGCGAGGATCGTGGACGCCGGTCGCCGGACCATCGAGGTTGGCGGCAGAAACCGCTACGGCGAGCGCACCTTTGTGACCTTCAGCCGGCAATGGGGTTGCCCGGTCATCGGCTAACACCATCGGCAGACTTCAAAAAAGGCCGTCTTCCGAGAGGAATAGCGGTCTTTTTTGTATTGTCGGTGGATCGAGAGTCGCGGCAGAGGTTCGCCGTAGCTTTGCCGTATTGAGGGTTGAATACCCTAAATTGATTTAGGCGAGGTGGGGCGACAGAGGGAAAGCTTCCATGCAGAAATTGATGATCATTGGCGCGGCGTCGCTGGTTATGGCGGTGACCGGCTCGGCAACGCCGTCCCTGGCACAGGGACTGGAATTCCGGATCGGCCCAGACGGCATGCGGCTCAGGGAGCGTTGCGATCCTCGTTACGAGGATTGTTACGATCGGCGCAGAGACCGGCGGCGCGGATGCGATCCGGATGACGCACTCGACAAAGCCGACCGGATGGGCATCGGCAGGGCACGTATCGTGGCCGTCGGCAACAGGACAATTCGCGTGCGCGGCCGCGATGAATATGGCGACCGCATCACCATCGTGTTCGGCCGTGAACGTGGTTGCCCGGTACTGGACTATTGAGACAGGGCACTGGAAATCCGGCGGGGCGCTGTGCCGTCCGGATTTCTGCTGTGGCTAAGTCAGCGACGCCGTAAAGCGCTGGATGCGCGTGCAGGCCTCTTCGAGCAGCTTTTCGGACGTCGCATAGGAAATGCGAAAATTCGGCCCGAGGCCGAAGGCCGAACCGAACACGACCGCAACACCTTCCGTCTCCAACAATTCAGCGCAGAAGGTTTCGTCGTCGGTGATGACCTTGCCTGACGGCGTCTTCTTGCCGATCAACTTGGCGCAGGAAGGATAAACGTAGAAAGCGCCTTCCGGGGACGGGCAGTCGATGCCGCGCGCCTGGTTGAGCATCGACACGACGAGATCGCGGCGGTTCTGGAAGATCGCCTTGTTTTTCTGCACGAAATCCTGCGGGCCATTCAACGCCTCGACCGACGCCCATTGGGCGATCGTGCAGGCGCCAGAGGTCTGCTGGCCCTGGATCATGTCCATCGCCTTGATCAACTTGACGTCGCCGGCCGCGTAGCCGATGCGCCAGCCGGTCATGGCATAGGCTTTGGAGACGCCGTTCATGGTGAGTGTGCGCATATAAAGGTTCGGCTCGACCTCCGCGATCGTCTTGAAGACAAAATCGCCATAGGTCAGGTGCTCGTACATGTCGTCCGTGAGGATCCAGACGTTCGGGTGTTTCAACAGCACGTCGGCGAGCGCCTTCAGCTCCGCCTCAGTATAGGCCGCGCCGGACGGATTGGACGGTGAGTTCAGCATCAGCCATTTGGTGCGCGAGGTGATGGCGCGCTCCAGAACGTCCGGGGTTAGCTTGAAGCCATTGTCGATAGTGGTCGGCGCGTAGACGGACGTGCCGCCACAGATCGCCACCATTTCGGGATAGCTGACCCAATAGGGCGAGGGGATCACTACCTCGTCACCCGGGTTGAGCGTCGCCATAAAGGCGTTGAAGAGAATTTGCTTGCCGCCGGTGCCGACGATGGTCTGCTCCGGCTTGTAGTCGAGATTGTTTTCGCGCTTGAACTTCTTGGCGATTGCCTCGCGTAGCGGTATGATGCCTGAAACGGGTGGGTATTTTGTTTCGCCGCGACGGATGGCGTCGATGGCGGCGTTTTTAACATTGTCAGGAGTATCGAAGTCGGGTTCGCCAGCGCCCAGGCCGATGATGTCGCGGCCGGCGTTTTTCAGTTCGCGCGCTTTCTGGGTGACCGCGATCGTGGCGGAAGGCTTCACGCGGGAAAGGGCGTCGGCGAGAAAGGCCATAGTTAGCTCCAGACTGGAATGGGCGCGTCCCTATCGGCTGGAAACACGGGGAATTCAAGGGCCAGTACTGACGCAGAGCCAGCAAAGTTGGGCTGCGGCGTTAACATGGTTGCAAGCTATGCAGCGCTAGAAACGCTAAGCAGATCGATACGAACGCGGAGCGCTGCATTGCCGCGCAATGCAATGATCGAACATATTTCCCGCCAGGCCAACGGCACCGCCGTCGGCATCTGGGGACGTTTTCTGCTGCGCAGCGCCTTCCAGCCGATTTTCGCCTTTGTCGACGGCAAGTTGAAGATCGCCGCCTATGAAGGGCTGATCCGGCCGTTCGAGGCGGGCAATCCGGTCTCACCCGGTGCGTTTTTCGGTTCCATCGGGGCCATGGATCGCTTGCGCGTGGAGACGCTTACGCGAACGCTGCATGTGCTGAATGCAGATGGGCATATCGGCGCCGAAGCGTCGCTTTTCCTCAATTTCGATCCCTCGGTGTTTACAGATTGGGCGATTGCCGACAATGCTCTGAAAGACCTCCGCCTCGTTTTGCACGAAGCGCTCATCGATCCCACCCGGGTCGTCTGCGAGTTGACCGAGAAGAAGAGCGGCTCGGACGAGGCTGTATACAGCTTCGTGCAAGCGTTGAGGAATAATCGTTTCCGCATTGCCGTTGATGACTACGGAGCCGATGACTCTGACATCGACCGGATCCGGGACATCAGGCCGGATATCGTCAAATTCGACGCTGCCTGGATCACCCGTCTGATGGAAAGCGATCCAGGCGCTGCGTTGCTGGCGGCGATGGTCGACAAATTCAAGTCGATGGGCATCAAAACCGTGTTCGAAGGCCTTGAGGAGCCATGGCAGTTGGACCTCGCCGACAGATGCGGCGTCGATATGGTTCAAGGCTTCATCCTGGCTCGGCCGAAGCTGGTGGATGGTGATGAGCCCCCCATTCCGCAGGCGAATGACGTCGCGCCAGAACCGGAGATGACGCCGGCGCTTCATGTGACGGTCCGGCCCACGCCGAAATATGGACGCCCGTTCGGGCGCAGGCTGTCGGCGCTATGATCCGACTTGTCCAAACACCGCCGTCGATTCTCGACGCGATCCACGAAGACGAAGTCGGCCTGCAATTCGGCATTATAGCGTCACGTCGGTTCAAGACGGCCTATCAGGTCGTTTACAATCGGAGCGAGGATAGGCTGACGCCGGCCATGCTTCGGGCCGGTGTGGATATCACAGGCGTCGGTTCGTGGCTTGGCGGGAACCGCGGCATCGAAACCGAGGGCGAAGGAGTTGTCAGTCGTCTCGGATCGCTGTTGGCATTGTGCAACTACCGCAATGCGGACATCCGCGAGCTGCTGCTCTATGTCGACGTGCCTTGCGGCGCCTATTCCAGGTTGGGCGAGCTGGGAGCAGACATCCGCCATATCCGGCATCGGGCCGATGAATTCGAGTGCAGTCCCGACCAAGTGGTGTGCGAGCTCCCGTCGCATCTGGCCGAATTCGAGATGTTGCAATCGATGGCGCGGCTTCTGCGCCGCCAGGGCGCCAAGATCGCCTTGGCGCATTCAAGGCCGGACGATCCGCTGAGCCTTTGGATCGAGCGCCTGCGCCCGGATTATGTGCGCATGTCCGACGAATGGTTCAGCAGGATCACCAGCCATCATGCGTCGCGGCAGCTGCTGGCCTCACTCGTTCACGCAATCAAGGACAGTGGGGCCCAGGTATTGTTTGAAGGATTAGACAGCGCCCATCTTCTGGCCCGCGCCGTGGAGGCGGGGGCGGACTTCCTGCAAGGCAATGCGTTGCAGCCGGGGGGGTTGGTGGGGACGTTGATCGATCCGGGCGACCGGCCGCTGCCGTTGCCCACCGAGCGTTCAAACGTGGTGCCGCTGAGCAGTGTTCTCAGCACGCATCAAGCCCGCTGATCATTCAACAAAAACAAATCGATTGTCGTTCGAAGCAGCGCGGCTAGCGTCTGCCGTGGACCCGGAGACGCCGATGCTGACACTTTATGGAATGACGGACAGCGGAAATTGCTACAAGCCGCGCCTGCTGTTGGCCAAGCTCGGCAAGCCGTTCCGGCATGTCGAGGTGAGCTCCCGCGATGGCGGGACCAAAACGCTGGAGTTTCTGGCCAAAAACCCGAACGCCATGGTGCCGCTGTTGGAGTTCGAGGATGGCCGGACCTTGGCCGAATCCAACGCCATGCTCCTGCACCTCGCCGAAGGGACGCGGTTCCTGCCGACCGACGGCTACGAGCGGGCTTTGGCCTATCAGTGGCTGTTCTTCGAACAATACAGCCACGAGCCTTACATTGCCGTGCGCCGGGCATTGCTGCGTTTTCCGGAGCGAGCAGCGCAGGCGACCCCCGAACGATTGGCGCAGACGCTGGAGCGCGGCAACAAAGCACTCGGTATCATGAACACGTGGCTGGAAGGTCGGCCGTTCCTTGCCGGTGACGCCTATTCCGTGGCGGATATCGCGCTTTATGCTTACACGCATGCGGCCGCCGATGGCGGGTTTCAGCTTGAGGCCTACCCGGCCGTCATCGCGTGGCTTGAGCGCGTCGGGAGCGACCCGGGCCATGTCGACATGGGATGGAAGCCGTAGACCGGCCGCCTTGTCGCCAGTCGGTAAACTGCGCGTGAGGCTTCAAGGATCAGGAAACTTTGGCCGCTTTTCGGCGTATTTGCCGGGTATCGAAGCTGTCGCATTTGGGCCTTGGCCCGGAGGAGACGACGATGAGAGTGTTGTTGGCAACCCTTGGCATTGCGCTGATGACGAGCCAGGCCCACGCCATTTCGCGCTACCAGTCGATGCGGATGAGCTGTGACGAGGTCCGGTCGGTTATCCGCGAAGAAGGCGCGGTGATCCTGCGCTGGCAGTCGAAGACCGTTGCGAATCTTCCGCGCTACGAGCGGTTCGTCAGCGATTCCCGTTTTTGCAGCAGCAATGAAATCACGGTTTTCTCCTCCGTCCCGACCAGGGATTCGCGAGCCTGCACCGTGAAGAAATGCGAACCCTACGACCCCGAAGATGATTTCGGCGGTGGTAGGATCATCATTCCGGGGCGGTAGGCGAATTTCGCCGGTCGATTGCTCTAAAAGCCGAACGCCGACTGGGCCGGTGGCGGCGGGCCGACGTGCACGCCTTCCAGCGCGAGCAGCTTTTCCTTCGTGCGTGAGCCGCCCGGGGCGGAGAAGCCGCCGATCTTGCCGCCCGCCGCAAGGATGCGATGGCAGGGGACGACGATCGGCACCGGGTTGGCGCCCAGCGCCTGGCCGGTGTCACGCGCCTCACCCGGATGCCCAGCCGCTGCCGCCAACTGGCCGTAGGTGACGGTCTCGCCGAATTTCAGTTTTCGCGCCGCGTCGTAAATGTCCAGCCGGAATTGCTCAATGCCTTCCAGGTCGACGTTTACCGGTGAAAAGTCGATCGTTTCGCCCGCAGCATACCGCGTGAGCAAAGCTACCGCATCCGCAACGTCCTTCGGCAATGAGGCGGTGTCGACAGCAACGGTCTCGCTGCCGGCGAGGCGCATCAGGCGGCGTTCGCAATCCTGGCGCTCGCGCTGTGGGGTCAGCAGGCGGGTAATGCCTTGATCGCTCCAGGCGATGCCCACCCAGCCAAGCGCTGTTTCGAACAGATGATGGGAATGTGTGACGGCCATTGTGACCTCCAAGTTCTTCCAGATAACACAGCGGGCTGCCGAACAGAACGGAAACAAGATCGCGCTGCGCAGGTTCCTGCCAAAATTAACAAATGCCTGACACTGCGACACCCGATTCCTGCCGCGCGGTTGCCCAAAAAGGTTCGGTGCTGTAAGGAGCCGTTAAGATTTGCGCGGGGAACGACGCGGCTTTGCTGAAATTGAGGGTTCTTGTCCTGCCAGCCATTCTGGCCGCCAGCAGCGGCCTGTCGGGCTGCGCGACCAGCACTGGCCCGGCCACAACGACCAGTTTGGCGCCGATGGCGGCAGCGCCGGCGCTGCCCGAAACCGTCGAAGAAGTTCCTTCCGCCAGCCCCGGCAGCGTGGAAGACGGCCTGCGCAGTTTGGCCCATGACGTCGAAATGAACGCCCAGGCCAAGCCCGCAGCCTATGCGACGCAGCAACCGGCCAGTTCGGTCGCGGCAGTCGAGCAATTGACCGGCAAAACCGCAATCCAGACCGTTTCCGTCCCGGCAGGGGCGGGCGTTCAAGCAGCGGTCGAACCAGCCCCGGCCGAGAGCGGGAATTCGGTCGTCGAGGCCGTCGTGCAGGCACCTGTGAACGTCGCCAAGGCGACGGCGGGAGCGATCGGCGCGGCGGCGCAGGCCTTGCCCAATCCTTTCGGCGGCGACGCCACGGACGAGACCGGAACACCACCATCCCCGCCGGACGGGCGTCTCGGGCCAGCAGGTGGCGTTGCGGCGCGCAGCCCGGAACTCGACCGGTTGATGAAAACCTACGCCGACTACTATGGCGTGCCGGAGGAACTGGTGCGCAAGGTTGCCAGACGTGAAAGCACGTTCAATCCATCGGCCCGCAATGGCCGTTATCTGGGCTTAATGCAGATCAGCCACGCGACCGCGCGCGGCATGGGCTATCGCGGCGCGCCGGCCGGGCTGCTCGATGCCGAGACCAATTTGAAATATGCCGTGCGTTATCTGCGCGGCGCTTATGTCGTCGCCAACGGCAATCACGGCGTTGCCGACCGTCTCTATCAGAGCGGCTATTATTACCACGCCAAACGCGCTGGCTTGCTGGACGAGACCGGCGTTGGCCGCGACCGCATCCGCCGTCGCCGCCTCTAAATCTTGCCGAGCCCGCAAGGACCCGACGACATTCGTTTCAGGCGCGTGCTCGCCGGGGCGGTGTTTGAGCCGCGTTGGCCTGCCGGCATCTCCCTGAAAACTCTGGCCGACCCTGATGCCGGGCAGACCGCCCGCGACGCGCATCAACTGATCGCAGAGGCTTTCGACGATATGCCGCGCGATTTCGAAAGCTGGTGGGCCTGGCTCAGCGGCGACGAAGACTTCGATCCCGAGCTGGTGTTCGTGGCCTATGGCCCTGACGGTCGGCCCTTGGGCGTCGCGCAGTGCTGGAGCAGCGGCTACCTCAAGGATCTGGCGGTGGCGTTGGGCGCGCGCGGCCAGGGGATTGGCGAGGCGCTGGTGCTGCATGTCTTTGCTGTGTTCCAGACTCGTGGTGTGTCGCATGTCGATCTGAAAACCAATTTGATTGCCAATGCGGCCGCCGCGCGGCTGTACCAACGGCTGGGCATGGCCGAAGTAGACTGGGCAGGCTAAACCGTCTACGGGCCAGTCCGGCACTGCGGGTAATTTGATGCGCTTCATTGTTGCTGCTCTTTTCCTGGCGTCCGGCATCGTTGCCGCTGGCGCCTTTGATTGGGGCCACTACGTCAACCAGCGCTTCGGCTACTCGATCGACATCCCGCCGGAATTTTCTGCGATCGAGGAAGCCGACAACGGTGATGGCGGCATGAGCCGATCGGACGACAAGCTGTCTGAACTGGCGGTATGGGGCTCCAATCTTGTTGAAGGCGATTTGAGCGATGATTTCGCCTCGCGACTGGCTGCCGCCGAGGCCCATGGCTGGACGGTGAGTTACCGCCGCGAGACGCCCACCTGGGCAAGCTGGTCCGGGTCGCAGCAAGGCCGATTGTTTTATGCCCGTGCGATCGCTTTGTGCGGCGGCCAGGCCGCCTATTTTCTGTTCGAATATCCGAGGGCCAGGCAGGCATCTTACGATCCCGTCGTCAAACGGCTGGTCAAAAGCCTGAAGAACGCCAGGAGCTGCTGAATGCGCCGCGAAATCGTCTATGTGCCTGGCATATCTGAGCTGGCCGAGAAATTGAACGTGCCGCTGTCGGCCGTGGCGCGCGGCGGCGGCATGATTTTCGTCTCCGGAACGCCGCCGATGGATGTCGCCACGGGCGAGATCATCAAGGGCGACATAGAGGCGCAGACAGAGGCTGCGTTGGTGGCGCTGAAGCATTGCCTCGCAGCCGCCGATGCGACCTTTGACGACGTGCTGATGGTGCGCATCTACGCCGCCAATGTCGGCTTCTACAAAGCGATCAACCGCGTCTATGTGCGGCACTTTCCAAAAGACCCGCCGGCGCGGACTTTCGTGCCCGTCGCCGCATGGCCGATGGAGTTCGATCTCGAGATCGAATGCGTTGCGGTCGATCCACGCGGGAAAACCTAACCTGCGCTGACCGGCACCCGCAGTTCCTGCCCGGCGAAGATCAGGTCGGGATTGGTGATCGCCGGATTGGCCCGTACGATACGCTGAATGAATTCGGCGTCGCTGCCGCCATAATAGTGACGGGCGATCTTGCTCACCGTTTCGCCACGCACCACACGATGGCGGAAGAAGGTCGAGTAGCCAGCCATCACCAGCGGGCCATAGACAACCGGCACGATGACCTTGTTGCGCTCTTCGCCCTGGCCCGACTGGTCTTCCTCGAAAACCTCGACAAAAATCCGGTCGAGCTGGAAGGCGGCGCCTGTCAGATCGACCTTGATCTGAAACTGGCCATGGCCGCCGATACCGTCGCCGGCATTGACGAAACCGGTGCGCTCGTCGTGGCCATCATGCACGCGCCAGTTCAAGGTCGCTTCGAAGCCGGTGCCGATGCCGGCAATCATAAGATTGTCGCTGACGAGGTCGAAGGCTTGCGGCTGCTGGATAACGTTTGCGGTGAACTGCGGCATAGGCTCTTTCTCCTGTTGGACAAATGAACTGAGCCCCGCATTTCAGTAAAATAACAAGTTTTTCTTCTTGTTGTTTTGTCTATGCAAACTTTATTTGATTTTACATTGTGCCGCTTGAAAAGTCTATGCCAGTTTGATCTGCTCTCTTAAGCGTTGATTCATGCCTTTCTTTGGGTTGATCGCAGTTGACGTGATGGCCATTGGCCTAACGGCTGGCCCTTGGAACTGTCGCCACAATTGCGCGTAGTCTCGCAGTGGCTGGCAATCAAGGGAGACCGACATGAGCCTCACCTTCGCAGGCGAAAGCGCGGACTACCGCGCCGCGCGCGACAGACTGCTGCAGAGCGAGATCGCGCTGCGCCGGCAGATGGAAGCGGTGGCCGAAGAGCGGCGCGCCCTGCCGCCGGGGCCGCTGGTAAGCCAAGACTATGTTTTCCAGCGGATGGGGGTGGGCGGAAAACCGCAGCGCGTCAAGCTGTCGGAGCTGTTCGCGCCCGGAACGACCTCGCTGCTGATCCACAACATGATGTTTCCGCGCCACAAGGGCGACGACCGGCCGCAACCTTCCACCGGGCTCTTTGCAACGCTGCCGCGCGAGGAGACGCCGTGTCCCTCCTGCACCAGCATGGTCGATCAGTTGAACGGCGCGGCCCATCACTTCCGCGCCGCCGGGTTCAATTTCGCCGTCTGCGTCCAAGCGCCGATCGACCGGGCCCAGGCGTTCGCCGACCAGCGCGGCTGGACGAATATCGAGATGCTGTCCGCCGCCGGCACCAGCTACCGCAAGGACATGAACGCGATCTTCGACGACGGGCAACTCGCGCCGATCACGACGGTGTTCCAGAAAACATCGGAGGGCATCCGCATCTTCTGGGCTTCGGAGATGATGTTCGCCGGTTCGGACCCCGGCCAGGATCCACGCCAGCAGGGCACCATCGAGCCCGTGTGGAACATGATGGACCTGATGCCGGAAGGCCGGCCCAACTTCGACGAGCAGGTGGAATATCCGCCGCATGCGTGCTGTACCTGAGAAGTAATCGCAAAACTCGCAGCGCCGGTGTCGGAGTGCGGCGCGCTCGTTCGTCCTTTGCGCATCGATTTGATCCCTAGGAGATTTTCCATGCTTCGTGCTTTGATAACCGCCGCCGCGCTGATGGTCGCCGCGCCCGCTCTCGCCGAGGGGCAACGCGTCGGGGTCAACGGCATGCAGATGTATTATGAGGTGTCGGGCGACGGCGATCCGCTGATCGTGCTGCACGGCGCCTATATGAACATCCCCTCGATGGGCGAGATCATCCCGCTGCTCGCCAAGGACCACAAAGTCTATGCGCTGGAGTTCCAGGGGCACGGCCGCACCACCGACATCGACCGGCCGATCACCTATCCTAACCTCGCCGACGATGTCGCCGCGTTCATGGACAAGGTCGGCGTCCAGAAGGCAGATGTGTTCGGATATTCGATGGGCGCGGCGGCTGGGCTGCAGCTTGCCATCCGGCACCCGGAAAAGGTCGACAAGCTCGCGGCCGCCTCGGTGGCCTATGACGCCAAGGGCTGGCAGCCAGCATTCACGGCCTTCATCCCGCAGATGAACGTCGAGATGATGGTCAACATGGAGCCCTTCGCCTCGGAATATAAGAAGCTCGCAGCAGACCCCGCCCGCTTTCCGAAGGTTGTGGAAAAGCTGATCCAACTCGAGAAGGAGCCGATGGCCTGGGAAGAGGACGTCAAGAAGCTCAAGACGCCGGTGCTGATCATCGCCGGCGATGCGGACGTCTCCACGCTAGAACATAACGTTGCGCTGTTCCGACTGCTCGGTGGCGGCGGGATGGGCGATATGGGCCAGCCGCTGCCGGCCTCGCGCCTCGCGATCCTGCCGGCGACCTCGCACACAGCGGTGATCGGCCAGGCGGATACGCTGGCGGTGTTTATCGAAGCGTTCCTGAAAGGCGAAACGCCGAAGGGGATGTTCGGCCAATAGTCCGCTCCGACCCTTGACGGACCATGCCGCGTGCGGCTGACTGCACGCGGCATATTTTGTGAGGGAATACCTTTGACCGGTCGAGCGATGCAAATTCTTTTCGCGAGCCTGCTGACGCTGGCAGGCTGCCAGTCGACGCCGCCCGATAGTGCGCCGGCGGCGCCACAGCCGGCCGCGCCGGGGCCTGCTCCCGAGGCCACCGGCGACAAGGTCGGCACCTGCACGGCCCGGGCGGCGGCGCAGTTCAGCGCGCCCGCTGAGGACGTCGCGACCTCGAACGAATATCCGTTCAACGACGGAGCCGCGATCGACGGGTCGGTGACGGCGGGCGGCGGCATCAAACAGTTCCGCTGCGAGTTCGATCGTGCCGGCGCTTTCCTGAGGGTGAGCCTGCTGCCAGCGGCCTGAGGCACGGGCGAATCTATCGCCCGAGCGTCTGCCTATTTGACCGCCTTCTTGCGGGTGGCAGGCTTAATTTTCGCGGCCGGCGCGGCAGCCAATGCAGCCGCTTCCATTTCCAGCCGGGCGGCGCGCAGGCGCTCGGTCTTGGCGTCGCGCCGGGCGGTTTCGGCATCGATGATCGCGCGGGCGGCGGCGTCGGTGGCCTGTGCCTTCGATTCCTGCCGGTTGGGTTTCACCAAGGCTACGGTCTCGATTCCATTGATCATCGGCTGCTCCTTCAAAAATGCCGGGGACTGCCCGGCCCAAAAAACAAAAGGCCGGGCATGACCCCGACCTTCCTTTTCACTCACGCTGCCCGCTGGTCTCGACGCTCCGACGGCAATCCGCCGCCGCATACGTGAAGTCGTCCCGGGCCTCTTCGCGTCGCGCCGCAGTTCATCCGTGCCGGCGCGCCGCTTCGAGCGATGTTGCGCAAGGCCTGTCGGCCTCGCGGCTTAGGCCGCCTGGAGGTTGTCCGCGGCGGACTTGCCGGAACGGCGGTCCTGCACGACCTCGAAGTTGACCTTCTGGCCTTCGACGAGAGTGCGCATGCCGGCCCGCTCGACGGCGGAGATGTGGACGAAAACGTCCGCGCCACCGGTGTCCGGCTGAATGAAGCCAAAACCCTTGGTGGTGTTGAAGAACTTTACGGTGCCAGTAGCCATGACGATTTTTCCTTGATCAATCGGTCGGTTGGTTTTCGCCAGTTTTAGCTGGCGGTTCAGATCGAAATTGAAAGGAGAAGATCGTCAGTTGCGCGAAAACGCGCGGGCAACAAAGTTCGACAGGCAAATTCGATAGAGCGCATATAAGGGATCGGTGCGCGGAAAACAAGCCAGGGCTTCGATCCGGTGGGCGCGAGTGTCACCACGACCGTCGGCGGCCGCGGGCGGGTCGATATTTGAGGTGAGCGGGCGCCCGTCACGAGGTGTCGGGGTTTTCCAGCGACCAGAACGCTAGCCCGTGCGCGGCTTTCAGCACGTCGTCGACCGGGCGGGCGCGGCGACGGGCGTTGTGGCCGCCGGGCGGCCGGCCGCCGCGCAGCGGCCAGATGCGGCGAAAGCGGCGGCGGCCGGTTTGTGCGCGGGGCGTTTGCGCGTCGCGGCGCGTCCGCCAGCGCGCAAATCGCCGGGCATGGCGGGGCAGGTCGTCCAGCGCCGCCGCGAGCGCCTGCAGGCGACCGACGAGACGCGCGGCATCGAGAGGGTCGTTGGGCGAGGGCGGATGCCGAACCGGAATGACAAAGGGCACGGCGTAGCCGGGAAAAGATATGCGCGGCATGCTGGTGGATGTGGGTCGTCGCGGACGGGATGGACTTGGCAAGGGATCGAAGAGTGGCAGGGTGGGTGGGCGGCCGGTTTTTGCCCCCACGCGAAGTCTTACCCCCACCCCTGACCCCTCCCCACAAGGGGGAGGGGAACTTGGCGGCGACGTCGGCGAATCCCCCTCCCCCTTGTGGGGAGGGGTCAGGGGTGGGGGTAAGACAATGCTTCGCGCCGCTGCGATGATCAACCGCCGCGCGGCGGATTCCGCCGGCCGCAAGAGCCGCAATATGGCGCGGTGGAGATGGCGTGGCAGGGTGGGTTCGGGCGTTCCTTCGCTCGAAAAGCCGGGGCTTTTCGTTTCGCTGCACGAACCGCTGATGACGCCGGCCATGGCGAACAGCGTGACGAGAATGCGCTTCAGCGCTTCACGGTGCCGTTCGATTGCCGCATTCCAGTCCATCGCCCGCTCCGTTGTTCGAGCGAGAATTGTCCGGGAGGGACGGAGGGGGTGGACGAAAAAATCGTGGGTGGGGTGTAGAAGTTTGGAAAGGGAAATGAAAACAAGGGGTTTGGGGGATGAGGGTGGAGCACGGGTGGGGCTAATTCGACGGTTTTGGGTTCTGCCTTCTCCCACAAGGGGAGAAGGCAGGTCGCGTCGCCGTTGGCGCCAATCACGACGTTTGCGGTTTGGCGCGAGGCCGATGCCGGCTCTATCTCCCCCATTGCGGGGGAGAAAGCGATATCAGCATCTTAGCGAGCTCGATCCTGAGCTTGTCGAAGGATCGATCTTCGCGAGCTAAGTGCTAGATATAGCAAGAGAGGGGCTGGTTACTTGCCACACCGCATCGTCCCACCCCGCCACCGCCAATTCGCCCGCGCGATGCGCGCTGACGCCACCAAGGCCGAGACCATGCTGTGGCACGCGCTGTCCAGCAGCAAGCTGGAAGGGCTGAAGTTCAAGCGGCAGGTGCCTTTGGACGGATACATCCTCGACTTCGTGTGCTTTGAAGTGCGGCTGATCGTCGAGGTGGACGGCGGACAGCATGCCGAGAATGTTCGCGATGTGGAGCGGGATCGCTATTTCGTGAGCCAAGGCTTTCGGACGCTGCGCTTTTGGAGCGACGAGGTGGAGCGGGAACTGAATGCGGTGTGCGCGAAGATTTTGTGGGAGGCGGGGGGCACAGCTTCACGAACCTAGCGATTCTTTATCCTGGCAACGAGTTCGTCAGCTGCCTTTGTAATTGCTGCATCTAATTCTTGACTCTGGTTTTCGGGCTCAGCAATTGCAGCTTCCAACTCACCCTTAGACCGCTGCATAATTTCCTCTGAAATCGCGCCCCAGTTTATACGAAAATCTTTGTAGCTTTTTGGCAAATCAAGAACTGCGTTATCGGCTTCAGTGTCCCTTAGGATTGGATATTCAATTGCTTCGTCGACAATAAAAGATTCAAGGAAATCGTGGATGTGCATCGGAAGTGGCGATACTCCATTTCCGCTAATTACTTTTTCTCGTTCCCTAACATTCCGTCTCGTTTGACTCCGTTCAACGTCAATTGAAACAATAGGATAAGGTCTTCCAGAGAGGACGCCTTTAAGTTCCTGCCTTCCATCGTACGCAAATGCCAAACCTTTAACCTGACCCTGCCCATTTAATTTGGTGACGAGCCATGCGAGTTCTAGAGACAGCGACAGTCTATCAGCGGCGCAATGTCGACCTGATCTAAACCCAGCATCGATCTCCTTTCCTAAGAAGTCGAAATTTTCTGGGTATCCGTCTGCTTCCAATTCAAGAGCTTCGTTAGGAAGACTCGTGAGGCGTTCGTCAGAAATCGGTTCGTCGTCCTTAGTGTCCGAAAAGACGGGTACAGTGACGTTTGGCGAGGGGAAAGCAGCAATCCACCCGTAACCTTTAACGTCGAGTAATTTTCCCACGCTGTCGAGATACTTCCCGTACTGTTCCAGGGCATCTACAAAGGTTCGTATGCAGGCCGCCAAATGCTCCAAACTCGTCAGCCTGCAACAGAAAACAATCTCGTCTCCAATCGTCTTCCATACCTGCGGTGTACAAGACCGCATTTCCAGCGAGGGTGGTTTTTCAAGCCTTTCGTAGATGCGCCGCACCCGTTCTGGAAAATCACGATAGAAGTGGCGAATCTGGTCGACCCAGGCTGGATTTGGTGAAGCACGCTCTGACTGCAAATTTGGTTCGCCAAATGTAGCCTTAAATGCAGTTGATCCTACCAAGTCTACAGACAAAAATAGCCTTAGACGATAATCCGGGCATTCTACGGTTACTTCAGATGCAAAGATTTTGCTCTTACTTCGGCTGCCGGCTGGCTCACTCCAAATTTTAGGGCCACCATCGATAGATTGCCCTTTGCGTCGCGATAAGCCTTCGAAAAAGGCTTGCAAGGCATTAAAAATCCTGCTGCGAACCAATTAGCTTCCCACTCCGCTCTTTGCTGGTCCTGATCAGTTTCATCAACCCATCTAGTTGCCGCCATTACAGCATTACGATGATTCCGCAATACGAGAGGATAGTGCAACATTAGATGCCCGAGTTCGTGTGCTATTGTAAAGCGATCACGCTCCGGCGACGTCATGCTGGGGAGAAAAATAGTGAAGTCATCCATCTTTCTAATGATGATCGACTCCGGTAGCCTTGATTTGTATTCTACGGGATTTTTATAGGCGATCTTGCCGCCGAGTTTCTTAACAAGAGGCTCGATCGAGTCTCCCGGTCCAAAATCTAAGCTCGCCGCTAACTGCTCAGCAAAACTGTTAATATGCTCTCTGGATACTCGGCTTGGTACTGGCCTAGGTTCGCTTACCACCTTCGACGCGCCCGTTGCGAAGAAATCAGCTTGCAATAAAAGACCTCCGCCACCCTGGGTGCTGACGACTCATCCGCCAGCAGCAAAGTATTATAAGTGAATTGCGGGAACAAATCGAGAAAATAGTTGACAAGCACGATTCGCATGTTGGCCCCAATGTGTGGCATTCGTCTGACGCGTTCAAGCAATTGAAAAGTATGGGAAAATTCTTGAAAGTAAGCTAAAAATACTCCTGCAGCCGCCTCACTTCCAAGCTCCCTGCCTTCAGCGCGGCGATGGCTTCCGCAGCGGCGGCTGCGCCGGCCAGCGTCGTGTAGTAGGGGACTTTCTGCATAAGAGTTGCCCTGCGCAGGGATTTTGAGTCCGACACCGCTTTCTGGCCGTCGGTGGTGTTGAAGACCAACTGCACCTGCCGGTTGCGGATGGCGTCCTCGATATGCGGGCGGCCTTCCAGCACCTTGTTGATTTTTTCAGGTGACAGGCCGTGCTCCGACAGGAAGCGCGCGGTGCCCGAGGTGGCGAGGATCTTGAAGCCGAGGTCGGACAGGCGTTTGACGGAGGGAAGGACAGCTTCCTTGTCCTCGTCGCGGACGGAGACGAACACAGTGCCCGAGCGCGGCAGGTCGACGCCCGCGCCGAGCTGCGATTTGGCGAAGGCCAGCGCGAAATCGGTGTCGAGGCCCATCACCTCGCCGGTCGATTTCATCTCCGGGCCGAGGAGGGTGTCCACGCCGGGGAACCGCGCGAAGGGGAACACCGCTTCCTTCACCGCGATGTGCTTCAGCGCCGTGGCGTCGACCTTCTTGCCGTAATGCGCGAAGGCGGCGTCGAGGCTTTCGCCGGCCATAATGCGCGCCGCGATCTTCGCCACCGGCCGGCCGATGGCCTTTGCAACGAACGGCACAGTGCGGGACGCGCGCGGGTTGACTTCCAGAACGTAGATTTCATTTCCCTGGAGGGCGAACTGGACATTCATCAGGCCGCCGACCTTCAGCGCGATGGCCAGCGCCTTGGCCTGGCGCTCCAGCTCGGCCACCATGGCCGGCGTCAGCGTATAGGCCGGCAGCGAGCAGGCGCTATCGCCGGAGTGGATGCCGGCTTCCTCGATGTGCTGCATGACGCCCGCAACATAATTGTTCTTGCCGTCTGACAGGCAGTCGACATCGACCTCGATGGCGCCTTGCAGATAGCCGTCGAAGAGCAGCGGGTTCTTGCCGAGCAGCGTGTTGATCTGGCCGGTCTTGTCGTTGGGGTACTTCTGCTTGATGTCCTCCGGCACCAGGCCGGGCACGGTGTCGAGCAGATAGGTCTGGAGCTGGCTCTCGTCGGTGATGATCTGCATGGCGCGGCCGCCCAGCACATAGGACGGGCGCACGACCAGCGGGAAGCCGAGCTCGCCGGCTACGGTGCGGGCCTGCTCGACCGAATAGGCGATGCCGTTCTTCGGCTGCTTCAGGCCGAGCTTGTGCAAGAGCTTCTGGAAGCGGTCGCGGTCCTCCGCGAGGTCGATGGCGTCGGGCGAGGTGCCGAGGATGGGGATGCCGGCGCGCTCCAGCGCATCCGCCAGTTTCAACGGCGTCTGGCCGCCGAACTGCACGATGACGCCGTGCAGCGTGCCCTTTGCCTGCTCGGCGCGCAGGATCTCCAACACGTCTTCCGCCGTCAGCGGCTCGAAATAGAGCCGGTCGGAGGTGTCGTAGTCGGTCGAGACCGTCTCCGGGTTGCAGTTGACCATGATCGATTCATAGCCGGCCTCGGCCAGCGCGTAGGCGGCGTGCACGCAGCAATAGTCGAACTCGATGCCCTGGCCGATGCGGTTCGGCCCGCCGCCGAGGATGACGACCTTTTTGCGGTCGGAGACCTGCGCCTCGTCGGCAAGCCGGCCGGCGAAGGGCGTCTCGTAGGTGGAGTACATATAGGCGGTGGGCGAGGCGAACTCGGCGGCGCAGGTGTCGATGCGCTTGTAGACCGGGTGGACATCCAGCTCTTTTCGCGACTTGGCGACTGCATCGGCGTCGACGCCTGTCAGGGAGCCTAGGCGGGCGTCGGAGAAGCCCATGGCCTTGAGCATGCGCAGATTGGCCGCGTCCTGCGGCAGGCCGTGCTCGCGGATGCGGGCCTCCATGGCGATGATGCCGGCGATCTGCTCCAAAAACCACGGGTCGATCTTGCACATGGCGTGCACGTCATCCAGCGAGGCGCCCATGCGGATCGCCTGCGCGACCATGCGCAGCCGGTCGGGGGTCGGCGTGCCGAGGGCGGCGCGGATGGCGTTCCTGTCGTGCGGGCCGTCCGCGCCGGGGATCTCGATCTCGTCGAGACCGGTGAGGCCGGTTTCCAAGCCCCGCAGCGCCTTCTGCAGCGATTCCTGAAAAGTGCGGCCGATCGCCATGACCTCGCCGACCGATTTCATGGCGGTGGTGAGCACCGGCTCGGCGCCGGGGAATTTTTCGAAGGCGAAACGCGGGATTTTTGTCACCACGTAATCGATGCTGGGCTCGAAGGAGGCGGGCGTCGCGCCGCCGGTGATGTCGTTCTCCAGCTCGTCCAGCGTGTAGCCGACCGCGAGCTTCGCCGCGATCTTGGCGATCGGGAAGCCGGTCGCCTTGGAGGCCAGCGCGGAGGAGCGGGAGACGCGCGGGTTCATCTCGATGACGACGAGGCGGCCGTCGGCGGGGTTGACGGCGAACTGCACGTTCGAGCCGCCGGTCTCGACGCCGATCTCGCGCAGCACGGCGATCGAGGCGTTGCGCATCACCTGATATTCCTTGTCGGTCAGGGTGAGCGCCGGGGCCACGGTGATGGAATCGCCGGTGTGCACGCCCATCGGGTCGATGTTCTCGATGGAGCAGACGATGATGCAGTTGTCCGCCTTGTCGCGGACGACCTCCATCTCGTATTCCTTCCAGCCGAGCACGCTCTCCTCGATCAGCACTTCCGTCGTGGGGGAGGCGTCGAGGCCCGACGAGACGATGTCGAAGAACTCGGCGCGGTTGTAAGCGATGCCGCCTCCGGTGCCGCCCAGCGTAAACGACGGGCGGATGATCGCCGGCAAGCCGACATGGTCGAGCGCTTGTGCTGCGATCGCCATGGCGTGCGCGACGTAGCGCTGCTTGCGGTCGCCCTCGCCGAGGTTCCAGCGGGTTTCGAGTGCGTCGAGCTCGGCGTCGGAGGCGTTGGCGGCCTTCAGTTCGGCGCGCTCGGCCTCGTGCTTCAGCTTATCGGCGTCTTTCACGTCGGAAGCGTTGGCGAGCATGGAGCGCGGCGTTTCCAGGCCGATCTTGCTCATCGCCTCGCGAAACAGCGAGCGATCCTCGGCCTTGTCGATGGCATGCGCGTCCGCGCCGATCATCTCGACGCCGTAGCGTTCCAGCACGCCCATGCGGCGCAGCGACAACGCCGTGTTCAGCGCCGTCTGGCCGCCCATGGTGGGCAGGATGGCGTCCGGCCGCTCGCGCGCGATGATTTTCGCTACCACTTCCGGCGTGATCGGCTCGATATAGGTGGCGTCGGCCAGTTCCGGATCGGTCATGATCGTGGCCGGGTTGGAATTGACCAGGATGACGCGGAACCCCTCGGCCTTCAGCGCCTTGCAGGCCTGGGTGCCGGAATAGTCGAACTCACAGGCCTGGCCGATGACGATGGGGCCGGCCCCGATGATCAGGATCGACTTGATGTCTGTGCGTTTCGGCATGCGTGGTTCCGTATTTTAACTTGCGCGAAAACGCCACGCGGCTGGGAGCACCGGCGGCCGCGCAAGACGATTCTCGAAATGTCAGGCTAGGCGGGCTCTATAGGGGAGGGGGAAGGGGAATGGAAGGGCGGAAATGGTACGTTGTTGCGTTCTAGATCTGTCGATCGGACACTAGCGTCAGGAACCCAGCCAAGCTCATTAGCCAACCTTGGTGGATTGGCCTGTAAGTTTGATGAATTTTCTTCGGTACAACAAGCTGTAACCGCTTGGCGCGCATCTCATCTGTCTGGTTCTCCGACACGCCCGGCTCAAGCGTAAGGAGATGTTTTTGCTCGATACGCATGGCCTCTGAAAGGACTTGTCGCCAGCGATCCTTCACGGTGGATTTCGAACCCAGCATGGTCAGACGTGATGCGGGGAATGTGGCATCGCGGTATTCAGTCTGCCCAGGAAACAGAAAGTCCGGCTTATTCCTGTTCTCCGTCTCAACACCGTGGCCAAACCGGATCCCGCTAGCCTCCAGAACGGCTGCAATATGATTTTCCAGCGCCGCCCCTGCGCGGGCCTTCCTGCGGTTCTGAACGCTCAGGGAGAAGGAGATAAATCCATCGACATCGGCACCGTCGGCAAGCGAAAAGCCCTGATTGATCCTCTCGGCCACGATGCGCCATTCAAGCCGACGGAATAGTTGCTCTTCGCGTTCCATCCACAACAGCGAGGCAGTTGGCTACGCACTGTCCCTGAAAACGTGTTCTCTATGAAAGCGCAGCAAGTCGCGATCAGGTAGAAAACGGCGCGGCATTTTGAGAGCGGGGGCATTTGCCAGTTGGAGTATTTTCTCGCGCGTGTCGGACCTCAATTGCGGCGAGGTCACCATGCGCCCATCATCCTCAAATGTGATCAAGCCACGATCGAACGCACGATCATGAAGTCGGTTGAGACAAATCCCGTTTGTCGGATCAAGTCGGCGACCGACTTCCAAGGCCCATGGCTTGATGTGACCTGCGACAAGCAGTTCCGGTTGCTCGATTCCAGTTATAGCGCACCGAAAGTCATAGGCGCTAAGGACCATTGTGCGGAAAAAATCTTGCCGTGATCGTTGTTTTGTAATCCCGAAACGATCTAACGAAGTGCCCTCGTATACATACTCATCTGCGACTTCCTCGTGAAATCCTGTAGGCCCTTCCGTAGGCTTTGTGAGCGTCTTCGATTCCACAAAAAGTGCACGGAAAAACTCGGCCCAAATTTCACGATCAAGGTTGCTGGCATTCTGCATGCCGGATTGCGGTAGCGTTTCGTCGAGAGAAGCCAAGTTTGCGAGTTTCAATGCAACTGACGACGGCGTTCTGCCAATCTTGCTTGATAGTTCCACAATCTTTGGGTTTCGAGAATGAATTCGTCCAAACGGAGTTTGGACATATAGGGCGACAGCAAGACGTATTTCATCCGCGGTCCAAAGCCGTCGATTCACGCTAACCATCCCTGTCGGGACGCCTCGCGCATGCGACGCCGAAACTCACCAGTGGTCATTTGATATTCTCGTCCATCGACTGCTTTGCATTCTTCGAACGAATGCAGCAAATGATCGTCATCGTTTGCCGCCTCCGGCCGAAGCGCGACGAGTCCAATCTTCTCCGGAATGAAGAACTCACTGTCGAAAAGATAATTGCTGAATTCTTGGACTTGCAGTTCTCCGAGCACGCAGAAATCGCCCCGGTATTTATAGTTGGAAGCGTCTCTATATAGGTAGGTTATTTGTGTTAGGCGGGTCATTGCAAAACCGGTCTGCGTCGATGCCGGCGTGTAGCCGGATTGGGCCGTTCGCAGAATCAACGTTAGAGCGGCGTTCACGAATTGTCGAGATTTCTCGACCGCAATGATGGAGGCAAATTAAACGTGGCCGATTGAGCGGAACGAAGCTACGCGGCTGCTTGCTTCAACATGCTCTGCCAGAACTTCTTTTCGAGGTCGATGATCGCGTGTTCGTGTTACGGGCCATGGTAGCCTCCTGCGTAGCGTCGTCGGCTAAATGCGGCTCACGACGAAAGCATTCCGACAAAAGCCGGCAACAGGCTTGGTGAAGCGTAGGTCAGGCCTCAATTGTCGCACCCGAAGGCACCGCGGCGATGATACTGTCGAGCAGGCCGGGAAAGCGTGAGTCCAGATCGGCGCGGCGCAAGGTAATCAGCCGGTTGGTGCCCTGCACCTCGGTGCGGGTGACGCCGGCCTCGCGCAGCTTCGCCAGATGGTAACTGATGTTGGTTTTCGAGCCGAGGTCCATGAACTGCTCGCAATTGGTCCGCATCTGATCATTCTCGGCCAAGTGCCGGATGATGGCCAGCCGTGTCGCATCGCCGAGCACGGCAAGCACGCCGGCCAGTGTGATCTGGTCAAGGGTCGGGTGGGGCAGGCTCATCGAATCTCCCTTATCCTTCGAGGCTCGCACATCAGGATGAGGATCGAACGTACTGACAGAAGGTGGCAGCAATTTCGTTGAGCCTCATTGACATATTGCGAAAAGGAGTTCAATAGTTCAATAACTTTTGAACAATTGGGATATGACCCATGGACAGGCGGCTTATCTGGCTCGGCGCCGGCGCCTTCATCACCAGCACGGTGGCTTTCGTGTTTTCCAGCCTGCTGCACGCGATTGCTGACGACACGGGCGTCAGCATTACCAGCGCCGGCCATCTGATCACCGCCTATTCGTTATCTTATGCGATCGCTGCGCCGCTGCTTTCGGCGCTGACCGGCACGCTCGACCGGCGCAGCGTGATGGTCGGTTCGATGGCGGTGTTCGTCGGCGGCACCGTGATTGCCGCCACCAGCACCGGCTTCGGCTCGCTGCTGGCCGCGCAAGTAGTCATGGGCGCAGCGGCGGCGCTGTTTGCAGCTACGGGGCAGGCGACGGCGGTGGGCCTTGTTGCGCCGGAGTTTCGCGCAAGGGCGGTCTCGGTGGTTCTGGCGGGCACGACATTGGCTGTCGCGCTGGGCGCGCCGGTCGGCTCTTTGATCGCTACGTTCTGGGGTTGGCATGGCACGTTCATCGCGCTTGGGACTCTTGGCGCGCTCTGTGCCGTCATCCTGTGGTGGAAGCTGCCGGGCGATTTGCGCGGCACGGCGCTGCCGCTGGCCGAGCGCCTGAGCGTGATCGCGCATCCGGGTGTGGCAAACGCGCTGGGCGTGACGTTTTTCTACATCGTCGGCGGTTTCACCGTGATTTCCTACCTCGCGCCGCTGGCGCTGGAGGGCGCGGGGCTGTCGCCGGCCGCGCTTCCCGGCATGCTGCTGGCCTACGGTTTCGGCGCGGTGGTTGGCAATCTGTCGGCGGGCCAACTGGCCGACCGCATCGGCGCGACGCGGGTGGTGATTTTTGCGATTGCCGTGTCGACGATGCTGAGCTTGGGGATGGCGGTGGCGCTGAAGGTCTTGCCGATGCATCTGGCCGGACCGGTGCTGATAGGGCTGATGGTGCCGTGGGGCATCAGCGGCTGGACGTTCCCTTCCGCCCAGGCCGACCGCCTGGTGGCGTTGGCGCCGCATCTGGCGCAGCTGACGCTGGCGCTGAATGCCTCAGCGCTCTATTTCGGCATCGGCGTTGGCTCTTTTGTCGGCGGGCAGGTGCTGGATCACGCGACGCCGGCTGATCTCGGCGTCGCCGGCGCAGTGTTTCCGCTGCTGGCGCTGGGGCTGCTGTATTTGTCGCGGCAGCGCAGGGGTTTGGCCGCTACGCCGGCGGAGTAGTCGCTGCGGCTTGTCGCAGAGGCAGCGTTTTGCGATGGTCGGCGCGGAAGGATTTTCGTCATGTGGCGAAACCTGCTCCGCGCGATCGTTCTGGCTGTCGTTGTAACGGCAGGCGGCAAGGCGTCCGCGTGGTTGCTCTACCCGGACAACGATCAGCCTGAACGCATCATCGTCGAGATCGAGCGGCCGTTTGGCGAGTTCGTGCCGTTCAGCGCGCTGCCGCCGCCATACAATACCGCGTTGCAGGAACATCAGGGACCGGACGCGCTATCTTACCGCTGGCGCTACGATCCGCATGATCCGCGCCCGCAAGGCATGGCCTATCTGCGGGTCGACGCGGCAGGCGATGGTGTCGTGATCTTTGATTTTGCCGTCGAGCGTCTTTTGCCTGGCGAATGTTTCGGCGCGGCTGTCGTTCTGGTCGATCGGAGTGGGCGCGCGCTGTACAGTTTCTACGCCCGGACCGAGCCGCCGAGTGATAATTCCGACGCTCGCACAGGTCAGCTTGCGCGCCTGAAATTGTCGCGCCAGCCCGACTGGTGGCAGGGCATCGACGGCATGACGCTCCTGTTCATGCGTTATTACCCGATCCAGGGACTGGATGATGAGCAGGTGTGGGCTGCGATGCGGAAGGCTGTCCATCGCATCACGAAAGGGCAGGGCGAGGAGCAGCAGGCGCTCGCCCGCCCTTAGAGCGATTTATGTCAGGTTCTTGCGGCGCTCAAGCTCGGCGTCGGTCGGCGTGTCGAACTCAAACGAGCCTGTCTTCACCGTGCCATCCGGCACATATTTCAGCACGACGACTTTGTTCGGCGTCACATCCGACGAAACCAGCTTCAAGCCCATCGGAGCTGTGCCCTCGCCGAACAGGCGCTTGCCCTTGCCCAGCACGACCGGCATGATCATCAAGGTGAACTCGTCGATCAGCCCATTTTGCAACAGCGTCTGAACCAGATCGCTGGAGCCCTGGATCAAGAGGTTCGGGCCGTCCAATTGCTTCAGCTTCTTCAGCGCCGCCACGACATCAGGCCCGAGCGACTCACTGCCTTTCCAATCGAATTTGAAGTCTTGATTGCGGGTCGCAACGTACTTGGTGATTCGGTCGAACAAGGTGCCGATGGGGTCGCCTTCCGGCGCATGAGGCCAATGAGCGGCGAAGATGTCGTAGGTCTTGCGGCCGAGCAGCAGGTCAAACGGTTCGGAAAACACTCTGTCGACGACATTGCCGAGTTGCTCGTCGAAATGAGGCGCGACCCAGCCGCCGAACTTGAAACCGCCGACGGGATCTTCTTCGGGACCGCCGGGCGCCTGCATGACGCCGTCGAGGCTGACGAAAGTGGCGGCGACGATTTTTCTCACGGGTCTCACTCCATTGCTCTTGCAGTTTGCCCTTCCAAGGCGGGGATAGTGCTAGGACGGACAGGGACTCACGATCCCGACAGAGGATGCAAATTTTGCGGTGAGGTGGATGTAGGGGGCGGCAGCGGTGGCCGCAACTAGCGCGCTGAACGTCGCGCAGACTGCCGTAATATGATTGTTTGCATCAGGAATTAATTGAGCCGAAGCTTCGTTTGTGCCAGTAGGCGCTACCGGCTTTTGCCGGCGTTAAGCGAGGGTTTTGCGTTCGATTGTCGTTCGTTGATGCATTTGCCGCCTATGGCGAGCGGCCGGCGCTGCTGTTTGCCGGCGCAGCCGCGATTTCCTATGCGGAGCTGAACAGACGGGTGTGCCGCCTGGCGGGCGAACTCGGCCCGGCCAAACGGCTGATCGCGCTGGAGGCCGAGAAGAGCGAACAGGCGATCGTTAGCTATCTGGCGGCGCTGAAAGGCGGTCATGCGGTTGCGCTGCTTCCTCCAGGGTGTGGTCAGGCGCTGGAAGCTTTTGACGCCGATTTCGCGCCCGACATCGTGTTTCGGCGCGCCGACGGCCGCTGGCGCAGGATCGATGCCGCACACGGCTTGAAGGATGACCTGCATCCCGATCTGGCGGTGCTGCTTGCCACGTCGGGAAGTACGGGCAAAAGCCGTTTCGTGCGGTTGTCGGGCTCGGCGATCGAGGCGAATGCGGGTTCGATCGGCGCGTATCTCGGGCTGGGGCAGGATGATCGCGCGGCGCTGATCCTGCCGTTCCACTATTCCTATGGTCTGTCGGTGCTGAACTCGCATCTGGCCAAGGGTGCATCTGTCTATGTGGGCGGAAAGAGTGCGGCCGATGCGGGCTTTGCGCAGGAAATGCGTGAAGCTGGCTGCACCAATATTAGTGGCGTGCCCTATTCCTACGAGTTGATGGAGAAGACCGGATTTCTGAAGGAGGATCTGCCGGGGCTGCGCTTCATGACCGTTGCCGGCGGACGAATAGGGCCGGAACTGGCGGAGACGTTCCGGCGGCGGCTGGCGGCCCGCAACCAACAGTTTTTCGTCATGTATGGCCAAACGGAGGCGACGGCTCGTATCGCCTATGTGCCGCCGGAAAGCCTGGCAGGCAACACCGACAGCATCGGCATCGCGATCCCGGGTGGCAATTTGCGGCTGATCGATGAGGCGGGTGAAGCGGTGGCGCAGGCGGGAGAAGCCGGTGAACTCGCCTATCGCGGGCCGAATGTGATGATGGGTTATGCCGAATGCCGCGCGGACCTTGCGCGAGGCCATGAGGTCGAGGAGCTTCGAACCGGCGATATCGCGACCTGCGACGAGCACGGATTTTTCCGCATCGTGGGCCGTGCGAAACGCATATCGAAGATCGCCGGGCTGCGGATCAACCACGAGGCGGTCGAAGCGGCGCTCGCGCGCCAAGGGATTGCCGCCACCGTGCTGGGAGATGATGAGCGGTTGCGCGTGGCGTTTACGGCGTCTGACAGCTTTGCGGATCGACATCCATCGATATCAAAGGGTTCCGCTCTACGTTGCCCCCCTCTGTCCTGCCGGACTGCCCGGCCCGAGCCGCGGGTCTCGGCCCGTCCTTCGGACTCCCCACAAGGGGGGAGATTAGCCGGCCGCTTTGATTTCGCCAATCACCAACATCGCAAGGCTGGAGCGGAGGCTGGAGCTGCCGATCTCCCCCCTTGTGGGGAGTCCGAAGGACGGGCCGAGACCTGCGGCTCGGGCCAGCGAGTCCGACAGGACAGAGGGGAGCAACGTAGAGCGCGAGCGAGAACGCATCTGGCCTCTGCGACTGAGGAGCAATTGGTCCTCCAGGCAACCATGGCCGCGACGGCGCTGAGCGCGCTTCAGATCGACGTGATGCAGGTCGACACGCTGCCCAGGCTCGCCTCGGGCAAGGTGGATTTTTCGGCATTGCGGGCACGGTTCGATCAACCGGTAGAGGCCAAGCCGAAGGAATCGGATCACGACGTCGCCGGAGCCTTCCGGCGCGCGTTCTATCCGCGCGCGGTCGGCCCACAGGACAGTTTCGAGACACTGGGCGGCGACTCGCTGGTCTATGTACAGCTTTCTTTGTCGCTCGAGCGCGCGCTCGGGCATCTGCCGCAAGGCTGGGAAAAAATGCCGGTCTCGGCGCTCGCGAAAGCGCGGCGCGTCGACAGCGCGCGGCGCATGATCGGCAGCGATCTCGTGCTGCGCGCGGGCGCAATCCTGACCATCGTCATACACCACGCGACGCTCTGGCCGATCCCGGGCGGGGCGGCCACCCTGATGATGCTGGTCGGCTTCGGGCTGGCGCGTTTCCAGAGCCGCGCGCTGTTTGCCGGCGATTTTTCGAGGCTGCTGTTCGGATTGGCGACAAATCTCGCCGTCTATGCGCCGATCGTCATCGGCTTCTGCCTGGCGCGTGGTGAGGTGCTGTGGCCGTCGGTCTTTCTGGCAGGGAATCTGGGTTTTGTCGGGCCAGACAAGATGCTGCCCTATCTCTACTGGTTCGTGGAGGCTTATGCGCAACTGCTGCTGCTGGTGACGGCGCTGTTTGCACTGCCCGCGGTGCGGGCGACGGTAAAGGCAAAGCCTTTTGCCTGCGCTCTAGGATTCCTCGGCATGACGGCGATGCTGAAAGTCGTAACACCCTATGTCTGGAATATCGGCGGGCCGCAGATATTTACGCTGCCGGACGTGCTTTATCTGGCGGTGCTAGGCTGGTGCGCGCACTTCGCCGACGATGGCCGCAAACGCCTCGTCCTTATAGCGGTGTCGGCGATCATGCTGCCGTTCATGGCTTATTGGGGCGGCAACTGGACCGGCTCCTGGGTCAAGTTCAGCATGGTGCTCGCGAGCGTCGCGATACTGCTCTACGCGCCGCGCGTTGCTGTGCCGGCCTGGCTCGCGCGGCTGGTGCTGCCGATCGCCGCGGCGAGCTATCACATCTATCTGTTCCATCGGATTCTGCCGGAGATTTTCCTGCCGCAGCCAGATGTGGCGCTGTCACAGCCGGTCGCCGCGACCGTGGCGGTGGTCAGCGGCGTTGCCATCGGGCTGGCCGTGCATGCGCTGCAGGGCAAGGCCGTCGCCTGGCTGATGGAGCGCCGGGTGGCGTCACAGGCCGCGCTGTCGCCGGCGGAATGACGAGTCGTCTGGCGCGATAGCGTCCGATGAAAACCAGATATCGCCGAAGATGGCGGTGGCCGTGTCGTCGGGTTTGCGATCCTCCGTCAGCCACAGCGAGCGTGTGCGACGCGCACTGTTCGGTGTCGGCAGTTTCGAACCGGCACTGGCGATCGACGCGCCGACGCAAGGGATAAACCAGGACGACATGAAAGGATCGAAGGCGAAGCCGCCGGCGTGGCGCGTCACGACAGCCGCTACGCCGACACGGTCGATGGGCCGCCAGGGAAAGATCAGACGGCCGCCTTGTTTCAAAATCTTCAGCCAGCCGAGTGGCGGCGCGACGACCCCGGCGTTGACGTAGATAATGTCCGATGGCGGCAGTTCCGCCGTAACCGCGTCGGCGTGACCGGTCGTGACGTTCATATAGGGTTTCAGATTGGCGACGGCGCGGGCGGCCAGACCGGCGTCGATCTCAAAGGCAAAGACCTCTCCACGCGGCTCGACCAGCCCGGACAGAATAGCCGTGTAGTAACCCGTCCCCGCGCCGATATGGGTTACGATCTCGCCGGGTTTCGGCTCGATCTTGCCGATCCAGGCGGCGTGGAGGAATGGTTCGCCATTGTTGCGCTCGTCGTCCAGCGCGACAAGGTTGTTGGAATAGAGATAGGCCGGGTCCGCACTCGGCGTGACGACACGGCGGCCGTTGATGACGATGGTCCAGGGGCCGGGACCGACGAAATTTTCGCGTGGGATGGAGGCGACGATCTCAGTCAGGCGCGGGTCGGGCGAGGCGGAGGCGGCGGCGAAAAGCTCGGCATAATGACGGCGAACAGCCTGCACATTCGTGTCAGTTGGTTTTCCGTTCTCGCTCGCCATGATATGTCTCAGAACGTGGCGTTGATATAGCCATAACTACTATATATTCAGGTCAGGACGCAAGGCCGGGGCATGCAAGGCGGACAAAAGGCTCAATGGGACTCCGCGATCGTCGACAGCATCGCCGCGACGATGGCCGGCGTGCCGGACGACGAGGCCTCGCAGGAGGCGTTGCTGAAGGCGAGGCTGGCGCGGGAGATCGGCGCGATCATCAAGGGCCGCAGGCTGACGCAGGTGCGGGCGGCGGCGCTGCTTGACCTGAGGCAGCCGGATGTCTCGGCGATCGTGACCGGGCGCACGGAAAAGTTTTCCGTCGGGCGACTGCTGCGCTGCCTCGACCGGCTGGACCATCGCGTCCATGTCGACGTGCGGCCCAAGCCGCCGCAGGAGCGGCGGCTGCCCACCGCGCCCTGAGAAGCCCGCCCTGATGAATTTCGGCACGAGCTCTGAGGCAACCAGCTTTAACCATATGTTCAGCGGGCGCCGGCAATCCTGCGGCGATGAACGAGACGTCACTCTATCAACCGGTGAAGGCCCATCTGGAAACGCTCGGCTTCGAGGTGAAGGGCGAGGTTGGTGGCTGCGATATTCTGGCGATCAGCCCGGACGCGCCGCCGGTGGTCGTCGTGTGCGAACTGAAGCTGCAATTTAATCTGGAACTTTTGCTGCAGGGCGTCGATCGCTCGACTGTCGCTGACGAAGTCTGGCTTGCCGCCAGACTGTCGGCCCGCGGCAAGGGGAGGGAAAGCGACAGCCGGTTCCGCAACCTGTGCCGGCGTTTGGGTTTCGGGCTGCTTGGCGTGAGCGCCAGCGGGCGGGTCGAGGTGATCCTGACGCCCGGGGCGATGCCTGCGCGGCGGAACGCCCATCGACGCTCGCGTCTGGTCGAGGAGCACCGAAGGCGGCGTGGCGATCCGGTCGCGGGCGGCGGAACCCGGCAGCCGGTCATGACCGCCTATCGCCAGCAATCGCTGGCTTGCGCGGCACAGCTTGCGCAAGGGCCGAAACGGCCGCGCGATCTGAGACCCTCGGCGCCGGACGCGGGAAAGATCCTGCTGAACAACGTCTATGGCTGGTTTGCCCGCGCCGAGCGAGGGGTTTATGCGCTGACGGAAGCCGGGCACAAGGCGCTGCAGCGATGGCCGCAGCCGGGCTGCGCTCTACCAGCCTAGTTCAACACAAAATCCACCAGCAGCTTTACGTTCAAGCCGGCGATTACAACCGCTATGACGACCGCGATGGCGGTGAGCCAGCGCGGGGCGACGAGTTCGCCCATCTTGGCCTTGGAGGCGGTGAAGAAGACCAGCGGAAACACGGCGAAGGAAAGCTGTAGCGAGAGCACCACCTGGGTGAGGATCAAGAGCCGCGCGGTGCCGTCCTCGCCGTACCAGATGGTGACGATAGCGGCCGGCACGATGGCGATGGCGCGGGTGATCAGCCGGCGCATCCAGGGAGCCAGCTTGATATGCAAAAAACCTTCCATGACGATCTGGCCGGCGAGCGTGGCCGTGACGGTCGAGTTGATGCCGCAGCACAGAAGCGCGATGCCGAACAGGGTCGGGGCAATCGCCGCGCCCAGCAGGGGCGAGAGAAGCGAATGCGCCTCGCCGAGCTCGACGATGCCGGTGTTACCGGCCTTGTTGAAGGTGGCGGCGGCAAGGATGAGGATCGACGCGTTGATGAACAGCGCGAACATCAGCGCCACCGTCGAGTCGAGGGTCGCGTATCGCAGCGCTTCGCGCTTCTCGGGCAGCGTGTGGCCATAGGCGCGGGTCTGCACGATGCCGGAGTGCAGATAGAGATTGTGCGGCATCACCGTGGCGCCGAGGATGCCGAGCGCCAGATAGAGCATTTCGGGATTCTTGACGATCTCGACCGTCGGTGCGAAGCCCCGGATGACGCCGCCAAGGTCCGGGTCGGCCAAGAAGATCTGGACGGCGAAGCAGACGGCTATCACGCCCAACAGCGTCATGATGAGCGCCTCGACCCAGCGGAAGCCCAGCTTTTGCAGATAGAGGATCAGGAAGACGTCGAGCGCGGTGATGATGACGCCGATTTCGAGCGGGATGCCGAAGAGCAGGTTTAGGCCGATGGCAGTGCCGATGACCTCGGCGATGTCGGTTGCGATGATGGCGACTTCGGCGAGGAACCACAGCACATAGGCGACCGGGGCAGGATAGGCGTCGCGGCAGGCCTGCGCCAGATCGCGGCCCGAGCCAATGGCGAGGCGGGCGCAGAGCGCCTGCAAGACGATCGCCATGATGTTGGAGACGAGTGCGACGACCAGCAGCGTGTAGCCAAATTTCGCGCCCCCGGCGAGCGAGGTCGCCCAGTTGCCGGGGTCCATATAGCCGACGGCGACGAGATAGCCGGGGCCGATGAAGGCGGCGGCCTTGCGCCAGCCCTTGCCGCGACCTTCGACGGCCACCGAGCGATGGACATCCGACAACGACGCCTCGCCGCGCGGCCTGATCCAGCCGCGCGCATCATTGTCCGCCGAAGGCCGGACCGAAGCGTCCATGATGTTGCCCTTAAACGCAATTGCAAATCATTCTCAATTGTGAGATAGGCGATTGTGCTGAAATTGGCAAGGGATGGCTTCCTGCCATTACCACTTGATGTAGCGCGCAAAAACGGTTGGCCCGAACGCGCAACTTCGATTGGCCACAATTCGAGGCAAGCGGGTCAGCTATTCTGCCTCGTGACCTCGGCATGTTTTTGGCGAATAACGTCGAGCCGCTCTCTGAAGGCTTCTAGCTGGATCGTTGCGACGAGGTAGAGTGATCGCTGTGAGGCGGCTGCCGCTTGATCCAAGAGCGCGTCGATGGTGGCGGCGATGGCCGCTAAATCCTCGCCGGTCGCCCCGCGCATACGTAGAACGTCACCGCGATGGCGATTGTCCATCGTGTTCGCCAAATCCTTCGCTCTGCGGCTAACGTAGAGAATGGCCTGGTCGCTTTGATCCGGTAACTCATTGGACGTCCACCACCCATAGTCATGTGAGACCCTGCCATCGAACCCGAAACCAAAACTTGGAGCGATTGCCCGTAGTTGCGTCGCCAAATTGTCGACCATGTCGTCGATCAACTCGTCCTGACGTTCCTGGCGCCGTTCGACGGCTTGCTGCTCCATGATCGCGGTCTGCGATTTGATAAATGCGGCGGTCTCCTTTGCTGTCGCCGCCTGCGCCGCCGTCTCATTCTTCGCTTGTTCGGCCACCTCGCGCGATAGCTTGTATTCCTCGCGAGTCTGGCGAGCCTCTTCTCGAGTGAGCTTCAGCTCCACGAGCTGCGCCTTAAGCTGCTGACGCTGCGCGGCAAGTTCCTGCCCTTGGATCATGACTGCGGCGGCCAGCCACAAGAAAGCCAGCGGCGCAAAGGCGCCGGCCAGGAAATCCCCGACTTCGTTGAGAGTCAGGGACATGAATGCTTCCCGGCCGCTGCAAAATTTTTGAGGATCTCCACAATTGCGGCCGAAGGCAACGGTCGCGAAAATCAGGACGCAGTAGACGATTGTCGCCCCTAGAGCCCAACCGGCCCAGTTCGGCTTTTTTGCTTCGGTCTTGCCTTCGTCCTCTTCGGCGTCATCGGTCATATTAGTCTTCGCCCTTTTGTGTGATGAGTGGCCTCTTCAACGCCTCAAGAGTCAAGTCCGATCCTGCACCGACAATCGAACACCGATTCCGTGCTAACGAGGCGCGGAACCCTGGCCAACGCGCCGCGTTGAAACGCTTGTGACTCGAGGCATCTCAAGGGAGCGAGGCCATGGGCGTGAAGGAAGCACCGACGGCAAAAGGCAAGGCGGCAGCGAAGGGCCTGATGAAAAGCACCGCCCAGGAAGAGCGCAAAGTCGAGGCAAAGACCGGCAAGCCACTGGCCAAGGGCGCGCAGCGGGTAGAGGAACGTTCGCGCAGTTCAGACGGGAAGAGCCCCGGTACCAAGCAGAAATCCGGCACGAAGCAGAGATGAGGCAGAGGTGGGTGCGCCGCCCTCGCTGAGCCCAACGGTTTTTGGTGTGACACCAAGCCGGGGTTGCGATAACAGTTCGGTTGAAGGGATTTCCGGCTTGCCGGGTGGATACGAGGGAAGAACGCATGCGCTGGAGAGGCCAACGCCAAAGTGACAATGTGGAGGACCAGCGGGGCCGCGGCGGTGGTGGCGGTTTCGGTTTGCCTGGTGGCGGCCGGATGCGCATCCCGATCGGCGGCAGTGCCGGCGGCGGGCTTTCGGGCATCATAATCCTGGTCGTCCTGTTCTTCGCGCTGAAGGCCTGCGGCATCGACCCGATCCAGGTGCTGACCGGCGGTGGCGGCATGCCGGGCGGCGGCGGGCAATTCACGCAGGACGAAAGCGTCGGTCCGGAAGCCACGGACGAGATGAAGCAATTCATGTCGACCGTGCTGGCCGAGACCGAAGATACCTGGAACGGCATCTTCAAGGCGGAAGGCGAGACCTATGTCGAGCCGAAGATGGTGCTGTTTAGCGGCCAGGTCCGTTCGGCCTGCGGCTTTGCCAGCGCGGCCTCAGGACCGTTCTATTGTCCGAACGACCAGAAGCTTTATCTCGACACATCGTTCTTCGCGCAGCTTGACAAGCAGTTCGGCGCGTCAGGCGACTTCGCCGAGGCTTATGTCGTGGCGCATGAGGTCGGCCACCATGTGCAGAACCTGATCGGCGTGCTGCCGAAATTCAACCAGGCGCGCCAGAACATGAGCGAGCAGGAAGCCAACCAGATGTCGATCCGGGTCGAGCTCCAGGCCGATTGTTTTGCCGGCGTGTGGGGCCACTACACAGCCCAAAAGGGCCTGCTGGAGCAGGGCGACATCGAGGAAGCGCTGAACGCCGCGCAGAAGATCGGTGACGACAATATTCAGAAGCGCATGCAGGGTTATGTCGTGCCCGAGAGCTTCAACCACGGCACCTCGCAGCAGCGGCAGACCTGGCTGGCGCGCGGCCTGAAGAGCGGCAAGCTCTCGGATTGCGATACTTTCAACAATCCGGTGTAAGTTGCGGATTGAGTGATTTTCAGGGGCGGAGCGATCCGCCCCTTTTTCATTGGGGTTCTGAATTCAGGTCGGCGAGATTTTGGACGCCCCCTCACCCGGCCCTTCGGGCCGCCCTCTCCCCGCTGGGGAGAGGAAACCGGCGGCAAGGTTGGCCCCCTCCTCTCCCCAGCGGGGAGAGGGCGGCCCGAAGGGCCGGGTGAGGGGGCGTGGCCGGAGTTACCTCGCCCTGGCACCCTCCAGCAAACGTACGATCTCGCCGTAGCCGCGCTGGCGAGCGTGCTGGAGCGGGGTAACGCCGTCCTTGTCGGCGAGGTTCACGTCGGCCTTGGCGTCGATCAGCAATTTGACGATCTCGACATGGCGGGGGCCGCCGTCGCTCAGGATGATGGCTTCGAGCAGGCCGGTCCAGCCAAGCTTGTTGACATGATCGACATCGATGCCGGCTTCGATGAGCGTGCGCACCGTCTCGACGTGACCGCGCTCGCAGGCCGGGATCAACGCCGTGCCGCCATAGCGGTTGGTGGATTTGAGGTCGGCGCCGTGGGCGAGCGTCAGCTTCAGGATTTCCAGATGGCCGCGCGCACCAGCGTAGAGATAAGGGCTGTCTTCGATCGCATCCTTGGCGTTCACATCCGCGCCGGCCTCGATCAAGGCGCGGGCGACGTCGACATGGTTGCCCTGAACGGCGGCCATAAGGGCGGTGCGCTGGCGCTCGTCGCGGTCTTCGAGTTTCGCGCCGGCGCTTAGGGCGTTGCGGATGGCGGCGAGGTCGCCGGCGTCAGCGGCGGCGATGAGGTCGGTCATGGTATGGCCCGTTCCAAGCGTGGACAATAGGATCGCGCAGCCAAGGATGATGGTCGCGGCGATTTGGGAGAAGTGGTTTCGCATCATGTCAGGGCCGTCGAGCTTGATAATTTCCACCCCACTCGCCTCGCTTCGCTCGGCACCCTCCCCGTCGAGGAAGGGCGCCAAGTTCTCCGATCTCCTCCCCTCGATGGAGGAGGTGGCTCGAAGGGCCGGAGGAATGGAAGGCCGGTCACGGCCTGCTGAGGCAGACGCTACCGCTCGGCCAGAGCCGGTTCGCCCTTCTTTTCGCGGATCAAATTGACGAAACGCTTGAAGAGGTAGTGCGAATCCCGCGGGCCGGGCGAGGCTTCGGGATGGTGCTGAACGGAGAAGACCGGCTTGCCGGTGACGGCAATGCCGCAATTCGAGCCGTCGAACAGCGAAATGTGAGTCTCTTCAATGCCTTTCGGCAGCGACTTCGAGTCCACCGCGAATCCGTGGTTCATTGAGACGATCTCCACCTTGCCGGTGGTGTGGTCCTTGACCGGGTGGTTCGCGCCGTGATGACCCTGATGCATCTTTTCGGTCTTGCCGCCGATGGCTAGCGCCAGCATCTGGTGGCCGAGGCAGATGCCGAACATGGGGATGTCGGTTTTGAGCAGGTCCTGGATCATCGGCACGGCGTATTCGCCTGTTGCTTCCGGGTCGCCCGGGCCGTTGGAGAGGAAAATGCCGTCCGGTCGCATGGCCAGGATGTCATCGGCCGAGGTTTTTGCGGGAACGACGGTCACCTTCGCGCCGAGGCCGGCGAGCAGGCGCAGGATGTTGCGCTTCACGCCATAGTCGACCGCGACCACATGCATGGACGGGTTGTCCTGCTCGCCATAGCTTTCGTTCCAGGCCCAGGGCGTTTCCTTCCAGACGGAAGACTGGCCGGAGGTGACCTCTTTGGCTAGGTCGAGGCCGATCAGGCCGGACCAGGCTTTTGCTTTCTTCTTGAGGTCATCGAGGTCGAACCTGCCGTCCGGCGCATGGGCGATAGCGGCGTTCGGCATACCCTTTTCGCGGATCAGCGCGGTCAGCGCGCGGGTGTCGATGCCGCTCATCGCGACAATGCCGCGCCGCTTCAGCCACAGGTCGAGATGTTCGGCGGAGCGATAGTTGGACGGGTTGGTGATATCGGCGCGAAGAATAGCGCCCACCGCGCCGGCGCGGGCGGCCGGGTTCAAATCCTCGATGTCTTCGGTGTTGGCGCCGATATTGCCGATATGCGGGAAGGTGAAGGTAACGATCTGGCTGGCATAGGAAGGGTCGGTGAGGATTTCCTGATAGCCGGTCAGCGCCGTGTTGAAGCAGACCTCCGCCACCGCCGTGCCAGTTGCCCCGAGGCCGCGCCCTTCGATCACCGTGCCGTCGGCCAGCACCAGAAGGGCGGTCGGTTTTTCAGTGGTCCACGGGGCGGTCGCGTTCGTCATTTTTGCCTTCCAGTCATGCGCCGAGCGCATTTGCAAAAGCCCGTCAGCGGGGCCATATACGCGCCAAGAAACACGCGGATGCAGCCATTAGGCTGCCTCCCGTGTCGCACTAGCAAGTCCATGCAAGGCGCGGACAATAGGCGAAGGCGGGTAGCGGGTCAATCAGCCCGGGCGACTTCCAACCAAAAGTTTTTGCCAACAAAAACAGCGGCTTGGACGCCGTGCGGCGGTTTGCCTAATGGCCTGCGGAGCGCTATTGTCATCGCCCTTGCCGAAGGAGAGTACAATGCGTGAGAAAATCGCCGAGGCGCTGAAGACGGCCGTGAAGACGCAGGACAAGCGCCGCACCGGAACGCTGCGCCTGATCCAGGCGGCGATCCACGACCGTGACATTGCGCACCGCGGCGCCGGCAAGGACCCGGTCACCGACGACGAGATCATCCAGATCCTCGCCAAGATGGTGAAGCAGCGCGAAGAGTCCGCCAAGGCGTTCGAAGAGGGCAGCCGGGTCGACCTGGCGCTGCAGGAGCGCGACGAAATCGAGATCATCCGCGACTTCCTGCCGAAGCAGCTCGGCGAGGAGGACGTGAAGGTGGCGTGCAGCTATGTGATCAAGGAAATCGGCGCTGAAGGGCTGCGCGATATGGGCCGCTGCATGGCCGCGCTGAAGGAAAAATTCCCCGGCAAGATGGATTTCGGCAAGGCCAGCGGGATGGTCAAGGAGATGCTGAAGTAGCGTCTTCTGTCATGCAGCCGTGTTTGCTTCCGAATAGGCCTTTGCTAAGTCGGACTCGCTAGGTTGGATTTGACCATTCGGGTTTAACCTCAATTGGCAACTGTAGCTCACGTTGCACTCTGATTTCCCGCTCGCGAATCCGATAGCTGTCGACATAGCTATTGGGGACACGATATGTCGTGCGTTTGCCATCGACCGTTAAGATAAAGTCAAAGCCGCTATGAGTGGCCGCAAACTGTGCGATAGTAGGGTTTCCGTGGCTTGCGGGATGGACCCGCCGAACTTGGGCGCCCGTAGCCAATCGGCGTTCGACGGTTTCGGGCTCGACCATGAAGAACCCTATCGATACGCGCCTTTGTGGCGGTATGGCATAGATCGCGTTGATAGGCACAAACCCTGCGGGGTCGATATAGATGTCAAAGCTTCGACCGGTTCTAATGGATACAGCATTCCCATCCGAAACCGAGATCGGCCGCTTGAGTTCGTTGATGAGGCTTACGGAGACATAACTTACGCGGCCTTGGTCATGCTGCTCGTCCGACCGGTGCTGCGTGACAATGAGATTCGTTGCCTCGAGCCTGAGTCCTCGCTTCCGTACCGTGTAGATCGACCAAGCAGGCTGATGAAAGAGGCCTGGCCGCCACCGAAGCAGCATCGCACCGAGAGCTAGGCTGGCTACGGCGACAGTTAAGTAACCAGGCTGATAGAGCTGAAAATTAGGAAGCGTCCAGTTCCTACCTTCTGGGAAAACCAAGTCGAAAATCCGTCCGCCAATTGGACCGATTATGAATTCCACGACGAATGTAAGTAGAATCCAGAGTAGAAATTGTTTGAGCATCTGTGTTCGATTCGATGAGGTCCAAGGACGTTATCGGATTCGCTCTAAGCTGGGATACCGCGTCGGCAAGGGCAAGACTTGGTTTTGAGCGATATGCACAGCGAGACATCGAGCATCATGAAACTTGTCAGACCTGCGCTTGAGTATCTTCCGTCCTACCGGGCGGCCCTCGAGCGCAACTGGTCGCCGGACAATGTACGACTGCTCGAGGCGACGCGCGAGCAGCTTGCGGCAATCGACGACGATCCGGCGGCGTTCGTTGCCAGCCTGGATGATCCGGCAGGCAGGCAGCCGCCGATCAAGCTGCCGGACGGTTCGCTTGTGCAGCGCCTGCCGTCGATCCGGCGCTGGGTGTGGGATGGTGAGATCGCCGGCTCGATCGGGTTTCGCTGGCAGAAGGGCACGGCGGAGCTGCCGGCGCATGTGCTCGGCCATATCGGCTATGCCATCGTGCCGTGGAAGAGCGGTCGCGGTTACGCAACTGAGGCGCTCCGGCTGATACTCGTCGAGGCGCGTGCGCTCGGCCTTCCCTATGTCGAGCTGACGGCGGATCCGGACAATGCGTCGTCGCAGAAGGTGATCGTCAACAATGGCGGACGGCTGGTGGAGCGGTTCGCCAAGCACGCGGCGTATGGCGGGGAGAGTTTAAGGTACCGGATTGAGTTGTAACGCTCGTTCCGTGCGCAGTCAGTTCGCCTGCGCATCCATTGCGGAGAGTGGCGGCGTCTGGTCGGCCGAGCGCTCTGAGAGATAGGACATGACAGCGACCAATGTCGCGAAGGCCATCGCGGCGACGCCGAGCAAAGGCAGGTCGCGATAGCCATAGCCGGCATTGAGCGTGATCGCGCCCGCGAAGGCGGCGAAGGCGATGCCGACGTTGAAGCCTGACGGGATCAGCGCCGCAGCAAGGTTCGGGGCGTCGGCGGTCCAGGTGAGGATACGGGTCTGGATCAGCGTGCCGATGGAAAAGTTCAGGCAGCCCCAGATGAAGAGCACCGCCGCGAGCGCCACGGGGTAGGGCGCCGCGAGGTAGAAGCCCGCCAGCACGACAGCCTGCAAGGCAACCAGCCCGATCATTGATTCCATCGGATTCCAGCCCGACAGGCGGCCGCCGACAAAGACGCCAAGGGTCGAGCCCGCGCCGTTGAGCAGTAGCATCCAGGGCACTATGATTGGATCGATGCGGGTCACTTCAAGAAGCAGTGGCGCGATGTAGGTGTAGGGCGCCATCTGGCCGATCATCAGCATCAGCATCAGGATCATTGATGTCCAGGCCTGCTGCCGGCCCAGCGCTTTTACCTCGCGCCGCAGGCCAGCCGGCTGGCTGACCGTGCCGGCGTTGCGTGGCAACAGGATCGCGATGGCGGCAGTCGCGACAAGACCCAGAATGAACATCGCCCAGAAGGTCGCGCGCCAGCCGAAGGCGTTGCCGATCGCGGTGCCCGCCGGCACGCCGACGATGTTGGAGACCGTGAGGCCGGCCAGAATGAGGGCGACGGCCATGCCGCGCTGTTCCTTTCGGACCAGCCCGACACCGACCACCATGGCGACGCCGAAATAGGCGCCGTGCGCTATGGCGACCGCCACACGCAGGGTCAACATCGAGGCAAAATCAGGGGCGAGCGCGCAGGCCACCTGGCCAAGCGTGAGGGCGACGGCCAGAGCCAGCAGCAGCGTCTTGCGGGTTAGGCGGGCGGTGGCCAGGGTCAGCAGCGGCCCGCCGACGGCGATGCCGATCGCATAGCCGGAAACCAGATAACCGGCAGTGGGGATCGAGACGTCGAGGCCTGCGGCAACCTCCGGCAGAACCCCGGCAATGACGAATTCCGTCGTGCCATAGGCAAAGGCTGCCAGAAACAAGGCGATAAGGGATAGCGGCATGGGAAATTGAATCGATTTTGTTCGCCGCCACAGATCATGCGGCGTTCCACGACGCAATCAACAATTGCTGAGCCAGGGTTTAGGTTTTCTGGAGAGCGTGCCGATGCAGCAGTTGACTTTTTTGATCTGCTTTTTCTTCACCGGCGTTGCCTTCGCCGACTCCGAGGCCAGGATCCCCGACCCTCCGTTTCGCTTTACTTCACTACGGGCCGAGGATGACGGATTTCATATGCATTCCGGCCAATTGCCGCCGTCTGCGACTAGCGGTGAGGCTTAATGCAGCCCGTCATCCTCGGCCTGTAGCGGAACGAAGTGGAGCGAAAGGTCGGGGATCCAGGCCCCGGAGTCGGCGAAGGCAACGCCGGTGAAGAATATATGATCACCTGATGTCGCCGCACGAATCTGTGTAGGCAGCACCCGGCAAAGTGGCCGAAGCCTATTCCCCCGCCAGGCGGGTGCCTTGCAGGATGCCGTGCTCTTCGAGCACGGGATAGGCCATCGAAGCCAGCAGCGAGTTGATCTGCTTCAGGTCGCGGATGGTGTCGAGGTGGATCGAGCTTGTCTCGACGC
>JBFWUS010000025.1:0-66082 GCA_050247155.1 Rhizobiaceae bacterium
CCACCAGGGCAGCGACCGCGCCGGCAATGCCGAGAGCACCGTTGGCCTTCAGCTTGGCGGAAAGAAACTCGATTTCGAACCTGTGCATGTCTTGCCTCCTAGTGACGAGGCATTATCCGGCAGGCTCGGAAGGGGTGGACAAAATTCACCGAGAACGGCGGAATTGCGCGGTTCGGTGCTGAATCTATCCACGTATCAACGACGCAAACGGCAGCAGGACCAGCACCACGACGACGATAACAAGCGCCGCCAGACCGAGCTTTGCGCCGGCCGTCACCTGCGGGTCATGTCTTGGCCACTTGTCGCCGGGCATGGCTTTCTCCTGCCGCTTAAGCCAGGGGGTCCAACAAATCCGGCCTGTCGTTCCTCACATTGCCGACGTCCCGCTTGATTGGCCACATCGTCATCAGCTCGGCTGGGAATGGTCGCATCAGGTCGGACGGGTCAAGCTCGGGTCCAATCCACCGCGCGTAGCTCTCCGGATGCAAAATCACCGGCATGCGGTCATGGATAGTGGTCATCAATTCGTTCGGCGGACAGGTCACTACGCAGAACGTGCGGACGACTTCGCCAGTCTTCGGATTGCGCCAGTCGTCATAGATGCCGGCCAGCGCGAACGGGCTGCCGTCCTTCATGGCGATGGCGTAGGGCTGTTTGTCCTTGCCCGTGCCGTGGATATCTTTCCACTCGAAAAAGCCGTCGATCGGTATCAGGCAGCGCTTTGACGCATAGGGCCGCTTGAACATGCCGTTCGTCGCGATTGTCTCCGACTTGGCATTGATCGGCGGCGGACGTTGGCCGGGTCCGGGCGGTTCTTTCTGCCACGACGGGACCAGTCCCCAAGTCGCGGACGTAAACATGGACGTGCCTTTCGCCACCTCGTCCATAACGATGATCGGGTAGACCTGTCGCGGCGCGCCGTTGTAGCGCGGGAACTGGTTGCTCAGGACATCGACGCCAGTGGCATCGGCGAAGCTGAAGCGCCGAACCATCTCGGCCAGGGTTGATCGCACATAGACACGTCCGCACATACCGCCAATGGTGCATGGGCGAAGCGGCGTGTCCAGGTCAATAAACGCCTCCAATGCCGCGTTACTTCATCAAGAACCCTTGATCTACAAATCTGGCGAACACCGCAGCCGCGCTATTCCTCGTCATCGAGATAGCGCACGGGCGGACGCTTGCCGTCTTCTTCGAGAGCGTTGCCGAAGTCTCGCGCTGCAAACCAAACGAATAATATCAACGCGGCCGAGACGAGCAGCGCCATCAACACTAACCAACACAAATTGCTGCCTGTCCCTATGCGCCCCATGCGTGTTGGAAGCTGCTGAGGTCACGCCCCAGTGCCAAACCCTCAAAACCCCAGCAGCCCCGCCGGCAAGCCGGCAAGCGGGCTGCACGCAAAGGTTGTGCCGTGCTCAGGTGTGCCGGAATGGGACGGTAGCTTTGCCGATGGAACTATCCCCGCGAAAACGGCGCAGCGCGTGGCCACGTCGCGCTATCTAAGCGTAGGAAAAAATGCCTTGCATAGCTGCCCCAAACGGCCGATGATTGGGTATGGATCAGGTAGACCCAAAAGAGCTCGAACAAGCTGTCGACGAAGCGGTCGCGGCCTGCGACGGCGACCCACGCGCCGCTGTGCGGGCACTGATCCTGGCCAATCACTACCTGGAGTATGAACTTGCGATGACGCGGCCGGCCGTTAGCTTCGGTTTTTCGCGCGGATGGCATGCGCGGCGGCGATAGCGCAACGGTTGGCAGGTTGCGCACCGCAATTCTGAATGCTATGTCAGCCACGCAGCGTCTAGTTCGACGCGGCCCCGCCGGTTTCACTCCACACCCGGCCCTGGCTTTCGCAGCAACGGTGGACCCTGATCTATCAGGTGTCTTTTGCTTTCTTGAACAAGGAAACCGTTGCCATGACTACCGAAAAATCTCGTGAAAGCCGCGTGCGCTGTCTGCTTGCCAAGCAGGGTTGCGTGCTGAAGAAAACACCCGCCCGCTCTTGATCCCGCCAATGGTACGGGCCGGGCTATATGATCGTCGACGATCGGAATGTCGTTGTGTCCGGTTGCGGTAATCGACCGTGGCAGGACAGCCTGGCCGACGTTGAAGCATTCGTCGCGGCATGACGAAATGGCGGGGCGGCTGGCCTATGCTGGCCGCCCCAGCCTGGTAGAGACAAGTATGCCACTGAAACATATCACGCAAGTTGATCGCTCTCGAACTCCGCTTCTTCCTCAACAGGAGTTTCGTACTTGATGAGCTGGCGTTCCATTACCCTCTCAATGCGAGCGTCCGCAATCGCATACTCGTTCGCCGGCTTACCGCCCTGCGCTCCCTCAGCAGCTCGCGTGCCGATGTGACGAATTATTCCGGCACTCTCCCAGGATTGAATTCGTGTCCGTGCCGATTGAGCACCAACACGAAAGGTCGATTGTACATCCTTGTTAGTGAACGTCAGATGATTTAGCCGGAAGATTTGCGCCAACAAACGTTCACCATATACCGTTGAGATAGTGTCGGTCACGTATTTGTCGATGCCGGGCTGGATCGCTTCAAAACTTAAAAGCACGGGGTCCTTTTCGGACGAGTGGATGACGTCGTGTTCTCTGAGTATTACGTCGAGGAGGCGAATTAACTCTCGTGGAGACCTCATAGAAACTCGGATTAACAGCTCCAGCAGACCTTTTTCGTCGGATGATCCGGCTTCGAAGAGCGACATTAGATTGTATTTTCCGCCTGAATAAAATTTCACGCGACGATCGAGCATCTCTTGGAAGAACTTATCATCCCATGACACCACAGCGTGGCCAAGTTTATCGAGCCTGACGGGGAATCTATCACCCTCGAACACGTGTTTTGTTTGAGACCAAAGAAAAAATATCCACGCGAAGCTCTCTACCTCCATCAACTGAACTCTGGCCAGCAGCGGGTGTATCAGTTCGGCAGTGCGGTCGACGGAATTGCTAGTCGCATCCGTCTCGTCAACTTTATCGACCAAGATAACGATACCGCTGAAATCAAATATCCGGACAAGCGACACCAACTTCCGCAGCACTAGGACAGAATCGAAATCGGTCGCCTCCTTCCTTAGGGCGTTAGCCACCGGATCAGCGATGTCGGCTTCGCTCCCGGCACGCTTCGCAAGAATGTCCGCCACTGCGCCGATCAGCGCCGATATGCGATCCCATTTGCGAGTCAGCCACATCTGACTTTTTGAAATGAACGCTTGGTTAAACAATGCCATCGCATCGTGGGCCGACCGTTCCCGCTTCGCTCCCGGTCTGTTTAAATAGAAGTCACGAAGAAGCTCATAGCATACCGCCTTTTCTTCAGCGTCTTGCGCCTCCAAGTAGACTTGGCGATCATCCTCTTCCAGGGAGCTAAGCCACGTCAAAAGACTTTCAATGACGATGAAGGCGACGCTCTGTATGAGGGATGCCTCAGATAAATTCTTAATACTTTTTCCACCTGTCATATCTGAGAAATCAATTAAATTTACTGCTAGAGGAACTTGCCGTCCTTCCGCTTTTGCTTTCCATATTTCCTTAAATATAGTCAGCCTCGTCGCGCTTTTGCCTGCTCCCCGGTCACCGAAAAGTAGGAAAGAAGAGGTGTTTTTAGATCTTGTGTCAATCACCTCGAAGTACGGCGGCTTAACTGCATACTCCGCAATATTCGGTTCTAGTTCTGCAACATAATGCTCAAATGGATTGCCATTAAAGCCTAAGGCCTCAGTAAGTTTAGGCAACGACTTCCGCTCCATCGACAAAAGCGGCCGAGGAACTTCCCTCGGCCTTTGTCGGGAGCATACCAGACTGTTAATAGCTGTCGATCCGGAGAAATGCTGCAGCATAGATTTCCCAACGCATGTTCGCACCCGTCAGACTGACTGACGGTCGGACGGATTTCGGCAGTCGATCATCACAACCCCGCCCGCTGCATCGTCTCCTCAACCGCGCCCAGCACCCGCCGTACGCCGGCCGCGTCGTCAGGGACGTAATGCGCGATACCCGCGTCGGTCGTGTACAGCACGCCGGCGGCGCGATGCACGGTGGCGCTTCTATCCGGCCGATGGGGTAATCGGACGTCGAGCGTAGTACCCGTCAGCGTGGAATAAGCGGCCCCAACGCGGTCGCTGATCGCCTGGTGCAGATCGTCCGTCAAGTGAAATGCACGTCCCTTCGGGTGATGCCGTAGGTCCGGTGCGCACACGATGGCAATGCCATTCGAACCTTTCGGCGCGAACAGACAAACTGAGCGCAGCTTGACGCCGCATGCCAGTACCACGTCGAAAAGGGCTAGGTAGCGCTTGTCTTCCCCGGCGAGCAGCCTGAAATTCTCAACCTCGAAATCGATCATTGTCCAAACCTGTCCCGTACCGCCGCGTGCGCCCTCTCCATGGTCGGCGGCTCCTGATCCTCGGCCGTTAACTCTTCCAGCGCCGCGATCACTTCCGCGTCGATCACGGCTTTGATTTCGGACGCGTCGCGCATGCCGGCCAGCTTTGGCGCGAGGTCGACACCGATCCGCGAAAGGCGGCTGCGCACGTTCGCAAATTCCAACACGATGACGGCGACCACGTCGTCGATTTCGGCGACGGCGGCACTTTCGCGCTCGTATTCCAGGCGCTTAATCCGGGCCGCGTAATTTTCGTTGATGCGTTCGGCTTCGGCCATTGACCACAAACCATCGAGAGTGGCCGCCTCGTCCGCATCAAGCAGGCCATGTTCGCGGAGCGCTTGGTCGCTTGCCGCGAAGTCGACGTCGCCATCGGCCGTGAACCGCAGAAGGCCCCGCTGCTTCCACTCCGTCACGGTTTTGCGCGACACCTCACGGTGCCGCGCGTAGTCTGCCTGATTGCCTGTCTGCATTTTATACCCCGCCGTCATGATAGCCACCCTCAACTGCCGCCTGCGCAGCGCGACCGACTGCATCGCCGACTGCTTTGCCAACAGCCGGGCCTGCTTCGGCGGCCTGCTGAACATGAACGACGACGCTGATCGGCGCATGCACAGGCGGCGGCGGATTGGTCATATGAACCTCCGAAACGCCAACTGGCTGCGTTCGCATTGTTAGACTACGAAGCTCGGCGGCAAGATCAGGATTCGTCGGCATATTGTCGCCGAAGTTGCGACTGCGCCAACCGTTGTTCTGATCGGCTGCAGTCGGCATCGGGCCGCCCTGCGACACGACGCGATGCCAGCCGCCAGCCTCGTAATACTGACCGAAATTCTGCCGATAGCGGTTCGCAATGTCAGCCTGGTCGCCTTGACCGCTGATAACGGCACGGCCGCCGTCTTGGCGATTCTGCGCTTGAACAGCCGCACTGGTTTGCTCGATGACGCGCCGCGTGAGCTCGGCTGCCGCAGCGCCCAAGATCGTGGGAAAGTTGATGCCGAGTCCGAGCGGCAACTTGCGCACAGCAGGCAGTTTTGTAACCGGCGTCTTAGCGCCCAACGTCTTAGCACCCGCCGCCTTGCCTGCGCCCTTCTTCCCGCCTACGTCGCCCGCTGCGTCTGCCACGACTTCCGCCGCCGTCGCCCACTTCGTCAGCTTGCCAAGCTGCTTTAACAGCCCAACGGCGAACTTCGCGCCGGATAGCAAGTACAACGCCTTAGCAAGCTTGCCGATCGCGCCGGCAAGCAAGCCTATACCGATTGCGGCAGCGGCAAAGCTGAAGCCGTAACTGCCGATCGTGGCAAGGAACGAACCAATGCCACTACCCTTGATCGCGTCCGAAAGGCTGCGGACGGCTTCACCCCAGCCCTTCATTTTCATGAAGATTTCGCCAAGCCGATCGGCCGCACCGGAGCCGTCATTCACGCCGAACAACAGATCGCCAAGCGCATTCACGGCTTCGCGGATTCCGCCGTCAAAGCCAAGTCCCTGCACAAACCCGCGCATGCCCGCGCCAAGCTTGTCGAACACGCCGGCGCGGCTGCCAAGTGTATCAAGAACGTCGCCAAGGCCAAGCGACGCCTCCTTCAACCACGGCAGGAAATCCATGCCGACACCGCGAAAAACGTCCGCGATCTTGTTCTTCGTGATTTCAAGAACGTTGCCGACAGTAGCGGCGCGCTTCACGTATTCCTCGTGCGCGCTACCCGCGTACTGCGCGGAATCGGCGATCATGTCCAACTGCCGCCGAAGCTCGGTCGAATTGTTGATCAGCGGCATCAACGCGCGCGCTTCGTCGCCGAACAAAGCCGACGCAATGCTGACGCGCTCCCATTCGGGAAGCTTCTGGATTTTGTCGATCACATCCAGCGTCGTCGACAATGCATTTTTCTGCATCGACTTGGCTGTTTTAACAGAGTCGATACCAAGGCGTTTGAAGGCGGTTCGCTGCATGAGCGTTGCGCGCGAGCCGATCGTCAGCGCGCGGCCCATGTTGCGGAACGACGTCGCCGCAACTTCCGATTCCGCGCCGACGGAAACCATGGCCGAACCGAACGCAAGCGTTTGCGTCGCGCTGAACCCGTACATTTCGCCAGTGCCGGCTACCCGTTTGGCGTAGTCGACCAGCGCCGGCGCATTGGCCGCACTTTGGTTCGACAAGTGGTTAAGCGCGTCGGCGAACAGGCCAAGATCGCCGACGGAAAGATTCAACTGTGCCTTGATTTTGGCAAGCGCGTCGCCGGTTTCGCTCTGGCCAATATCCCAGGCCACGGACGACTCCGCCACAATCTTGGTGAACTTTTCGATCTCGGCCGTTGGAATATTCGACTGGCCGGCCGCAGCATAAATCGCCGCAATGCCTTCCGCGCCAATCGGCAATTCGCGCGACATGGCGCGAATGCGGTTCGTGATATTCCCGAACTGCTCGTCGTTGACGTCCAGCACTTTGCGGACGTCGGCCATGGCGCTTTCGAAACTAAGCGCCGCGCCGACCGTCCCGCGCATGCCTTGCGTGACGCCGACATAGCCCGCGCCCATGGCAAGCAGGCGGCCCGCAAAGCCGCCCATGCCGAACGCGGCAAGGTTGCCGCGATTGAAGCGGCCGACCGCGCCGTTGATCCGGCCTAGCGACGCGGCAATGCCGCGCGCCGGGGCCGTGACCTTGTCGATCAACGACAAGATCAGGTCTGAACGTAGGGTGGCCATTGGTTAGCCTTCTTGCGGATTTCCGATGGCGGCCAGCTCGTGCGCTTCCGCAAGTGCGAATTCAGGCGCGTAGCGATCCACCACATTTCGTGGCGTACAAGTCTCGCGCGACAAATATATCGCCAGACGGTGCCAGCCGGCCGTTACTCGTTTCCCAAAAGCGCCGACGTTGCCGCGCTAATGGCCGCGAAGTCCTTAGCTTTAACCTGCCGCATTTCGGGATAGGTAATGCCGGCCATAGAGGCAAGAGTAGCCGCAACCTGCGCGATCTGGCCGCCCATCTTGGCAGCGACTTCGCCCGCGATCAGGTCGCCGACGTCAGCCTCGCGGAACGTAAGCTCTGAAACTTCTTTGCCTTCCTTGCCGATCTTGATCGGGTTTTTGAGAGGGACGGTTACGGACATGCTGTGTGTTCCTGAATAAGAACAATGATTGGCCGAGCGCGTTCATCGCGTTCGGCGGTCGCGGCGCGCAAAGGCGCAGCGACGTCCTGCTCACCTGAAGGCGGCAGTCTGGGAAACCGCGCCGCAAATGCTTCGGCGGCGCGGATTGCTTGATTGAGGATGGTCATTTCCAGATTGGACTGTAGCTGTATTCCGGCTCGCGAGGCTTCGGTTCCGGGCGCTTCCGTACTGGTTTCTCCAGTTCGCGCAGCACAAAGGTTGCCCCGCCGCTTGTGGGCTCCCAAAAATCGCTGTCACCTGCCTCAAGTCCGGGAAGGCTAATCGCGTTTGCCAGTGAGTCTGCCGTCCATCCGCTGCGGTCGGGAAGAAATTTCACGCGTTCAAACAGGCCGCGAACGCACTTGAGGCCGCCGCCGTCGTCGTACTTTAGGTAACCCTCGACCGGCCCTCCTCTGCGGCGGTGTTCGCTCAACGCCACTTTGCCTTGCAGAGCTTCTTGAAGCGGAGAAGACGGATTACCCTCGCCTGCCCAGAGCACAATTCGGTCGCGCTCAAGTTCCTCCTTCCACTCGTTGGGCGAGCTCCGTCCCGCTTCTGGCTTCTCGAGCCTCTCCGCGCCGGCCGGCAAGTCATTGTTCACCGCCGCGACCGCGATATCGGCCTCCGCGATGGCGCGCAGGATATCGCGGATTTCGCCGGCCGCACGTGGATACTGCTGCCACAACTTTTCGCGCGCCGTGTCGGCCAAGGCCTTTGCCTCGGCGTAGCGCTTGGCTCGCCCGTCTTCGGCCTCGGCGGCGAGGGCCTTTTCCAGATCGGCCTCCAACTTCGCCGCACGTGCGCGGGCCTGGTCGGCGACAATCTTCTGGTCAACTTGCTCGTCGAGCAGCGCGCGAAGAGCCGCCGGCGCTTCGGTAAGCAACGCGGCCTCGTAGTTCTTCTTTGCCGTGGCTACGGCGGCGTCAGCTTCGGTTGCGGTGGTGCGGGCGGCGTCGAGCGCCGCTGTGATTTCGGCGCTCGAAGCAACCGCTTTTTTGATTTTAGTCATTATCGCTTTCCATGTCGTTTGTTGTGCGTGGCCACGATTTTCGACCAACCATGCGGGTCGCTTTTGGGTGGAACCGGGATGCCCGGCTTTAGTGTTCCCAGCTCGCTCAGAACGCGACGCCAACTGTCCCGCGCCTCGGTCTGCGCGTCAGCGCGCTTCGCCGCGATCGATGCGAACACGGCTTTGGCCTTGGGGTATCTGCCATATTCAAAGGATGCGAACGGTTCGGCGCGGCGATCCGCAATCGCGTCCGCGAAGCCTGCAGCTACGGCGGCAGGACCGTCGAACCACGTTTCGGCCTTCATAAGCGCGCGTGCTTCGCTTTCCGACTTCCCGCTACGCTTTGCATAAATCCGCGCATACGACTTGGCGAAAGCTTCGAGCTGTTCGATCGTCTTGGCGTGATCCTCGGAGTTGCCAATCGTGATGTTCATGGGATCGTGGATCATAAGGATCGCACCATCGGCCATGATGATGCGCTTTCCGGCCATAGCAATCAGGCTGGCTGCGCTTGCTGCGATACCGCGAACCTCGACGCCCACGTGACCCGGATGCGCGGTCAATGCCGCGTGAATCGCAGCGCCCTCAGCTGCATCGCCACCGCCGCTGTTTATATAGACGGTGACGTCGCCGGTCTGCGGAAGTTGCCGCTGGACGGAGGCGGCGGTGAAATTTTCGCCGACGATGCCGTGAAGTTGGATTTCGATCATGGGCTTGCAGCCCACATGGTTTTCGTCATGTTGATTTTCCTACTGAGGTTTGCCACCCAGCCGCTGCCGAATCGCGGCGAGCGGCACTGCGATTGCAGCGTGGGTGGGTGGGGCTTCGGTAATGCCGTTCGCGGCGGCGTATGCTGTGGCGCAACGCATTCGCGCGACCCGGTTGGCGGTTGCCAGCGCGACGTGCGGCGGACCTGCGCCGCCTTGTATAAGGGCCGCCCAGATCGCCAGCACGACAAGGTCGTCGCGGTCAAAGACCCGCGCCTTGCCGACCATTCGGCCAAGGTTGTGATCGGGCGCTCGCGCAAACCAAGTACGCAGCGCCGCCTCTGCAACGCCGATGCGGCGTGCGGCTTCAGAAATCTTCAGCATTTTGAAAAATTTCAAAGGTCGGAGGAAAGGTTTGGGCCGCGTCCGACTCCAGAAGGACGCGGCCCATTCTGCCGGCTACCTGAACTTGGCCGGCAACGCGCCGGGACGAACGGCGCGAACTGTGAAAGAGAAAGAGCGGGCCTTGGCCCGCTTAAATGAGCGCACCAAGGACGAGATGTGCGCCTACCCCTTGGGGTTTTTGCGGGCGCGATTTGGCACACGCGCCCCGAGATTTTTTTCAGGCAGTCTTCAGCGCGTCCAGCGCCCATCGGCCGGCTTCGCGCATCGCACGCTTGCCGACGCGATCGGCGTAGCCGCCTTTGTATCCATGTGCCCTACCGACGCCGGCAAGGTCGGCGCGCGCCAACATCAACTCGATCGTCAAAAATATGCGGTCAGGCATGTTAGGGAGATCTTGTTCATCGACTTTGCGGACGTCGCCCTTCCGCTTTCCGGCCTTGGCCTTGCCCAAGCCGCCTGCCGCTCCAAGAAAGGTCGCGCCTTCGGCGATGGCCGGAGCGCAATATCCAAACCGGCAATCGGGATGAAATGGGTATGCGGGTCGCTGCGGTTTGATCGCAAACACGCCGGAGTGCCAGCCGCTGTAATTGGTCGTGGCGGCCGACTCTAGATCGCCAAGCCGCGCACGGACGCCGGGCTGGGCAAGATGAGCCTCCGTGCCGCACAAGACACGCGCGTTGGGGCGGCGACGGGCGAGATAGCCGCCGTCGATCTTGCCGCGCCATAGTGGCAGCGTCGGATCGACAGGGCGCGGCGCATACTGCGCCTCGTTCAGATTCTTATTCGGGCCGCGCGGCTTGCCGTCCCTGCGCCGGTCCAAGCTAGTCAGGCCTGGCTCGACGACGTTGTCGTTGGCGGCTTCTGGTAGCATGCGACGAGCAAAAAGCCACAAAGCCGCAGCGGCTCTCTTGTCCTCTTTCTTCAGCCAATTCCACGCCGGCCGCAACGAGCGGGAGCGGATTCGTTTTTTCGGCGGTTCGTTATCGTTGGCTGCCAGGAGTTGATCGGCCGTCTTCTCGGCGGCGCGACGCGCGGCTGCTGTTCGCGCCAGTGCATACCGGCTTGGCAAGCGCACATTATCGTTGACCTCGTCAACGACGAGGAGGTCTGCATTCAGATGCATTTTAGCGAGTCCTAATTTCCGGTGGCCGGATCGTAGTCCGGGCTGCACACGGCGGGTTGGTTCCCGGCGGGCCCTATTAGCCGCCTTTTTCGGCGGTCATTGTTGATGAGATACATATAGTGTTTTGCAACGAAACCCGCCACTCGGCGTCCGCAAAAGTGTTACCCAAGTAGCGCCAACGTAACACTTCCCGCGCAACAATATTTTGTATATACAAATACTTAAGCGCAGGCAGCGTTAAACTGTTACCCAGTTTTTGACCTTCTTAATCGCGGACAGCCTTGGGCTCCGCGCCCGCTAGGTGGGCAAATGCCCAGCAAGGTTCCTATGATGGGGGGGGTATGCAACGCCTACGATCGCCCGCCTATTGGTACAGATGCTTATACACGGCTATGCCAGTCATAAAATGTAGTGGCATTTATGGTAAAAGTATGCCATAAGCCAACCTGTCGACGCGACCCTCTTCGCGTCGTCGCCATCGCAAAGGAGCTATGACATGGCAAAGGCAATCATGGTGTTCACCGGGCGCGGTATCACGCAGATCATCGACGACGGCGGCTCGCAGGCTTGGGCACTCGACCCTAAGCGTGCCCGGAAGTGTGAGTATCTGGTTTGTGTGCAGAACTACCCCGGCGAGGCGTGGGCCAAGCCCGAGGCGCCTCAGGGCACTGCTTTCTTGCTCGGACGCATCAGCGGTGTGGAATACGCAGGCGACGAGCACGGCGACAACAGGTACATTGTTGAAATTTCGGAATACGCTGAATTGCCGAATATCGAGAACCTGTGGCACGGCTGGCGTAACCCGGTGAAGTATACCAGCCTCGATGAGTTGTATCTCGATCCTGAACGGCTGACTTGGCATCGCATGCCGGTCGGGGGGATCGAGAGCCATGTGAAGGCAGAAAAGAAGGAGGACCGCCCGACCGGGGCGGTTCCCCTAACAATCCCACAGGCGAAAGCCGGTCTTGCTCTCCAATTCGGCGTCGATGTGAGCGCGATTGAGATCACGATCAAGGGGTAATGCTACTCCTGCTCGCTGACCGTGTGCTGCTTAACCAATCCGCCATGTGATCGCTCAGCCGCCAAGCCACGGAACCGCCTTTCAAGACCGTCGCGAAGTTGGCGCATGTTGCTAAAGAAGATTGTTGGGTAGTCTTTCAGATCGAACTCCAGCTTGGTTCCCTCTCGGGCGACATATATCGGAAGCTTACCCATGCCTTGGGCGTACCCCGCCTCAAAGAAGACGTTTGGGCGGGCATCGGTAAGGTCCGCCACCACAAACTCCGCCTTGCGAATACTTTCCAGCAGCCGGTCTGTAATGCGCTCGTTGCTCTGCACCTCGTCTACCCGCTCGGCGTTTAAGCCGCACGCATTGGCGGCGGCCTTAATGGCATCCAGCACGTCATCATATTCTGGCTTAGCCGCCGCCATCGGCATCGCGATGAACACATATCCGCTTACCACACCGACACCCGTCGTCGGCTCTATGCTTGGGACCGTTGACATCCGTTTTTGGTATCCTGGGTCTCGCAGAACGCCGATCGTGCGATCGAGCATATCGACGATGCTGGGGACCAAAGACATCCCATAGTTGCGCTCAAACAGGGAGCCGAAAGCGTCTACATTGTTCATTACCAGACCACCGACGGCTGGTGGCGGTGCGATTGTAAAAGTGTGAAAGCAGCCGGCCTCAATCACTTCGCGCCTGACCGCCAGAACTTGCTGATTGATCTTACTGCGCAATGCCGGGGTTGGGCTTATCTCCCAACCTGCCAGCATCGCCCCGAATTCCTCAAGCCGCCGAATGCGTTCTTCGATATCGTCCATTTTTCGCGGATAGCATAAGCCAGATGTATATCAACTAGCGCGGGTGCTGCCTTTCGTGAATTTCGCGGAGAAAGCCACAAGCCCTGCAAGGCGTCAGCGCGCCTCGGAGCCCGCCGTCACCTTTTTCCCCAAGCGCGGCGTCCAAAGTGGGCCACGGGTTGGCAGGAGCACTTGCCAAGGCCCCGATGATCGGCGATCAAATAAATGTGGTTCTCCAAAGAATTCGATCAATGGAGAACTGCGCCCTTGGCCCGAAAGCCTTCCCATCCCAAGCCTTGGTGGCATCTAAATCGCGACGAAGTGTTCAAGCTACTGATCCCTGTGTTCGGCACGATCACCACCCTGACAGTTACCGCCCTATGGCAATGGCTTTTCTAGCCGCCAGAAACGCCCACGGGCACCGCTTGACGGCCTGTGGGCAGTCTCGTGCCGCCGGCGCGCCCGTGGGCTTGAGCGGGCCGCCCAATGTTGGCGGTGTTCATTGTCGCCTGGTTGCCGTGCCGATCGATGTACGATCTTTCACTTGAAGCCGTTTCAAGTGAAGATTTCACGCGTCTTTCGACCGGCGTCAACTTGTGGAAAAATTTCCACGAGTCTGTCGGTGCGCTGGCCTTGGCGACTGCCCATTTCGGCTCGTAGCGCCTCAGCAATGGCGACCCGTTCCGACGGCGTCCAAGGCTTGGACAATTCGTTCGCGTCGTTCTCGCCACGCAAGATGCTGTCGAGATTGACACGGCGCACTGGAATGCGCGACCAGCCAAGGCTTTCAAAGGCGCGTTGGCGGCGGCCGGTTAGTTGCCTTGTGCGGGCTTGCTACGCCGCCTGCGCCTCCACGAACTCGCCGGCATCTGAACGAAAGCCAGCGGGCGATGGTCGCAGCGCGGCTGGCGACGTTGGCGAAAGGGCAAAGAGCGGACAGGGTAGATGGATCAATTGATCTACCTACGGCATCCACCATGCTGAACGTATCGCAGCCGTCTATCAAGCGCGCATCTGTTGTCCAACGCGACGCCACGCCGGAACTCGCCGCCGCAGTTGATGCGGGCTAAGTCATGCCGCCTCCGGCAGTGCCGACTCAAAAGCAGCGCCGGCAGCGTCAACGCGACCGATGAGTTCGAATTCCCTTCCCGCCTCCCATGCAAGGATCGTGTATTTGATCCGCGCGCCGATTAACTCCCCGCCTACCGCAGCGTCCAGTTGCCCGAGTTCGTCCCGGGTCAGGGGGACAGTTGCTGTTTCGTGGCCGAGGTCGTCGGCAGTCAGATCATTGAACCGAACGCGAATGAAACCATCAGGGCGAGCCTCAATGATCGTCAGGTCGCGGACGACATCGTCGCGTTCCGATTCAACGTATGCGGCCGACAGGAACTCCTTGTCGCCTTCGCGGCTCGTGGACATCCAGACATTCCGCCGCACGAGAGCGAGTGCTTCTTTGTCACTTGCATCCGGCTCCAACTCGACGCCGGCTGCTTCAAGAAACCCAGCGAACGGGTCGTCGAACACCGGCAAGTGCAGTTTGAAATTCCTCCCGCCAAAACTCTTTAGGGCAACCACCAGCGATCGCTTTCTGGTTTTTTGGGTGGTCTCAAACTTGGCATGCACGATTTTCCACAACGCAAAGCCCGGCGGCCCTTTGCGCGTTTTGGACTTCTCATTCGTCTTTCCCGCCGCACCTGGGCGCGCCTCTAGGCGCGCGCCCTTTCTTGGGGCGGCTATATTCTTTTCTTTAGAAAAGGTATTGGTCCCCCGCTTGGGGGACTCCCCCCGTGCCATTTGGGGGACTCCCATTTGGGGGACTCCCGTTTGGGGGACTCCCGTTTGGGGGACTCCCTCTGCCGTAGATCGGCAGTCGACAATTGGGTTTCCGCCGTTGCGGTCGCGGACGTAAATCGCGCCCCGGAACCACCAGTTCACGCCATATCGCGTCGGATCGACGTGGGTCGCCTTGCGGACGACGAATACGCGGCCGTCGCCCAAAACCTCCGGCATGTAGCGGTTCACAATCTTCTTCGTCGTTGTAGCGCCGTTGGCCAGGTAGGTGAGCGAGCACTCGGAATATTGCGTGTCCAAGCTCCAGCTCTTGGCAATCGTGGCGATGATGGCGCTCTTGACCTTTGACAGTGTGCGATCCTGCGCAAGGTCTTCGTGGAATGCCGCCTTGTCGGCTGCGCGAACGCGTTCCCAACTCATGCGGCGCGACCCATTCTTGCGGCGTAACCAGCGCCAAGGTCGCGCCACCACTTCAGGCCGTTCTCAACGACATTCCAGTCGATCTTATAGATTGGCGCACCGTTCGCCTGTGTCCCGGTACGCAGAATGATTCCCCGCGCAAGCAGCGCCTTGATCGAGAGGGATAAAGCCTTTCGGTTTGTTTTGGCCCGGCGCTCGATCTCGCCATGCGACAGCAGAGACTCGCCGTGTTCAACGCATTCGCGCGCGATCCATAGTGCCGCAAGAAGCGCCAAGCGCGGCAGGCGTTTCGGCGACGGAACGGCAGCAGCGTAATACGCGTCAAGCATCTTCGCCGCGACTTCATCGTCGGGAATGTCGCATAGGCCCGGCAATGTAAGCAGGCTGGGGGGCGCGGCCGGTCGACTAGATCGTTGTGGGCTGTTGGTCATGCGGCTTCATGCCCCTGTATGCTTCGATGATTATTTTCTTGAGCTCGGCGATCGCGGCCGGCGAGAAGCTCAAAATGTTGGAGCCGCGCGAGTTCGGCGAAAAGACCCGCAGGTCGCCGCTGCCGGCACGTACTAGTCGCAGGTCGTTGACCCTTATATCGGGCGCTATCTGCACGCAGGCGTAAGCAAGTACGTTGCCCGGCCCGTTGAGCCGTTCAAGCGAGAGTACTTTCAAAGGTTAGGTTCCTATTTGCATTGCGCCCAACGGGCGCTGCGCCGGCTAGGGCCGGCGGCTTGCCGGTTAGTCCGGCAGCCGGTGCTCAAGGCCATGTTTGATTATGACGGCGTCGACGTCTGCCTCTGTCGCGTCAACGGGTAGTTCCTTGAATTCGCGGAAGGCCGCGTAAATTCGTTCGTATTCGTCGTGGTCGGGCATTAGGCTGCGGCCTCAAGTTGGGACAGATAGCCGGCCAGCGTCGATCGACGCGCAGCAACGCTGCCGCCGAGTTTGAACGTAGGCAGATCGCCGGCATAGATAAGGCGATATGCTTGCCGGCGCGTGATCCCTAGCGCCTTGGCTATGGCAGTTGCGCCGAGCAAAAGGTCGCCGGGTTGGTTGTCGTTGTCAGCTTGCAACATTTTTCTCCTTTGCTGTATTTTTGTTTTCCCGGACTCTTGAATGAATACGGAATAGGCGGTGCGTATGCCCTAAGAACATCGCCCGGGTTGAAGCCGGGTTTTGTCAAGTGTTTTATGCGCTTGCCGGCAGTTATCTGTTTTCCCAATAAGCGCCCTGCCCTAGAACGCCTTGGGGTATTTGTTAGGGTATGCCTGAAAATCGAATTCAGAATAGTCAAATAAAATCAATATCTTGGCGATTCCGTATGGTTGCCACAGCGGCCACCAGATTTCGCCGCGCTGGATTTGCCACATTGACCTCGGCGACCATTAAAACGAGCAAGAAAACTTAAGATCCGAATGATTGTTATAGCGATGCGTTAGCAAAGCTCCAATCTTCTGCCTCTCTAGATGCAACTATCGGTTGCGCTAGCCGTTTCTTTCGTTCGGAAGAACCGGAGCACGGCGATGAAGAGCGACCTGAAAGCGGCGCGCTTCCATCTTGAGCGCGCATTCTATTATCTTTGCGGTGACGATGCTTTCAGCGGTCAGATGCGCAAATCCGTTGACACCTTGATGGACGAGATAGCGTTCTCTGATTCCAGAGATCACGCTTTTGAAGACGTGGGCGACCGGCGGCGAGAGGCTAGCAGAGCCGGACATTAGATTCCGGTGCAAATGCAAACCCGGCGTCGAAAGCGGCGGCCCTAAAATATCCGTCTTGATCAAGCGGTTGCCTTAATAAAGGCCGGCAGCGCCGCCGTCGATCGCTTGCTTGACTTTCGGCGCGTCAACCTGGCCGTTGCCACCCTCTTCCAAACCGCCGATCACCCAATAGCTATCGGCCGGGCCAGTGCCGGGCTTGAAGGCTTCGAGAATGGTGCCGGGCGCGCCGGCTGTCGCCTGCATGCCGGTCTTGCGGTTGATGGCGATCAGCTTCATGCCTTCCGGCACCTTGAATTCGACAGGCTTCACGCCCTTCATCGCCTCGGCCATGAATTCCTTGAAGATCGGCGCGGATAAGCCGCCGCCTGTCACGCCCTTGCCGAGCGGCTGCGGCTGATCATAGCCGACATAGAGGCCGACCACGAGGTTCGGCGTATAGCCTATGAACCAGACGTCCTTCTCGTCATTGGTCGTGCCGGTCTTGCCGGCGATCGGACGCTTCAAGTCCAGCAGCGTCGTTGCCGTGCCGCGCAGGATCACGCCTTCCATCATCGAGGTGATCTGGTAGGCGGTCATTGGGTCCAGTACCTGCTCGGCATTGTCGATGAGATCCGGCTCGGCCTGGTCGACCCATTCGGTCGCCGCACAGCCTTCGCAGCCGCGTTCGTCATGCTTGTAGACGGTCTTGCCGTAACGATCCTGGATACGGTCGATCATTGACGGCTTGATTTGCTTGCCGCCATTGGCGAACACCGAATAGGCCGACACCATACGCATGACTGTCGTTTCGCCGGAGCCCAACGACAAGGCGATATGTTGGGGCATCTTGTCGTAAACGCCGAAACGTTCGGCATACTCAGCGACAGTCTTCATGCCCATGTCGTTGGCCAGCCGCACGGTCATCAGGTTGCGCGAACGTTCGATGCCGTTGCGCAGCGTCGAAGGACCAGCCGCGCCGCCGTCATAGTTTTTCGGCGTCCACACTTCATTGCCGATCTTGATGGTGATCGGCCCATCCATGATCACCGAGGCCGGCGTATAGGCGTTATCCAACGCGGCGGCATAGACGATCGGTTTGAACGACGAACCCGGTTGGCGCATCGCCTGGGTCGCGCGGTTGAATTCGGACTCGGCATAGGAGAAGCCGCCAACCATGGCCAGTACGCGGCCCGTATGCGGATCCATCGCCACCATGCCGCCTTCGACGCCGGGCGGCTGACGTAGGCGATATCCCTCGCCCTCGTCGTTCTTTTGAACAAAAATCACGTCTCCCGGCTTCAGCACGTCGGCAGGCGATTTCGCCTTTACGATCTTGCCGTCGACCATGTGGCGCATAGCCCACGTCATATTTTCCTTGGCGACCGATCCGGTTTCACGATCGGCAACCAGTTCGCCCGAAATCTGACGCTTTGGCTGCAGGCCAACCGTCAGGCCGCCGGCGTCACTATCCAGAACCACAGCCAGGCGCCATTCCGGCACATCGTCCAGCGCTTTGACTTCGCCGAGGGCCACGCCCCAGTCGCCGCTGATATCGATCTGCTTCACCGGTCCGCGATAGCCGCGCAGTGTGTCGAACTTAATCAAGCCATTCTGCATCGCCTTGCGGGCGATCGCCTGCATCGTCGGGTCGAGCGTCGTGCGCACCGATAGGCCACCCTCGTAGAGTGCGTCCTCGCCATAACGCGCGATGATCTCACGTCGCACTTCTTCGGTGAAATACTCGCCAGCGAAGAGATAATTGCCGCGGCGGCGTGGCGAGACGCCCAGATCTTCGGCCTTGCCTTTCACGCCTTCCTCGCGTGGCACGTAGCCGTTCTCGACCATCTGGTCGATCACCCAGTTGCGGCGCTCGATCGCGCGCTCGGTGTGGCGGAAGGGGTGGTAATTCGATGGTGCTTTCGGCAGTGCGGCCAAATAGGCCACTTCGGGCACGGTCAGTTCGTTGACCGACTTATCGAAATAGGTGAGCGCCGCGCCGGCAATGCCATATGCGCCGAGACCGAAATTGATCTCGTTCATGTAGAGTTCAAGAATCCGATCTTTCGAGTAGGCCTGCTCGATGCGGAAGGCCAGGATCATTTCCTTGATCTTGCGCTCATATGTCTGATCCGAGCTCAGCAGGAAGTTCTTCGCCACCTGCTGGGTGATCGTCGAGGCGCCTTGCTTGGAGCCGGTCTGGAAATTGTTGATGACGGCGCGGCCGAGGCCCATCAGATCGATGCCGGGATGCTTATAGAAATTCTTGTCTTCAGCCGACAGGAACGCTGCCTTGACGCGGTCCGGGATGGCCTGGATCGGCAGATAAAGCCGGCGCTCACGAGCGAATTCGCCCATCAACGCGCCATCCGATGCATGCACGCGCGTCGTTACCGGCGGCTCGTAGTTGGCGAGCACCTCGTAGTCCGGCAGGTCCTTCGTCAAATGGCTAACGTAGAGGGCCGCGCCCCCCGCGACGAGCAAAGCCATGGTCGTGGCGATGCCGAAGAAATAGCCGATTAGCCTGATCATGCCCACTCCAGTTTGCGGCGCGCTACCGCCTCGCAGGGTCGGGTCTCCTGCCCGATTCCGGCGCGAACCGCGTACACCACCCTTGCCGCGCCGATGTGGGCAAAATGCGGCGACCGGGGGCTGCGCGCCGCATTCACCGCGAATAAACCATGATTTGTGGCCATCATGCAACGTCGCTTGGGCCTAAGTCTCATTCTCCTGCTCGCAAATCTCCAGCCGCGAAAGCATTGACAGCCTCGACGACCGTGTCGGCAATCTTTCCGCGCCAGTCAGGACTATTCAGTTGCTGTTCGTCCTCCGCATTGGAGAGATAGCCCAGCTCGACCAAAACCGATGGCACGTCCGGAGCGCGTAGCACACGAAACCGCGCATGGCGGTGCGGGTTGTTGATCAGTTTCACTGTGCTCGCCAACTCGTCCAACAGCGTGCGCGCGAAGCTGACGGAGAAACCGTGCGTCTCACGCCGGATCAGATCGGCCAGGATGTCGGCCACTTCCTGGTTTTCCTCTTTGATTTCGATGCCGCCGATCGCGTCCGCCAGGTTTTCGCGGTCGGCAAGTGCGGCCGACTCGGCGTCGGAGGCCTGGTCGGAAACCGTGTAGACTGTGGCTCCGCGCAGACCTTTGACGCGAATGGTGTCGGCATGGATCGAAATGAAGAGCCGTGCGCCGTGCTTGCGAGCGAAGGCGACGCGTGCGCCCAGTGGGATAAAAACATCTGTCTCGCGCGTGAGCAGGACATTGTAACGCCCTGATTCCTCTAGCTTCTTCTTAAGTTCCTGGGCGAAGGCCAGTGTTATCGTCTTCTCGATTGTGCCATTGGCGCTTTTTGCGCCACCGTCGATACCGCCATGGCCGGGATCGACGACAATGGTGAACCTATCGTCTGCAGGCGCGACGGGATTTGCGTTCGAAGTTGAGTTGGTCGAGGCCGTCGTCGTGCGCTGTTCGGCCAGCGCGGTATCGAATTCGTCGCGAGACGCGCTTTTGAGTTCGATCGAAACCGGCACCTTGCCGTCGGCACCGACAACCGGAATGCTGACCTTTTCCACCTTGAACGGCTTTTTGGCGGTCAAGATCACCCGTGAACGGCCCTCTTTCGCCTCGCCGTAGCGCACACCGGCAACGATGCCGGCAGCCTTCAGGGAGGCTGGATCGAAAGCGAATTCGGTTGGCGGAAGATCGATGACCAGCCGATATGGCGCGCGCAGCAAGAACCAGTTCATCGCCGGGTCGCGACTGAACTCGATATCGACGCGTGTTTGTTTGGTTGTACCAGACACCTTAAATGAGGCTGCGCGAAGAGCCTGATCTGCTGCCAAACTGGCTGCTGCCGAGCAGATGACCAAGAGCAAAGCTACAACCGGCGCGGCTGCAGCTCTCATTCCCCGGTTGAACCTTTCAGCAAGGTCGAACATCCGCCACCGTCCATGCCATACATAACCGGACACAGGACTGGTCCGAGCTGATTAACGAGTGGTAACTGGATAAGGTTAACCAAGGCTTTTCACGGGCTTGGGCAACTATCGCCTCAGCTTTGCCGGCGGTGCATTGTCGCTTGCGTTTGCCGCATTCCCGCCATAAAAGCGACGGTGGCCGTGCAGGCGTTTTGATGTCGCCGGTTATCAGAATTTGCCCAAAAATGGTTTTTTCACAAAGCCCGGGCGCCCCAAAAACGGCCGGAAATTTTCCAGCCGGCTCAGTTCGAGCACACTCACTGGTTCGGGTTTTCCGAACCGAGGTTCAATAAGGTCCGTCAGGATCCGCATGGGACAGGCAAACCTCACCAGACCGTCAAGAGTTTTCGCGATGCGTCGCGCGAACGGTCTGCGCGTGGCGTCCGGGCGGCCGCAAGCGGACACATCATTATCCGGCTGGCCAAGGACAAGGACCATCACGCTGCTGAGGGCGGCGCATGGGTCTCGTTTCCTCGCCGCCGAGAGGAAACAAAATAATGCCCAACAAGATGCTGATAGACGCCTCCCACCCGGAGGAAACGCGGGTCGTCGTGACTCGCGGCAATCGGATTGAAGAATTCGACTTCGAATCCCAGGACAAGAAACAACTTCGCGGAAATATCTATCTGGCTCGCGTAACGCGGGTCGAACCGTCGCTTCAGGCGGCGTTCGTCGAATATGGCGGCAATCGCCACGGCTTCCTGGCTTTTAGTGAAATCCATCCCGACTATTATCAGATCCCGGTCGCCGATCGTCAGGCGCTGTTGCGCGCCGAGGCTGAAGCCGCCGAGCATGACGAAGACGAGGACGGCGAAGGCGAAGAGCGCCAGGATCGCAGCGGTCGTGGCCGCAACCGTCGCCGGCGCGGCAAGAACCGTGGCCGGGACAACCAACAGCGCGCCGGCTCGGAGGACGCGGGAGACGCGCAGGGGGACGGCGAGATTTCAGCGGAAGATGCCGAAACAGCAGCCGACATCGACCGCGAAAACAGTGAAGGTCCGGTCGATCTGCCGCCCGTCAACGATGCTGAATCGGAAAGCGCCTCGGCCGACGGCAATGCCGACCAAGCGCCGGAAGGCCAGTCCGACACAGAAGCTCAATCTGACAATGACGGGGCCAAACCGACGACCAAGTCGGCGGCTGTCGACAGCGATGTCATTTCCGAGCCGGTAGAATCGGAAAACGAGCATCGCGGTTCGGTCGAGGAAGTCGCGCAGCGCAACGGCGACGAAAACGAAGTCGAATCCGTCGGCGCGGAAGATGCGCTGGAAGAAGTGCGCAATCGCCGCAAGCCAATGCGCCGGCACTACAAGATCCAGGAAGTGATCAAGCGCCGGCAGATCCTGCTGGTTCAGGTCGTCAAGGAAGAGCGCGGCAACAAGGGAGCCGCGCTGACCACCTACCTGTCGCTCGCTGGCCGCTATTCGGTGCTGATGCCGAACACGGCGCGCGGCGGCGGCATTTCGCGCAAGATCACCAGCGCGCAGGACCGCAAAAGGCTCAAGGACGTCATGAAGGAGCTCGAAGTGCCGCAGGGCATGGGCGTTATCCTGCGCACCGCCGGCGAGAACCGCACCAAGGCCGAGATCAAGCGCGACTACGAATATCTGATGCGGCTGTGGGAGAACGTCCGCAACCTGACGCTCGCATCCACGGCCCCTGCTCTCGTTTATGAGGAAGGCAGCCTGATCAAGCGTTCGGTGCGCGATCTCTACAACAAGGATATCGACGAAATCCTGGTGTCCGGCGATGACGGCTATCGCGAGGCCAAGGATTTCATGCGCATGCTGATGCCGAGCCACGCCAAGGTGGTTCAGCCCTATCGCGACACCGCGCCGATCTTCGCCCGCAGCGGCATCGAAGCTCAACTCGACCGGATGGTACAGCCGCAAGTCACGCTGAAAAGTGGCGGCTATATCATCATCAACCAGACGGAAGCATTGGTTTCGATCGACGTGAACTCGGGCCGGTCGACGCGCGAGCACTCCATCGAAGACACGGCGCTGCAGACCAATCTGGAGGCGGCGGACGAGGTGGCTCGCCAGCTGAGGCTGCGAGACCTTGCCGGTCTCATCGTCATCGACTTCATCGATATGGAGGAGAACCGCAACAATCGTGCGGTCGAGAAGAAGCTCAAGGACTGCCTAAAGAACGACCGGGCCCGTATCCAGGTCGGCCGCATCTCGCATTTCGGCCTGCTTGAAATGTCGCGTCAGCGTATCCGGGCCAGCGTGCTGGAATCGACCATGAAGCCCTGCCCGCACTGCGGCGGCACCGGCCATGTGCGTTCGGATTCGTCTGTGGCTCTGCTGGTTGTCCGCGCCATTGAAGAGTTCCTGCTCAAAGACCCGCGCCACCACATCACGGTCAAGACGCCGACTACCACGGCGCTTTATGTGCTCAATCACAAGCGCAGCACACTGACCGAACTCGAGAGCCGATTTGGCTTGACGATCACCATCGAGGCCGACGAGACGGTCGGCTCGCAGCATTATGTGATCTTCCGCGGCGCGGTGGTGGAAAATCCGGTCGTGATCCCCGAGACCAAGGCCCTGCCCTATCCGGAAGAGGAAGACGAAGAGATCGTCGAGGTGGCCGAGGAAGAGGATGAGGAGGCGCCGAGCGCTCCTCAGCAAACTCGGGACGACGGTGATGGAAACCGCGATCGCAAGCGGCGCAAGCGCCGTCGTCGGCGCGGCGGTCGTGATCGCGAGCAGCCAGCGGCCGGTGCGCCCGACGATCAGCAAGTTTCGGCTGAGACCGATGACGAGGCCGGCGAGGACGAGACATCGGAGGCTGCCGCGCCCGCAGCGGCGGCTGATGGCGATCAGAAGAAACGCCGGCGTGGCAAACGCGGCGGTAAGCGCAATCGTGAAGACGGCGTGGCAACCGAGAATGACGACGCCGGGGAAACAGTGACGGCCGTTGAAGCGGAGGTGATCGAGGTCGTAGCGGTTGAAACCGTCGCAGAGCCGGTGGAAACAAGCGAAAGCGAGTCGAAGCCGGTGAAAAAGCCGGCCCGGAAACCGCGCCGCGGGTCTAAAGCTGCCCAAGCGGAAGCTGCGGCCGAAGCGACCTTCGAGCCCGCGCCTGTGGCTTTCGACGTGTCGGCCCCGGAGCCGATAGCCGCTAAGACGGAGGCGCAAGCCGTTCCCGAGGACAAACCCGCAGCCGACTCGAAGCGCTCGAATCGTCGTAAAGCGGATAGCGACGCGCCTACGGGGCCAAAGCTGTCATCGACCGTGACGGCTAAAGCACCGGAAGCAGAAGCTCAGCCGAAAAAGGGCTGGTGGCAGCGCAAGAGTTTCTTCTGATCGGCTGACATGATCTTGCGACGTCGCGCTGGCTCTATCTGAGCCAGCGTTCGATGCGGTCGGTCGCCTCGACCATTTCAGCGGGGCTGCCGGCATAAGAGAATCGCATCGTACGATGCCCGGCGAGCGGGTCGAAGTCGCGGCCGGGCGTAGCCGCGACATGGGCTTCGGCCAACATGCGCTTCGCAAAGGCCATGCTGTCGTTGGTCAATTGCGAGACATCGCAATAGGCATAAAACGCCCCGTCCATCGGCGCGGCTAGCCGAAAGCCAAGCTCCGGCAAACGCTTCATCAGCAATTGGCGGTTCTCGGCATAACGCGCCTTGACCGCTTCGAGCTCGACCGTCGCGTCAAACGCCGCGATCGCCGCGATCTGCGACAGTTCCGGCGCGGAAATGTAAAGGCTCTGCTGAACGCGCTCGACGGGGCGAACAAGGGCTTCGGGCAACACCATCCAGCCGATCCGCCAGCCCGTCATGCAATAATATTTCGAGAAGGAATTGATCACGACGACGTCATCATCGAACTGCAAAGCCGTCACGTCTGGCCCCGCGTAGGAGAGGCGGTGATAGATCTCGTCCGAGATCACGGCGATTCCCAGTTCGCTCGCGGTTTCGATCAAGGCCTTGAGGTCGGCTTCCGGGATGAGCGCGCCGGTCGGATTTGCTGGGCTGGCGAACAGTACGCCTTTCACAGGCTTTTCCGTATGGGCAGCGCGCAGATGGTTTGCGTGCAGATACGCATCGTTGCCAAGTTCGATCTCGACGACGTCGATGCCCAGCGCTGCCATGATGTTGCGATAGGCAGGATAGCCGGGCGCTGCGATTGCCACGCGGTCCCCGGCATCGAACATCGACAGGAAGGCGAGATTGAAGGCCGCCGACGAGCCGGTAGTCACGACAATCCTCTGTGGCTGCACGTCGACGCGATAGTGCTCCGCATAGTGCCGCGAAATTGCCTCGCGCAATCCAGCCAGACCCAGTGAGTCGGTGTAGCCGATCTTGCCGTCACGCAGGCCACGCGCAGCCGCCACGCGTACAGCGCTCGGAGCCGGGTCAGATGGTTGCCCGACGGCCATCGATACGACATTGATGCCTTGGCGCCTCAGCCGGTTAGCTTCCGCCAGCACGTCCATGGCGTGAAACGGCTCGACATCGCCGCGTCTGGAGATCGAAATGGCCATGCTGCTCCTTGCCGGCATCAGATGCGCCGCACAATTGCCCGATTGGTGTGAGGATCACAAGTTGATGAATTTCGGCCGGCGCGCTTTCCAAGATTCGCGCTGTCGTCTAGGGCTCTTCCGACCGATGCAGACAGCCAGCCAGACATATGTTTTCGCCGATAAACTGCGCCGCGCCGCGGGCGTCGCGCTGCTCGCTGCCGCGACGGTTTTTGGCTCGATATCCAGCGCACAGTCGCAAGGTCGCGTTCCGGTCGTGCGCGATGCCGAGATCGAGGCTCTGGTGAGGGACTATGCTCGTCCCATTCTTAAGGCGGCCGGCCTGAGCTCCGGCGTCGACATCATCCTTGTCAACGATCAGTCCTTTAATGCGTTCGTTGCCGGCCGGCGCATGTTCATCAACACCGGCGCACTGTTGTCAGCGGATACGCCCAACGAGATCATCGGCGTCATCGCGCACGAAGCCGGCCACCTTGCGGGCGGCCATCAGGATCGGCTGCGCCAGCAATTGGCGCGCGCCCAGACCATGGCGATCGTCGGCACCTTGCTTGGCATCGGAGCAGTCGCGGCGGGAGCCGCCACCGACAATCCCGAAATCGGTCAGGCCGGTATGGGCATTGCCGGCGGATCGGCCGAATTCGCACGTCGCGGCTTGATGGGCTACCAGCGCACGGAAGAAGCGACTGCCGATCGCTCGGCGATCCGCTATCTCGAGGCAACGGGTCAGTCCGGAAAGGGCATGATCAAGACGTTCCAGCGCTTCCAAAGCGCCTTGTCGTTGTCGGGAGCCCGGGTCGATCCGTACCAGATCAGCCATCCCATGCCGCGTGACCGCATCGCCAACTTGGAAACCTTGGTCACGCAGAGCGCCTATTACGAAAAACCGGATTCAGAGACCTTGCAGCAGCGCCACGACATGATGCGCGCCAAGATCGCTATCTTCACGCAGGGCCAGGCGGGGTTGTCGCGACTGGCGCGACGCAAGCTCGACCCGTTGGCGAAACAGTATGGCGACGCGCTCGCCGCTTATCTGTACGGCAGTCCGAAGGCGGCCGCGGCCAAGGCGGATGCGCTCATCAAGGCGCAACCCAAGAGCCCCTATTTCCAGGAACTGCGTGGCGACGCGATGATGAAGGCCAACCGGCCGAAAGACGCGGCGGAGTCCTATGCAAAGGCCGTCAAGCTCGACCCGGCTCGGTCTGGAATCCTGCAGATCGCGCTCGGTCAGGCCTATCTCGCGATGGGCAATGCGGCAGCGACCGAGAAGGCGGTGAGCACGCTGAAGCTCGGTCTGGCCAGGGACAAGGAAAACGCGGCTGGCTACCAATATCTGGCTCAAGCCTATGGTCAGCTCGGCAATGTCGGCGAGGCGGAGCTCGCGATCGCCGACCAGAATTTCTACAATGGCAACTATTTCGAAGCACAGGTGTTCGCCACACGCGCTCAGCAGAAACTGAAGCGCGGCACGCCGGCCTGGCTTCGCGCGCAAGACATCATTTCATTCAAGGCGCCACGCAAGAAGCGGGGCTGAACGTCCGCCCATGGCGCAGAAGAGGTTCTTATGAACAAGGCAATTTTATTGGGTTCGGTGAGCGCCCTTGTTGCGGCGGGCACGTTGGCGGCCGGGTTCTACGCGGCAAAACCGACGATCGCCGTTGCGCAGCAGCAACCGCAGGTCATTGCCGCTGCGGGCAGCGATCTGCAGCAAAAGGAAATCGAAGAGATCGTCCGCAATTATCTGCTGAAGAACCCGGAAATTCTCGTCGAAGTCCAGACTGCGCTGGAGCAGAAACAGAAAGAGGAGCAGCGCGTCGCCAGCCTGCAAACGATCCAGCAGTCCAAGGAGCTGATCTACAGCTCCGCCGCCGATGGTGTGATCGGCAACCCCAACGGCAAAACGACCATCGTCGAGTTCTATGACTACAATTGCGGCTTCTGCAAACGCGCCATCACCGACATGCAGGAACTCGTGAAAGCCGACCCGGACCTTCGTTTTGTATTGAAGGAATTGCCGATCCTCGGTCCCGACTCGCAGAAGGCGCATGTCGTGGCGCAGGCCTTCAAGCATTTGATGCCGGAGAAATATTCCGAGTTCCACATGCGGCTGCTTGGCGGCGAAACGCGCGCCACGGAAGAAACCGCCATGCTGGTTGCCACCTCGCTCGGCGCGGACGAAGCCAAGATGCGCGAAGAGATGAAGAACCCGGAAATTCAGAAGGGTTTTGACGCCACCTACGAGCTGGCCAACAAGCTGTCGATCACCGGTACGCCGTCCTATGTCGTGGGTGACGAGGTGGTTTTCGGCGCTCTCGGTCAGGATGTGCTGCGCGAAAAGATCGCCTCAGCGCGCGCCGCCTGCCAGACGGCCGCTTGCTAGGCGGCCATATCAGCCGAAACATCAGCTTTTGCTGTTGTGGATAGCCAAACTTAGCGCTTGCGCCCTTTGCGCTGGGAAATAAGGCGACTATAGAGGGTCGGCTTCGCAGACCGCAAAGGCAACGATGGCGAATACGGTTTTCGTTCTGAACGGACCCAATCTGAACACGCTGGGCAAGCGTGAGCCCGGCATCTATGGCGGGCAGACGCTCGAATCGATCGGCGAGGATTGCGTCAAGGCCGGCAAGTCGCTTGGCTTCGACATCGATTTTCGCCAAACAAACCATGAAGGCGAGCTGGTCTCCTGGATTCACGAAGCCGGTGATAGAGCGGCTGGCGTCGTGCTCAATGCTGGAGCCTATACGCACACCTCGATCGCACTGCATGACGCGATCCGCGCAATGGCGCCGCTGCCGATCATTGAAGTGCATCTTTCCAACATCCACGCCCGCGAGCCGTTCCGGCACAAGTCGATGATCGCGCCGGTCGCCGTGGGCATGATTTGCGGCTTCGGGCCGCTCGGTTACACTTTGGCCCTCCAGGCGCTCGCCGCCCGGATCGCGGCCTGAAAGAACAAACAGAAGGCTTTGAAATGGCAACGAAAAAGTCCGACGTCGACCAGCAGCTGATTCGTGATCTTGCGGGCATCCTGCACGACACAAACCTGACCGAGATCGAGGTCGAGCTTGGCGATCTGAAGATCCGGGTGTCGCGCGGCGGCACGGCTGTTCAGGCTTATGCCGCGCCGATGCCGGTCGCGGCGGCGCCCCAAGCAGCGCCCGTCGCAGCAGCCGCCCCAGCTGCCGACCTGGCCAAGAACGCGGTTGCATCGCCGATGGTCGGGACAGCCTATCTCTCGCCCTCGCCCGGCGCAAAGCCGTTCATCGAGGTCGGGCAAACCATCAAGGAAGGCCAGACGCTGCTGATCATCGAAGCCATGAAGACGATGAACCAAATCCCTTCACCCCGCTCCGGCACCGTCAAAGCGATCCTTTTCGAAGACGCCCAGCCGGTGGAATATGGCGAGCCGCTCGTGGTGATCGAGTAGCGGCATGTTCCAGAAGATCCTCATAGCCAACCGGGGCGAGATCGCGCTTCGCGTGCTGCGTGCCTGCAAGGAGCTCGGCATTCAGACCGTCGTCGTGCATTCGACCGCCGACGCTGACGCCATGCATGTTCGGCTCGCCGACGAAAGCGTGTGCATCGGCCCGCCGCCGTCGCGCGAAAGCTATCTGAACATCCATCAGATCGTCGCCGCCTGCGAAATCACTGGGGCTGATGCCGTACATCCAGGCTACGGCTTCCTGTCGGAAAACGCGAAATTCGCCGACATTCTCGCCGCGCACAATATCACCTTCATCGGCCCGTCCGGCGACCATATCCGAATCATGGGCGACAAGATCGAGGCCAAGCGCACCGCAAAGCGTCTCGGCATCCCTTGCGTTCCCGGCTCCGACGGCGCCATCAACGACGAGGCGGAAGCCAAGCGGGTTGCTGCCGAAATCGGCTATCCGGTCATCATCAAGGCTGCGGCTGGTGGCGGCGGGCGCGGCATGAAGGTTGCCCGCAACGAGGACGATCTGGAGATCGCGCTGGCCACAGCCAAGACCGAAGCCGGTGCGGCCTTCGGCGACGACGCCGTCTACATTGAAAAGTACCTTGAAAAGCCGCGCCACATCGAGTTGCAGGTGTTCGGCGACGGCGCCGGCCATGGCGTGCATCTCGGCGAGCGCGACTGCTCCTTGCAGCGCCGCCACCAAAAAGTTTGGGAAGAAGCCCTGTCGCCGGCTCTCAACGACAGCGAGCGGCAAAAAATCGGCAAGGTTGTCGCCGATGCGGTCGCCGAGCTCGGCTATTCCGGCGCGGGTACTATCGAGTTTCTCTACGAAAACGGCGAGTTCTATTTCATCGAGATGAACACCCGCCTCCAGGTCGAGCACCCGGTCACCGAGGCGATCACCGGCATCGACCTCGTGCACGAGCAGATCCGGGTCGCGTCCGGCGGTGGGTTGTCGGTGAAGCAGAGCGATATCCGATTCCAGGGCCACGCCATCGAATGCCGTATCAATGCCGAAGACCCGCGCACTTTTGCGCCCTCGCCCGGCACGATCACGCATTTCCATACGCCGGGCGGACTCGGTATCCGCGTCGATTCCGGCGTCTATTCCGGCTACCGAATCCCGCCCTACTACGACAGCCTGATCGGCAAGCTGATCGTGCATGGCCGCAACCGCATCGAATGCATGATGCGCCTGCGCCGGGCGCTCGACGAATTCGTCGTCGACGGTATCAAGACGACGCTGCCGCTATTCCGCGATCTCGTCGGCAATCCAGACATCGCCAATGGCGACTACGACATCCACTGGCTGGAGAAATATCTAGCCAAGTCGGAGTAGCCGTGCGTCCTTCGAGGCTCGCCCTTCGATGGTTATGCTGAACTCTTCAACGCCATGCAGGATCGCACCTCAGGATGAGGACCGGCGCGGATGTACGAGCAATCGTCCAAGATGGTACAATTCCGCTCGTGTGATCGCCGCGATATCGACGATTAGCGAATGCGCGCACGCCGATCCTCATCCTGAGGTGCGAGCGCCCGCCGCCAGCGCCGGTTACGCGTTCCTCGCGGCGTGAGCCTCGAAAGACGAACTGATGGCCCGTCCCTTCGCCCCCGGCCACCGTATTCCGCCGGACCTTCTGCTGAAGGCTTATGCCTCCGGCGTGTTTCCCATGGCGGAAAGCGCCGATGACCCGGAAGTGTTCTGGGTGCAGCCTGAAGCGCGCGGCATCATCCCGCTCGACGATTTCCATATTCCGAAAAGCCTTGCGAAGGTCGTTCGACAGGGCCGGTTTGACATTCGCTTCGACCATGATTTCGAGGCGGTGATCGCCGCCTGCGCGGAAAGCCGGGCCATACGCCCGACGACCTGGATCAACGGCCCCATCAAGGAAGCTTATGCGGAGCTGTTCCGGCGTGGGCATTGCCACACGGTTGAGGCCTGGCGCGAGGGTCGGCTTGTCGGCGGGCTGTATGGCGTCACGCTCGGCCGGGCCTTCTTCGGCGAAAGCATGTTTTCGCGCGAGACGGACGCCTCGAAAGTTTGTCTGGTGCATCTGGTCGAGCGATTGCGAACGCATGGCTTCGATTTGCTCGATACGCAGTTCACGACCGATCACCTGAAGCGTTTTGGGGCAGTCGACGTGCCGAGGAAGCGATACGAGAAGCTGCTGACGGAAGCGGTTGCCGGTGAACCGGCGGTTTTCCGGTGAGCGCCTGACCCTCCCCCTTGCGGGGAGGGTCGATCCCGAGCTTGCGAGGGATCGGGGTGGGGGTGGAGGGATAGCCCGAGGCATCGATGTTTTGTCACTAGCCCCACCCCGTCTCACGATCGCTTGCTTCGCAAGATGATCGCTCGCCGACCCTCCCCACAAGGGGGAGGGTGAACGACGCCTACACCAACTCCACCTCGACCACGCCCGGCACCGCGCGCATGGCCGAAGCCACGCGATTGTCGAATTTGTAGCGGTCGGCGAGTTCGATCTCGACTTCGCCCTGCCCTTCGCCCTTGATCATGATGAAGGACACCTGGCCCTCGCCACGCACGCCGAGCTGTCCGGCCAGCGTGTTCAGCGGTCCGGCGTCACGCAGGAAGATGCGCATGGTTTTTTGCACCTGGCTGGCGACGTCATCGAGCGGGCGCGCTTTGTTGATGCGAAGATTGACGCCTTCGGGGCGGTTCTCGGCCGCAACCTCGATCACCAACGATCTGCCCGGCTCCAGAAGATCACGATACTGCGCCAGCGTCTCGGCAAAGAGCACCGCCTCATATTGGCCGGTCATGTCGGAGAAATTGACGACACCCATCTTGTTGCCGGTGCGGGTCTTGCGCTCCTGTTTCGACGTCACGGTGCCGGCTAGGCGTCCAGCTGTCGCGCCACCTTTCACCGCTGCTTCGAACTGCGCCCAGTTCTGGACGCGGAGCCGCGCGAGCGCCGTCTTGTATTCGTCCAGTGGGTGCGCCGATAAATAGAAGCCGACGACCTGAAACTCGCGGTGCAACCGATCTGCCGGCAGCCATGGTTCGGCGGCAGGCAGGCGGATGGCTTCCGGCTTGGCGCCGCCGCCGGCGCCGAAAATGTCGATCTGGTCACTCGTGGAACTCGCCTGCGCGAAGGCCGCCGCCCGCATGATAGCTTCGACCCCGGCCATCATCTGCGCTCGGTCGCGGCCGAAACAATCGAGCGCGCCGGCCATGATCAGGCTTTCGAAGACACGTTTGCCCACGATGCGTGGATCGACGCGCTGCGCGAAATCGTCGAGGTTGGCGAATGGCCGGTCCTTGCGCTTCTCGACGATATGCTCAACGGCTGCGTCGCCGATGCCCTTGATCGCCGAAAGCGCGTAAAAAATCTTGTTCTCGCCCACCTCGAAATCGCGGAATGAGGTCATGACGGAGGGCGGCACCACCTCGATGCCGAGACGCATCGCGTCCTGGCGGAAATCAGCCAGCTTGTCGGTATTCGACATGTCGAGCGTCATCGACGCAGCCAGGAATTCGACTGGATGATGCGTCTTCAGATAGGCCGTCTGGTAGGACACGACCGCATAGGCGGCCGCGTGCGACTTGTTGAAACCGTAGTCGGCGAATTTTGCCAGCAGATCGAAGATGAAGTCCGATTGCTGCTTCGACACGCCGCGCTCAACGGCACCCGTGACGAAGCGTTCGCGCTGCTGGTCCATCTCGGCGCGGATTTTCTTGCCCATGGCGCGGCGCAGGATGTCGGCTTCGCCAAGCGTATAGCCGGCGAGTTCCTGGGCAATCTGCATCACCTGTTCCTGGTAGACGATAACGCCTTGCGTCTCGGCCACCAGATGGTCGATCTTGGGATGGATCGAGGCGATTTCCTCTTCCTTGTGCTTGCGCGCGTTATAGGTCGGGATGTTTTCCATCGGCCCCGGACGATAGAGCGCCACCAGCGCGATGATATCCTCGATTTGGTCGGGCTTCATGCCGAGCAGCGCCTTGCGCATGCCCGCGCTTTCCACCTGGAACACACCCACGACTTCGCCGCGTGACAGCATCTCGTAGGTTTTCTGGTCGTCCAGCGGGATTTTTAGCGGGTCGATCTCGATGCCGCGCCGCTTGAGCAATTTCACCGCCGTCTCGATGACGGTGAGCGTCTTCAGGCCGAGGAAGTCGAATTTAACGAGGCCCGCCTCCTCGACCATCTTCATGTTGAACTGGGTGACTGGCATGTCCGAGCGCGGATCGCGGTACATCGGCACCAGTTCCGACAGCGGCCGGTCGCCGATGACGATGCCGGCGGCGTGCGTCGATGCGTGGCGGTAGAGCCCCTCCAGCTTCTGCGCGATGTCGAGCAGCGTCTGGACGATCGGTTCTTTCTCCGCCTCCTCCGCAAAGCGCGGCTCGCCCTCGATGGCCTTGGCCAGCGTCACCGGGTTGGCCGGGTTCTGCGGCACCATCTTGCACAGCCGGTCGACTTGGCCATAAGGCATCTGCAGCACGCGGCCGACATCGCGCAACACGGCGCGGGCCTGCAAGGTTCCGAAGGTGATGATCTGCGCCACCTGCTCGCGGCCGTAGCGTTCCTGCACGTAGCGGATCACCTCTTCGCGGCGGTCCTGGCAGAAATCGATGTCAAAGTCCGGCATCGACACGCGGTCGGGGTTCAAGAAGCGCTCGAATAGCAGTGAGAACCGCAGCGGGTCGATGTCGGTAATTGTCAGTGCGTAAGCGACCAGCGAGCCTGCGCCCGAACCGCGCCCCGGACCGACCGGGATCTGGTGCGCCTTGGCCCACTTGATGAAATCGGCGACGATGAGGAAGTAACCGGGGAACTTCATGCGCTCGATGACGCCGAGCTCGAACTCCAGCCGCTCCTCATATTGTTCCCGGGTAAAACCTTCGGTCAGGCCGAGTGTCGCGATGCGCTCGGCCAGACCCTCGCGCGCCTGCTTGCGCAGCTCCTCGGCCTCGGCCTGCGCTGGGTCCGAGCCTTGGCTGGCACCGGTGGTGAAGTAAGGCAGGATCGGCTTGCGCTTGCTCGGATAATAGGAGCAGCGACGGGCGATCTCGATCGTGTTTTCGATCGCCTCCGGCAGGTCGGCGAACAGCGCCGCCATTTCGGCGGCGCTTTTCAGATAGTTGTCCGGGGTCAGACGTCGGCGGTCATCGACCGCGATGACCGAGCCTTCGGCGATAGCGATCAGTGCATCATGCGCGTCAAAATCCTCGCGGGTGCGGAAAAAAGTCTCGTTGGTGGCGACCAGAGGGAGTTCGTGGCGATAGGCCAGCTCGATGGTCATTTGCTCAATGGCGCGGTCATAATCGCTCATGCGTTCGAGTTCGATATAGAGCCGGTCCCCAAAGAGTTCTTTGAGCCGCAGCAGGCGGCTTTCGGCAAGCTCGCCATGATCGTCGGCCAGCGCGACACCGAGCGGCCCTCGCGGACCGCCGCTCAGGCAAATGACGCCGTCGCAAGCACCTTGTAGCGCCGACACCGCGCGATGCGGTGGCAGGCCCGCCTCCGTGGCCAGGTAAGCGTCGCTCACGATCCGCACCAGATTGGCATAGCCTTGCTCGGTCGCGGCGATCATCGTCAGGGGCTGGCATTCGGGACCGGTCTGACGGTGAGTGCGGGATGCAGCATCGGCGGCCGCATCTTCGAAGCAGATGTCGATCTGGCAGCCGATGATTGGCTGGATGCCTTCTTTCGACGCCTTGTTGGCGAATTCCAGCGCGCCGAACAGATTGTTCGTGTCGGTGACGGCAATCGCCGGCGATTCGGAAGCGACAGCGTGGCTGACGATCTTGGAAATCTGCAACGCGCCTTCGAGGAGCGAATAGGCCGAGTGGACGCGCAGATGGATGAACGGCAACGTTGGCCCCGAGGCAGGTTTCGCGCCTGTCGCGGCGCGCAGAATAGGGTCTTTTGGGAGTCGGTCGCTAGCCATGCCTCTCATATAGAGGATTCGCCCGCTGCCCGCGATTGCTGCCGGTCGCCGATACACAGCTTCTGGCCATCTGCGCAAACTTCGTCGCGGAACATGTCGCAGGGAGGTGACAATCTGTCGGACATGAGCTATGGACCGAATGTCGAGGGTTTTGCCGGCAACGGACAAAACTCACCGGTCTGCGGGAGAGAGCAGCGAAAGCTGCCGCCGAAGGGGAAATCGCCCGAAATCTCTCAGGCAAAAGAACCGTAGACGGGTTCGACACTCTGGAAAGTCGGGGTTTTTGCTCCGCGCCGAAGGTGTAAGCGCTGCCGACAGAGTTCCGGCCGCGCGAGTCTCTCAGGCTTCCGACAGAGGGGCGCGATACGGCCGCATGAGCGGCTGTGCGAGCGCGACTCTGGAGGAAAAATGACGGGCGACGTAAGACACCTACCCCTCGAAGACATTCACAAGGATGCGGGCGCCAAATTTGGCGACTTTGCCGGCTGGTCGATGCCGCTGACCTATCCGGCCGGCGTCATGAAAGAACATCTGCACACGCGCGAGCATGTAGGGCTGTTCGACATTTCGCATATGAAGCTGTTCGTCGTATCAGGCATCGGCGCGGCGGCAATGCTGTCGAAAGCCTGCCCGATCGACGCCGAGGGCCTGCCTTTGCGGCAGTCGAAGCTCAACTTCTTCCTGAATGATCAAGCCGGTATTCTGGATGACCTGATCATCACCCGGCTCGGCGAAGACCGTTTCATGGTGGTCTGCAATGCCGGCAATGCAGCCGCCGATGAGGCGCATATGCGCGACATCGGGCGGCACTACAACGTCGTGATCGAGGCGCTGGACCGTGTCTTCCTGGCGATCCAGGGGCCGGAAGCAGCAGCCGTGCTCGAAAAGGCCGGCATCGATCTTGGCGGTCTCGTCTTCATGAACGGTTTCGAGCCGCGCGAAAACTGGTTCATGAGCCGGTCCGGCTACACCGGCGAGGATGGTTTCGAAATCGGCCTACCGGAAAGCGATGCACGCGACCTTGTGGCCAAGCTGCTCGCCGACGAGCGGGTGATGTGGATCGGCCTTGCGGCCCGCGACTCGTTGCGGCTCGAAGCCGGGCTCTGCCTGCACGGCAACGACATTGACCCGTCGACCGACCCTGCAAGTGCTGCGCTCACCTGGGCAATCCCCAAGGATCTGCGCGAGACCGGCACGTTCATCGGCGCGGACGCTTTGCGTCAGGCCATCGCCGCCGGCGCCAAGGAAAAGCGCGTCGGCCTCAAACCCGAAGGCCGCCAGCCGGTGCGCGGCGGTGCGCCGATCCTGGATGAAGCCGGCAATACAGTGGGCCGCGTCACCTCGGGCGGCTTCGGTCCTTCGGCCGGGCATCCGGTAGCCATGGGTTATGTCGCCACGCCGCTCGCTAAGCCAGGCGCCGCCAAACTCTTCGCCGAAGTGCGCGGCCAGCGCATTCCGATCGATGTTCACTCCCTTCCCTTCACGCAACACCGCTACTTCAAAGGATAAGTCTCATGGGCACCACCTATTACACCGAAGATCATGAATGGCTGACCGTCGAAGGCGGTGTCGCGACCGTCGGCATCACCGACTATGCCCAGGAGCAGCTCGGCGACATCGTGTTCGTCGAAACGGCTGAGGTCGGCAAGAAGCTGGCAAAGGGCGATACGGCCGTCGTCGTGGAATCGGTGAAGGCCGCTTCCGACGTCTACGCGCCCCTAGACGGCGAGATCACCGAAGCCAACGAGGCACTCTCTGCCGATCCCTCGCTGCTTAACTCGGCCGCGACCACCACGGGCTGGCTCTGGAAGATGAAGCTTGCCGATGAAGGCCAACTTGCCGGCCTGATGGACAAGGCGGCATACGACAAACATATCGGCTGAACGCGGACACTCCCATGACCTCCACCAATCCCTTTGCGCCGCGCCATATCGGCCCGAGCGCCGCCGACACGCGCGAGATGCTGAAGACCATCGGCGTCACCTCGCTGGAAACCCTCATCACCCAGGCAGTGCCGAAGAAGATCCGGCTCGAACGCCCGCTCAACCTGCCGCCGGCAGCGACCGAAGCGGAAGCGCTGGCCGAGCTGGCGACAAAGATGGCAGAAAACACGGTGTTGAAGAGCTTCGTGGGCCTCGGCTACCACGGCACCGACGTGCCGCCGATGATCCTACGCAACATGTTCGAAAACCCGGCCTGGTATACCGCCTACACGCCCTATCAGGCCGAGATCAGCCAGGGCCGGCTGGAGATGTTGTTCAATTTCCAGACCCTGACCGCCGAGCTAACCGGTCTGCCGGTCGCCTCCGCGTCGCTGCTCGATGAGGGTACTGCGCTGGCGGAGGCTGTCGGCATCGCCTTCCGCCACCACAAGGAAAAGCGCAGGCGCATCGCCTTCGCCAACAAGCCGCATCCGCAGACGCGCGATGTGGTCGAGACCCGCGCCGAACCGCTCGGCCTCGAAGTCGACGGCGACACGATCGATCAGGATACGGCGGCACTGGTCGTCGCTTGGCCGGACACATTTGGCGTGTTCGGCGATCATTCGGCGAAAATCGCGGAAGCGCGCGCAGCCGGCGTGATTGTCATCTTCGTTGCCGATCCGCTGGCGCTGACCATCATGGAAACGCCGGCCAGCCTCGGCGCCGACATTGCTGTCGGCTCGATGCAGCGTTTTGGCGTGCCCATTGGCTTCGGCGGCCCGCACGCCGCCTATTGTGCGGTGTCCGACAAGCTGACCCGCCTGATGCCAGGCCGTCTCGTCGGTCAGTCGGTCGACAGCAAGGGCCGGCCCGGTTATCGCCTCGCCTTGCAGACGCGTGAACAGCATATCCGCCGCGACAAGGCGACCTCGAACATCTGCACCGCGCAGGCGCTTCTGGCCAACATGGCGACGGCCTACGCGATCTGGCACGGCCCGGAAGGGCTTCAAGCGATCGCTGGCCACGCGCACTCCCTGGCGTCGCGGTTGGCCAAGGCGCTGGAGGCCAAGGGCGTCAAGATTCTTGGCAAGCAGCGCTTCGACACGGTGACCGTCAAGGTAACGGGCAAGTCCAAGACAGTCGCCAAGACAGCCGAAAAGGACGGCCGCCTGCTGCGCATGATCAACGAGGACCTCCTCGGCATCACCTTCGACGAAACCTCGACCGACGAAGATTTGCAGGCGATCGCGAAGCTCTTCGGCGCCACCGTCGAGGACTCAGCCGAGCGTCTGTTGCCCGGCAAACCGCGCGAAGCGAAAGGTTTTCTCACGCAGCCTGTCTTTCATCAGGACCGCTCGGAAACCCAGATGATGCGCTTCCTGCGCAAGCTGGCTGACAAGGACCTGGCGCTCGACCGCACGATGATCCCGCTTGGTTCCTGCACGATGAAACTCAATGCAGCGGCCGAGATGATCCCGGTCACCTGGCCGACGGTGTCGAACATGCATCCTTTCGCACCAAAGCGGCTGTCGGCCGGGTTCAAGTCGATGACCGACGATCTGGAGCGCTGGCTCTGCGAAATTACCGGCTTCAATGCAGTTTCGTTGCAGCCTAACGCCGGCAGCCAGGGCGAATATGCCGGGCTGATGGCTATCCGGCGCTACCATGCCTCGCACAACGAGCCGCATCGCAACATCTGCCTCATCCCCTCTTCCGCGCACGGCACCAATCCGGCAAGTGCTGCTATGGCCGGCATGGAGGTGGTGGTCGTCAAATGCACCGAAAGCGGTGACATCGACATGGACGACATGCGCGCCAAGGTCGAACAGCACGGCACGCATCTGGCCGCGCTGATGATCACCTACCCTTCGACGCACGGCGTGTTCGAGGAAGGTGTGAAAGACCTTTGCAAACTGATCCACGACAAGGGTGGGCAAGTCTATTTCGACGGCGCGAACCTGAATGCGCTGGTAGGTCTCGCCCGGCCGGGCGACATTGGCGCCGATGTCTGCCACATGAACCTGCACAAGACGTTCTGCATTCCGCACGGCGGCGGTGGACCGGGTGTCGGACCGATCGGCGTTGCAAAACACCTTGCGCCGTTCCTGCCGGGCCATATCGAGATGGGCACGGAACATCCCGTCTCGTCCGCGCCGTTCGGCAGCGCGTCGATCCTGCCAATCACCTGGATGTATATCCGCATGATGGGCGGCGACGGGCTGAAGCTGGCGACGGAATACGCGATTCTCGCGGCCAACTATGTCGCGACGCGGCTCAAGGAGCACTATCCGGTGCTCTACAAAGGCCGTGGCGACCGCGTGGCGCATGAATGCATTCTCGACACGCGCGTACTCAAGGACAGCGCCGGCATTACTGTAGATGACGTCGCCAAGCGTCTGATCGACTACGGTTTTCATGCGCCGACCATGTCATGGCCGGTAGCGGGCACGCTGATGGTCGAGCCGACTGAGTCCGAGCCGAAGCGGGAGCTTGACCGCTTCTGCGAAGCGATGATCTCGATCGCCAAAGAGGCTCAGAAGGTCGCCGACGGCTACTGGCCGAAGGAAGACAATCCGCTGGTCAATGCTCCGCATACGGCGACCGAAACATTGGCCGCCGAATGGACGCATCCCTACAGCCGCATGGAAGCCGCTTACCCCGATTCCGATCCGGATACCGCAGCCAAGTATTGGCCGCCGGTCTCGCGCATCGACAATGTCGCGGGCGACCGCAACCTCGTCTGCTCGTGCCCGCCGCTGACGGAATATGTCGACGCGGCTGAATAAGTGCGCGGCGTCGGCGGGCGACAGCGTCCGCCGACGATCTACCTGACTGTAAGCACGGAAACGGCCCCGACATCGCGACTGCGAGGCCGGATCATGATTTCGACATCCTGATCCAGTGCCGTCAAAAACTGCATCAGTCGCTCGACGGAGAACCCGTCCAACCGATAGTTGACTAGCGCGGAAACCTTCGGCTGCGGAATGTGGAGCAACGAAGCGGCTTCCTGCTGCTTCAGCTTACGATCCTGAATAATGGCGTTGACGGCCATGGCGAGGCGGGCTTTCGTCTGTCGCTCGGAGGCGTCGGTAAAGCCTAGATCGGCAAAAACATTTGCGCTGCCGTGCGTAATCTCAGTCACCGTCGTCTTCCTTATTGGCTTCGTAGTCAGCGGTGGCGCGTTTCAGGCGTTCGCGCAGGAGTGCGACATCAAGCTGCGCAGTCCGAATGCCCGAAGGTGACTTCTTTTGAAAAGCGTGAAGCACATAGATCGCGCCTTCAAAGCGAATTGTGTAGATTGCCCGATAAGCATTTCCGTCGTGCCGCTCGACAATTTCCAAAACTCCCGGCCCATCACCCTTCCAGGTTTGGCGCTTGGATGCTTTCCGCCAAGCTGGGCGACGCCTAGCGCATAGCCCATATCGCTTCGCACCTCATCGGGAAAGGAAATGAAATCGGCTTTCGCTGAACCGACCCAATGAAGCGGCGTCTGAATGAGGCGAGGCGCTCGTGCCATCTACGCAAAATTATTCCAAAATGGATATAATTTCAACTATCTATTTGTATGGGCCTTTCAGGCCGGACGTGCTCTGCGGTTTATAGATGCGCCTTCGACACCGCCAGCTCGATGCTGTTCTCGTAGTGGACCAGCGGCGGCTTGACGCCTTGCGCGAAGAGGTCACGCCGCATCGTGGGTGACGTTCCGGTCAACGCGACGCGAACGCCTTGTCGCGCGGCCTTATGCGCCAGCCCCTCGATTGTGTTGGCGGCGGTCGAATCGATGAACGGCACGGCCGAAAGGTCGATCACCAGCAGCCGGTGTGTATCCCCGATACGATCGAGCACCGTGCCGATGGCTGCTGCCGCGCCAAAGAAGAACGCACCGGAGATGCGATGGACGACAATGTCGGGGTTCTGCTCGACTGCTTCGTGGTATGCCGTTCGGCCACCATTGGTTGCGTCGGCCTTGTCTTCCGGAACCATCGGCACGTGCGTTTCGACCGCCGTCGTCTGTGACATGCGGTGGATGAACAGCACCGACCCGAGAGCAAACCCGACGATGATAGCCTCTGTCAGGTCGCGGAATATTGTGAGCAGAAACGTGGCAAGCAGCACCGCGGCGTCGCCGCGCGAGGCGCGCAGCAGCGTTGCCACCGCGTGCTTTTCCACCATGTTGTAGGCAACGACGGCCAAAATGCCGGCCAGGGCCGCGAGCGGTATGAAGCTCGCCAGCGGGGCTGCAAACAGTATGAACCCAAGCAGAAAAAGCGAATGCATCATGCCGGCAAGCGGCCCATGCGCGCCGGCGCGGACATTCGTGGCGGTTCGCGCGATCGTGCCGGTGACGCAGATGCCGCTGAACAGGGCCGAGACAATGTTGGCCGCCCCCTGCCCCACCAATTCGCAGTTGGAGCGATGCCGGCGTCCGGTCATGCCGTCGGCGACCACCGCCGACAGCAGCGATTCGATCGAGCCGAGCAGGGCAAAGGAAAGCGCGCTCGGCAACAATTCGTGGACCCTGGCCAGGCTGATGTCCGGCAGGCCCGGCGACGGCAGAGTTGAGGGAATTCCGCCGAATTGCGTGCCGATGGTCGCGACCCGCAGATCGAAAAGAGCGACCAATCCGGCAGCGATGGCGACCGCAGCCAGCATCCCCGGCCAATTGGGTCGCACGACCTTAAGTCCAACGATGACCGCGATCGTGAGGGTCGCAAGCGCGATGGACGAGCCGTTCGCAGTCGGTAGGGCATGCCAGAGCACGGGCAGCTTCTCGATCAGTGGTCCTGGTTCCGATCCCATTAACGTGAGCCCGAGCAGATCCTTCACCTGGCTGGCAAATATGATGACGGCGATGCCCGCGGTGAATCCGACCGTTACGGGATATGGGATGAACTTGATGTAGGTGCCGAGGCGCAAGAAGCCGATGGCGATCAGCATTATGCCGGCCATGAGCGTGGCGAGCAGCAAACCGTCCATGCCATGCTGGTCCACGGTTGCCGCGACCAGCACGATGAAGGCCCCGGCGGGACCGCCGATCTGAAATCGGCTGCCACCCAGCGCGGACACTAGGAAGCCGCCGAAGATCGCGGCATAGAGGCCTTGCGCCGGCGTGGCGTGCGAGGCGATGGCAATCGCCATGGACAAAGGCAAGGCCACAATCGCGACGGTCAGGCCGGCAATGGCGTCCGCGCGAAAGTTAGCCGCGTGATATCCTTCACGCATCACGGTCACGATTTTCGGCGTGAACAGATCAGCGAAGCCCGGCGCTGCCGGACCGTTTGGCGACACTGTTCCTGCAGTCATCGCAAAGCCTCAAGCGTCGCCGAGATCGCCGGCGGCCTTGGCGATGGCCTGTTTGGCAGCCGGCATACTGGCGCGCTCGCGCAGGCGCACACCTCGCCCCCTGCCCTGGCTCGACGCTTCTTCGCCGATCAGTTCAATCCCGGCACGGTCGAGCGCCTCGACCACCTTGGTCAAGCTATCAACGACACCCCTGACATTGCCGGAACTCGCTTCCATGCGCTGGATCGTCGGCACGGAGAGGCCGGCAAGATCAGCTAACACCTTCTGGTCGATACCGAGCAGCGCACGCGCCGCGCGCATCTGTGGACCGGTGATCATCGTTACACCCTATATCTATCTGCATAATCTATTTATGCATTCTGATATCTCAGATATCAATCCTTATACCTCGGCGTGCTATTCGGAAACAGTCATTTTGGCATGGCCCGATATGATGAACATACCCGGAACAGCTATTGCCGAACGGCCAAAACTGGCAGTATGCAGGGCTGATTCGGCGCTCGGACTTTTTGTTTGCACATGGACGATTCCAACGACCTCTTTTCCAAGATCGATGCCGAACCGGCCCAGCCCGCGCCGCGCAAGGCCGATCCGATTCTGACCGCCGCGAAAAAACCCGCGTCGAAAGACGCCTCGGACGCTTATGACGCCAGCGCGATCGAGGTTCTGGAAGGGCTTGAGCCGGTCCGCCGCAGGCCCGGTATGTACATTGGCGGCACCGACGAGAAGGCGCTGCACCATCTCTTCGCGGAAGTCATCGACAATTCCATGGACGAGGCGGTCGCTGGCCACGCGACCTTCATCGAGGTGGAACTCGGCGCGGACGGTTTTCTGACCGTTACCGACAATGGCCGCGGCATTCCTGTCGACCCGCACCCGAAGTTCAAGAACAAGTCGGCGCTCGAAGTCATCATGACTACGCTGCATGCTGGCGGAAAGTTCGATTCCAAGGTCTATGAAACCTCCGGCGGCCTGCATGGCGTCGGCGTGTCGGTGGTCAACGCGCTGTCCGATGTCTGTGAAGTGGAAGTGGCGCGCGGCCGGCAGCTCTATCGCCAGCGCTTTTCGCGCGGCATCCCGCAAGGCCCTCTGGAAAAGCTCGGCGAGGTGCACAACCGTCGCGGAACCAGAACCCGTTTCCACCCCGACGCCGAGATTTTCGGCAAAGGTGCGGCCTTCGAGCCGGCCCGCATCTATCGTATGGCGCGCTCGAAAGCCTATCTCTTCGGCGGCGTGAACATCCGCTGGTCGTGCGATCCGTCGCTGATCAAGGACAAGGACCCAACGCCGGCCAAAGCCGAGTTTCATTTCCCCGGCGGCCTGAAGGATTATCTTGCGGCCTCGCTCGGCGACGAATTCCAGGTCACGCGCGAGATCTTTTCCGGCAAGAGCGAGAAGCAAGGTGGCCATGGTTCCGTGGAGTGGGCGGTGACCTGGTTCGGCGGCGATGGGTTCGTCAATTCCTATTGCAACACCATTCCGACCCATGAGGGCGGCACGCACGAGACCGGCTTCCGCAATATCCTGACGCGCGGGCTGCGCGCCTATGCGGAGCTTACGGGCAACAAGCGCGCCTCGATCGTCACCAGCGAAGACGTGATGATTTCCGCCGCCGGCATGTTGTCGGTCTTCATCCGCGAGCCGGAATTCGTCGGCCAGACCAAGGACCGGCTGGCGACGGTGGAAGCCATTCGCATCGTCGAAAACGCCATACGCGACGCCTTCGACCACTGGCTGGCAGATAATCCGCAGGAAGGCTCGAAGCTTCTCGACTGGGTGATCGCGCGGGCGGACGAGCGTGTGCGCCGCCGCCAGGAGAAAGAAGTTTCGCGCAAGTCGGCGGTGCGCAAACTGCGCCTGCCCGGCAAGCTGGCCGATTGCACGCAGAATGCGGCTGCGGGCGCCGAGCTTTTCATTGTCGAAGGCGACTCGGCCGGCGGTTCGGCCAAACAGGCGCGCGACCGCTCGATGCAGGCAATCCTGCCGTTGCGCGGCAAGATTCTGAACGTCGCCAGCGCTGGCAACGACAAGATGGCCGCCAACCAGCAGATTTCCGATCTGGTGCAGGCGCTGGGCTGCGGTACGCGCTCTAAATATCGGGACGACGACCTGCGCTACGACCGCGTCATCATCATGACCGACGCCGATGTCGATGGCGCGCATATTGCCTCGCTGCTGATCACCTTCTTTTATCAAGAGATGCCGCAACTCGTGCGAGGCGGACATCTCTACATGGCCGTGCCGCCGCTGTTCTCGCTGCGCCAGGGCGGCAAGGTCGCCTATGCGCGCGACGAGGCGCACAAGAACGAGCTTTTGCGCACCGAGTTCAACGGGCGTGGCAAAGTCGAGATCGGGCGTTTCAAGGGTCTGGGTGAAATGAATTCGAGCCAGCTCAAGGAAACGACCATGGACCCCAGGAAGCGCACGCTGCTGAGGGTCGATGTCATCGACGCCGAGGAAGCAACGAAATCGGCGGTCGATGCTCTGATGGGCACCAAGCCGGAGGCGCGTTTCCGCTTCATCCAGGAGCGCGCCGAATTCGCGCAAACGGAAGCGCTGGATATCTGAGAAGCGTTGCTGGCCCTACCCGGATCGTCTCAGACATCCTTTGATTGAGCGACAATCATCCGGTGGGCCGCATGGCATTGGAACTTCGCCCGAACTGCGAATACTGCGACAAGGATCTGCCGCCCGCCGCAACGGACGCGATGATCTGCACGTTCGAATGTACGTTCTGTGCTGATTGCGTAACACAGCACCTTCATAACGTCTGCCCGAACTGTGGCGGCGGCTTTGCTCCACGACCAATCAGACCGGCGATTGAATGGCGCACCGGCCTTTCGGTGGCCAAGCGTCCGCCATCCACCGAGCGCATCCACTTATCCTACAGCATTGAGGACATTGCGGCCCATTCGGAGCGTATCCGCATCATTCCGCCCAACGAACGATAGGGCAGGAAAGCGCTGCCGACGAACATTCTGCCCACCGCGGCCAAACGCCAAAAGTCAGCCGAACTCATTCGATGGTAATGCCCCTCCATGGAATCCTCGCAGAAACATTTGGCGGGCGTCTTGCTGATCCTGACGTCAACGGCTTTTTTCGCCATCGCCGGCGTCTTCACCAAAATGGTCAGCGCCGACGCCTGGGTAATCGCCGGCTGGCGCGGCCTTGTCGGATCGGTCCTCATTTCCGCCTATGTCTTTTGGCGGCATCGCCGCGAATCCAGGCCGCTACAGTTGAGGCTGGATGGGCGTGGCTGGTTCCTTGTCGTCATCGGCGCGCTCGCCAGCGCGTTGTTCATCGTCTCGCTGAAGAACACCTATGTCGCGAACGTGGCAGTCATCTATGCAACGGCGCCCTTCATGGCGGCGCCGATTGCATGGTTCGTCCTGCGCGAGCGCGTAACGACGGTCATGATCGTTGCATCGGCATTGTCGCTTGTCGGCGTCGCCGTCACGGTGTCGGCCGGCCTGGGCGGTGCGCGGCTTGCCGGCGACCTGCTCGCTGTCGTCATGACGATGATGTTCGCGATCTACGTCGTCGCCATCAAGGCGTTTCGAGACACGCCGGTTCAGTGGGCGGCCGCGTTGTCGGCCTTCGTGCTGTTTCTGGCAAGCTGGATCATGTCGGATCCGCTGTCGATCTCGGCACGTGACCTTATGCTGTGTTCGCTCTTCGGCTTCACATTCGCCACTGCCATGATGCTTATGGCGGAAGGCGCCAAGATGATCCCGATTGCCGAAACGGCCCTGATCGGAACGCTTGATGTTCCCTTTGCGATAGGGTTTGCCTGGTTGCTGATCGGCGAGATCCCGCCATGGCACAGCATGATCGGCGCTGTGGTCGTCGTTACGGCAGTTGGCCTTCAGGCGGTCGCGGATCGTTATCTTGAGCGCCGGAAGGCTCGTCTCGCCTGATTAGGCGGCGGCGATCGCCAGCGCGTGCTCACGCGCATTGGCGCGCAAGGCTTCAAGATGGATCGATTTCAGCAGCGCAGCCAAATCGCCCTGAGCGCCTTGACCGCCGATGGCCGAAAGCATCAGCCAGCTCACTTCTTGCGGCCCCGCCACCCGCTTGCCGCGCGCGACCGAGCGCCAGACACGAAGCGCGACGAGGATGACCTGATGCGTCGCCTGGCCAAGGCCCGCCCGTGCAAAGAGAGCGCACAACGCCGCGTCGAAGCCGTTGGCGAGTTGCGCGTGGATGCGATCCTCCGCCTGGCCCGTTAGGGTCACGAGCGCCGCGCCGAAAAAGTCCACCTTGCCATGCGCAAGTGCGCGAATAAGAAAACCTGCGGTGAGGTCGCCGCGCAGGCGGATGTGCTCGATCAGAGCAGGATATTCATTGGTATTCGTGCGCTCAATCAGGGTCAGCGAAGCTTTCATGCAGGCGTTTCGCAAGACTTTGTCGGCGTGGGTCGGCCCCATGGAGGCTCGGACCAATGGCGACTGGCGCAAAGCCTCGCCGAGGTGCACGAGCAGCATGTGGCGAATGTCGGCCGGCAGCCGAGCGTCGCAAACCAACGCCTCCCGCACCACCGGCAGGTGTCCGAAGCGTTCGGCGATGCGGCGAAAGCTGAGCATAGCTATATCCGCGGCATTGTTTGCAAGCAGTGCAACGCAGGCGCCCGGCTCGCCAACTTCGGCGACGGCAGCAGACACGGCCAATGAGAGGTTCGGCCGACCTGCAATGAGCTTTTGGTTAGCCTCATGTCCCTCCGCCACGATCTCAATGAGATCTGCCTCGGCCAGCAACGGCGAGCGGGTAAGGATCGTCGCAGCCACTTCAGGCTGGTCGGCTGCCAGTGCGACAATGATTTGCGCTGGAGCTGATTTACTGGTCGACAAGGCCTCGGCCAGCGCCTGGCGCACTTTCCACGAGGGGTCATCCAGCAAAAGCGTCAGGGCAGCTTCAGCCGCGCAGCGATCCTCAAACGCGAAATCTCCCTGAACATAGGTCCGCGCCAAGGCGGCGGCGGCCGCTGCCCTTTCGCTGACCCTCGCTGTTTCGATCCATTGAAGAAAGTGCGCTACGACCATTCGATTCTTGTCCCTCTCTCGGGCAAATTCTATCGACCGAATGGTTTACGAAGCGTTCACCATATTTCTTAACCCGCTTGCCGCATGACTTTGGAATGCCTATCACCAAAGTGCGGAGCTTTCTTGGGAGGGAAAATGGCCGGCCTGTATTTGGAAGAGTTCGTCGTCGGCGCGGTGATCAAGCATCAACTCACCAAGACCGTGACCGAAAGCGACAATATGCTGTTTTCCGTCATGACGCTGAACCCGCAACCGCTGCATATCGATTTCGACTTCGCGTCAAAGACCGAATGGGGCAAGCCGCTGGTCAATTCGCTGTTCACGCTCGGCCTGATGATCGGCATTTCGGTGCATGACACGACGCTCGGCACCACGATCGCCAATCTCGGCATGACCGATACGGTGTTCCCCAACCCGGTGTTTCATGGCGACACGTTGCGTATTGAAACCGAGGTGAAGGGCGTTCGCGAATCGAAGTCGAAAAACGATCGCGGCATCGTCGAATTCGAACATCGCGCCTACAATCAGCGCGGCGAGTTGGTCGCCAAGACGGCGCGCCAGGCGATGATCCGCAAGAAGCCGGCCTGACCCATGCGCTCACTGCTCTTCGTTCCCGGCGATTCGGAAAAGAAACTCGCCAAGGGATTTGCCTCCGAAGCTGATGTCGTGATCGTCGATCTGGAAGATTCGGTCGCGCCGGCCAACAAGGCTGCGGCGCGCGACGTAGCGTCGGCTTTCATCCAGGCGCAGCGGCAAACGACGCGCGCAACCGTCTACGTTCGCGTCAACGACTTGTCGACTGGACTGACCGACGACGACCTCAAGGCCGTCGCGAAGGTCGCGCCGGACGGCATCATGTTGCCGAAGTCGAACAGCGGCAAGGATGTCCAGCATCTGGCGGCAAAGCTGCGGGTGCACGAGGCAGAGGCTGACCTGCCGGATGGCGGTATTCGCATCCTGCCGCTGATCACCGAGACGGCGGCTGGTGTGCTGGCGGCGGGCACCTATGCCGGGATGTCGAACCGTCTCATTGGGGTGACCTGGGGGGCGGAAGATCTCTCGGCCGCCATCGGCGCGCATGCGGCGCGCGACGAGAACGGCCTCTATACCGACGTCTTCCGGCTGGCGCGCGCGCTCACGCTGCTGGCGGCTTCGGCCGCCGAAGTAGCCGCCATCGATACGGTGTTCCCGAACTTCCGCAACATGCCGGCCTTCGAGGCCGAATGCCGCGACGCGGTGCGAGACGGATTCACCGGCAAGATGGCCATCCACCCGGATCAGGTGCCGGTCATCAATGCCATCTTCACGCCGTCGCCGGAGTCGGTGGCGAAGTCGCAAGCAATCGTCGAGGCGTTCGCCGCGGCCGGAAATCCAGGCGTGGTCGGCATCGAAGGCAAGATGTACGACCGCCCTCACCTGCGTCTTGCCGAGCGGATTTTGGCTCGAGCCCGAGCTGCGAGCGTCGCCTAACCTTTTTCCCCGTCCCAGCGCGGCCGCCGCATTGGAAAAACGCGGTCAGTCGACGAATAATCGAAATAGCCGAGCCGGGCGACATTGCCGGCCATGACCGAATCGAACAGCCCGTCATGGACATAGGCTTCATCGATGTGCACGCCGACCACCTCGCCGATGACCACGACCGAGCCGATGTCGACACCGCTGAGGCTTCGCGGGCGGTAGATGTCGGTCACCTTGCACTCCAACGCGGCCGGCGATTCAGCGACACGCGGCGGCTTTACCAATCGAGATGGAGTCATCTCAATGCCGGCATAGTCGAACTCGTTGACGCCGCGCGGCGCGTTGACGGACGTCAAATTCATCTTCTCGGCCAGAAGGCGGCTGACCAAATTGGCGACGAACTCACCCGTCTCTGCCGCGGCCGTCGCGCTGTCTTTCTCGCCATCGGATGAAAACCAGACGATTGGCGGCTTGCCTGATAGCGCATTGAAATAGGAGTACGGCGCGAGGTTGATCGCGCCTTCGCTGTTGAGCGTCGAAATCCAGCCGACTGGTCGAGGCGCCACGATCGCCTTGAACGGGTCGTGCGGCAGGCCATGGCCGTTTCGAGGTTCATAGAACATGGTCATGTTTCCAGGGACCGGAGTAATCAGAAACCAGCGTGGCCGGATCGGGTCGCTGCCGCTCTATGATGTCGCCCTTGAACGTGCCGACATGCACAAAGCCGACGACGCGTTCATGCGGCGCGAGGCCGAGAATCTCGCGGCCCTCCGGCACATCCGAGTACCAATTGGTGATCCAATTTGTGTGGTAGCCCATGGCGTTCGCAGCAATGACGAGGTTCATGGCCGCGGCGCCGCCCGACAGCAGCATTTCCCATTGCGGAATTTTCGGATTCTCTTTCGGCGCATGGATCACGCCGATGACCAAAGGCGCGCGGGTGAAACGCGCGCGCTCCTGCTCACGGCGTGTGTCGGCCAATGGCCCCTCGCGCTGCTCGGCAAGGGCCGCCAGCTTTTCACCGATGTGAGCCCGCACCGCGCCGCGATAAAGAATGAAGCGCCACGGCGCAAGGCGGCCATGGTCCGGCACGCGGGAGGCGATGCGAATCAAGGTGGCGATTTCGGCGTCATTGGGGGCTGGCTCTTTCAGCTCCGGAATCGGAGCGGAGCTACGGGCGAGAAGAAAATCGATGATTGGCGAGGTCAAAACGGGCCGTCTCCAGAGATAAGCTTGGCTGAGGCGAACCGGACGGTGGCCTGGGCTATGCGGGTTGTCGTGCGGCCTTGAAATTGCCACTGCCTTCGGCTTCATGGCAAGCCATGCTGTTCGGCGGTCTTCGACGCTCTGCCCTGATTGTCCTGTTTGCCGCTGCTTTGGCGGGCGGCAACGGCTATGCACAAGAGCAGCCGGAAGCATTCCCCAATGCGCCGACCATTACGGGCTTTGCGCCAGCGGCGCCGACGACGCCTTTGGCTACCAGCCAGATCACGCCCGTGCGTCTTGCCGCCAAGATGACGGACGAGAGCGCAGAGATATCCCGTGGCATGATCTGGCGCGTGTTCGGGCCTGATGCCGGTCCCGACGGCAAGTTGCCGCTGGTCGCATCCGCTCAAGGCGGCATAGGCGTGTTCGAACTGGCGCCGGGTCGTTATCTCGTGCATGCCGCGTTCGGGCGCGCGGGCGCGACAAAGCGCATTACGGTTGGACGCGATGCGCAACGCGAGGAACTGGTTCTCGAAGCTGGCGGTCTCGAACTCAATGCGCTGTTGCCCGACGGCAAACCGGTGCCGCCCGACAAGCTTCGATTCTCCATCTACGAAGACAAGACCGATGCGTCCGGCGACCGGCCTCTTGTGGTGCCTGACGTCAAGGCGAAGACCGTGGTGCGGCTGAACGCCGGCGTCTACCATGTCGTGTCAAATTACGGCGCGGTCAACGCCACGGTGCGTTCCGATATTCGGGTCGAGGCCGGCAAGCTGACCCAGGCGACGGTCGAGCACAAGGCCGCGCAGGTGACGCTCAAACTGGTGCGTGAGAAGGGTGGCGAAGCGCTTGCGGAAACGTCATGGTCGGTTGTTACCGATTCGGGCGACCCGATCCTGGAGACGGTCGGCCCTTATGCTACGGTCGTACTGGCGGAAGGCAGCTACACGATCGTCGCGAAAAATCGCGATCGGATATTCCAAGCCGAGGCCGTGGTCGAATCCGGCAAGGACGCGGAAGTTGAGGTTGTGGCCGACCCTGACGCGGCGATCGACCCAAACGAAGGGGCGGACTGAAACGCCCAATCGCGTTTCCAAGTTCATACGCCGGCATAGGCCCGCATGATGAAAGCCTGCATCTCCGCCGGATAACGATGTTCCGTCCCGTAGGGACAGGCATTGCGGTCAAGGCAACCCTGATCCCGACACCGTGAGCCTTGCCCGCGCACATGGCCGAGGCAGCCTGCATGATCGAACCGGATCGCTGTGTACGCTTCGACCGGACAGGCCGTGAGACATGGCTTGGCTACGCAGGCATCGCAGAGATGCTCGGTCAACCTTGGCTCAGGCAACCCGAGCCGACTGTCGAATAGCAGCGCGCCGCGATAGGCGTGCCAGAGTCCCCATTGCGGGTGCATCAAAATGCCGAGCGGTGACGGCCGCAACCTTTCGGCGCGCATCGCCCATTGCTGGAATGGCATGAAGGGCTTGTCGGAAGGCGAAACGAACGTCACGCCCTGCCCTGTAGCCGCCCGCTCCATTGTCTCCCGTGACCAGGTATCGAGCGGATTCTTCAAATCCACCGGCTGATCTTGGCACCAGCGTTTGAAGTGAGGCCAGAATGCTCCGCCGGCATTGCCGATCAGCAAGACAGAGCGCGCCGGCTTGCCGGTCTCAGTGGTCGGGATGTGGTCGTCCGGCGAAAAATCGAAGCCTCCGCGCAGGACCAATCCATGAACGGCTAGCGCTTTGCCAAGCTTTGCCAGCACGTCACCAGACGCCGTCATTATTTGCCCGGCGCGCTTTTGAACGCGCTGCGCCAGACTTCCTTGTGAATGATGTTGGCGACTTTAGCCCCGCCTGAAACGGGCTCCTTTCAGGTGAAGGCGTCGGGCATCGACTCCTTCTTCCTGGCGATGAACGCGGTCAGCGCCTCGTCGATCGACGGATCGAGATACGGCGCCTCGTAGCTTTCCAGCCAGCGGCGGGCCAGTTCGTTGGCGCGTTGCGGCGCGGTCTTTTCGCCTTCGGCCAACCACTGCTCATAGGAATTGTTGTCGGCGATGGTCGAGCGGTAGAAGGCCGTCTGGAAATTTGCCTGCGTGTGGGTGCAGCCGAGATAGTGGCTGCCCGGACCCACCTCGCGGATCGCGTCCATCGCCTGGCCGTTTTCCGACAAATCGACGCCCTCGGCGAATTTCTGCTGCACGCCGAGCTGGTCGATATCCATCATGAATTTTTCGTAGCAAGAGGCGAGCCCGCCCTCGAGCCAGCCGGCCGAATGCAGCACGAAGTTGGTGCCGGCGAGCACAGTGGAGTTCAGCGTGTTGGCGCTCTCGTAGGCGGCCTGCGCATCCGGAATTTTCGAGGCGCAGAGCGAGCCGCCGGTACGGAACGGCAGACCGAGACGGCGAGCAAGCTGCGCGGCGCCATAAGACACTAGTGACGGCTCTGGCGTGCCGAAGGTCGGCGCGCCCGACTGCATGGAAATGGAGGAGGCAAAGGTGCCGAACAGGACCGGCGCGCCGGGGCGGATAAGCTGCGTCAATGCCGCGCCGGCCAGCACTTCCGCCAGCACTTGGGTCAGCGTACCAGCAACCGTGACCGGGCTCATGGCGCCGGCAAGGATGAACGGAGTGACGATGCAGGCCTGGTTATTGCGCGCGTAAACCTTCAGCGCGCCGAGCATCGTCTCGTCGAACACCATCGGCGAATTGGCGTTGATCAACGACGTCAGCACGGTGTTCTGGTCGACGAACTCGTCGCCGAAGACCAGCTTGCACATGGCGACTGTATCTTCGGCGCGCTCCGGCGCCGTCACCGAGCCCATGAAGGGTTTGTCGGAATAGCGGATGTGCGAATAGACCATGTCGAGGTGGCGCTTGTTGACCGGCACGTCGACAGGCTCGCATACCGTACCGCCGGAATGGTGGATCGACGGGGCCATATAGGCGAGCTTCACGAAATTGCGGAAATCCTCGATCGTGGCGTAGCGGCGCTTGCCCTCAAGATCGCGCACGAAGGGCGGGCCATAGACCGGCGCGAAGACAGTCCCATTGCCACCGATCTGGACAGAGCGCTCGGGGTTGCGCGCGTGTTGGGTATACATCGAGGGGGCGGTTTTCAGCAGCGAGCGCGGCAGGCCCTTTGGAAAATGCACACGCTCGCCCTTGATATCGGCGCCAGCGTCCTTCCAGAGTTTTAGCGCCTCGGCGTCGTCTCGGAACTCGATGCCGATCTCTTCCAACACTGTATCGGCATTCTTCTCGATGAGGGCTAGGCCCTCTTCGTCCAACACCTCGTAGACCTTGATCTTGCGCTTGATGTAGGTGAGCTGCGTGCCAGGTCCGCCCCCGGAACGGGCCGCGCGCCGCGCCGCCGCGCCACCGCCGCGATCCGCTCTGCCCCGCCGACCGCCCGACGCTTCCTGCTCCATCGTTTCACTCATCATCTCGTCCTTCACAAAAATCGTCGCCGCCGGAGGGCTCTACCCTGATCGTAGTGCAGCACTATGCCGGAAACGGTTCGGCAGCGCCAAGCATTGTCCAAAAATCGACAGCAACGGCACAAACCGCCCGGTCGCATTCTTATTGCGCCAAGTCGCAAATCAGCTATGGAAATCACTGGCTTGCAGGATAGGTTCTGCCCGCTTGCCGCAGCGACAGTGGAATCCTCAGGAGCCCGACATGGCCGACGACGAAATCATCCTCTCCGAGCTCCCCGACGACGAACTCGTGCAGCAGATGCATGACGACCTCTATGACGGGCTGAAGGAGGAAATCGAGGAAGGTACGCAGATTCTGCTCGAGCGCGGTTGGGTTCCTTACAAGGTGCTGACGGAGGCGCTGGTCGAAGGCATGCGCATCGTCGGCGAGGATTTTCGCGATGGCATACTGTTCGTGCCGGAGGTGCTGCTGTCGGCCAATGCGATGAAGGCCGGCATGGCGATCCTGCGCCCGCTGCTCGCCGCCACCGGCGCGCCGAAGCAGGGCAAGCTGGTCATCGGTACGGTAAAGGGCGACATTCATGACATCGGCAAGAACCTCGTGGGCATGATGATGGAGGGCGCCGGCTTCGACGTCATCGACCTCGGCATCAACAACCCGGTCGAGAAATATCTCGAAGCGCTGGAAGAGCATAAGCCGGACATCATCGGCATGTCGGCCCTGCTCACCACGACCATGCCCTACATGAAGGTCGTGATCGACACGATGAAAGAAAAAGGGATTCGCGACGATTATGTTGTGCTGGTCGGCGGGGCGCCGCTCAACGAAGAGTTTGGCAAGGCGGTCGGCGCCGATGCATACTGCCGCGATGCAGCAGTCGCAGTCGAAACCGCCAAGGACTACATGAAACGCAGGCATAACGCCCGCAACGCCTAAGGCTGCGAGCGCATATGCGCCTTAATCTTTATTCTGCGACATCCTTGACGGCGCTTTCCGTGGCATCGACCGTGTTGCTGGCATCGCGGCCAAAGCCGCGAATGGTGTTGGCGCAAGATGCAACGAACAGGGCGCTGACGAGGACGGCGACCGGAGCGAGCCTGCTGAGTTTCATGGACGATATCTCCCGCAACAAGTAAGGTCCGCGCCGCAATTGCGCGGAGTGTGGTTGAGCAAAATGGCCGCCCGCAACCGAACCGCCCCTCATTCGCAACGTCTGCTGGTCATAGCCTGCGGCATGATTGCCCGCGAGGTTCTGGCGGTCAAGCAGCAACTCGGCCTTGAACACCTTGAATTGACCTGTTTGCCGGCGGAGTTTCATTACTACCCCGACCGTATCGCTCCGGCGATGGATGTCGCTATCCAAAACGCACGAACCGAAGGATATGAGAATATCTTCGTCGGCTATGCGGATTGCGGCACCGGTGGACAGCTCGATACGGTCTGCGAAAGACATGGCGTCGAACGCATCGCCGGTCCGCATTGCTTCGCCTTCTATCAAGGCCTGGAGCGCTACGCCGATGTCGCCGATGGCGACATGACGACCTTCTACATGACCGACTTCTTGTGCCGGCAGTTCGAGGCCTTTTTCCTGAAGCCGCTTGGACTAGACCGGCACCCCGAGCTCGCCCAGGACTATTTTGGCAATTACGAGAAGCTGGTCTATCTCGCGCAGGCCGAGGATCCGGCGCTGGAGCAAGTCGCTGTCGACGCGGCCAAGATGCTCAACCTCGCTTACGAAAAACGCATCACCGGCTATGGCGATTTGCGGACGGCGCTCGCTGCCGCCGATCGCGACATGAAAGCGCCGGATTCAGCCGCGACGTCGCCAGCCTCCTAGGAGACTGTTAGATGACCTGCAAATCGCGGCTGACGGCCCTTATCCTGTGCGGTCTTGCCGGGCCTGCCTTCGCCGATGGCGAGGTCGACAAGATCATCAGGCCCGCCGATCGCGAAAGGCTGACCCAGCTTGAACAGTCGCGCAAGCAGGGGTTTGCGGAGGCGGCAGCCGATGCCGAGACGGATTTCGACGCGCTCAAGGCACTGCAGACAACAATGGCGAAGCGTGTCATGTCTTTTCGCGATTTCGACATGACCGGCAACTGGCAGTGCCGCACCATCAAGCTCGGCAGCTACGCGCCGTTCGTCGCCTATGGCTGGTTCAAATGCCGCGTCACGGACGACGGCTCAGGCTGGATGCTCGAAAAATTGACCGGGTCGCAGAAAACCAAAGGCCGCTTCTACGACGATACAGACACGCGCCTGATCTATCTCGGCGCGGGCTACGTCAACAACGACCCTGCCCCGCCCTATGGCAAAGGTCCAAAAAGCGATCAGGTCGGCTACGCCTTTCGGACGGGCAAGAACGAATGGCGCATCGAATTTCCCGGCCCGTATTACGAATCAAAGCTCGACATTCTTGAGTTCCGGCGCTGATGTGGCGCAGGCGCACTTGCTTTTCGGCCCAAGCAACGCCTAAATCATGGCTCTTTTCATCGTCATACAAGCTTAACGCCGGCGGGTAACAATGGCGCCAGTCCTGCATGGGTGATTTGGGGCGACTGCAGACAAGGGGCAAATGCTAGACGGCGGTTCGAGTTTCGGTGAAGGCGGCATCAACGCGGCGCCGCTGCGGAGGCGGCCGCGACGCCTGTCGGAAGTGTTCGCGCAGCTTGCGCGGGATGCCGACGGCGAAGTATCGATCGCTCACATCACCGACACGCTTGGCGGCCGCGCCTTCGCGCCGCTGCTGGTCTTCTTCTCCGCGATCAACCTTTTGCCGCTGCCGCCCGGCACTTCGGCCGTGCTCGGCCTGCCGCTGCTGATCATCGCCGCGCAGATGGTCTATGGCAATCGACGCACCTGGCTGCCGGAATTTCTGGGCAAGCGCTCTCTCACAGCCGAGCAGTTCCGCTGGATGATGGATCGCGTTATTCCGCGCCTTGCGAAGCTCGAGAAATTCATCCGCCCGCGCTACTGGCCCTTCTGGCGCAGGCAAGGCGACCGGGTGGTGGGCACCATTGCGCTGATCATGGCGATTTCCGTAGTGTTGCCTATCCCGCTCGGCAATTGGCTTCCGGCCTGCTCCAGCGCCCTGCTTGGCCTCTCATTGCTCGAACGCGACGGTATTCTGTTTGCGCTCGGCAGCATCGTCGGCGTTCTGGCGATGGGGGTCGTGGCCGTGATCGTCGGCTCGGCCGGATATGCCGGACATGCCGTCTGGGGCTGGCTGATGTAAGTTTCGTTCGCTCGGCAGTTCCGGCGAATGCATATCCCTTCCTGTGTGCTAGACTCGCGCCATGAGCGAGGTCGACCATCGCCGCGTCATCGCGGCGCTTTCCGATGAGGAACGGAAGCTACTGACCAGCAAGGCAGATATGCCTGGGCTGTTTTGGATTGCCTTTCATTTTGGAACGATCGTCCTGCTTGCGATGCTGATCCTGTTGAAGATTCGCTTCTGGCCAATACTGATGCTGCCGCTTGGCATCATGATCGTGTTTCTGTTCACCGCGCTGCACGAAAGCATTCATGAGACGGCATTCGAGACCAACTGGATCAACCGTGCCGTCGGTTTGCTCTCTGGTTTCCTCATCCTTCTGCCACCGCTGTGGTTCCGGTACTTTCATCTGGCGCATCATCGGCACACGCACGACCCGGACAATGATCCGGAATTGATGAGTCCCAAGCCAGAAACAATGCTTCAATATCTGAGGTATCTCTCCGGCATTCCATACTGGACGGGCATGGCGCGGGTGATCGTCACCAATGCGCTCGCGCGAAATGCGGACGTCTTCGTACCGGCCAAGGCCAAGGACCGTGTCACCGTCGAATCGCGTCAGTTCCTCGCTGCCTACCTTGCTGTGGCAACAGCCGCCCTACTCTCCGGCTTCGCCGGCCTGTTCTGGATCTGGATCGTGCCGGTGCTGATCGGCCAGCCTTTCCTGCGTGCTTATCTGCTTGCCGAGCACACGCGCTGCCCGCACGTTGCGAACATGCTGGAAAACACCCGCACGACCTTCACGACACGCCTGGTGAGGCTGATTGCCTGGAACATGCCCTATCATTCCGAGCATCATTCCTACCCAGCGGTGCCATTCCATAAGCTGCCGCGCTTCCACACAATCGTCGCTGAACATTTGTGCACGACCGAGAACGGCTATGTGCGATTCCATCGCCGCCTCGTTGGCGACATTACTGGTTCTTCCAAATAGATCGAAGTCGCTTTTGAATGCAGCCGCGTCGTGCGACAGCTAGCGGGCCGTCGCGCCCTGTTGCAATGCTCATAATCCAAGGGAAGTGAGGACAAATGGCTGACCTGATCGTCGTCTACTGGCGCGACATCCCCGCCCAGGTGATCGTGAAGAAAGGCCGGCAAAATGCCAAGCGCGAGCTGCCGGCGCGCTTCAGCGAAGCCATCGACATGGCCGCGATGCGTTCAGGCGCGAGCGACACCGACGACTATCTGGCCGAGTGGCGTAAAGCCGACCCGGTGCCGGTCGGCGACGACCTTGAGGCGGAGGCTGAAAAGGCCGCCCTCGATTTCGATGCGCAATACCCACGCGAGCGCCTCGTGGCGCTTGCCAAGGCAGGCGGACGGGAAAATGGCTGAGACGGTTACGCAGGCGACGCTGGTCAAGAAGGCCGCGCCGAAATCGGATTACAAACCGGCCGACGTGTCGCCGCAGCGGCGCGTGCAGCGCAGCTATTCGGTGCGGCTCTGGTCGATCCGCCATTCGCGCGCGCTGGAATGGTTTTACGGCAAGTTCGCCGACGTGTTTCTGCTGCTGCATCCACTGTGGAAGGGCATCGGCTACAGCCGCGTCGAAGCGCCGGTGAAATTCGTCGAGAAGCGGGTCAAGGGTTTCATGTTCGACTGCCGCATGTGCGGCCAGTGCGTGTTGTCGTCGACCGGCATGTCGTGCCCGATGAACTGTCCCAAGCAATTGCGCAACGGGCCCTGCGGCGGCGTGCGCGCCAACGGCAATTGCGAGGTCGAGCCGGACATGCCCTGCGTCTGGGTGAAAGCCTGGGAAGGCTCGCGCAACATGGTGCACGGCGACAAGATCCTGACCGTGCAGAAGCCGGTGGATCAGTCGCTGCGGGAAACCTCGGCCTGGTTGCGGGTCACTGCGCAGTCAGCAGCGGCGAAGGACCAGGCCAAGGCGGGAGCTCAGGTTTGATGTCGAAGCGCCCTATCCAGCAAGACGAAAACCCGGAAGGCATACACCTTCCGCTGGCTGAACTACCTGGCCATTCCTCGCGCGGCCGGTTGGAACGTGTGCTGCGGCGCGGCGAGTTCGCAGTCACCACCGAGCTCAATCCGCCGGACAGCGCCGACCCCGAGGATGTCTATAACCGCGCCAAAGTGTTCGACGGTTGGGTCGACGGCATCAATGCTGTCGATGCCTCGGGCGCGAACTGCCACATGTCGTCCGTCGGCATCTGCGCGTTGCTGACCCGCATGGGGTATGCGCCGATCATGCAGATCGCCTGTCGCGACAAGAACCGCATCGCCATTCAGGGCGACGTTCTGGGCGGCGCGGCGATGGGCGTCGCCAACATCCTGTGTCTCACCGGCGACGGCGTGCAGGCCGGCGATCAGCCGGGCGCGAAGCCGGTCTTCGATCTCGATTCGATGTCGCTGCTCGAAACGATCCGCATCATGCGCGACAACGGCAAATTCCTGTCGGGCCGCAAGCTCACCACGCCGCCGCGCGTCTTCATCGGCGCCGCGGTCAATCCTTTTGCCCCGCCTTATGATTTCCGCCCGATCCATCTCGGCAAGAAGATCGCCGCGGGCGCGCAGTTCGTGCAGAGCCAATATTGTTTCGACGTGCCGATGTTCAAAACCTTCATGCAGAAGGCGCGCGATCTTGGCTTCACGGAAAAGGTGTTCATTCTCTGCGGCGTCGGTCCGCTCGCTTCGGCCAAAACGGCCAAGTGGATGCGCTCGAATGTGCCGGGCGTGCATATCCCCGATGACATCATCAAGCGGCTGGAAGGCGCGCAGGACCAGAAGGCCGAAGGCAAGCGGCTCTGCATCGACATCATGAACGAAGTGAAGGAAATTCCGGGTGTCTCGGGCGTGCATGTCATGGCGTATCGCCAGGAGGAATATGTCGCGGAGATCGTCGACGAATCAGGTGTGCTCAAAGGCCGCCAGCCGTGGAAGCGCGAGGCGCGTAGCGACGAGGCGATGGTTGCCGAGCGACTCGTTGAGCTGAAGAAGCGGGAAACAGCATATCAGCCCGCGACCATGCTCGAGAAAGCACATTAAAATCCGGCCTTGAAGCCATTCAGATAACCATATAAACAAGTCTTTATATCGCGTGAGGAGACTAGAATGACCCGTACGATCGTCGCCTCGGCGACCCGCGAAATCGTCATCGGCTTCGACCAGCCGTTCTGCGTTATCGGCGAGCGGATCAACCCGACCGGCCGCAAGAAGCTGGCGGCCGAGATGCAGGCCGGCAATTTCGAGACCGTCATCAAGGACGCGCTGGAGCAAGCTGCCTGCGGCGCGACCATGCTCGACGTCAATGCCGGTGTAACTTCAGTCAATCCCAATGAGACCGAGCCCGGCCTTCTGGTGCAGACGCTGGAGATCGTGCAGGGGCTGGTCGACCTGCCACTGTCTATCGACTCCTCCGTGACCGCCGCCATCGAGGCCGGCCTCAAGGTCGCCAAGGGGCGGCCGCTGGTAAACTCGGTCACCGGCGAGGAGGAAAAGCTCGAAGCGATCCTGCCTCTGGTGAAGAAATACAATGTCCCGGTCGTCGCGATCTCCAACGACGAGACTGGCATTTCGATGGACCCCGACGTGCGCTTTGCCGTGGCGAAAAAGATCGTCGAGCGTTGCGCAGACCATGGCATTCCCGCGCACGACGTCGTCGTCGACCCGCTGGTCATGCCGATCGGCGCGCTGGGCGACGCCGGCCGCCAAGTATTCCAGTTGCTTTATCGCCTGCGCAACGAGCTCAAGGTCAACACGACCTGCGGTCTCTCCAACATCTCCTTCGGCCTGCCGCATCGCCACGGCATCAATGCCGGGTTCATCCCGATGGTCATTGGGGCTGGCATGACTTCGGCAATCATGAATCCGGTCCGGCCGCAGGAAATGGAAGCGGTTCGCGCCGCCAATGTGCTGGCCGGGACCGACAAGGACTGCATGAACTGGATCCGCACCTACAAAGACTACAAGCCGGGCGAACATGCCGCCCCGCCTCCGGTCGCGGTCAACGCTCCGGGCGATGCGGCTGCGGGTGGAAGGCGGCGTGGTGGTAGAGAGGCGAGGCGGGCCGCGGGGTAGAATTTAGATTAGGTCGGATGGCTGTGCTCTACGTTGCCCCCTCTGTCCTGTCGGACATCTCCCCCACAAGGGGGGAGATCAGGCGGCCGCGATGATTTCGCCAATCGCCAAGGTTGTAAGGCGAGCACGGACCCCGAAGCTGCTGATCTCCCCCCTTGTGGGGGAGATGTCCGACAGGACAGAGGGGGGCAACGTAGAGTGCTTTCTCTCAAGACGGATGCTTTGATAAATGAACGCTCCCGTCAACCAGACCGATCCTCTTGTCCTGTTCATGCCGTCCGGCAAGCGCGGGCGGTTTCCAGTCGGCACGCCGATCCTCGATGCGGCGCGGTCGCTGGGCGTTTATGTCGAATCCGTCTGCGGCGGGCGGGCGACCTGCGGTCGCTGCCAGATCGAAGTGCAGAAGGGCAATTTCGCCAAGCACAAGATCACCTCCTCGCTCGACCACGCCTCCCCCAAAGGGCCAAAGGAAGAGCGTTATGAGCGCGTGCGCGGAGCGCTGCCGGATGGTCGCCGCCTCTCCTGTTCGACCACCATCCAGGGCGACCTCGTTATCGACGTGCCGCAGGATACGGTCATCAACGCGCAGGTCGTGCGCAAGGCAGCGACCGACCGTGTCATCGAGCGCGATTCGCCGATCCAGCTTTGTTATGTCGAGGTCGAGCAGCCCGACATGCACAAGCCTTTGGGTGATCTCGACCGACTGAAGGCGGAGCTGGAAAAAGACTGGGGATTCAAGGACCTGCTGGTCGCGCCTTATCTGATTCCAAAACTCCAGAAGATCATGCGCACCGAGCTGCCGGACCAGCCGGAGGTCAGCGAAGGCAAATGGGGCGTCACCGCCGTCGTGCATCGCGACATGGAAACCGCCCGGCCCTTTATCACGGCGCTCTATCCCGGCCTTAAGAACGAGGCCTATGGCATTGCCTGCGACATCGGCTCGACGACGATCGCCATGCATCTGGTGTCGCTGCTCTCGGGCCGCATCGCCGCTTCGTCCGGAACGTCGAACCCCCAGATTCGCTTCGGTGAAGATCTGATGAGCCGCGTCTCCTACGTGATGATGAACCCCGATGGCCGAGAAGCCATGACCAAGGCCGTGCGCGAAGCGGTCAACGGGCTGATCGGCAAGGTCTGCGAGGAAGGCGGCGTCGACCGCAACGATATTTTCGACTGCGTGTTTGTCGGCAACCCGATCATGCACCATCTGTTCCTCGGCATCGACCCGACGGAATTGGGGCAAGCGCCGTTCGCGCTCGCGGTGTCCGGCGCGCTGCAATATTGGGCGCATGAGATCGACATAAACGTCAGCCCCGGCGCGCGGCTTTATATGCTGCCCTGCATCGCCGGTCATGTCGGTGCGGACGCCGCCGGCGCGACGCTGTCGGAGGGACCGCACCGCCAGGACAAGATGATGCTGCTTGTCGATGTCGGCACCAATGCCGAGATCGTGCTCGGCAACAAAAACCGTGTCGTCGCGGCATCGTCTCCGACCGGCCCAGCCTTCGAAGGCGCGGAAATCTCGTCCGGCCAGCGCGCCGCGCCTGGCGCGATCGAGCGCGTGCGCATCGATCCGGCGACGCTGGAACCGCGCTACCATGTGATCGGAACCGAGATGTGGTCCGACGAACCGGGTTTCGACGAGGCCTCCTGGACCACGGGCGTCACCGGCATTTGCGGCTCGGCCATCATCGAGGTGGTGGCGGAGATGTATCTGACTGGCATTATTTCGGAAGACGGCGTGGTCGACGGCTCGATGGCTGCCAAAAGCCCGCGCATCGTGCCCAACGGCCGTACGTTCTCGTATCTCCTGCGTGAAGGGCGTCCGGGCGAGCCGAATATTTCCGTCACCCAGAACGATGTGCGCGCGATCCAGCTTGCCAAGGCCGCGCTCTATGCCGGCATCAAGCTTTTGATGGAGAAACAGGGCGTCGATCAGATCGACATGATCCGCTTCGCCGGCGCGTTCGGCTCCTTCATCGATCCGAAATATGCGATGGTGCTGGGCTTGATCCCCGACTGTGATTTGTTGGACGTGAAGGCCGTCGGCAACGCGGCCGGCACGGGCGCGCTGATGGCGCTGCTCAACCGCGGCTATCGGCGCGAGATCGAGAAAACGGTGCGCGAAATCGAAAAGATCGAAACCGCGCTGGAACCAAACTTCCAGCAGCTTTTCATCAACGCCATGGCGTTGCCCAACAAGGTCGACCCCTTCGTGAAGCTGGCGGAACAGGTGACGCTGCCGCCGCGCAAGGTTCTGGAAAATGCCGAGGGCGGTGGACGCCGGCGCGGCCGCGAAGGCCGGCGTGGGCGCGAATAGGCCGATGCCCAAGCTGCGCCTTGAGACTCTGCCGGAAGCCTATGCGGTTTCGCGCCTCGGGCCGGCCGAGCGCATACCAGCATGGGCAGACGAACCGGGCTTCGTCAGCATCAGCCGCACTGAGGACGAGCTTTCCATCGTCTGTGTGGCCGAACGCGTGCCAGCGGACATCAAATCGGACGGTCCGTGGACCTGTTTCAAGCTGGTCGGCCCCTTCGCCTTTAACGAAACCGGCATTGCGCTGGCTGCAATCCAACCGCTTGCCGAAGCCGGCATCGGCATCTTTCTCGTGTCGACGTTCGATACCGACTATCTGCTGGTCAAGGCGGAAAATGCCGCGAATGCAAGGCATGCGCTGGGCAATGCAGGGCACATTTTTCTGGCATAGCCCCGCTGGACCAATAAACAGTTTCATTTGCATGCAAATAAATTTGTGCAGTGCAGCATCTTGCCATGATGCGGCCTGAAACCCATATAATCAGGGCATATAGCGCTTGAGGCAGTGATGTGCTTCGCGCCAACCCTCGAAAGATGAACACGATGAACCCGCTCAAAGCCCTTGGCTCCTTTCTGGCCGACCGCCGCACCTCCTCGATCCTGAATTCCCTGTCCGACGAAGCCCAGAAAGACATTGGTTGGAAGTGGACTGCAAGCCGCCGCGCGCCCGTTGCTCGCACCTCGGTCAATTGGGACCTGATCTGATCATGCGGAACAATCGCACCAGCGGCCAGGCCGCCGGCAAGCTTGCCTATCTCAGGCAGGCCATTCAGCTCGTAGCCGACACCTTGACCCGTTCCTGGCCTTCGAAGCGTCCGGTCTGACGGAACTGCTCGAACGCGGCACGGATATGATCCGCCGCCGCCTGCACTGGCGCGCTGGCATCAGGCGTCACCATCATAGCGATGCTGTAATCGCCCATGATAGGTAGGCCGTCCTTTACGCCGAGTTCGACCATCTCGTCGGTGATGAAAGATTTCGGCAAAGGCGCGATTGCCAGGTCCGCCATGATCGCCGCGCGCTGTCCGGCGGTATGTGCGCTCATATAGGCCACGCGATAGTTGCGGCCATCACGGCCGAGCGCGTCCATGGCCCGCTGCCGCCAACTGCACCCCTCTTCCCACACCGAAATCGGCAGCGGCTCGCGCAGATGCGCGCAACCGCCCTTGGCGCCAGCCCAAACGATGCGCTCGGTAAGCAGCGTTTCGACCGCACTGGAAGCTCCACTCGAACTCGTCATGAGGCTGATGTCGAGCGTGCGGTCGTCCATGCGCCGGCGCAGATTGGCGCTCTGGTCAATAATCACATCGACTGCAATCGATGGGTGGGTCTGCGCAAAACGCTTCAGAACGTGCGGCAGCACCCGCTCGCCGAAATCGTCCGGCGAGCCCAGGCGAACGACGCCGACAATGTCCGGCACGATGAATTTCGACACCGCCTCGCGGTTGATGGCGATCAACCGGCGCGCATAGCCGAGCAGCATTTCGCCGTCCGCCGTCAGCGATACAGAACGCGCGTCCCGGACGAAGACGGGCCGGCCCAAAATGTCTTCGAGTTTCTTGATCTGCATGGAAACGGCCGACGGCGTGCGGAAAACGGCGTTCGCTGCTGTGGTGAAACTGCCGGTCTCGGCAATCGCAACGAAGGTGCGCAAAACGTCCAGATCGAGCAGCGGTAGCGGATGGTTGAGCGGGGCGTTCAAGGCGCGTTCTCCATTCAATTTCCCTGATCTGACAGATCATTTCATTTCGTTTGATTGAACACTCTTTTGGTCCGATAGTCAATGTCGACAGGACGGCGAGCACGCGGAATGCAGGCCAGCCGCCCGTCGATGGAAACCGCCGGCCCGCGCCGGCACGATCAGAGGAGCATGTCATGTCACTGTTTTCAGCGATTGGGCATCTGGCCCATGAAGTTAAGGCGGCCCGTGCCCGCTATCTGACCGAACGTCAGTTGGGCTCCCTGCCTTTCGAGATCCAAAAGGACATCGGTTGGCCGCCCGTCACCAACTCCTCGCCCGTGAGCAAAGGCGTTGGTCATTGGGCCGGTGCAAAATGAACCCAGACGATCACTGTCCTGAATAGCCCGGCCAACGCAAGTTGGGCGGGTTTTTCTTTAGCCGCAAGAGCGTCATGCGTCCAATGCATGCCCCATATGCGCCTGTCGCATTGCGCCTTACCAAATCGTTAAATATCTGAAAATATGCACTTTTATGTTACCGACATGATGTAGTGGAACGCCGGGTGTCGTTTTTGCGTCGTCTGTGTTCGCATTTTCTAATGTGTTTTTGTGCGGCGCACACTATATACGCGTCATCAAACGAGCTGCCCCACTCCGGTTTCCGCGAAGGCGACCCGTCAACCAAGGAAGTGGAGCAACCCCATGAACATTCTGTCCCGCCTTTTCGGCGCCCGTCGTGAAGCCAACCTGACCACCATCCGCGAGCGTGATCGCTTCGCCAAGACGATGCCGGGTCAGACCGGCGCTATTGAGGCCGCCCGCCTCGGTTTCATGGTGCACTAACGAAAGCAGAGCCTCGAGCCCGTCCGGGTTCGGTTCTTTGACCGCCGCGCGACATTTGTCGGGCGGCGGTTTAGTTTTTATGTCTTCGCACTCTGGCCGCATTGCACAGCTCTTCAGCTCAAGGTCGCAAACAAGCCTTGAATAGAGCTGTTGAAATCCAAGTACGTCGTTGACAACAAACCTAATTCCTGTTGTCGATGGCGCGTTCGCGACATTCTGTTCGCGACATGGTATGTTAGCCGCCGTGAATATAGCCAAACATCCAATCAAACGCTCGCTCGTCTTTTTTCTGGTGCCGGATTTCACCATGGTTGCCTTCGCGACCGCGCTGGAGCCGTTGCGCATCGCCAACCGCATGTTGGGCTATGATGCCTACAAATGGCGGCTGGCCAGTCTCGACGGGCAACCCGTTCCCGGCTCCAATGGCGTGCTGTGCGCGGTCAATACCTCGCTGGAGGACGAGCGGCGCAAGATGGCCGGGCCCGACCGGCCGTCTATGGTGATTGTGTGCACCGGCACCAATATCGAGCGGTACTCCAACAAATCGACCTTTGCGTGGTTGCGAGAGGAGTACAATCGAGGCGTAGCAATCGGCGGTCTTTGCACCGGCGCGCATGTTCTGGCTGCCGCAGGTCTTTTGTCGGGCAAACGCTGCGCCATCCATTGGGAAAACCTGCCTGGCTTTGCCGAGGCGTTTCCGAAAGCCAACGTCTTCGCCGATCTCTTCGAGGTCGACCAGAACATTTACACCTGCGCCGGCGGCACGGCGGCGCTCGACATGATGCTGAAACTCATCGGCGACGACTTTGACGATTCGTTGGTCAACCGCATCTGCGAGCAGGTCCTCACCGACCGCGTGCGCAGCCCAAGCGATCGCCAGCGCCTGCCCTTGCGGGCGCGGCTCGGGGTTCAGAACTCCAAGGTGCTGACCATCATCGAATTGATGGAAGCGAACCTATCCGAGCCGCTGTCGCTGCTCGACATTGCCGATCATGTCGGCCTGTCACGGCGGCAGATCGAACGCCTGTTCCGCACAGAGATGGGCCGCTCTCCTGCTCGCTACTATCTGGAAATCCGGCTCGACCGCGCGCGGCATCTGCTGATCCAGTCGTCATTGCCGGTGGTTGAGGTGGCGGTCGCCTGCGGCTTCGTCTCGGCGTCGCATGGCTCGAAATGCTATCGCGAGCGTGATGCTCGGTCTCCGCAGCAGGAGCGGCTGGACCGTA
>JBFWUS010000026.1:0-65558 GCA_050247155.1 Rhizobiaceae bacterium
TCCAGTCGCCTTCACCTCAACACAGCGTCAATTGTTTGCCTGCTGTTCGGCGCCGCCTTCCGCCGGAGCTTCCGGCTCGCCCGATTGCGGCTGTGCGCCCTCGGCGGGCGCGTCGGCCGGTGGTGTCGCACCATCAGCGGCAGGAGGGGTGGTTTCATCGGCGGGTGGCGTATCCTGGCCCGGCAGCTTCGGCAGGTACTGCTCAGGATTTTCAGGGATAAAGCTCTCGATCCAGCCGCCGACCGTATCCAGCAGCGGCTTGGACTTCGCGCCCGAAATCCAGGCGGGCGGATTTGCGCCGGCCAGCCAGTTGTAGAACAACAGCGCTACGGCCAGAACCAGAATGCCGCGCGCCGCGCCGTAGAGAAAACCAAGCGCCCGGTCGAGCGCTCCAACGCGACTGTCGATGATGAAATCGGCGATCTTCATCGTGATCACCGTCACCACGATCAGCGCGATCAAGAAGACGACGCCGGCGGCCGCAGCCATCGCGATCTGCGGGTTGTCGATATAGGGCTGCACATAGGGCAGCACCGGCTTGTAGAAGAGATAGGCGCAGACAGCGGCCGCAATCCAGGATGCGATGGACAGAACCTCACGCGAAAATCCGCGCACCATGGCGAGCATGGCCGAAACAAGCGTGAAGCCTGCGACAATTCCGTCAAGCAGCGTAATCGGCATTTTGTTGGGGACCCACTCCGTGAAAACCGGTCAGTCGTATGCCTGCGCCCCGCTGCGTTTCGATCCCGCGATTCGCGCGACCAGATCGGCGAGCGTGTCGGGCTGGAAAGAACCCGCACTCATACCATTAGCCGTATCCTCACCGCTTTTCGGCAATACGGCCTGACCAAACCCCAGCTTTTCGGCCTCCTTGAGGCGCTGCTGCGCATGCGCAACTGGCCTGATGGCGCCCGATAGGCTGATTTCGCCGAAATAGACGCAATCGGCTGGAAGGGCAAGGCCGGTCAGCGACGATACAAGGGCAGCGGCTGCGGCCAGATCGGCGGCGGGCTCCGAGATGCGGTAGCCGCCCGCGACATTGAGATAAACGTCATGCGTGGCGAAGCGCACGCCGCAGTGTGCTTCAAGCACCGCCAGGATCATCGACAGCCGGGCCGAGTCCCAGCCGACCACGGCGCGGCGCGGCATGCCGAGCGGGGAAGGGGCGACCAACGCCTGTATTTCCACCAGGACCGGCCTTGTGCCTTCCATGCCCGCGAAAACGGCCGCGCCTGGCGATTTCGCGTGACGTTCGCCGAGAAAAAGCTCGGACGGATTGGCGACTTCGCGCAGGCCCTTGTCGGACATTTCGAACACGCCGATCTCGTCAGTCGGACCGAAGCGATTTTTCACCGTGCGCAGGATGCGGAAATGGTGGCCGCCTTCGCCTTCGAAATAAAGCACGCCGTCGACCATGTGCTCGACCACGCGCGGGCCGGCGATCTGGCCTTCCTTGGTGACGTGGCCGACCAGAACGATCGCCGCGCCCGTCGACTTCGCATATTTGATCATTGCCTGCGCCGAGGCGCGCACTTGGGTGACCGTGCCAGGAGCCGATTCGGCGACGTCGGTCCACAGCGTCTGGATCGAATCGAGAATGACGAGGTCAGGCCGCTTGCCGTCTGCGAGCGTGGCCAGAATGTCTTCCACATTCGTCTCGGCGGCGAGTTCGACCGGAGCGTCGGCCGCCCCGAGTCTCTGCGCGCGTAGGCGCACCTGCGCAACCGCTTCCTCGCCGGAGACGTACACGATGCGGTGAGCCTTTCTGGCCAGCGCCGCGGCTGCCTGCATCAGCAGCGTCGACTTGCCGATGCCGGGATCGCCGCCGATCAAGAGCGCTGAACCTCGAACGAAACCGCCGCCGGTGGCGCGGTCGAGCTCTGCGATGCCGGAGACAATGCGCGGCGCGTCCTCGATCTCACCGGATAGCGTAGTCAGCGCGACCGGACGCCCCTTGCGCGGACTGCGCAGGCTGGCGGGGCCGGACGCGATTCCGGCGTTGGCCTGCTCCTCGACGATGGTGTTCCATTCCCCGCAGGCCTCGCACTTGCCCGACCAACGCGAGGTGACGTTGCCGCAGGATTGGCAGATGAAGGAGAGGCGGGGCTTAGGCACCGGCGGAACCTGCAGAGGAGCCGGCGGGACAGCGCCCCCCTCTGTCCTGTCGGACATCTCCCCCACAAGGGGGGAGATCACGCGCATCATCGACCGTGCTCGTCCTGCGAACTCGGCGATTGGCGAAATCGGTGCGGCCGGCTGATCTCCCCCCTTGTGGGGGAGATGTCCGGCAGGACAGAGGGGGGCGCTGTCCCGCCGGCCTATCCAAGGAATCTGACACGCCTACTCAAACCGCTCGGGCAGGTGGCTGTCCTCGGCTAGATCGAAGAACCGCGTGAACTCGCCCTGAAAACCCATGGCGACGGTGCCGGTTGGCCCGTGGCGCTGCTTGGCGATGATGACTTCGGCCTTGCCGCGGGCGTCGTTCATCTCGCCTTCCCATTTTAGGTATTCGTCGGTGCCGGGCTTCGGCTCCTTGTTCTTGAGGTAATATTCCTCGCGGTAGACGAACATCACCACGTCGGCGTCCTGCTCGATGGAGCCGGATTCGCGCAGGTCCGACAGTTGCGGGCGCTTGTCCTCGCGGCTCTCGACCTGACGCGAGAGCTGCGACAGCGCGATGATCGGAACCGAAAGCTCCTTGCCGAGCGCCTTCAGTCCTGTCGTGATCTCGGTGATTTCCTGGACGCGGTTCTCGTTGGCGCGCCGGGAAGAGCCAGTCATCAGCTGGATATAGTCGATGACGATCACGTCCAGCCCGCGCTGGCGTTTCAACCGCCGCGCCCGGGCCGCGAGCTGGGCGATGGAAATGCCGCCGGTCTGGTCGATGAATAGCGGGATCTTCTGCATCATCTGCGAGCAGCCGACGAGTTTTTCGAAATCGTGCTCGCTGATTTCACCGCGCCGGATCTTGGAGGAGGGGATTTCCGTCTGCTCCGAGATGATACGGGTGGCGAGCTGCTCCGACGACATTTCCAGCGAAAAGAAGCCGATCACGCCGCCATTCGCCGCCTTGAACGAGCCATCCGCCTGCGGCGCAGGCTCGTAGGCATGCGCGATGTTGAAGGCGATGTTGGTGGCGAGCGACGTCTTGCCCATGCCCGGGCGTCCGGCAAGCACAATCAAGTCCGAAGGCTGCAACCCGCCCATGCGGCGGTCGAGGTCGCGCATGCCGGTGGCGATGCCAGACAAGTGCCCGTCGCGCATATAGGCGGCATTGGCCATGTCGACGGCAGTCTTCACCGCGTCGGTGAAGCTCTCGAAGCCGCCATCGTAGCGGCCAGTTTCGGCCAGCTCGAACAGCCGCCGCTCGGCATCCTCGATCTGCGCCTGCGGCGACATGTCGACGGGCGCGTCATAGGCGATGTTGACCATGTCCTCGCCGACCGTGATCAGCGCGCGGCGCGTGGCGAGGTCGTAGATCGCGCGGCCATAGTCGGCCGCGTTGATGACGGTCACTGCCGCGCCCGCGAGGCGGGCGAGATATGTCTGCACCGTCATGTCGCCGACCTTTTCGTCGGCCGGCAGGAAGGTCTTGATCGTCACCGGATTGGCCATCTTGCCCATCCGGATCAGCTCGGATGTGACTTCAAAAATCTTGCGGTGCAGCGGCTCGTAGAAATGCGACGGCTTCAAAAAATCCGAGACGCGGTAGAAAGCGTCGTTGTTGACGAAGATCGCGCCGAGCAGGGCCTGCTCCGCCTCGATGTTGTTCGGCGCCTCGCGATAAAGCGGCGTTTCCGCTATCGCCAGTTTTCGGGCTGCATCCGCCATTTTTCAATCAATCCTCAAGCCAGTTCGCCCGTAGCAGAACCGTCAGCCCAAGCGTAAACGATTCCTTTTGCGGCGCGCCGGCGTTCACGCGATTCACAGCAGAAAAATATCGGTGGAAAGAATCCCGGTTGACGCGAATCGATCGTGAATTCTAGTGCGCCGGAAGACGGAACAAAACAAGAAAATTTGGCGTTGCAAGAAATCGGCGAGCGCAATTCCGATCAAGCGCGGCCTGCCGGCTTGCGCCAGAACGATCAGCGTTTCAGGGAGAGCACATGGACGCTCTGATCAAAGCGGTTTGGTACATCGAAAGCAATTTCGTCCGGGAAATCGATCTCGACGAAATCGCCTCGGCGGCTGGCGTTTCGCGCTTTCATCTCACGCGGGCGTTCGGGCAGAGCTTTGGACGGTCGGCCATTCGCTACATGCGTGGCCGCAGACTATCGGAAGCCGCCAAAAAGCTGGCCAACGGCGCGCCGGATATCCTCTCGGTCGCGTTGGACGCGGGCTATGCCTCCCATGAAGCATTCACGCGGGCGTTCCGCGATCAGTTCGGCATCACACCCGAACAGTTCCGCGCCATGCCCGACAAAAGCTCGATAGACCTTGTGGAGGCCATTCTCGTGGACCAGCAATCACCGATCAAACTCGCCGAACCCCGTCTTGTCGATACCGAAGCGATGCTGTTTGCCGGCCTCGGCCAGCGCTTCGAATACGACCAGATGGCGGGCATTCCGGCGCTCTGGCAGCGCTTCAACCAGCATGTCGGCTCAATCCCGGGCGAGGTGCCGGGCGCAGCCTATGGTATCTGCACAAATGCCGATAACAGCGGCCTGGACTACATCTGCGCTGTCGAGGTGAAGGATTTTGCGGATGTCGATCGCGATTTTACGCGGCTGCGTGTTCCTGCGCAGCGCTATGCGGTGTTTGCGCACAAAGGGCCGATCATCGAAATCCGTACCGTGATCCGGGCCATCTGGGGTAACTGGCTGCCGTCGTTGGGCCATGAGACGGCGGACGGGCCTTCTTTCGAGCGGTACGGCAAGGAGTTCGAGCCGCTGACAGGCAATGGCGGCTTCGAGATCTGGGTTCCGATCAAGAGCTGACCGGGTCGAAGGCGTCGCCCCAACCAAGCCGACGCGCGACGCGATAGGCGTCGCCGTCGCGTTTGCTGACCAGCACCTCTTCTGATCGGCTGTCTGGCTGACAGAGCTTGAACTCGATCCGGCCCTTGGATTGGCGTGGGGGCGCGAGCACGCGGGCTGGCCGAGCCGCTACCGGCAAGCGGGTGGCGGCGGTGAAGATGTATTTTTCGTCCTCGAAAGGCGCGTCGCCCCCCTTCGCCAGGCGGTGCAGCCTGCTACGGGCCAAGCGGCGGGCGAAATGGCACCAGTCCGGTTCGAGAAGCGGACAGGGCTGCGCATGAGGGCAGGGCGCGACGATGTTCGCGCCGGCCTCAATCAATTGCTGGCGCACGCCGAGGATGCGCCGCCAGCCGGCGGACGTGCCCGGCTCGACGATAATCAGGGTGGTGGCGAGCGACCACAGGCGGGACACAAGTGGCGGAATGGACTTGGGATCAAGTTCGTCGAGGACGTAAGCCATGGTGACGAGGTCGGCATGGTCGATCTGATCGACACCGAGGCTCACATCGGCAGATTGCCAATCCGCCTGAATGCTCGGGAGTTGCTTGGATAGTTGCGCGCCGACGGTGCGGGCTTCCATGCTTGCCTCCAGCAGACGCGCCGACCGGAGCGATGCCCAGCAGTCCGCTACCGCCCATAGCGCCGTGCCTGGTCCAGCACCGACATCAAGCAATGTGATAGGAGCGAAATCAGGCAGCGCTTCGGCAACCGCCTCCAAACTCGAGCGCACGGCGGCATAGGTCGCGGGCAGCCTGGTCGCAAGATAGGCTTTGACGGCAAGGTCGGCGTCCAGATGCATCCGGCCATCGCGTGTTTCGGCGCGGTAGCGTTGAGACAATGTCGCCGCGGCGCGTTGCAGGTCGCCAAGCGGTGTCCGCTCAAGCTCGCGTTCGACAGCAGCCTTCAGCGCGCCAGGCAGTTCCATGGCTCAGGCGCCACGCGGCGCGAGCAGGATGACGGAAGTGCCGATGAGGCAGATGGCAGCTCCCGTCAGATCCCAGCGGTCGGGTCGCACACCTTCTGCTAACCAGAGCCAGCCAAGCGACGCTGAAATATAGATCCCGCCATAAGCGGCATAGGCGCGACCGGCGGCGGGCACATCGACCAGTGTCAGCAGCCAGGCAAAGGCAACGAGCGATGCGACTCCGGGGATCAGCCAGAAAGCCGATTTGCCGAGCCGCAGCCACGCCCAGAAGGCGAAACAGCCGGCGATTTCGGTCAGGGCCGCAAGTGCATAAAGCGCGTAGGTCATTGTTGGCAAATAGCTTGTAGCGAGGCTGGAACACAACAACTCCAATGCCTGGTCCCAGCCGTTAATGGCGCCTTCCGACTCTTGCCGGTTTTACAGATTATCAATTCCGTCTGGGCCAGAGGGTTGTATCCACTGCGACGCTCTGGACTCACAGCGCGCTACGCCGCCAGCATGGTCCGCGTCCGGCCAATCATCAGTGCGGCGCGCGCTGCCTCACGACCTTTTTCGACGAAGTGAGCTTTGAAGATGCCGACATGATGGTCGCCATCGCGAAACTGATGCGGCGTCAGCGATATTGAAAGCACCGGCACGCCGGTGTCCATCGCAGCGCGCATCAGCCCGTCGACCACCGCCTGGGCGACGAAGTCGTGCCGGTAGATGCCTCCGTCCACTACGAGGGCGGCAGCCGCGACCGCAGCGTAGCGTCCTGACGCGGCGAGATCGCGCGCAAGCAGCGGCATCTCGAACGCGCCGGGCACGTCGAAGACGTCGATCTGCTCCCGTGGGATCAGCTCGCAAAATCCGTCGAGCGCCTTGTCGACGATCTCAGCGTGCCAGTTTGCTTTGATGAATGCATAGCGGGTTGGTGTCATCGTGAATCGCCTTTCTGGTTACGGACACGTCACCCAAGGCGTCACAAGCCATCGCCCGGGCATGCGCCCGGTCGATCTGCTTGTTCTCTTCCATCCGGACTGTAACCGTCGGCCCAGGAGTTTGACCTGGTCTGCTGACCCTCGCCAATCAGGCGAGGCGCTCGCGGGCTCGCGGCTTTGCCGCCTACCGCCGGTGGGGAGTTTCACCCCGCCCTGAGAACGCGGTGACAGTAGACCGAAGACGCAGCGGTTCACAAGGCGGTCGGTTCCCCGCAATATGTCTTCACCGACGAGATGGAGACCATGAACGATGTCTGAGGATCGCCGTCCGATACCGAAACCGATCGCATCCGAAACCGTGCCATGGACCGAATTCCATCCCGTCCCCAATCTTGGAATCCGCTACCGTCATCTGACGCTCGCAACCATGGGCGAGGATTACCGGGTCGGCGTCGCGATCGAAGAGCTCAGCCCCGGCATGCGCAGCAATCCGGCGCATTATCACTTCAAGGAAGAAGAGCATGTGTTCGTGCTGGAGGGCGCGATGACGATCCGCTTCGGCGACGAGCGCTTTGCTGTGAGGGCCGGCGACTATTGCTGTTTTCCGGCCGGTCTGAGGGCAGGGCACTGTTTCATCAACGACAGCGGCGCGGTGTGCCGCTACGTCGTTCTTGGGGAAAACAGGCCGGACGACGTCGTCGTCTATCCTGATTCCAACAAGGTGCTGGTGCGGCCGGTCGGCCGCCGCGCGATCTACGACATGGCCGCACTTCGTGCTTACTGGGACGGCGAGGACACCGGTCTGCCGGCCGGGCAAAAACCGCCGGCCGAATCAACCGGAATTCCCGAAACGCCAGACAAGCCGCTGTCGCCGATCTCTGCGGACACAGTTGACTGGAACGATGAAGGAGACGGCGGGCCAACGTTCGGCGGCCGCTCGAAACATTTGACCTATGCCGCGGTGGGCAGCGGCGACTATCATGTCGGCGTGCTGATCGAGTCTCCAGCGCCCGGCCAGCGGCTATGTCCGAAGCACTATCATATGCTGGAAGAGGAGCATGCGCTGATCCTGGAAGGCGAGGTGACGCTGCTCTTCGGTGAGGAGCGGATCGTGATGAAACCGGGCGACTATGTCTGCTTTCCGGCGGGCCAGAAGATCGGCCATTCCTTCCTGAACAGCGGCGACGGCCCTTGCAGCTATCTGATGATCGGCGAACGCAACCCGGCGGACGTCTGCGTCTATCCGGATTCGAAGAAGGTGCTGGTGCGCGCCCTCAAGGATGAGTGGGACATCTTCGACATGACCGCCACGCGCGGATATTGGGACGGGGAGTAGGGAAAAAGAAAAGCCTGGGCGGTGACCCAGGCTTTGAATGCTGCGACGAATATATTCGTCAACGACCTCAGGCGTCTTCGCCTTCTTCGGCGTTCGGATCGAAGAAATTGTCCGGACGCGCGTTTTCGTTGATGTCGTCGCCGTAGATCGCCTCGGCTGTGGTGAGCGTCTCGCCCTTGGCCTGACGCTCGGCCTCTTCGGTCGAACGGGCGATGTTCAGCGTCACGGTCACTTCGACTTCCGGGTGGAGCGAGATCGCGATGTTCGACAGGCCGATCATCTTGATCGGCTGGTTGAGCTCGACCTGGTTGCGGTTGATCGAAAAACCCTCGGCGGTCAGCAGGTCGGCGATATCGCGGGTCGACACCGAGCCGTAGAGCTGGCCGGTCTCGCCGGCGGAGCGCACGACGATGAACGACTTGCCGTCGAGCTTCTCGGCGATCTTGGCGGCTTCCGATTTACGCTCGAGGTTACGGGCTTCGAGCTGAGCGCGCTGGCCTTCGAACTTCTTCTTGTTGGCTTCGTTGGCGCGCAGCGCCTTGCCTTTCGGCAAAAGGAAGTTGCGGGCAAAACCGTCCTTGACCTTAACCGTGTCGCCCATCTGGCCGAGGCGCGAAATACGTTCGAGAAGAATGACTTCCATTGTTCTTTCCTCATCTTGCCGCAAGCGGCGGATTCAAAATCTGAAGAACAGGAAGCTTTTCGGCGTTGTCGCCGGGTGTCGCTGTCCTGCCTTCGCGGCAGTTAGGGAAGTTCCCTTCCCAACTCGGGTTTTCACCGCTCCCGAAGCGGTAATCTGGCGGCGAACCGCCCGTCATCAGCGCCCCCTCATCCGGCCCTTCGGGCCACCTTCTCCCCGCCGGGGAGAAGAGGGAGCTAGCCTTGGCGCCTCTTTCCTCTCCCCAGCGGGGAGAGGGTGGCTGCGCAGCAGCCGGGTGAGGGGGCGTCTCGCCAGTGCGGCGACGCTGCCGCTTACTTCACAACATACGGCAGCAAGCCGAGGAAACGCGCGCGCTTGATCGCCTGGGCGAGTTCGCGCTGCTTCTTCTGGCTGACGGCGGTGATGCGCGACGGCACGATCTTGCCGCGCTCGGAAATGTAGCGCTGCAACAGACGCACATCCTTGTAGTCGATCTTCGGAGCATTTGCGCCGGAGAACGGGCAGGTCTTGCGGCGGCGATGGAACGGACGCCGGGTCGGGATCTGGTTGATGTCGACCATTATGCAGCACTCCCTTCAGCACCTTCGCGCGGACGGCGCGGACCACGATCGTCGCGGTCACCGAACGAACGCGGGCCACGATCGCCGCGATCGCCAAACGAACGCTGCGGGCGATCGCCGAAACCGCCGCGGCCGCCTTCGCGGTCGCCGCGATCATCGCGGTCGCGCTTCTGCATCATGGCCGACGGGCCTTCCTCGTGCTTGTCCACCTTGACGGTCAGGAACCGCAGCACGTCTTCCGACAGGCCCATCTGGCGCTCCATCTCGTTGAGCGCGGCAGGTGGCGTGTCGATGTCCATCAGCGTGTAATATGCCTTCCGGTTCTTTTTGACCCGGTAGGTGAGGGATTTCACACCCCAGTTCTCGACCCGGCCAATCTTGCCTCCGCCTGCGGTGATGACGCCCTTGAAACGTTCAACGAGCTCATCAACCTGCTGCTGCGACAAATCCTGCCGGGCAAGAAATACATGTTCGTAAAGAGCCATTTCTTGCCTTTCTTCATCTTCATCCGCCGTGCCGAAGGCTAAGCCTCTGCGACTTTGCTTGATCCTTTGAGGGCCGATGGCCGCCTCAGGAGAAGAAAGGCGCTTGGACAGTCGAGAGCGGAGACACGGGAGGCGGAAGCGCTTCTGGCTCCACGACGGTGGCTGTCTCGCGACAAAACCTCCGGCCCTCCGTTCAGCCCCCATTCGGACCGCGGATGCGGGGCGTATAGAGGAGGACAATCGCAAAGGCAAGCGTTGCGCGGCCGCGAGGCTGCGGCACTACACCCCACCCATTCCCGGCAACCCTGGGAAGAACCGCTTGGTCGCCTTTTGACTGCCGAACATGGCGTCGTATTGCAGCAGGCGGAAATCGTTGATCAGCGGATCGATCTTCTTCTCGCGCGACCAGTCCTGCGTGGGCTGGCCGTCGTTCGAGAGCAGAAGATGGCGTTCCACGACATCGTATTTGGCGTCAACACGGCCGAGAAAGCCCGTGTAGTAGGGGTGCTTGATGCCCGCCGTCTCGAACATCTTTAGCGGGATCAGCGACGGGCTGATCGCGCCGATGTCCTTCATCGTGCCGGTCTTGTTCGACCACACGACCAACGGCGTTTCGCGATGCAGCGCCAGCGCCTGCGGCGGCTCACGGCGTTCCGGCACCGGCTCCTTCAGGAACCCGGTCTCCGTATAGCCCTGGTTCAGCGGCGGCAGGTGATCTCCAAAAAAGACGAGGACGGTCGGGCGCTCACGCTTCTGCGCCCAGTCCATCAGCCGCTTCAGGCTGCGGTCGGCGTCCGCCATCGACTCGGCATAGGTCTGGATCGACAGATTGGTGCGGTAGCTCGCGGATGAGTCGACCTTAATCTTGGCGTCGTAATAGCGATTGGGCTCGTACGGGCCGTGACCTTGCAGGCTGACCGCGAAAGTGAAGAACGGCCGCTCGGTGGCATCGGCGCGTTTGATGATCTCGTCGGTCAAAGAATCGTCGGACACCAGCGGCCCGCGCGACTTCATCGGCGGCAGGTTCTCGATCGACAGGAAGCGGTCGAAGCCGAAGGCGTCATAGACATGCTTGCGGTTCCAGAACCAGCCTTCGAACGGGTGAATGGCGGTCGTCTCATAGCCTTGCGAGCGGAAGAAGGTCGCCAGCGACGGCATCGGCCCGCGCACATATTGCTGATAAGGGATCGAGCCGTAGGGCAGGAAGGCGTTCGAAAAACCGGTCAGGGCCTCGAACTCGACATTGGCGGTCATGCCGCCGAACTCCGGCGAGAACATCGAGCCCGAGCGGGTCTTGCGCACGGTCGGGATCGGGTCCGGCGTAAATTTGGTATTCGGCAGCAGCGTCGGATCCCAGAAGGATTCGCTCATCACCATGATGACATCGGGCTTTTCAGCCGGCATCGCCAGCGCGGTCGGGCCAGGGCTCGGCGCGATATTCGCCATCACCTCATCATTGTAGAGTGGCGGCGCGCCGACCTTGGCCATCGGCACGTTGAGCGCGAAGGCGATGGCGAAACCGTTGGACGCATAGTTTTCCTTCTGGTCCCACATGACAGGGATGATCTGCAGCCGGTCGCGGACCCAGGAGAAGGTCGCGTAGTCCATGATGGAGACGAAGAAGGCGAGCGCCGGCACGGCGACCGCCAGCCGAACCAGACGGCTCTTCATCGAAATCGGCCGGGTGCGGCGCCACCAGCGCCAGGCCCGGTAGAGGGCATAGAATGCCAGAAGCGCGCAGGCGACCATGGCAACGGCCACCCAAGGCCGTTCGCGCACCAGCAATGGCATCAATTCCATGATCTGGCGGGCGTACAGAATGTCTGTCGGGTAGAGCGGATCGCCTAGATAGTGCACCTTCTGGCGGCCGATGAAGGCCAGCGTCAGCGCAAATGGCGCAATGATGAGCAGGCTGTTATGGCGGCGACCGAGCAACGCGTCGAGCGCGATCAGCACCAGCGAAAGCAAGACGATCGTGGTCCAACCGGGACGATGCGGTTGCAGAAAGAATTCGATGGTCGGCGCGAGCGCGCCGCGCGTCACCCACTCGATGGCAAAAACGAGGATGGTGGCGATCAAGACGGTGGCCAGAACGGACCGCGAGACGCGCCAAAAATCGCGCCAGCTCCATTTGGAGCCGGCGACGCCAAAATGCGCGGGAATATGTGGCGCGCTCAACGCGCCCGAGGCGGCAGTCTGCAACTCAATTCCACTCCTCAGCGGCGCGCCGAACCAAATGTCACGCGGCTGTCATCCAACCGTCATAAATCTAGCGCTTGCGGCAGAATTGAGAAGCCGGCGAAAAGTTCCAAGGATTTTTCGTCGGCTGACGGTTTTTCGAGGAATTGCGAAGCTTGCCCGGCAGCAAATCCGTGCAAAACCTTGACTTCGCGCCCCCGGTCGCGGCAGACGGGCTGCCAGATCAAGCAGGGCGCGACAAAATGTCAGTAGCATTTACCTTTCCGGGCCAGGGCAGCCAGGCGGTCGGCATGGGCCGCGACCTGGCGGACGCATTCCCAGAGGCGCGCGCGGTGTTCGCGGAGGTGGACGAAGCGCTCGGCCAGAAGCTTTCGACTATCATGTGGGAAGGTCCTGAAGAGACATTAACGCTGACCGCCAACGCCCAGCCGGCGCTGATGGCCGTATCGCTGGCGGCAATCCGGGCACTCGAGGCGCGTGGCTTTGTTTTGAAAGAGAAGGTCTCCTATGTCGCCGGTCACTCTCTAGGCGAGTATTCCGCCTTGGCGGCGGCCGGCACTTTTTCTATCGCGGACACGGCAAGATTGCTCCGCATCCGCGGCAACGCCATGCAGGCGGCCGTACCGGTGGGCGAGGGGGCGATGGCCGCGATCCTGGGGCTGGAACAGGCTGACGTTGAAGCTGCCTGCCAGGAGGCTGCCGCGACCGCGCCCGTCCAGATCGCCAACGACAATGGCGGCGGGCAGTTGGTGATCTCCGGCGCCAAGGCTGGCGTGGAGCTGGCAGCCAAGCTCTGCACCGACAAGGGTGCCAAGCGCGCCATCATGCTGCCGGTTTCCGCACCCTTCCATTCGGCGCTGATGACGCCGGCGGCGGATGCGATGCGCGAGGCGCTGGCGAGGGTGGCAAAGAATGTGCCGACGCTGCCGGTAGTGGCCAATGTCGTCGTTCAGCCGATCAGCTATCCCGACGAAATCGTAAAGCGCCTGATCGAACAGGTGACCGGACGTGTGCGCTGGCGCGAGACCGTGGAATGGTTTGGCGCAAACGGCGTCACAACGCTGTACGAAATCGGTTCGGGCAAAGTGCTGTCCGGCCTTGCGCGGCGCATCAACCGCGAGCTCGCCACCGCCAATGTTGGGACAGCCGCGGAAGTTGAAGCTGCGCTCGGCGCGCTGGCATAGGAGTTTTTTTCATGTTCGATCTGACAGGCAAAAAAGCCCTCGTTACGGGCGCTTCTGGCGGCATCGGCGAGGCGATCGCCCGCGTTCTCCATGCGCAGGGCGCGATTGTGGGTCTGCACGGCACCCGCCAGGAGAAGCTCGAGGCGCTGGCTGGGGAACTCGGCGACCGGACCAAGCTTTTTCCGGCCAACCTGTCGGATCGCGACGCAGTGAAGGCTTTGGCCCAGAAGGCCGAGGCCGATCTGGAAGGCGTCGATATCCTGGTCAACAACGCCGGGATTACCAAGGACGGGCTGTTCGTGCGGATGTCGGACGCCGATTGGGACGCTGTGATCGAGGTGAACCTGACTTCCGTATTCCGGCTCACACGCGAGCTGACACATCCTATGATGCGCCGCCGCAATGGCCGCATCATCAACATTACGTCCGTCGTCGGCGTGACGGGCAATCCCGGCCAGGCGAATTATTGCGCCTCCAAGGCCGGCATGATCGGCTTTTCGAAATCGTTGGCGCAAGAGATCGCCACCCGCAATGTGACGGTGAACTGCGTCGCGCCGGGCTTCATTGAATCGGCAATGACTGACAAGCTGAACGACAAGCAGAAAGAGACGATTATGGCCGCGATTCCGGCCCGACGCATGGGAACCGGCGCTGAAGTCGCAGCCGCCGTGGCCTTCCTTGCGTCGAGTGAGGCGGCCTATGTCACTGGCCAGACCATTCACGTGAATGGCGGCATGGCGATGATTTAGTATGAAACATGGTGGCCCGGCTCGACTTCACGCTCTTTTACAGCCGCAAGATTTCGTGTAATCGGGCCGCGACACGGTGCTTCGGCGGCGGGTTTCTTGCTGCTTTTGCCGGCCCTGTGGTCAGTGCAGCATTTGACCTTGATTAGAGGCAGTCGGGTCGCTAACGAAGACTTACGAACCAGAAAGACGAAGGGTTTCCCTATGAGCGATACCGCCGAGCGCGTGAAAAAGATCGTGGTTGAGCATCTCGGCGTTGATGCCGACAAGGTCACCGAGGGCGCGAGCTTCATCGACGACCTGGGCGCGGACAGCCTCGACACGGTCGAACTCGTCATGGCTTTCGAAGAAGAATTCGGCGTTGAGATTCCGGACGACGCGGCCGAGACCATTCTGACGGTCGGCGATGCCGTGAAATACATCGACAAGGCTTCGGCCTAAGTTTCCTCGATGCTCGATCGGTTGGAGGCAAGATGAGGCGCGTTGTCGTAACTGGCATGGGCCTCGTCTCGCCATTTGGCGTCGGCGTCGAGCATAGCTGGAAAGAGATCCTGGCCGGCAAGAGCGCTGCTCGCCGCGTCGAAGATTTTCAGGTGGACGATCTGCCTTGCAAGATCGCCCATCAGATTCCGCGTGGTGACGGCTCGAACGGCACGCTCAATCCCGAGGCCGTTCTCGAACCGAAAGAACTGCGCAAGATCGGCGATTTCATCCTTTACGGCATCGCGGCTGCGGACGAGGCGCTGAAGGATTCCGGCTGGGAGCCGAAAACCGAAGCCGAACGCGGCATGACCGGCGTCATGATCGGCTCCGGCATCGGCGGCATTTCCGGAATCGCGGAAAACGCGCTCATCCTGAAAGAACGCGGCCCGCGCCGCATTAGTCCTTTCTTCATTCCCGGCAACATCATCAATCTGGTATCCGGCCAGGTATCGATCCGTTACGGGCTGAAAGGTCCGAACCACGCCGTCGTGACCGCCTGTTCCACCGGCGCGCATGCTATTGGCGACGCGGCGCGGTTGATCATCTTCGGCGATGCCGACGTGATGCTGGCCGGCGGGACGGAATCGCCAATCGATCGCTTGTCGATGGCCGGCTTTGCGGCCTGCAAGGCGCTTTCGACCGACCGAAACGACACGCCGCAACAGGCATCGCGCCCCTATGACAAGGATCGTGATGGCTTTGTCATGGGTGAGGGCGCCGGCGTCGTTGTGCTTGAAGAGCTCGAGCACGCCAAGGCGCGCGGCGCGAAGATCTACGCCGAAGTGACCGGCTATGGTCTGTCGGGCGATGCTTATCACATTACGGCTCCTGCCGAGGACGGCGATGGCGCATACCGTTGCATGTCGCATGCGCTGAACCGGGCCCGCATCACGGCTGCGGACATCGACTACATCAACGCGCACGGCACCTCGACGATGGCCGACACGATCGAGCTTGGCGCGGTCGAGCGGCTGGTCGGCAATGCGGCATCCAAAATTTCGATGTCGTCGACGAAGTCGTCGATCGGCCATTTGCTGGGTGCTGCCGGAGCGGCTGAGGCAATTTTTTCCATCCTGGCGATTCGCGACAATATCGCGCCGCCGACTATCAACCTGGACAATCCCGAGCGCGAGACGGCAATCGATCTCGTGCCGCACAAGGCCAGACCGCGTCAGATCGACGTGGCCTTGTCCAATTCCTTCGGCTTTGGCGGCACCAACGCGTCTTTGGTCTTGCAGCGCTACGTGGCCTGACGGCGACTGCCGTCATTTTTGCCATATTCCCTGCTAGTTTCCGCCAGAGCGAGATGAGGTTAGATTGAATCATTCTGTTTGCCGTTTGGCGAGGCGACCCGCGAGGAAGGCCGCGAAGGTCGGGCTGGTTGCCCGGCCGAGCGGCCTGACGATGTGGGTGTCCGCCAAACTCAAACCCGAAGGGCCGGGCCGGTTTGGGCCAATTCCATCGGCCTTCGTCTCGGCCGGACAACCAGTCCGACCATCGACGAAGTCCTCGACCCCCGGGACCGGCCTCCGGTCGGACCGAGGGCAGGCCAAGTCCCAAACCATCGCCGGCAGAATGGTTCAATCTAGCCTCATCTCGCTCTCGGGTGTGGCTTTCTGACAAAGAGTGGCGGCGACATGAGCAGCAATCCGGCGAATCCGGTTGAATTCGGCAGGCGTGCAACGCCGCCTTCCGCGTCGGCTGCGACCCCGCAATCCTATGCCGCTGAAACACCGACGGCTGCGGCCAGACCGGCTAGCGAGGCGTTGCGGCCCGCTGCCACGGTTACGCCAAGCCCCGCTGGCACCCGGCGTTCGCGCGGCTCGCGCAACCAGATCATCGTCTTCATGAACTTCCTGATGTCGCTGATCGTCTTTGTCGTGCTCGGCGCCGGCGTCATCTTCTTTGTCGGCAAGCGTAGTTTCGAGGCGCCGGGGCCGTCGTCCGCCGACACGACTTTCGTCGTTCGCCCGAACAGCGGCGTGCAGGCGATTTCGACCGATCTGGAAGATCGTGGCCTGATCAGCAGCGCCTGGATCTTTTCGCGCGGCGTGGCTGCCTATGGCAATGCCGGCGCGCTGAAGGCTGGCGAGTACGAGGTCAAGGCGGGTGCTTCCATGCACGACATCATGGATGTGCTGGAGAGCGGCAAGTCCCTGATGTACTCGATTACTATTCCCGAGGGGCTGACCGTTGATCAAGCTTGGCAGCGCGTTGCCGAAATGAAGGAGCTTTCGGGTGATATGCCGCAAGCCATACCGGATGAGGGGACGCTGGCGGCCGACACGCAACGCTTTACGCGTGGAACGCCGCGCCAGCAGATCATCGACAAGATGCTTGCCGATCAGAAGAAGCTCGTCGCCAGCATATGGGAAACCCGCACGGCCGACCTCCCATTGGCTGACATCAACGAGTTCGTGACCCTGGCGTCGATTGTCGAGAAGGAAACCGGAATTGCAGCGGAGCGCCCGCAGGTGGCGGCGGTCTTTATCAACCGCCTGAACAAGGGCATGCGGCTGCAATCCGACCCGACCATTATCTATGGGTTGTTCGGCGGCAAGGGAAAGCCGGCGGACCGGCCGATCTACCAATCCGACATCAAGAAGCAGACGCCGTACAATACCTACGTCATCGACGGCCTGCCGCCGACGCCCATTGCAAACCCCGGTCGCGCAGCCCTTGAGGCCGTCGCCAACCCCGCCAAGACGAATGACCTCTACTTCGTCGCCGACGGCACGGGCGGGCACGTCTTTGCCGCGACGCTCGAAGACCACAACAAGAACGTTGCCAAATGGCGCGCTTTGCAAAAGGATCAGGCCGGAGCAGGCGAAGAAGCCGAGGGAACGGCGCAGTAATTTGCCGGCGGGTCGAGGGGTGCTGGCATGAGCCTGCAGAGCATGACGGGGTTTGCGCGCGCGTCTGGCGATACGGCGTCGGTGACCTGGGAATTGCGTTCGGTCAACGGCAAGTCGATTGAGGCGCGCCTACGCCTGCCTCAGGGCATGGAGCGGATCGAGCCCCTGGCGCGTCAGGCCGTGCAGCAGCGGTTTTCGCGCGGCAACATTCAGGCTTCTTTGACGATGACGCGCGTGCCGGGCTCGCAGCCGCAGCCGGTTGTGAACGAGGCCTTTCTGAAGGACGTCGCGGAATTAGCCAAACGACTGGAGCAGCAATTCGGCGCTGCGTCGGCGAGCGCGGACGGTCTGCTGGCGCTGCGCGGCGTGCTCGACGTGCCGGAGACAGTCGAAACTGAAGAGCAGCGCGCCGCAGGCGATGCCGCCATTATGTCAGTGCTTGATCAGGCGCTGGCCGGCCTTGAGGCGGCGCGCAAGGCGGAAGGTACAGCCCTTGGCGCTGTTCTCGGCCATCATGTCAGCGAGATCGAGGCGCTGACGCAACGCGCCGAGGCCGACCCATCGCGCGAGCCGGCCGCGATCCGCCAACGATTAGCCGAGCAGGTGCGCTTGCTGATGGATGTCGGGGCCGGGCTGGACGAACAGCGTCTTCATATGGAAGCGGCGTTCCTGGCGACCAAGGCCGACATTCGCGAAGAGCTCGACCGCCTGAAAACCCATGTCGCATCGGCTCGAATACTGCTTGCGCAAGGCGGTCCGGTCGGTCGCAAGCTGGATTTTCTGGCGCAGGAATTCAATCGCGAATCGAATACATTATGCTCCAAATCGAACGCTGCCGCGGTGACGGCGATCGGTCTGGAGTTGAAGGCGGTGGTCGACCGCTTTCGTGAGCAAGTGCAGAATCTGGAGTAGTTTATGGCCGAAGGGCGGCTTACGCAGTCTATCAAGCGTCGAGGCTTGATGCTCGTGCTGTCGTCGCCATCGGGCGCCGGCAAGTCGACGATCGCCCGCAATCTGCTTGAGGATAAAGACCTCTCGCTCTCATTGTCTGTCAGCGTAACGACCCGAGAGCGGCGACCAAGCGAGATCGAGGGCGTCCATTATAAATTTGTAGCTATGCGTGAGTTCGAGCGTTTGCGCGATAGCGACATGTTGCTCGAATGGGCGGAAGTGCACGGCAATTGTTACGCCACGCCACGCGAGCCGGTCGAAATGGCGATGGGCGAGGGGCGCGACATGCTCTTCGACATCGACTGGCAGGGCGCTGAACAATTGCGCGAGAAGATACCGGCCGATGTCGTCTCGGTGTTCATTCTCCCGCCGTCGATGGCCGAGCTGAAGGCGCGATTAAAGCGTCGCGCGGAAGACTCGGATGACGTGATCGAACGCCGGCTGCAGAATGCCCGGCTCGAAATGGAGCACTGGCGTGACTACGACTACGTCGTGATCAACGAAGACCTCGACCGCGCCTTCGCCGAGGTGAAAGCTATCGTCACGGCTGAAAGGCTGCGCCGGGACCGGCGACCGGGACTGTTCGATTTCGTCAGCGGTCTGTTGGACGAGCGAACTTCGTAAGTCGCTATAGCGCCTGCGCCAGAGACACAAACTCCGCGACCGTCAAAGTTTCCGCCCGTCGCGTTCCGTCGATCCCGACTTTGGCCAGCAAGGCCTCGCCACCGAGGCTCTTCAGGCTTTGCCGAAGCATCTTGCGGCGCTGGCCGAAGGCAGCTTCGGTCACGCGGCCGAGCAGGCGAGCATCGACCGGCAGCGTGGTAGGGCGAGGCGCCAGATGCACGACTGATGATGTTACCTTCGGCGGTGGCGTGAAGGCTTGCGGCGGCACATCAAAGGCAATCTTCGCCTCCGTCCGCCAGCCGGCAAGGACGCCGAGCCGACCGTAGGCGTCTGTTCCCGGTTTGGCGATGATTCGCTCGGCCACCTCACGCTGGAACATCAGCGTCATCGATTCATAATAGGGGGGCCAGTCAGCCAGGGTGAGCCAGCGGATCAGCAATTCTGTCCCGACATTGTAGGGCAGGTTGGCAACGATCTTCACCGGCCCACTGCCGCTGGCCGCCTTGAGATCGGCCTTCAGTGCGTCGCCGGGGATCACCGTCAGTCGGCCGGGATAGTGCGCGGACACTTCGGCAAGCGCAGCCAGACACCGCTCGTCGCGCTCTACCGCGACGACATGCTTGGCTCCATTAGCCAGCAGCGCACGCGTCAATCCGCCCGGACCCGGGCCGATCTCCAGCACGGTGTAAGCAGAGAGATCGCCCGCGGCGCGCGCGATTTTGCCGGTCAGGTTGAGGTCGAGTAGGAAATTCTGGCCAAGAGCCTTCTTGGCCCGCAGGTCGTATCGCTCGATGACGTCGCGCAGCGGCGGCAGGCCGTCAATCGTCATAGCCTGCCTGCTTCAGCTCAGTTGTTGACGATTTTCGCCTTGGCGCGCAGTTCGGCCGTATACTTCTTCGACATCTCGTCAGCGTTGCCGTCGCTTTCGCCTTCCTTCTGGAACAGCATTTGCGCGACCCGATCATCCGACACCTCCCGCGCGCGGCAGATGCCGATGAATTCGATACCTTTTTCGGTTTCGCGGACCGGTGTCGCACCGCCAGTCTTGGTCGCCTTGATGCTCTCAGCCCATTCTGGCGGGAGGGCCGGTTCAAGGATTCGGGGCAGATCCTTGACGGTGACATCGATCAGGCCTTTGGCGAATTCGCGCGTCGCGTTGCAGCCATTGAAACGAGCGCGCATTGCTTCGGCGTCGCGCTTGCGCTTGCCGAGGGTTGACGAACGTTCTTTCGGGGGCACGACGAAAATCACCTGCTGTAGCATATATTCGGTCGCACTCGGCTTGCCGCCGCCCTTTTCCATCATCTTGCGGACCATTTCCTGCTCGGTCATGCGGCCGCCGGCTCCACCGCCGCGACCGCGCGCGCCGAGAGCCTGACCCCAACCCATCTGCGACCGGATATATTGTTTGAAGTGAGACGGCGTGACGCCCGATTGGGTTAGAATGCCGTCCAATTGCTTAGTCGACATCTTGTTGCCTTCGGCAAAGCGCTTGTAAGACGCTGCGACCTGATTGTCGGTCACCTTGATGTTGAGCCGCTTTATCTCCGCCGCGCGCAGCGTTTGGTCGATCATTTCGTCGGCCGCTATCGCTGCAAGATTGCCCTTGCGGCGTTGCAACTTGAGAAACGCGGTGCGTCGCTGAACGTCGTAGGTCGTCACCGGCACGCCATTGACAATGTATTTGATTTCGCTGGCGTGACTTGGCGTGGGGACGACGGCAACCGCCGATATGGCGGTCAGGGAAACCGCCAGCGCAATCGCCCAGCCGACATAGCGTTTAACTACCCAATTCATTCCTTGGGTTCCCTATACTTCCTGTTGGCAGGGCCCCGCCATGCCGTTCCTATGCGGCGAAACGATGTCAACGCGGCGCGCTACTGCGTGCCAAAGGCACCGGTGCTAGTTCCAAAATCACCGAGAGTGCGGAATGAAAGCTGGAAGCCCACGCTCTGCGTTTTGTCGATCTCGCGTGTGCTGCCGATAAACTTGCGGCTTTCCGCATAGGTCAGGGCAATCGAGAAACATTCGTCGTCATAACCAAAGCCGAATGCATTCTGCGTCAACAGGTCCTGCTGAATGTCGTAAGTCCCGGACCCGAACACGCGCCAGTTTTCGCGGAAGCGTTTGGAGGCGCCCAGAGACACTTCTTCACGGTCGCGATCAAACCCGTAGAGAGGTTGGGCCTGTATAAACGCATACTTCGCCTGGACTGAGAAAGGACGCGTCGCGTAGCCGACTCTGCTCTCCAGACGCCGCATCTCGAACGTTTCTTCGTCGAAGCGACCGCCCACGGAGCCGTTGAAACCACGCGGTGTGGCAAGTCCGACCAGGCCCACATAGTCGGAGCGATCGCTTTCGAGGCCCGAATAGGCGCCGACATTGACCAGATCAGGCGTTGCGTAGGAATTCAGACCCGCAAGGTGGTAAGACTGACCGAACAGCGCGTGTCCGGTCCAGCCGTTGGAGAAAGTGCCGGTGTAGCGAAGACCGAGGTTGGCGCGCGTTCCGCCTTCGATGCGATCATAGCCCGAGAACTTGTCGCGGTCGAACAGAGACGTGGCGTCGAACGCCATGCTCTGCGCATCCTCGTTGGGAATGCCAAGCGTTTCCGCATAACGCTCATCAGGACGCGCAAAGATTTGGCCCACCGGTTCAAGAACGTGGGTGGCGCTGGAGCTTGAGAACAGGATTGGCCAGCGCACTTCCAGGCCAGCCGTCGCCATATAGCGGAAATATTCGCTGCGAATGTCGCTCGCCACATCGATGCGGGGATTGGCCGCCATTGCATTGATCGAATCGATGGAAAGTTGGCTCTGATCGACAAAGGTTCCATCGCCCTGAACGTGCAGCAAAGGCGTGATGACCAAGCCCGCATCGGTGACGAACGTGCGCTTCCACTCGGCTTCTGCGGTTGCGCGCCCGTTCGTTCCTTCCACACCGCGCACGGCGTAGATCCGGTCATCGGTGAAATCGAAAGGATCTAGGCCGCTGTCGAACGACCGGTCGATCTCGTCGCGTCGCAGAATGCGTGCGTTGATATCGATGTTCAGCTCGCCGCCGAGAACCGACTCGTCTGGCGTAATGCTGTAGTCGAAGCTTGGCAGCACCCAGGGCTGCTTGTCGTTTCGCGCGATCTGGTCGCCGTTGCGGTTCAGGAATTCGTCCCGCAACTCTTCCTGAACCTCAAAGCGCATGAAACGCATGTCGAAGTAGTTTCGTTCGTTGAGCCCGGTCAGGTAGACCTCCGAGCGATGCACGAATTGCTCGAAGCCACCAATCTGGTAGGTGCGCGAAAAATTCTTGTCGGTCTGGTAGAGTACGTCCCAACCGAAGGTCCAGCGCGGATTGATACGGAATTCGCCCTTGGATCCGACCATGGCGCGAACCTTGTTCAAGTCCCCATCAGGGCCGCGATCGACAGTGTTTAGGCCGAATTGTTCCGGGTCACTCTGGCTGATGCCCGCAACTTTCAGCGTATATGCGCCATTGTTGAACTGTTGGCGCCATTCCGCTTCGCCGAGAAAACCCTGCTTTGTGTAGCCACGTGCCGTGACGGTCAGGTCAAATGTGGGTGACAGGGCAAAATAATAGGGAATACCGACACCGACGCCGAGATCGCTCTTGGAGAAGATGCTTGGGAACAGAAAGCCGCTCTTGCGCTTGACGGTCGGGTCCGCCATTTCGAAAAACGGAATCGACGCGATCGGCATGCCGAAAAGTTCGAAGCTGGCGCGCTCGAATCGCACCACCTTCTCCTGGCCGTTCCAGATGATCTTGCGTGACTTGATGCGCCAGATCGGCGCCCTGTCCGGTTTTTCCTCGCAGGGGGCGCAAGCCGTGTAGACACCATTGTTGAAGGTGGTGATGTTGCCGTCCTTGCGGTCGGCGCTTTCGGCGCCGAAATAGGTCTTATCGACAGTTTCGATCTGCAGGCTGTTGACGAAACCGTCGCGGAAGTCGTCCGTCACATCGATTTCGTCGGCGTAGATCTTGTTGCCGTCCTTCTCGATGATCTGAACCTTGCCCGTCGCGGTCAGTCGCTGAGTTCTACGATTGTAGCTGACATTGTCTGCAACCAGCCGGTTACCAGCATATTCGATCTGGACACCGCCAATCGCCGTTACCGTGTTGCTGTCCTGGTCGTAAACCAGGCTGTCCGCTTCCAGCAGCATCTGCGAATCGGACGGGATGCCGGCTGCGTATTCATCGACGTCCTGCGCAACTGCGGACGTTCCGATCGGGACGATGGCGAAGAGGCATGCCAGTGCCGTGGCGCCGTAGAGGCGCACGAGACGGGCTTGAACGCGGCCCTCAGCCGTATCCGCCCTCACTAGCCGTCTTCCTTATACAAAAGAAACGTCACCCCGAAGAACATCGCAACAACCACCGGAAACCATGCCGCGATCACAGGCGGCATGATTCCCGCATTGCCGAACGCTCTGACCAATACTGAAACCACATAAAGCAGAAAGCCCGCGACGATGCCACCCAGAATCATTGTTGCAGACTGCCCCATGCGTGCAAATCGCATCGACACTGTTGCAGCAATGAGTGTCATCGCGACCATGAGAAGGGGCAGGGCGATCAGTGAGTGAAACTGCATCGCAAAAGCGCTCGCCCGAAGGCCAAAAGAGTGTGCCGCCGCGATCTTGCCCGGCAGGTCGAACAGCGGAATCGTTTCCGGACGCGCCAGCCGTTCCTGAACGAATTCCGGCCGCAGGTTGGTGCTAACGCGCGCCTCCGGCACGGACTCCAGCCGCTCGCCGCCCTTGTAGCGGTCGACGCTTTGCAACAACCAGTAGCCGTCTTTGAGATAGGCGCGCTTGGCGTCCTTGCGCTCGACCAGATCGCCATTCTGGTCCAGCTCGAAAAAGACGGCGTCGGCCAACTCGAGGCCCTGGTTGAGCACGGCGCGCGCGCCGATAATCGTATCGCCCTCGCTGGATTTCTGCCGGATCCACGGGGCGTCGAATGCCGATACCTGATTCGATTTTCCCGAGCGCAGGTTCGTTTCCATGACTTCTGCTTGCGAGAAGCCATAGGCCGCCAGTGGGTTCAGCAAGGTGATGCAGAGGATGCCGAAAACAAGTGCTCCGGCGCAAACGGGCAGCAGGAATTGCCAGGCCGAAATGCCCGCCGAGCGCGCGATCACCAGTTCATATTTGCGGTTAAGGGAAACCAGGGTCGCCATCGCCGCGAAAAGCGCCACAAACGGCGTCGTCTGCAGGATGATCATCGGCGTGCGCAAGGCCGAGATACCGAGGGCGATCGGCAGCGTGAAGCCGGCAACACCCGCAACGCGCCCGGCAAACTCCGTGAAAGTCACAAGCAGGATCAGCGCCGACATGCCGAGGAAAAACCATGCGGTGATCGCGGCGTAACGAATGAAGAAGTAGCGGCTGAGCGTCCAGCCCATCACGGACGCCCCCCCGCTGCTGTCGCTGGCCGGAAAATCCGCGCCCAACCGTAGCCAATACGGTCTGCCAGCCGCCGAAGCAGCGCGGCCAGACGCTCGACCCAGGTTAGCGGAAGTTCGAGCGTGCGGTTCGTCGCGATGAACCAGATGGCAATAGCGGTGGGGATCGCAGGAACCGCATAGACCAGCCAGACGAACCACTGCACGGTTTGCAGCCGGTCGACGGTGAAAAAACCCAACCAGCGCCAGAAAAGCGCGATCGATACCGCCGTTATCAGCGGATGGATTCGCTGCTCCCGGTAAGATTTCGCGTCGCCGACGACCGCGATCGCTATGAGTGCGAAAACGATCGGGAAAAGCCATTCGGTAAAACGCCGGTGCAACTCCGCCCGGAAATACTGCGGCGTCTTCTTGAAAATCGGGTCGTTCGCGTCCGGATTGAGCAGATATCCGATCGTACGGTCTTTCGGATACATAACGATCTTGCCAGTGGCGTTGGAAAATTGCGCCAGGTCGAAGGCATAGGACGTGAATCGAATCACCGAAACGTCGCCATCCGGCGTCTTTCTGTTGATGACGCCATCGAACATCATCAGCATGCTCTTGCCGTTTTGCTCCAGCACCGAGCCGCTCTTGGCATAGTAGGCGAGATCGACGTTCTTTTCCCGGGAGTCCGCCACGAATATCTGGCCAAGATTGCCGTCCGGCAATCGCTCGCCGATCTGCACATACAGCCCGTTCTCGATCTTGCGGAACGTCCCTTCCTGCACCACCAGGGACAAAAGGTCCGCGCGAGCCGCGGCTATCTTTTGTCGGCTGCGCTCCCGGGCATAGGGGTCCACGCCGTTGTCGACCGCGAAACTGACGATACTGGCCAGTAGCGCCAGTAGGATAATCGGCTTGATGATTGTCCAGCGGGAGGTTCCCGCAGCGCTCATCACCACCAGTTCCGAATCGGTGTTCATGGTGGAGAGCGTTTGCGCCACGCCGATGATCAGCGCGAAAGGAATGACCATCGGAATGATCGATGGCAGCATCAACGTCGCGATTTCGAAGAAGGTGAGCGCTGTCTGGCCGCTGTCCGTGACGAGATCGATGCGGGCCAGAACCTGTGTGGTCCAGACGATCGCCAGCGTCCAGAACAGGGCGGCCGCGAAAACCACGAACACCCGCCGCAGAATATAGCGTTCGATGACCTTCATGCCGAAAGAGGGAGTCCGTGGTTGCGATCGTTGCGGCCGATCCGTGGCCAGGTGGGCACAAACTATCCGCCCGCGCGTTGGAGCACAACCCGCCCGCCGGTCGTCCGAAGATGTGCAGGCCGTTCTGCATGGGCGGACTCTGGGCAGCGGTCGCTAAAATTTTACGAAAATCCATGGTTACCAGAGAATGAAGCGGGCGCTGCCGCCGTTAATGCGCTTCGGCGGCAAAACATCACACTGTCGTGAGAAAAGCCGGCAGGAGGCGCTTGCAAATGCCGCGAAAACTCCCAAAGGTCGCGCGACTTTGCTCTAACGGACCAAGACCCAATGGCTTCACGACCTTCGATTGCATTCGCGAAACTGGCGGCTCCGGCCAAGGGCGTCGCGCTTGTCCTGGCGGCGGATGGCGGCAAGCTCGGCGAGAGCGCGCAGAAGTGTGACCCGTCGGGATCGCTGCCGCGGGCTTTTGCGGCAGCCGATTTCAAGGGCAAGTTTGGCTCGACTGTTGAGCTTCTGGCGCCGGCCGGCACCAAGCTGGACCGGATCAACGTGATCGGCGCCGGCGTGGCGGGCGACCTTGATGTTCACGCCTTCCTGCGCCTTGGCGGCATCGCAGGAGCACAACTACGCAAGGCGACCGACGTGACCGTGGTTCTGGATTTGCCGGGCCGGGACATTTCGCCGGAAGAAGCGGCCGAATTCGCGGCCGGCATCCTGCTTCGCGCCTACTCCTTCGATAAATACAAGACGACCAAGACGGACGACGACACCAAGTCTGATACGCCGACTAAGGTCACCATCGCCTGCGCCAACCAAGCTGCCGCCAAGAAAGCTTTCGCGGGAGCCGAGGGAATCGCGGCTGGCGTGATTTTGGCGCGAGACCTCGTCAACGAGCCGGCCAATACGCTGGGGCCGCTTGAATTCGTCGCCGAGGCAAAGGCGCTGCAAAAGCTTGGCGTCAAGGTCGAGGTGTTGACCGAAAAGGAGATGGGCAAGCTCGGTATGGGTGCGCTTCTTGGTGTCGCACAGGGGTCGACCCGCCCGCCGCGCATTGTGATCATGCAGTGGAACGGCGGCAAGCCGAAAGACAAGCCGGTCGCCTTTATCGGCAAGGGCGTGGTGTTTGATACCGGCGGTAATTCTATGAAAACTGCCTCCGGCATGGAGGATATGAAGGGCGATATGGGCGGTGCTGCCGCCGTGACCGGCCTGATGCACGCTCTTGCTGCCCGCAAGGCGAAGGCGAATGTCATCGGCGTGATCGGCGTTGTGGAGAACATGGTCGACGGCAACGCGCAGCGTCCGGGCGACATCGTGAAGACGATGTCGGGCCAAACGGTCGAGGTGATGAATACCGACGCGGAGGGTCGCCTCGTGCTGGCGGATGCGCTTTGGTACACCAGAGAGCGTTTCCAGCCGAAATTCATGGTCGATCTGGCGACCTTGACCGGCGCCATCATCGTCGCGCTCGGCCAAAACTACGCCGGCCTGTTCTCAAACAATGACGATTTGTCGGAAAAGCTGCTGGCCGCCGGCAAGGCAACGCAGGAACGGCTCTGGCGCATGCCGATGGGCGACGAATACGAGAAGCTGATCGAATCGAAAAACGCCGACATGAAGAACACAGGCGGCCGTTACGGTGGATCGATCTCGGCAGCGCAGTTCCTTCAGCGATTTGTGAAGGACACGCCATGGGCACATCTCGATATCGCCGGCACGGCGATGGCCGCGCCGGCCAGCGAATACAACCAGTCCTGGGGCAGCGGCTTCGGCGTGCGGCTATTGGATCGCCTGGTGCTGGACCACTACGAAGGCTGACCTGTGGCGGAGGTACTGTTCTATCATTTGACCGAATCGCGGCTTGAGGATGCGCTGCCAGGACTGGTCGAGCGCAGTCTTCAGCGTGGCTGGCGGGCGGTGGTGCAGACCGGCAGCGAGGAGCGGCGTGATGCGCTAGACGCGCATTTCTGGACCTACAGCGATGAGTCCTTTCTCGCGCACGGTGTGGATCATGACGCCAATGCCGAACATCAGCCGGTGATGCTGACGACCGGTTCCGGCAATGCGAACAGCGCATCGATCCGCTTTTTCGTCGACGGTGCCGAGCCCGCATCACTGGACGGCTACGAACGGTTGGTCTTCCTGTTCGATGGGCTTGACGAGGCGCAGCTCGCCAGCGCCCGCCAATATTGGAAGGTCGCGAAGGCCGAGGGACACACCGCCACATATTGGCAGCAGACGCCGGATCGGCGCTGGGAACAAAAGGCATAGGCGCTTTCTGGCGCATGTTGGATTTCGATAGATGCGTTTCCTCTTTCTCCTGATCCTGTTGGCCGGCGTCGGACTAGGCGTCGGCTACCCGTGGTACGTCAACAATTTCTCGGGAGAGGAACTTGGAACCTATCACGCCTTCGAGCGCGGCGCGGGCTTTAAGCCGGTTGAGGTTGAACTGAAGGCGTCCGATGCGCCGGTGCGCGTGCTGGTTGACCTGACGTCGGTGGGATCGCCACGCTTTTCGGCAGATAGAACGGTCTTGACCCTGACGGCGGCCGCCGGGGGCAGGACGGTGTTGGCCGATACATTGACCTTCTGGCAGTCGACGGCCCGTGATGCCGCTCCGCAGATGCAGGATCGCATTTTCCGCGCCGATTCCGGGCCAATCACAGACATTGCCGATGGTGCCTACACCTTCACGCTCGGTCAGGGCGATGCAGATGGCATCGACATTCGCGCCGTCGACCTTGTCCTGCGCGGTGGTGCGTTGGTTCTCGATCCGCGTGCCATGCCGATCGGATTTTCGCTAATTGCAGTCGGCCTGATTGGGCTTGTCCTGGCGATGCGGCGGCGGCGCACGCCGCAAGCCAATCCAAACTCACAGCCGCCGCCACCACGCTGGGGCAGGGGCGGCAGCCAGTGATTCGATTTCCGTGAACTACCGCCACGCTTTCCACGCCGGCAATTTCGCCGATGTGCTGAAGCATGTCGTGCTGTCTCGGCTGGTCGAATATCTCAAGCGCAAGGACAAGGCATTTCGGGTTATCGATACGCATGCGGGGTCGGGGCTCTACGATCTTGGCGCTGATGAAGCGTCGCGCACCGACGAGTGGCGAGATGGCATCGGCCGGCTGATCGAGGCTCAGTTGCCGGTCTCGGTAGCGCCGTTGCTCCAGCCCTATTTCGACGCCGTGCGGGCGCAAAACAGCGGGTCCGAGTTGCGCCACTATCCGGGCTCGCCGCTGGTTGCGCGGCATCTGTTCCGCCCGCAGGATCGATTGTCCGCGGTTGAATTGCATCCAGAAGAAGCAGAGCGCCTGAAGGCGCTTTTCGCCGGCGATTTTCAGGTTCGGGTTATCGAACTAGACGGCTGGCTGACGCTGGGCGCGCATCTGCCACCGAAGGAAAAGCGTGGCATCGTGCTGGTAGACCCGCCATTCGAAAAGGAAGGGGAGTTTGGCCGGCTGGTCGATGGGCTGGCGAAAGCCCATCGACGCTGGCCGACTGGCGTGTATGCGCTCTGGTATCCGATCAAGGATTTGGCGGCGGTGAAGCGTTTCCGCGAGGCGCTGGCGGCGGCAGAGATTCCGAAGATACTCGATATTTGGCAGACGGTGCGGGGCGCGGGCTCGGAAGGACTGATTGGGTCCGGCATCATCGTCGTCAATCCGAATTTCGAACTGGAAGGCGAGATGAAGCTGATCCTTCCCGCGCTCGCGAACGTCCTTAACCGGGACAAAAGAGCCACATTCGGGCTGGATTGGTTGGCGCAGGAACAGCGTTCGGCTTGACCACAAGGCGGTGCTTCAGCAAAGTGAAACGAAGATTTGGTCGGGGTTCAGCGATGTCTGACTTGAAGAAATTTGTTCTGGGCGTGGTGGCGGCTACGACCTTGGCTTGCGCAGCGCCGGCTTCCGCTGCCGACCAGATCTATGAAGGCGAGTATGTTGATGGCGCGGTTATTTGCGCAGCGCCTTCTATCTTAAAGCGTATCAAGAAGAACTTCCGCTATCAGGTTACGCATGTTCCAAATTTGCCCGACGTCGAGATTGCTGATTTCCGCCGCATCCATGAACATCGCTACATACCTTCCGAAGGTTTGGACAGGCCCATTGCGCGTCGCTACTGCGGGGCGACCGTTGAACTTTCAGACGGGGATAGTCGCGACATCTGGTATCTGATCGAGGAGCGTATGGGTTTCGCTACATTCCTTGATGGCATCGGCAAGGCGAATGAGGTTCGCGGCTCGAATGTCGAATTTTGTGTCGCAGGCTTCGACCGCTGGAACGTCTATAACGGCGCTTGCCGGGTTTTGCGCTGATCTGACATGCGGTCCGCTCTCGCGGCCGTCGCGGCGTTGATGGCATTGGCCGGCTGCGACGATACCGAAACCCATATCAAGACGACCAATCAGCCGCCCACAGCGCCGATAATTGCGGCGTCGAAGGTGCGAGAAGTATCTGAGCAGCCTTTTGATTTTTATGTGTTGGCGCTGAGCTGGTCGCCCAGTTATTGCGCGGCGGCAGGCTCTAACGCGAACCAGCAGCAATGCGGCGCAAGGCGGTCCTATAGCTTCGTCGTGCACGGGCTGTGGCCGCAATTCGAGAAAGGGTTTCCGGCCGACTGCAAGACCGACATGCCGCGCGTGCCCGACGATCTGGTGCGGTCGTTATACGACATCATGCCGTCAGCCGGCTTGATTGGTCATCAATGGCGCAGGCACGGAAGCTGTTCCGGGCTCGCCATGGAAGATTATTTCGCGAAAGTGAGGGCTGCTCGTGAAAAGATCGCTATACCGGCTGACTATCGCCGTCCCGAAACGGCGCGCAAAGTTGATCCCAAGGCGGTCGAAGCGGGGTTCATCGATGTTAATCGGGGGCTCGTGCCCGAGGCGATCTCGGTTTCCTGCGATGACGGGTATCTCAGCGAGATACGGCTGTGCATGACCAAGGATTTGGCGTTTCGGCCATGCCCGGCGCTGGAGCGGCGCTCCTGCAAGGCCACGACCGTGACCATGCCGCCGGTTGGCGGCTGACAATCTTGACATCAATCGAGGGAAAAAATGCCGAAACTGCTCTATTCCGGTGCTTCGCCCTATAGCGCCAAGGCGCGCGCCGTTGCCGCGTATGCCGGCATTCCGGTGGACGCGGTGACTGTAGACACCAATGCCGATCCGGACATTCTTTTAGCCGCCAACCCGCTTGGCAAAATCCCGACTCTGGTGTCGGACGACGGCGAGGCGGTCTTCGACAGCCGGGTGATTACCCAATATCTGAACCGTCTTTCCGGCGGGAAGCTGTTCCCGCGCAACCCGGCAAAGCGACTGGAGGCCGAACGGCTCGAAGCGCTGGCTGACGGCATTTGCGACTGCCTGCTCGCAATTATCTACGAGAGGCGTTTTCGCCCCGCAGAAAAGCAGCATCAGCCGTGGATCGATCGGCAATGGCAGAAGGCAGCGCGAGGCCTCGACCTGCTCTCCGCCAACCCACCGAAACTGCCGAAATCGATCCATGTCGGACACATCGCGGTGCGCGCCATGATCGGCTATCTCGATCTGCGCTTTGCCGGGCAGTGGGAAAAGGGCCGTACCAAACTCAAGCGCTGGGCTGCACGTTTCGACGAAAAGTTTCCGGAGTTGGCCGGTCTGATGCCGTTGGCGCCCAAATAGGCTAAAACGAAAAGAGCCGGGTTTGTGGCCCGGCTCCTCTCGGCATCTTAGCTGATCTTGCGATCAGAACTTCATACCAATGCCGAACTGCACGCGGTTGTCCGCGGAATCGATGTCGCGGGTGCCGCTGCCGGTCGTGAAGCTCTCGCTGCCGAAATCGGTGTAGCGGTATTCGCCGCGCACGAAGACGTTTTCGCTGAGCTTCACATCCACGCCGGCGCCTGCGGTCCAGCCGAACATGGTGTTGCGATCACTGACGCCGCCTTCGGTGGCCTTCAAGCTCTGCGCCGCGCCGCCTGCCGTCACGTACGGCAGAATGTTCGGGCTGACCGCATAGCCGAGGCGGCCGCGCAACGAGCCGTCCACGCCGGACTTGACCGACGTGCCGGCGTTGTCGCCTTCGATGCCGGAATAGTTCACGTCGCCCTCGACGCCGGCGACGATGCCGTTGCCGAGTTCGGCGTTGTAGCCGGCAAAGGCGCCGCCGACGAAGCCGTCGGTATCGATCTGGTTGCCCGGCTCATTGGCTTCGCCGGCAAAGCCGTAGCCGAGCTGAATACCGGCATAAGGCCCGGTCCAGGTGGCCAGCGGCGGCTCTTCCATGGGGACAGCCGGCTCCGGAATGGACTCGATGGCGTCGGCTGCGAGCGCAGGGGCGGCAGCGAGCGCGAGAAGACTGACGGCCGCGATGGCCGAGCGGGTGAATAGTGTATTGACTGACATTTCTAACTCCTTGGCCAAGTACGCAGAACCGACTTGGATCGACATGCCGGGCCGTTCGGGGGAGGCGGACCGCTGCCGTACAGGCGTTAATGTGGTTTCGAAATGCGGCCCGAACGTACCCGAAGCTTGATGATTCCCCGGCAGCCATATGACCGAAAAAAGGCGTTGCGCTATCGCAACAACCTTGTCAGGAGCATAAGGTTCCCAAGGCGCAAAGCAGCTTGGAGCAAGGGGTCCAGCGACCTATATTGCGGCAGCGGCAGAGGCTGAATCGGCAAACGAATCAGGCGATTGACGCCGCCGGTCACATTCTCGCCGGATCGATGAACGGCATTCCGCTAAAATTGTAGCTTTATTCACGTTGATGCCAAGGACCCAAGCCAGAAACGAGGATCGAACGATTCCGTCCGCCCTAGTGACGGGAGGTGCTCGACGCATCGGTGCGGCGATCGTCGAGAATCTGACGGCGAACGGGTTTGCCGTGGCGATCCACTGCAACACCTCCAGACGTGAAGCCGACTCGCTCGCCGAATGGCTACGTGGCGGAGGCGCTACCGTGGCCGTTGTGCAGGCAGACTTGGCCAACAGACAGGAGACGGAAGGGCTGATCGAGGCCGCCGGCGATGTTTTGGGCCGCCCCATCCAATTGCTGGTCAACAATGCAGGGCTTTTCGAGCCCGACACCTTGTCGGATTTCAGTTGGGACATTTGGGACCGGCACTTTCGCGTTCATCTCGATGCGGCGGTGATGCTGACGCGAAAATTTGCCGGTGCGTTGCCGCAAGGAACCGAGGGGTTGGTCGTCAACGTCATAGATCAGCGTGTCTGGAAGCCGACGCCGCGCTATTTCTCCTACACGCTGTCGAAAGCCGCGCTGTGGGCTGCTACCACCACGATGGCCCAGGCGCTGGCGCCGCGCATAAGGGTCAACGCGATAGGTCCCGGCCCGACCTTTAAGAACGACAGACAGACCGACGCGCAATTCGCCGAGGTGATACGTGCGATCCCGTTGCAGCGCGGCCCGGAATTATCCGAGTTCGGTGCGACGATCCGCTATCTCTGGCAGGCGCGGTCGGTCACCGGCCAAATGATAGCGATTGATGGCGGCCAGCACTTGGCCTGGCAGACGCCGGATGCAACGGGGCCGGGCGAGTGAGCGCTGGCGAAAAAAACGGGCGCGCCGGCGCCGACATGCCGGACGTCGACGTCGATGATGATGACGTGCCGGAGGAACTTGCTCAGCCGATCGGCCCCGAACCGTCTTTCACCGCGATCGATTGGTCCGCGCAGACGAGCGACGTCGACGGCCTGGCCGGCGCGGAGGTGATCCAGACGCTCGTCAAGCGGCTGCCCAACCAGCCGGGCGTCTACCGCATGCTGAACGCGACGGGCGACGTGCTTTATGTCGGGAAGGCGCGCAGCCTGAAAAAGCGCGTTTCGCAATATGCGCAGGGGCGGTTCCACACCAACCGCATCGGCCGCATGGTGCGCGAGACGTCGACCATGGAGTTCGTGGTCACCCGCACCGAGATCGAAGCGCTTCTGCTCGAAGCGAATTTGATCAAGCGGTTGCGGCCGCGCTTCAACGTGCTGATGCGGGACGACAAGTCGTTTCCGTACATCCTGATCACCGGCGATCACCCATCGCCCGGCATCTTCAAGCATCGCGGGGCGCGCTCCCGCAAAGGCGACTATTTCGGTCCGTTTGCCTCGGCGCAGGCGGTGGGGCGCACGATAAACTCGCTACAGCGCGCCTTCCTGATCCGCAGCTGCACGGACTCCTTCTTCGAGAACCGCACCCGGCCGTGCCTGCTCTATCAGATCAAGCGCTGCTCCGGGCCGTGCACCGGCGAGATTTCTCCCGAGGGCTATGCCGAACTGATCTTGGAGGCGAAGGATTTTCTCTCCGGCCGCAGCCAGACCGTGAAGGCCGAGATTTCCGCACAGATGCAGGCCGCGTCCGACGACCTCGATTTCGAGCGGGCGGCGGTTTACCGCGACCGCCTCGCAGCGCTTTCGCATGTCCAGAGCCACCAGGGCATCAACCCGCAAGGCATTGAAGAGGCCGATGTTTTCGCCATCCATCAGGAGGGTGGGCAGACCTGCATCCAGGTGTTTTTCTTCCGCACCGGCCAGAACTGGGGCAACCGCGCTTATTTTCCCAAGGCCGACCCGGCGCTTGAGCCGGGCGAAGTGTTGGGCTCCTTCCTGTCGCAGTTTTACGACGACAAGCCGGTCGCCCGCGCGATTTGTCTCTCGACGCAGGTCATCGACCAGGAGCTTCTGGCCGAGGCTTTGTCGGCGCGAGCGGGCAGAAAAATCGCGATCAGCGTGCCGCAGCGCGGCGAGAAGAAGGATCTCGTCGACCACGCCTTGCAGAACGCGCGCGAAGCGCTGGGGCGGCGGCTGGCCGAAACCTCCACTCAGGCGCGATTGTTGGACGGGATGGCGCAGACCTTTGGGCTGGAAAAGCCGCCGGCGCGCATCGAGGTCTACGACAACTCGCACATCATGGGCACGAATGCGGTCGGCGCGATGATCGTCGCCGGGCCGGAAGGTTTTGTGAAAAACCAGTACCGAAAATTCAACATCCGCTCGACCGAGATCACGCCGGGCGACGATTTCGGCATGATGAAGGAAGTCATGCAGCGGCGCTTCTCACGGCTTATGAAGGAGCACGCCGAAGGCGGCGAGATCGAAGAGGGCAGGGATGCCGGCTTCCCCGCCTGGCCGGACGTCATCCTGATCGACGGCGGACAGGGGCAGATGACGGCCGTCCGCTCGATGCTTGCCGAGCTTGGCGTCGCGGATCGCGTGGCGGCCATCGGCGTCGCCAAAGGGCAGGACCGCGAGGCGGGCCGCGAGCGGTTCTTTATTGAAGGAAAGCTGTCTTTCTCTCTGCCGGTGCGCGATCCTGTGCTTTATTTCGTCCAGCGCCTGCGCGACGAGGCACACCGCTTTGCCATCGGCTCTCATCGCGCACGCCGCAAGAAGGAGCTGGTCAAGAATCCGCTCGATGAGATTTCTGGCATCGGCCCGACGCGAAAGCGCGCGCTGCTCCTGCATTTCGGCACCGCCAAGGCCGTCGGCCGGGCGGCCGTGGAGGATCTGATGGCGGTGGACGGAATCTCGGAAGCCGTCGCTCGCTTGGTCTACAATCATTTTCACGAGAAATGAGGCTAAGATCAGAATCTGTCGATTTGATCGAAATGGCGGCCAAACGGCTTCGAGCTGCGGCGTCGAAGCCTTTGGCCGGGCAACCCGCCCGACCTTCAGGCTTCTCCTGGCATCTCTTTGCCGTTTGGCCGCCATTTCGATCAAATCGACAGATTCTGATCTCAAGGCCGCAAAAAGGCCGGAAAAATCCGGTCTTGCGGCGATGATATTGACCATTCCGGCCAATATCTGGTTTCACTGAGCATTATGACCGATATCGCACCCAGACGGGCGTCGCACGCCTTCAGCTTGCCGAACCTTTTGACCTACGGCCGCATCCTGGCGGTGCCGTTGGTCGTCCTCTGCTTCTTCCTGGAAGGACGCCTGCAATCAAGCGATTTCGCGCGCTGGGCGGCGCTGGCGATTTTTGTGATCGCTTCGATCACAGACTATCTCGACGGCTATCTGGCGCGCGCCTGGAACCAGTCTTCGACCATTGGCCGAATGCTGGACCCGATCGCCGACAAACTGCTTGTCGCGACCTGTCTGCTGCTGCTTGCGGCCGACACCGATCGCACCATTGCCGGCTGGTCGCTTTGGGCCGCGATCATCATCCTGTGCCGCGAAATCCTGGTCTCCGGCCTGCGCGAATATCTCGCCGATCTGAAAGTCAGCGTTCCGGTGACGCGCTTGGCCAAATGGAAGACGGCGGTACAGATGGTAGCAATCGCGGTGCTGCTGGCCGGTCCGGCGCTGGACAAGATCATATCCTACGCCACCGAAACCGGCATCATTCTGCTCTGGGTCGCGGCGATCATCACGCTCTATACGGGCTACGATTATTTCCGGGCCGGACTGAAGCACCTGGTGGATGAGTGATGACCAAGCTAATCTATTTCGCCTGGGTGCGCGAGCGCATCGGCAAGCGCGAGGAAGAACTCGAATTGCCGGCCGAGGTGAAGACGGTCGCCGATCTGCTCGGCTGGCTGCGTGACAGGGGCGACGGTTACGGCGAGGCGCTGCGCCAGCCCGAAGCAATTCGCGTCGCGATCAATGAGGAACATGTCGACCACCGCGAGACTTTAGCCGGCGCGCGCGAAATCGCGCTGTTCCCGCCGATGACGGGCGGGTGACAGATACTGGTAGTCCGATGCTTGAGTCGGCAAACACCCCCCTCTGTCCTGCCGGACATCTCCCCCTCAAGGGGGGAGATCAGCAGTTTCAACGACCGCGCTCCATCACTGAAGCTGGCGATTGGCAAAATCCGGCCGGGCGGCTGTTCTCCCCCCTTGAGGGGGAGATGTCCGGCAGGACAGAGGGGGGTCGTTACCGATTGCCATGACCCCCCGTGTCGTCATTCAAGCGCAAGACTTTGACACTGCCGCCGAAATCGCCAGGCTAACTACTGGCCGCAAGGACATCGGAGCAGTCGTCACCTTCACCGGACTGTGCCGCGACGAGGAAGGCCGACTGGCGGCGTTGGAACTGGAACACTATCCCGGCATGGCCGAGGCCGAGATTACCCGCATCGCGGCGAAAGCTTCGCATCGCTGGCCGCTCACCGGCATCACGGCGATCCATCGTTTCGGAAAAATCGCGCCGGGTGAGAACATCGTACTTGTGGTGACGGCTTCGACCCACCGGCAGGCCGCGTTCGAGGCCGCATCCTTCCTGATGGACTACCTAAAGTCGCGCGCCCCTTTCTGGAAGAAGGAGCATCTGACCGACGGTTCGAGCGGCAATTGGGTCGACGCCAAGTTGTCGGACGACGACGCTGCGGCGCGCTGGCGAAAAGACTGATCTCAATAAATCCGCGTCTTCTTCCCGGAATGGCCACATTCGTCGCGTCTCTTCGCGCCGGGTTGAGGAGATTTCATGCTGACGCGTCTGGCCGAACTGCTGCTGTTTGGGATCATTCCCTATCTTGTCGGGTCGTTCGCGGCCTCGAGCGCTGACGTCGAACGGGAATTGTCGGCAGCACCGATTGTTCAACTCGTCGATGACGACGCGGTCGACGATGGGCCGGTTGGGGCGGAAAAGCCGGAAAGATAAGTGCGACACAACCGCTTTGTTGCCGTTAAGCACAACGTAGTGAAGGCCAACGGCCGCTGCTTGACGCCACAATTCGTAGCGACCTAGAATTTCGCAAGGTTTCAGGGGCCTTGCATGAAATTTGGATCGGCACGCGGTTTCCGCCTCGCGCTCGCATTGTTGATGTCGACGGTCGCCGCCGACGCGCTAGCCGCGACGCGCAACGCGCTGGTCATTGGCAACTCGTCCTACCGGCCGGGCTATGAGCTGAAGAACCCGATTGCGGATGCGCGCGGCGTGGCGGAAAGCCTGTCGAAAGTCGGCTTCGACGTCGTCATCCTCGAAGATACCGATCTCGCGTCGATCCAGCGCGCCATTGACGTCTTCGTCGCCAAATCGGCGCAGGGCGAGGCTGCGGTGATCTATTATGCGGGCCACGGCGCGCGCATCAACAACCGCGATTTCCTGCTGCCGGTCGATTTTTCCATGGCGACATTCGATCAGGTCGACACCGAAGCGTTTGATGTCGACCGGTTGGTGCAGGCATTGGCGGCCACCCGCTCGGACCTGAAACTTCTGCTGTTCGATGCATGCCGCAACAACCCGCTGGAAGATCGTGGCGCGATGGCGTTGAAGGCGCCGGACAGGACGCCTCAATATGGCGCCAACACGATAACGGTTTACGCGACCGCACAGGGTATGAAGGCGCTGGATGGGCTGGGCGATCACAGTCCTTTCGCCGAAGGGCTGATGGAAAACATCGCCGACCCTCAGATCGAGCTGAACGACCTGATCCGCAAGGTGACCGTCTTCGTGCGCGACAGGACTGCGGGACGGCAGACGACTTATCAGCAGGGCAGCCTCGACAAGGCGTTTTACCTTGGCCGCAATATCGTGGCGACGGGTGTTGTCGCCGGGCAGCCGTCGGAGCCGATCGCCCAGGTGGTCGGGCTGGTCTTTCCTGAATCCGATTCGCGCGAACTCGCGGACGCCGACCTGCAAGGCAAGGATGCCGCAACGCTGCGTCTTGCCCGCAACGAGATTTTTGCGCGGCACAATCGCCGGTTTGCCGACCCCGCGCTGGCATCGCATTTCGGCCAGTTCGACTGGTATCGTCCGGGTGAGAACGAGACCCGGCTGAGCAAGCTCGAAATCAAGAATGTCGAAGCGATCCGCCGGTTCGAGTTGAAACCTGCCATCCCGGATTCGGATTTTCTGCTACCCGATTCCGACCGCCGCCTGCTGACGGCCGATGATTTGCGGCCCCTGAGAAAGGAGCAGCTCCGCATCGCCCGCAACGAAATCTACGCCCGCCGCGGCTGGGATTTTAAGACCAAGGCGATGGAGACCTATTTCGAACAGTTCGACTGGTACACGCCGAGCCTCGGCAAGATCGAGCTGTCCCACATCGAACAACAAAATGTCGATTTCATCGTGAAATACGAGCGCACCAGATCGTAAGAGTCTCAGGGACGGGCTCTGCAGCGTGGGAGCGTGAGCCTTTGCGATGGATGCTTTTTGCGGCAGCCCTGATGGCCGCCGGTCCTGTTGTTGCGGCCGACAAGGCCGGTGGATACGGCGCTAACTCGAAAAATCTCGAACAGCATCTGAAACGGCTGGTCGCTGCTTATCCCGATGTCGTCAAAGGCTATGACGGCGAGGCTCTGATCCTCACAAATGGCAAGCGACTGCCGCTTTCAGACGGGCGAACGGACAAGAGCTTCGACGAATTGCTCGACGATCCTGACGTCGGCGACATGTTCGCCTTCGTCTATCCTGTGGGAGCCGAACCGTCCGCGCCCGGTCGCAACGTCGATCCGGGCCGCATCCGCGTCGAAGCGCTGTTCGAAGCTCTCTATGGCGACTGCGAGAAGGGGCAGGTGTCCGGCAAGCTGCGATCGGTATCCTGGGTGCCGACCCATGGTGGCGGCAAGGTTCCGATTACCACGGCGCAGGGCGCCGACAAGGCACTGGAGGCTGTTTCGCGTGAACTCGACACGCTGCCTGACTCTTTCGCGAAATATCTCGTTCCGTCGGCGGGCACCTACAATTGCCGCGCCATCGCCGGCACGTCGCGCAAATCGATGCACGGTTACGGCGTGGCGATCGATCTCAACACGAAATACTCGGCCTATTGGCAGTGGGATGGCGCCAGGGGATGGTCGAACCAGATCCCCCGCGAAATCATCGGCATTTTCGAGAAGCACGGCTTCATCTGGGGCGGCCGGTGGTATCACTACGACACCATGCACTTCGAATACCGGCCCGATCTGGTGGGCAAGCTGGTGAAATGAAAGAAGCCGGGACAGGCCCGGCTTCTGGTAGTCAGATCAATAGGTTGTGTCGACAACCGGACTCAAAATCTCAGCCGACAATCTCAGTACCGGAAAACCAGTAGGCAATTTCCTCGGCAGCCGTTTCCGGCGCATCGGAACCATGCACCGAGTTCTCGCCGATCGACAGCGCATGCACCTTGCGGATGGTGCCCTCGGCTGCATTGGCCGGGTTGGTGGCCCCCATCACTTCACGGTTCTTGGCGATGGCGTTTTCGCCTTCCAGCACCTGCACGATGGTCGGACCCGACGACATGAACTCGGTCAGTTCGCCGAAGAAGGGACGGTCCTTGTGCACGGCATAAAAGCCCTGGGCTTCACGCAGGCTCATCCACACCCGGCGCGATGCGACGACGCGCAATCCGGCATCCTCAAGCATCTTGGTGATGGCGCCGGTCAGATTGCGCTTGGTGGCGTCCGGCTTGATCATCGAAAAGGTGCGTTCAATCGCCATGGAAAATCCTTGCTTGGTTTTTTTGGGAAAGTGGCGGCTCTATACAGGCGGCGTTTTGCCTTGCCAAGGGGCGGGGAAGCGGGCGTGTTGCCCTCCCCCTCGCGGGGAGGGTAAGAGGCGCTACTCCGCGATCCCTTCCTCATATTCGGCCGACATTTCCAGCCAGCGTTCCTCGTTGCGGTTGAGTTGCGCCGACAGCTCCGAGCGCTCCTTCGCCAGCCGCGTCGCTTTGATCGGATCCTTGTCATAAAGCGCCGGGTTGGCGAGTTCGTCCTCGATCTGGTCGATCCGCTTGCGCAGGCGGTCCATCAGCCCTTCGGTGGCGCGGATTTCCTTGGCCAACGGCTCCAGCGCCTGGCGACGGGCCGCGGCCTCGCGGCGGCGGTCGGCCTTGGACGCCTTATCGGCTTCGCGCCTCTCGCGACGGTCTGGCGAAACCCCGGTCACCTCGGTGCGGTAGTCTGACATGTCCCCGTCATAGGGTTTGACCGTGCCGTCCTTGACCAGCCAGAGCCGGTCAGCGGTCGCCTCGATGAGGTGTCGGTCGTGCGAGATCAGGATCACGGCCCCGGGAAAATCGTTCAGCGCAACCACCAGCGCCTCTCTGGAGTCGATATCGAGGTGGTTCGTCGGCTCGTCGAGGATGAAGAGGTTGGGACCGTCGAAGGCCGCCAATCCCATCAGCAGCCGCGCCTTCTCGCCGCCGGACAAATCCTTTGCTGGGGTCATCATCTTTTCCGTCGACAGGCCGAAGCGGGCGACGCGAGCGCGCACCTTCGCCTCCGGTGCATCGATCATCATGCGACGCACATGCTCGATCGCATTCTCCTCCGGCCTGAGGTCGTCGAGCTGGTGCTGCGCAAAGATCGATACTTTGAGACCGGGCGCGACAGTCATCGTGCCGGTGTCGGCCTTCAGGCGCGTGGCGAGTAGTTTCGCGAAGGTCGACTTGCCGTTGCCGTTGGCGCCGAGCAGCGCGATCCGGTCGTCCGCGTCGATGCGCAGGCTGAGGCCCTTCAGGATGGGGCTCCCCGGCGCGTAGCCGACGGATGTCTTCTCCAACGCGATGATCGGCGAAGCGACGGTCTTCACCGGCTCCGGAAAGCTGAAGGGAGCGGCGGTATCATCCACCGCAGCGCTGATCGTCTGCATCTTCTCCAGCATCTTGATGCGCGACTGGGCCTGGCGCGCCTTCGATGCCTTGGCGCGAAAACGATCGACGAAGGACTGCAGGTGCTTGCGCCGCGCCTCCTGTTTGACGCGGCTCTTCTCCTGCAACTCGATCTTTTCGGCGCGTTGACGCTCGAACTGGTCGTAGCCGCCACGCCAGAAGGTGAGCTTCTTCTGGTCGAGATGCACGATCGAATTCACCGCGCGGTTCAAGAGGTCGCGGTCGTGGCTGATCAAAAGCACCGTATGCGGATATTTCCCGACATAGGTTTCCAGCCACAGCGTCCCTTCGAGATCGAGGTAGTTGGTCGGTTCGTCCAGCAGCAGGAGGTCCGGTTCGGCGAACAGCACCGCTGCAAGGGCGACGCGCATGCGCCAGCCTCCCGAAAAGGAAGAAGCGGGTCGCTTCTGCGCCTCGGCATCGAAGCCAAGGCCGGCAAGGATAGTCGAGGCTCGCGCCTCCGCAGAGTGCGCGTCGATATCGGCCAGCCGCGTATGGATCTCGGCGATGCGATGCGGATCGGTCGCCGTCTTTTCTTCTTCCAGAAGCGCGGTGCGTTCTAGATCGGCCTTCAGCACGATCTCGATCAGTGGCTCTTCGGTGCCGGGCGCTTCCTGCGCGACCTGGCCGATGCGGGTGTTCTTCGGCAGGCTGATTGAGCCGGTTTCGCTGGCGAGTTCACCGGTGATGGCGCGAAAGAGCGTGGTCTTGCCCGTGCCGTTGCGGCCCACCAGCCCGGCCTTGGTGCCGGCAGGCAGGCTGAGCGAAGCGTTCTCGATGAGCAGGCGCCCGGCGATGCGCAGGGACAGATCGTTGATGGTCAGCATGGCCGGCGCCTTTTGGCCGAGCTTGGCTCGGAGGGCAAGAGGCCCGATATGGCGCCACGGCTTTCGCCATGCGGCGAAATAGGCGAGCCCGCCAGGCGGCGGGCTCGGTATGCACGGCAAATCGCTTAGCGACTGGCCATCTGCAGCAAAGCACAAAGCTGTCGCAACGCCGGATCGTCGATGCTTCCGCCATTCATGACTTGGCGGCAAAGCTTGCGATATTTGACGATGTCCTTACCGGACATATTGGCGATCAGCCCTGGCAGTTTGCCATTCACATTGGGTCTGCCCGGACGCGCGACGTTGATGCCGGGGCGATTCGGACGACCATTGTTTATGCCGGGACGATCCGGGCGACCAACATTGACACCGCCACCGCGGTCAGGGAAGAGCCCGCCGCCGCCACCGCCGATGATGCCGCCGCCACCACCGCCGCCGCCACCGCCGCCACCAGGCCCACCAATTCCGGTGCCGGTGCCGATGCCAACGTCAACATCCACGTCAGCCAAGTTCGCGCCGCCTACCGTCGCGCCGACGTCAGCGTTCACGCCTCCACGTCCACCGACGCTCGCGGTCGCGTCGACATCCGCGATGCTGCCGCGGCCACCGACCGTGGCGTCGACGTCGGCGTTGACGCCGCCCCGGCCACCGACACTGGCGGTCGCATCGACATCAGCGACCGATCCGCCGCCGACGCTTACTCCGGCGTCCGCATTGACACCATTTTGTCGATCGCCGACCGTCGCCCCAACGCTGACACCGCCTCGGTCGACACCGATGCTTACACCCAGGCCACCGTCACGGTTTCCGATATCGATAGCCATCGCGGAAGAGCAGATCGTCAGCACCATGGCGCCACTAGCCAGAGCAGTGGCGAATTCCCTGAGACGCGTCATGGTTTTTCTCCATTTGGTTGCATTGGTTGCTGCGCAATCGCCTCAAGATTGCATCAGCTACTACGCATCTTCACAGCAATCGGTTTCACGAAAAAAGTTGTCTGTTTTCATGTAGTTAGCGAAAGTTAAAGCGCCAACTGCAAAACTTCAGAAAATACGCGGCAAATGCCGAAGCTCTTATAAATCATGCAAAAGAGCGACCGTTCTCGCTTCTCTGGAAGTAAATAAGATCTATTTCAACGGAGGGAGAGCCAAAGCGCGTTAGAATAGCGTGAATTTGACCGCGATGATGCGTTTGGTGATTGAAAAAATGCGCAAGAGCAGGGGACAGTCTTTGTGATATTGTTCGCATGTCAGTTGCTGTCATGTAGGTAAAACGGCCGTCAAAAGCCTTGTCGCCTAGGAACGAAACCCAATCAATAATACGTTTATCTTCGATCTCACGCGCGCGACGCAGCTTGCCGAAATCCCGGTGGATAATCGCATCAAGCGTCGTCGGCGCCTCTCCGCCGCCGGTGAAGCGTTTCATCCAGATGCGGTCCGCAACGAGAAGATGGTTAAGCGTTCCTAGCAGTGAGTTGAAAAATACACCCACGTTTCGCTCGAGGTCGTCCTGGGATAGGACGGCGGCGGCGTCATAAATGCGCCGGTTGGCCCATTGATTGTAGGCCGCGAACATCGTGAAGTGCTGTTTCATCTGCATTTCGCTTGGGTGTTCCGCGTTCCTAGCGACTCATCCTGGAGAGGCCAATGACCATTCTGCCCTATGATCGTATGGAGTTGACGAAAAGCGGCGGTGCGGACTCCTCGTGGCGAGCCAAAACAGCTATTGAAAGCTCATGAACCAGCACGTACCCGTAGCCGATGCCAAGGTGCGCATAGGGCATTCGGCCTGCCCGCATGATTGCCCTTCGACTTGTGCGCTCGATGTTGAAATCCTCGGGCCGGATCGAATCGGTCGCGTCCACGGCGCCAAGGACAACAGCTACACGGCCGGCGTCATCTGCGCCAAGGTCGCGCGTTATGCCGAGCGCGTCCATCATCCCGATCGCTTGCTGAAGCCGCTCGTGCGATCCGCCGCTAAGGGTGCCGGCCAGTGGAAAGAGGCAAGCTGGGACGCGGCTCTCGATCTGGTCGCTGAAAAATTCATTGCCGCTGAGGCGAAGCACGGCCCTGAAACGGTCTGGCCCTATTTTTATGCCGGCACGATGGGGCTGGTGCAGCGCGACGGCATCGAACGGCTGCGGCATGCGAAAAAGTACTCCGGCTTTTTCGGCTCGATCTGCACCAACCTGGCCTGGACCGGCTGGATGATGGGGGCAGGGCGGCTCGCCGGCTCCGATCCACGCGAGATGGCGAAATCGGACTGTGTGGTGATCTGGGGCACCAATGCGGTCGTCACGCAAGTCAATGTGATGACCCACGCCGTGCGTGCTCGCAAGGAGCGCGGCGCAAAGATCGTCGTCATCGACATTTATGACAACGCGACGATGAAGCAGGCCGACATGGGCCTGATTCTGAAACCCGGCACCGACGGTGCGCTCGCCTGCGCCGTGATGCATGTGCTCTTCCGCGAAGGTCTGGCGGACCGCGCTTATCTGGAAAAGTACACCGACGATCCGCGCGGGCTGGAGCGGCATCTGAAGTCTCGCACGCCGGAATGGGCGGCGGCGATCACCGGGCTGTCCGTCGAGGAGATCGAAGCCTTCGCGCGGTTGATCGGCACGACAAAGAAGACATTCTTCCGCCTAGGATACGGCTTCGCGCGCCAGCGCAACGGTTCGATCAATATGCATGCCGCGCTGTCGATTCCGGCGGTGACCGGGGCCTGGCAATACGAAGGCGGCGGTGCTTTCCATTCGAACTCCGGCATCCTGAAACTCAACACCGAATTGCTGGAAGGCGCGAAGCTGCGCGACCCAAGCGTGCGCTATCTCGATCATTCGCGCATCGGCCCGGTGCTTGTGGGCCATGAGGACGCGCTGTTCGGCGGCCCACCGGTGACGGCGATGCTGATCCAGAACACCAATCCGGCCAATGTCGCGCCTGAGCAGCGACTGGTGAAGCAGGGCTTTTTGCGCGACGACCTGTTCACCTGCGTGCATGAGCAGTTCATGACCGACACGGCCAAACTTGCCGATGTCGTGCTGCCGGCGACGATGTTTTTGGAGCACGATGACATCTACAAGGGCGGCGGCAACCAGCACATCACTTTGGGCCCCAAGCTGATTGATCCGCCGAAAGGTCCGCGCACCAACCATTATGTGATCGAGGAGTTGGCGAAGCGGCTGGGCGTCGCCGACCGACCGGGGTTCGGGCTGACGGAGCGCGACCACATCGAGGTGATGCTGTCAAAAAAGGGTCTACCGGGTTTTGACGACTTCAAGGCTCAGCGCTGGGCCGATTTGCAGCCGGCTTTCGATCGGGCGCATTTCATCAGCGGGTTCGGGCACCCGGACGGCAAATATCGCTTCCGCCCGCAATGGACGACGACCCCGGCCCCCAATCGCCCGCCGAAATCAATGGGCTTGTTCGGGCCGGTCGACCGGCTGCCGGAATTCCCCGATCACGTCGATCTGATTGAGGTGGCCGACGCCGAGCACCCGTTCAGGTTAGCGACATCGCCGGCCCGCTCCTACCTCAACTCTTCGTTCAGCGAGACGCCGAGTTCGAAGAAGCGCGAGGGCAGGCCGGAACTGCTGCTGCACCCGCAAGATGCTGCATCGCTTGGTCTCGCCGAGGGCGATCGCGTCGAAATCGGCAACCAGCGTGGCGAGGTCGTCCTCCACGCAAAGCTGTTTGACGGCGTGAAGCGCGGCGTCGTCATCGCGGAAGGCATCTGGCCGAACGACGCGCATGAGCGCGGCGAGGGCATCAATGTGCTGACCGGCGCCGACGCGCCGGCACCCTACGGCGGAGCGGCGGTCCATGACAACAAGGTGTGGGTGCGGGCCGCTTAGGCGATCGGCCGTATTCACGCGCGTTTCGGCTTCCTCTTAGCGGTATTCACATCTACAGCCGCTCGGATCAGCGCCATCAGCGCCGCCTCATCGATCTTGTCGCCTTCATGAAAATCGATGGCACGACGGGTGTTGCCCTCAAGGCTTGAGTTGAAGAGCTTTGACGGATCGTCCAGCGAAGCACCGTTGGCAAAAGTCATCTTGACGACAGCCTTGTAGGTCTCGCCGGTGCAGATGATACCGTCGTGTTCCCACACCGGCACGCCACGCCACTTCCACTCTTCCAACACCTGAGGGTCGGCCTGCTTGATGATGGCTCGGACGCGAGCAAGCATCTCGCCGCGCCAATCGCCCAGTTCCTTAATGCGCGCATCGATAAGGTCGGACGGCGTTTTTTCCATAACTTTTGTCATTGCTCACTCACATCTTTTCGCCGGGCAGTTTGCTGGCCTGCTTCACCCAATCGGTGAACTAGGCCTCGTCGAGTTCGTCGCTTTCATGGATGTGGAAATACCGCACGTTCTTTTGCTTCGACGCTACCGGCGGCATTGGATCGAGCGAGGCCCCGTTGAAGAAGGCGATCTTGATGTATTTCTCGAACACGTGGAGGCCGAGGAACCAGCGGCCTTGCTCCACGCCATAGAAGGGCGAGTTCCATTTGACCGCCTTGCTGACACCCGGAACTGTGCTCTCGATCAGAGCGTCGAGATGTTCCCCAACCGCGCTTTTCCACCCGGGCATTGCGGCGATGTAAGCCTGTACCGGTACGTCGCCGTAGCCCTTCGCGATCTGCGGATTGCCGCCGGAGAGGAGGGTGACCTCACCGGGCTTGGCCTTTGGCAGCGGCTTGCGTGGTCTTGCGGCCTTGCTCTTGGCTGATGCGGACTTTGTTTCGGTCATCGTCATCGCCTCCTACAACGGCTTCATCACGAGCCTGCCATAGGCGATGAAGGCACAGATGCCGGCGACGACCAGCCAGTAGACCATTTGGTAATGGTTTGGATCACCAGAAACGAGATGCAGCACGCAGAAGAGCAACATTTCCGCCGCGATGACGATGGCGGCCAACGGGACCAGAAAGGCCATTCCCTTGGTCAGAGCCGGCAAGATGAGTCCTAGCGCGCAAAGCAGCTCGATGCCGCTCAGCCCAAGCCAGACGCCATGTGGAAGCGCGCTGAGGGACGGCACGGTCTGCTCGGAGTTGGAGAATTTCCAGACCGCGCCCATCACCGTGTGTGCAGCGAGAAGAATTTGAAGAACCCACAAGGCGATATTCATTGACGAACTCCGAAATGCATTTGGCAGGCGAGTTATGGCGGTGAGCGTCACCCCATTCGCGCCAGAACCTGCTCCAGATTGTCGAGGAAGCGCGGCCAGCCGACCTTTGCGCCGCGGAAATAAGGCTGCTGGTCCGGCCGGAAGCCGGTCTGCTCCATGCGCAGATGGGAGCCGGTGCTGGTTGGCGTCAGCGTCCAGGTGATGACGCTGGTCAGATCCTTGGTGTCCCAACTATAGGCGAGTGTCCTGTTGGGCTCGACCGTCTTGACCTCACAGTCGACGCCGCCCCAATCCGCACTGGCGTTGAAGCGATGGCCGACCACCGGCTTGAAATCGTTTTTCATCAGCCACTCCGCGATGAAATGCGGTTGCGTGAGGGCTCGCCAGATCTTTTCCGGCGCATGGGAAAGTTCGCGTTCTACGACGACGGATAGCGTTTCAGTCGACGATTGGGTCATTGATCCATCCTGTTCAGCAGGTTTTCCAGCGCGTCGAACTTGCTCTGCCAAAACCCCTCCATTTCATTCGTCCAGTCGACCAGCGGGGCAAGGGCGCGAGGGTGGGCCGCGTAATGGGTCTGGCGGCCGGCGTGGCGATCCCGCACGAGGCCCGCCTGTTTCAGCACCCCAAGGTGTTTCGACACGGCCGGCTGCGAGACGCCGGCATGCGCCGTCAGCGCCCCGACAGTTTGTTCTCCGCCACGGCAAAGCCGTTCGAAGATTGCGCGGCGCGTCGGATCGGCCAGCGTTCTGAAGAGCAGGTCCTGAGGTGTAGCCATCGCGATCGATAACCCATCAGCTATGAATCGATATATAACTGTCGAGCTATGGATTGGTCAAGCGGGATTGGCCAAGTTAGAAGGCGGCCGAGACGTCGCGCGCGCCATGCAGGACGCGGACAATTTCGACTTGCCTGTCGTCAATTCGGTAAAGGATCAGGTACCGGCCGCTGGTAAGAAATCTCACGCCGTTTGCGATTTCATGGTGCGCGGCCCCAAGTTCAGGAAAGTCGGCGAGTTGCTTGGCCCGATCGCGGATGCCGTCGATGATGCGATCTGCCGCCCGAGCTGTCGATGGCTATGCCGAACCAAATATCGTCGAGATCACTCTCCGCGGCGGGCGTGAAAAACACCTTTACTATCGGTTGTTAATCGCGCGACATCGCGGCAAGCCGTTCTCGCCCGCGTCGCTTGATCTCTTCGAAGTCCAGTTCGCGCGCCGGTCCACTGGCCAGACCTTCGGCCCAGGCTTTGCTCAGCCGCTCGATCTCGGCCTTCCTCAGGGGTTCGCGAATCTGCCAGCCGCGTAGCGCGTCGCGCACGACTTCGCTCGTCGACGCGTATTCCCCTGACGCCACCGCATCCTTGATTGCCTGAATTTGCTGCTTGGTCAGCGCGACACTGATTTTCTGGATGTCGGACATGGCTGAATCTCTAAGGGCGGTAGCAATATTTGCTACCGTACCATCAAGGCGTGATCCGCGCCAGTTGTTCGAGATCGAACGCTGCCGCACCCGGCGATGGTGCGGAAACGACGCCTTGCGCCAGGTCATCGAAGCCGGAGAAGATCGTCCGACCGCCGTCCATGCGCGCCTTGCCTTCCGCGACCAGCTTGAGCGCCAGCGGGTAGAGCTGATGCTCGGCCTTGAGCACGCGGCCAGCCAGCGTCGCCTCATCGTCACCGACGACAACCGGCACGGCAGCCTGCGCGATGATCGGTCCGTCGTCCATGTCCGGCGTGACGAAATGCACCGTGCAGCCATGCACCCGCGCCCCGGCGTCGAGCACGCGCTTGTGCGTGTCGAGCCCCTTGAACAGCGGCAAGAGGGCCGGATGGATGTTGATCATCCGCCCGCGCCATTTTTCCACGAACGGCGTGGTGAGCAGGCGCATGTAGCCGGCGAGTGCGACGATCTCGACGCCGAAAGATTGCAGGGCGGCGTCGATCGCCTCGTCACGCGCTATCTTGCCGGAAAATTTCGAGCGCTCGACGACGCCTGACGGAATGCCTTTCGAGGCCGCCAGCGCAAGGCCTTGGGCATCGGGATTGTCGGAAATGACAAAGGCGATTTCCGCTGGATAATCGCGGTCGGCGGCAGCCTCGATCAGCGCCGCCATGTTGGAGCCGCGCCCGGAAATCAGGATGCCGATCTTTTTGCGCTGCGCGCTCACAGCGAAATCGACCCGCGATAGATGACGCCCGCATCCCGCCGCGGCACAATGCGGCCGATCGGCGTGACCGTTTCGCCTGCCTCTTGCAGCACGGCGGCCACTTGCGCCGCCTGTCCGCCGGAGACGACGATCACCATGCCGATGCCGCAGTTGAAGGTGCGCATCATTTCCTCTGGCGCAACGCCACCGACCTTTGCCAGCCAGGAGAAAACCGCAGGCACGTCTATCTGGTCGAGGTCGAGTTCGGCCGAAAAATCGTCCGGCAGAACGCGTGGAATATTGTCCGGGAAGCCGCCGCCAGTGATATGCGCCAGCGCCTTGATGCCATGGGTATTGCGGATAGCCTGCAAGATCGACTGAACATATATCCGCGTCGGCTCGAGTAAGGCTTCGCCCAGCGTCGTGTTTTTGGCGAAAGGCGCGGGATCGAACCAACTCAGGCCGGACACGTCAACGATGCGGCGCACCAGCGTGAAGCCGTTGGAGTGGACGCCGGAGGAGGCGAGGCCCAGCAGCACGTCGCCCTCGACGATATCGTCGGTCGGCAGCAATTGGCCACGTTCCGCAGCGCCCACGGCAAAGCCCGCGAGATCGTAGTCGCCTTCGCGGTAAAGGCCGGGCATTTCGGCAGTCTCGCCGCCGATCAGCGCGCAGCCGGCTTGGCGGCAACCTTCGGCAATGCCCTTGACGATGGCAACCCCATGCTCGGGATCGAGCTTGCCGGTGGCAAAGTAGTCGAGGAAGAACAGGGGTTCGGCGCCTTGCACCACGAGGTCGTTGACGCACATCGCGACCAGGTCGATGCCAATCGTGTCGTGCCTGCCGGCGTCGATAGCGATTTTCAGCTTGGTGCCGACGCCGTCATTGGCTGCGACCAGGACAGGGTCGGTGAAGCCGGCTGCCTTCAGATCGAACAGCCCGCCGAAACCACCGATCTCGCCATCGGCCCCTGGCCGCCGCGTGGCGCGCACCAGCGGCTTGATCTTCTCGACCATCAGGTTGCCGGCATCGATATCGACGCCCGCTTCGGCATAGGTGAGGCCGTTTTTTCCGTGGCTTGTCATCGGCTCCGCGCGGTTTCGGGACATCTCTGCGCTCTTTGCATGATCGCTGCCTGGTCGCAAGGATGCTTTCCGCAACGACGTTCATCCGGCGCCGTATGAGATCCGGCCGCGGTGCCGGTGCGACCTTCTTGACGAGCAACCGCTTGATCTCCGTCGTTCTTGCTGCCGGCCGTCCATAGCAAAGGACGGATTCTGTTTTGCGCGCCCTTCTCTCTGACCGACTGCAAAATCCGCTCGTTTCTGCCGTCAATATTTGCGATAGGCCTTTGTCGGGCGGTTCGAATGTGATTCATGCGTGAACTGCGGACGGGTCATCGGAAAATCGGCAAGGAAGGTATGGCGAAGGACTCTCCAAGCGATTTCTACCCCTCGCCGCTCGTTGACCGGAGTTTGCGTCCGGGTGCGGCGACACGGCTGATTGTTTTCATCGTCGTCCTTGCGCTGTCGGCCGTCGTCTTTTCCATATTCCGCAACAGGATCGGCGATCCGATGCTGCTCGGATTGCTTGGCATCCTTGCGATGATTGGGGTCGGCTATCTCTTTGCGACCGCAATTGGCTTCATACAGGTTGTACCTCGTTCGACGACTGATGATCTGGCCAAATCATTTGTCGATTCGATGGGCCAGGGCGTACTCGTCGCCGATGTGAAGGGCCGGGTCATCTATGCGAACCGCGCCTATGCCGAGATGACTGGCGCAACTAGCGCCAACGACGTGAAGACCGTTGAAAATCTGCTGTCGGATGTACCTGAGGCATCGCCGGCCGTGCTGCGGCTCGCCGGCGGCCTCAAGGATGGAAAGCCGGGCGAAGGCGAATTCCGCCTGAGCCAGGCTATTCGCCCAGGTTCCGATCAGGGAGCCCATTGGTATTCGCTACGGGCTAGAACGTTCCAGACGCCGTCGCAGAAGCAGCCCTTGAACGCATGGCAAATTGCCGACATTTCTCGCGAGCGCGCCGAGCAGGAACGTTTTTTTCTGGATCTGCAAAAAGCGATCGATCATCTCGACCAGGCTCCGGCAGGTTTCTTTGCAGCCGACCCTGACGGTCGCGTAACCTATATTAATGCCACATTGGCGGAATGGCTTGGCTTGGATCTGGCGAATTTTGCGCCCGGTGCGACGACGCTTCGCCAGATCATCGCAGGAGATGGAATCGCTCTGGTCAATTCGGTCAAGGCAGACGCGGGCACGACGCGCAATGCCGTCATCGATCTTGATCTGCAGACCGCAAAGGGTGAGGTGCTGCCGGTGCGTTTCATGCATCGTGTCGCCACCAGCCGCGAAGGATATAGCGGACCAAGTCGCACCATCGTTCTGAACCGCAACCAAGGCGAGGATTCGTCGGCTGACTTGCGCGCGGCGGAAGTGCGGTTCACGCGCTTCTTCAACTCCACGCCAATGGCCATTGCCGGTATCGATGCAAAGGGCCGAATCGTAAGGACCAATGCGCCTTTCCTGTCGTTGTTCGAAACGGTCGTCGATCGCGACACTGTGGAGCGCAAGGTTCGCTTCGAGCGAGTCATTCACGAGCGCGACCGCGCCACTTTCAATGCCGCGATCGAGAAAGCGCGTCACCGCCAGGCCGATATATCGCCACTCGACACGGTGCTGCCCGGCAATGAAGAGCGGCATATTCGCGTCTACGTCAACGCTGTCGCCGACAGTGCGGGAGACGACAGCGCCGATGAAGTGGCGATCGTCTATGCGGTCGACGTGACCGAACAGAAAGCGCTCGAAGGCCAGATGGCGCAGAGCCAGAAGATGCAGGCGGTTGGCCAGCTTGCCGGGGGCATCGCGCACGATTTCAACAATGTGCTGACCGTCATCATCATGGCGACGGACCTGCTGCTCGCCAACCATCGCCCGTCCGATCCGTCCTTCCAGGACATCATGACGATCAAGCAGAACGCCAACCGCGCGGCCTCGCTGGTTCGGCAGTTGCTTGCTTACTCGCGCAAACAGACTCTGCGCGCCGAGGTGCAGAGCCTGACCGATGTGCTGGCTGATCTGCGCATGCTGTTGACGCGTCTCGTTGGTACGAACGTAAAGCTGAAGATCGACCACGGCCGCGATCTATGGCCGGTGAAGATCGACATCGGCCAGTTCGAGCAGGTGATCGTGAACCTCGCGGTCAACGCACGCGATGCGATGCCACAGGGCGGCGATCTCACGCTACGCACCAAAAACGTTTCGGCCGCCGACTGTCCGGTCTACGGCTATCGCGAACTGGTCGCCGCGGATTATGTGCTGGCCGAGATCGAGGACAGCGGCACCGGCATACCGCCGGATGTACTGAGCAAGATTTTCGAGCCCTTCTTCACCACCAAGGAGGTCGGCAAGGGCACCGGCCTCGGCCTGTCGATGGCCTATGGCATCATCAAGCAGACCGGCGGCTTCATCTTCGCCGATTCCGAGATGGGCAAGGGCACGACCTTCCGCATCTTCTTGCCGCGTCATGTGCCGGGCGCCGTCGAGGCCGAGAAGACGGTGCCCGTGCCTGGCACGAACCCCGCAGCGCCGGTCCGTGCAAAGGAAACACGCGACTTGACCGGCTCCGCCACTGTCCTGTTGGTCGAAGATGAAGACGGCGTACGCATGAGCGGCAAGCGTGTGCTGACGTCTCGGGGCTATACTGTCCACGAAGCAGCCTCCGGTGTCGAGGCGCTCGACATTTTCAAGCAGCTCGACGGCAAGGTCGATGTAGTCGTCTCAGACGTCGTGATGCCGGAAATGGACGGCCCGACGCTGCTGCGCGAACTGCGCAAGCTGCAGCCTGACATCAAGTTCATCTTCGTGTCCGGCTATGCCGAGGACGCCTTCGCCAAGAACCTGCCGGAAGACGCCAAATTCGACTTCCTGCCGAAGCCGTTCTCGCTGAAGCAGTTGGCAACCGTCGTCAAAGACATGCTCGAATCTTAAGTTCGATGCCGTCCATCACCACGCTTGGTTTCGATGCCGATGACACGCTCTGGCAGAACGAGCAGTTCTTTCGCCTGACGCAGCAGCGCTTCGCCGAACTTTTGGCGGACTATGCCGAGCCCGGCATGCTCGGTCAGCGGCTGCTGGACGCCGAGCGCCGCAACCTCAAGCTCTACGGCTTCGGCATCAAAGGTTTTGTCCTGTCGATGGCCGAGACAGCCGTCGAGGTGACGGAGGGGCGCGTCCCTGGCAGTGTGATTGCAAAGATTTTGGAAGCGGGCCGCGAGATGCTGGCGCATCCGGTCGATCTCCTAACTGACACCCGCGACACGTTGGAGACGCTAAGCGGCCAATATCGCCTCGTGCTGATTACCAAGGGCGATCTCTTCGACCAGGAACGAAAAATTGCGGCGTCCGGGCTCGCAGAACTCTTCCACGGCGTCGAGATCGTCAGCGACAAGTCGCGTACAAGCTATGAGCGCATCTTCGACCGGCATGGTGATGGCTCGTCTCGGTCGATGATGATTGGCAATTCGCTGAAATCGGACGTCGTGCCGGCGTTGGACGCCGGAGCCTGGGGCGTTTTCATTCCGCACGATCTGACCTGGGAGATGGAACACGCTGATGAGCCATCGGGCCATCCACGCTATCGGCGCATCGACACCATTGCGGCCGTCCCCGCGTTGCTAGACTCCCTGCAATTCGATTAAATTATTAACCATCGTGGGTCTTTAATGCACCCTAAGACGAAGCGGGTGCTTGGAATGGGCGAGGTGATTGAAATGCACCGTGTGGTCGAAGATCACGCGAAGAAGCGGTTGACTGATCCGGTCGACATCGCGAAGGCCATTCTGGCCATGTCAGCCAAGGGCGTTCCGGCGGATAGGCTTCTGCCGGAACTGATGAAGATCTTCTATGTCGACCTTGATCAATACAACGACGTGGTTCACGGCAGAGCCGCTAACGATCAGGACAGGAAATCAGGCAGCTTCGCGGCTTAGCGCTTCTCGACATACAACCTCGGCACCAACCGCATGAGCGAAAACGCGTCCGACGGCGTGGTCAACAAACATGGCCAGACGCACGACATCAAAAACCTGTTCGTGTCGGACAGCAGCCAGTTCACCACTGGTGGCGCGGAAAACCCGACGCTGACGATCGTGACGCTGGCGATCCGCCAGGCCGACTACATTGCGCAGGAGATGGGCGCGAAGAATATTTGAGCCGCGATCAGCGGTTTCAAGCCAGAACGGTCAGCGAGGGAACTCGCTGGACGTCTTAACGTTTCGCTAACCATAAGGGAGCAGTCTGAGCGTTCAGGGAGGATAACCTTGAGGAACACGCCATGTTCTGCTCAAGCCTCTCGCCCGCCGGCCTTAAGATAGCAGGCGCCTCTTCTCTGCTTTTGATTTCCTCTTGCATTGCTGCGTCGGCGCATGACGCACCGACCGGCTGGAAGTACCCTTATGCCTGCTGTTCCGGCATTGACTGCCGGCCCGTTTCGAAGAAGCAGATCAGCGAACGGCCGGAAGGCTTTGTTATCAACAATACGGGTGAGGTGATCGCCAGCAGCGACACGCGATTGCGGAATTCGCCGGACGGTGAATACCATTGGTGTTCAGTCGCCGGCGAAGATCGGTCACGCACGATCTGTCTCTTCGTGCCACCAAGGGGGTTTTAAGACCGCGCGAACTTAGTCTTTGGCCTCGTCGCGTTGAAAAACTCAACACCGAGGCGCGTAAATTTCCAACCCCGAACGGTCAAAAGCCGATTCGGAAAAATGACCAGTTCGTCAATAGAGAGGCGGCTAATAAGGCCTACGCTTCGTAGTATTTCAAAACTTATGGATGGATATGATGTTAGTGTATAGCTGGAATCATGGCTATCTGCTATTTCTTCATAAGGGTAATGGCCAAGGTTCCCCTTATGCAGGCCTATATAGTCAATATAGAGGCCTGGACCCTCCAGAATATCAACAAATTTTATTGGCCACTGTGTTTCCGAAAATCCCTGGTCGATTACGTGGTCACGCGCGGCAATTACGAAATCTGAAGGGTCCAAAGAATCGGGTGCATCGTCGAGATTAAAAACGCCTCGCGGGCTCTCAGGAAGTCGTCGATACGATGACGCGATAAGTTCAAAAAGAACTGCCTCGACGGCGGTAATCTCCTTTATAATGCGAGCAAATAGGTAATGTGCGGACCTAAAATCTACTACAGCGTCCGCCAGCAGAGCGGCCCATAGGCCAATCAATTTCTCATCAGTGATATCTTCAAGCGAGCAATCCTCCAGGAGAGGTATTAGAAACTTATTTGGTACTTGGCCGATCAGACGACCATCCAGCTCAATACGTCGTTTCGCCTCTTTCGCAATAAGATAGGCGACTTCCTCACGTTGAAGTCTGATAAGGTCTGCCCTTAGTCCTCGTCGCTCAGAAAACGGGCGAATAATGTCAGTGATCGCGTCAAGGAAGCGGCCGGACGATTCGCTCGGTATCTCGGTCTTGACTTCGGCCTTTGCGCCGATATCTATCGATACTTTTGGAAGATCGACCATTCTTTGTTCCTCAGAGCGGAATGTTGTCGTGCTTCTTCCAGGGGTTCGACAAATCCTTGTTGCGCAGCATGCGCAGCGCCCGCGCGACGCGGCGGCGGGTCGAGTGCGGCGCAATCACCTCGTCGACCCAGCCGCGCTCGGCGGCCACGAAAGGCGACAGGAAGCGATCTTCATAAGCCTTGGTGTGCGCGGCGATCTTGTCCGGATCGCCGATATCCTTGCGGTAGATGATCTCGACCGCGCCCTTGGCGCCCATCACCGCGATCTGCGCCGTCGGCCAGGCATAGTTCATGTCGCCGCGCAGATGTTTTGACGCCATGACGTCATAAGCGCCGCCATAGGCTTTTCGCGTGATGACGGTGACTTTCGGCACAGTCGCCTCGGCATAGGCAAAGAGCAATTTTGCCCCGTGTTTGATAAGCCCGCCATATTCTTGCGCCGTGCCAGGCAGGAAACCGGGCACGTCGACGAAGGTGACGATCGGAATGTTGAAGCAGTCGCAAAAGCGCACGAAGCGGGCGGCCTTGCGGCTGGCGTCGGAATCGAGCACGCCGGCCAGCACCATCGGCTGGTTGGCGACGAAGCCGACCGTGCGGCCCTCGACTCGGCCAAAGCCGGTGACAATGTTCTTTGCAAACGCGGCCTGGATCTCGAAGAAGTCGCCCTCGTCGATGGTCTTCAGGATGAGTTCCTTGATATCGTACGGCTTGTTGGCGTTGTCGGGAATGAGCTTGTCCAGCGACATGTCGTGTTCGGTCGCTGACTTGTAGCACTCGACCTCCGGCACGTCGGCTGTGTTCGAGGCCGGCAGCAGATCAACCAGCCGCCGCATCTGCAACAGCGCCTCGACGTCGTTGTCGTAGGCGCCGTCGGCGATCGAGCTTTTGGTCGTGTGGACCGACGCACCGCCGAGCTGTTCGGCCGTCACCGTTTCATTGGTGACGGTTTTCACCACGTCCGGCCCGGTGACGAACATGTAGGAGGTGTCGCGCACCATGAAGATGAAGTCGGTCATCGCCGGCGAATAGACATCGCCGCCGGCGCACGGACCCATGATGACGGAAATCTGCGGGATGACACCGGAGGCGAGCACATTGCGCTGAAAAATCTCGGCATAGCCGCCGAGCGCCGCCACACCCTCCTGGATGCGCGCGCCGCCGGCGTCGTAGATGCCGATGATGGGCGCGCGGTTGCGCAGCGCCATGTCCTGCACTTTTTGGACCTTCTCGGCATGCGCCTCGGACAGCGACCCACCGAAGACGGTAAAATCCTTGGCGAAAACGTAGACGGCCCGGCCATTCACCGTGCCCCAGCCCGTGACGACGCCATCACCTGGAATTTTGCTCTTTTCCATGCCGAAATCGGTCGATCGGTGTTCGACATACATATCGAACTCTTCGAACGAGTCTTCATCGAGAAAGACGTCGAGGCGCTCGCGCGCGGTCAGCTTGCCGCGTTTGTGTTGCGCATCGATGCGGGCTCGACCGCCGCCCGCGCGTGCCTCGTCGCGGCGACGTTCGAGTTCTTTCAGAACATCCTTCATGAAACCTCCCAGAATGTCCGAGCCTCATAGCACGCGGACTCGTCTCGGTAAGCCGGCGCTTTTGATGCCTTTTGCACGACCGTTGTGCGCTGACGACCCTACCAAGTGCCTGTATTTGCCATGGACGCCCAAGGCTCCGTTGCCGGCAGGCGATCACCCTTCTGCAAAAGCTCGAAGGAAATGCCGTCGGGCGATTTGACGAATGCCATGTAGCCGTCGCGCGGCGGGCGATTGATGGTCACGCCGCTGTCCATGAGTTTCTGGCAGGTGTCGTATATATTGTCGACCTCGTAGGCGAGGTGGCCGAAATTGCGCCCGCCCTTGTAGTCCTCCGGATCCCAATTGTGGGTTAGTTCCAGCAGCGGCGCCTTGTTCGAAACGCCGCTTGCCTCGTCGTCGCTTGCGGCCAGGAAGATGAGCGTAAAGCGGCCCTGCTGACTCTCGGTGCGGCGCACTTCTTTCATGCCGAGTTTATTGCAACAAAAATCGAGCGACCGGTCGATGTCGGTCACGCGGACCATGGTGTGAAGATAGCGCATGGGGTTCTCTCGTGAGGTTCGATCCGACCATAGACCGCCCGCTTGTCGTGTCGCAACCGAACTGATCTGTTGAGAACAGGTCACAGCACCCATCGCAATAGTGAAAATTGCGTTACCGGCCCTTGCATCGGCGAGCCTGCTCAATGCTATCCTGACTAACAGAATCAGTTGCCGTGTATCAAAGACAGGGGGTGCGTTCGGATGGGGGAAAAAACCTCTTTCCCGGGGCGCGTGGGGGCCTTCGACAGTGTTTCACCTGGAGACGCCGGCGCCTCAGCCGACCTGACCGAGGTCGCGGGTTCTATCAAATGGTTCGACGTCTCGAAGGGTTACGGTTTCATCCTGCCTGACGACGCCAAACTGGGCGACGTGCTGATCCATGTGACATGCTTGCGCAAAGACGGGTTCCAGACGGCGCTGCCGGGCGCGCGTGTTGTGTGTCTGGTGAGGCGCGGTGATCGCGGCTTCCAGGCCTTCCGAGTGCTGGCGATGGACAATTCCACGGCACAACATCCGTCAGAAGACTTTGAGCAACGCACGCATGTGGCTGTGACCGCTGAAAGCGGCCTCGAGCGTGCGCTTGTCAAATGGTTCAATCGCACGAAAGGTTTCGGCTTCCTGACTCGCGGCGAGGGCACGGAGGACATTTTTGTCCACATGGAAACCCTGCGCCATTTTGGCATCGCCGAGTTGCGCCCGGGGCAGGTCGTTCTGGTGCGCTACGGCCATGGCCAGAAGGGCCTTATGGCTGCCGAAATTCATCCCGATATAGGCACGCTGCCTCATTGATGGGGCCTCATTGGCGGGTTCGACGGGAACGAATGGTTTCGAAAATGTGGCGTGGGCGTGCAACGGCGACGTTGGCTGCCGTCTTGCTTTCCGTAGCGGAGACGTCGACTTCCGTCGCCGACAATCAGGCTCAGGTGCTGCCGGTCGATCCGTCGCCATTGGTCGCCGAGACTGACAGTGGCGAGCATGCCTTTAAGATCGAAATCGCCGACGATCAGGCCGAACGCACCGCCGGGCTGATGTATCGCAATTTCCTGCCCGAGAATCAGGGCATGCTGTTTATCTTCGAGCAGACGCAGCAGGTCGGCTTCTGGATGAAGGACACGCCGCTGCCGCTCGACCTGATCTTCATCGACGAAGGCGGACGGGTCGCCGGCATTCGCGAAGGCAAACCGCTATCGGAGGCTCTTATCTCGCCCGGCGTGCCGGTGCGCTTCGTGCTTGAACTGAAGAAGGGCACGGCGGCGAAGGCGGGCATTGAAGACGGCGATGTGATCCGCCATCCTAGGATCGAAAGCCCGATCCGGCCGACCAATCCTGGCTGATCTCTTCGCAACTGGACTTCTCACATGCAGCGTTTCAGCCACGACGGCTTTGAACTGGCTTTTGTCGACCGCGCCGCCGACGGGGGCTCGGGTGAGGCGGTGCTGCTGATCCATGGCTTTGCCTCGAACCATTTCACCAACTGGGTATCGCCCGGCTGGATGAAGACCCTGGCCGAAGCCGGCTATCGTTCGATCGCCTTCGACAATCGCGGCCATGGTGAGTCGTCGAAGAGCTACGATAAGGCTGCATACACGCCGACCAAGATGGCGTCTGACGCGGTCGCGCTGCTGGATCATCTCGGCATCGAGAAAGCGCATGTGATGGGTTATTCCATGGGCGCGCGCATTTCGGCCTTTCTCGCGCTCGAAGAGCCGCAGCGCGTGGCGACCCTCGTCTTCGGCGGATTGGGCATAGGCATGGTCGACGGCGTTGGGGATTGGGACCCGATCGCTGAGGCGTTGATTGCCCCCGACCCCTCTACGACCACGCATCCACGCGGCAAGGCGTTCCGCACTTTTGCCGACCAGACAAAAAGCGACCGCCAGGCCCTCGCAGCCTGCATTGCGACCTCGCGCGAATTGCTGAGCGAAGACGAGATGAGCCGCATCACCCAGCCAACGCTGATTGCCGTAGGCACCAAGGACGACATCAGCGGCTCCGCCAGTGAACTGGCGGCGCTGATGCCGAACGCGGCTGCCTTCGACATCGAAGGCAGGGATCATATGCTCGCCGTCGGCGATAAGACTTTTAAGGCTAGGGTCCTGGAGTTCTTGCGGGCCAACCCTATTGCTTGACGCGCCGTCATGCGCCTCGAAGCGGTCTCCTAGAAGATAAAGTCGCTGGCGGTTATGTCGCCCGGCAAAACACCATCAAGGCCGATCAGAACGCTGGGCAAGCCATCGATGGTGATGAGCGTATCGCCAAAAAAAGGCTGGATGTTCAGGTCGGCGAAAGAAATGCCCAGCGCCGACAGGTCGATCTTGTCGTTGCCGTTGAAGTCGACAATGAGGTCGGTACCCGAATTGCTGCTGAAGCGGAAAACATCTGACCCGTCGCTGCCCTGCAGCCGATCGTTGCCGATCCCGCCATCGATCGTATCATTGCCGGCATCGCCCAGGATGGTGTCGTTGCCGCTACCGCCGGAAATGGAGTCATTGCCGGCGCCTGCGACGGCGACGTCGGTCCCCGCTCCAAGGTCGATGATATCGTTGCCGCCGAGCGCACGAACAACATCATTGCCTTCTCCGCCAGTCAGCGTCTCCGAGCCTTCGTCGGCCCAGATGAAGTCGTCGCCGCCTCCGCCGAAAATCGCGCCGCCGGATGCATCGGAGCTGACAATATCCAGTGCGAGAATTGTATCGTTACCCTCGCCCCCATGGATTGTGTCAGCGCCGGTCCAGCCGTAGATCAGGTCGTTGCCGGCGTCACCGTAGATCAGGTCATTGCCCTGACCGCCCCGCGCCATGTCGGCGCCATCTCCAAGACGAATGAGATCGTTGCCGTCATAAGCATAGACGCGGTCGTTATCCGCGTCGCCGCTGATGACGTCCGCGCCGTTGTCGCCATAAATGGTGTCATTGCCCGCGCCACCCGAGACAACGCCTCCATCGCTCGGCAGATCGGGCGGAAACACCACGCCATCAAAATTCCGTATTAGGTCGTTGCCCTCGCCGCCATTCAACGTATCGTAGCCCAGGCTGCCATAGACCGTATCGTTGCCATCGTCGCCGGACAGGGAATCGGCGCCAAAGCCGCCATTAATGCTGTCATTTTGCGCGCCGCCTGAAATGGTGTCGTTTCCATTCCCCCCGCGGCCGGTATCCGCTCCCTCGTCGAGATAGATCAAGTCGGCGCCATCTTGACCAGCCACGGAATCGTTTCCCGTCCCGCCATGGATTACATCCGCGCCAAAGTCGCCTTCGACAGTGTCATTTCCACCGCCCGCCCAGATTTCACCTCCGTCGATGCCGGCTTGAAAAAACGGCGGCTGGAGAACGTCCCAGGCTTGTATAGAGTCATGTCCTTCGCCGCCGAAGATCGTATCGATCCCGAGCCCGCCGGTTATCGTGTCGTCGCCGCCACCGCCTTCGATGCGGTCATTGCCGTCGCCGCCCTCCAATTTGTCGGGGGAAAGATCCTCCTTACCGGCCAGGATAACGTCGTTGCCGGTTCCGCCAAAGATGAGATCTTCGCCGGAACCGCCGGTGATCGTGTCGGCGCCATCGGAGCCGGTGACCGTATCATGGCCCACGCCGGCAAAGATCACGTCGTTGCCGAGACTGCCGTCGATGAAATCGCTGCCCTCAAGCCCGTAAATCGTGTCGTTGCCGCCGAAGCCGTAGATGAAGTCGGCAAGCGTGCTGCCGGCGAGCGGATCGTTGCCTTGAGTGCCGTTGATGGTCGCCATTGCGGTTCCTTTTCAAGGTATGTGCGGCGTGTTCGCCGCGCGGTATGGCAGAGGGCTGGACGCGTTTGCCGCTTCAGAATACGAAATCGGCGGCGTCCAAGGTGTTCGCGGGGACGGTGAGATAGATCTGGACGTCCGGGAAACCGTCGATTGTAATCACCGTTCCGCCGAAGAAATTCTCTCCGCCGGTCAGGTAATCGAGGCCATCGCCGCCGAAGATAAGGTCGTTGCCGTTTGCGCCATGCGCGGTGTCGTTGCCCGCCCCGGCGGAAATCTGGTCTTGTCCCTCGAAGCCATAAATCCTGTCATCGCCGCCCATCGCCAGGATCGCGTCATCCGCCGACGTGCCAAAAGTGGTATCGTTGCCGTTGCTGCCGAATATAATGGCCATTGTCGCGCATCTCTCAAAATACGATGACGTTGTTACTCCGACCGCCATAGTATCTACCGGAATATTCTAGCGCTCAAAATCAGTTCATGCAGTCTGCAAATGATGACTGTCAAAGAAGGCTGGCGCTAGCAACACGAGAAGATATCCGTTAATCTGTAGAGATGGAGCAGGGCGAGGCTATTGATCGGATATACGAGGCGGCTTTTTTGCCGGAATATTGGCCGTCTGTATTGCAACGGATCGCTCATCAGGCGCAGTCGGTGTCAGGCGCGTTGCTGGTGTTTGAGGACATCCAGCCCATGAAATTCATGGCGACTCCGCAAATTCGCCCATGGACCGAACACTTCTGCGCTGAGCAGTGGAAGGTCAGCAACCGCGTTTCGCACATTCGGCGCAATCCCATGGTCGGGTTCTCGGTGCTTACCAATTATTTCGGTTCGCAATTCATGGACATCGACGTTTCGCACGTTCACCGGCTGGCGCTTGGCTTGAACAGCGAGGTTGGAACCGCGATCTCTCTGCCGACCGGCGACATAGTGGTTTTTTCATTCGACCGACGTCTCGGCCTGGGCCCACACGACAAGAACACGCTTCACTTCCTCAACAAGCTCCATCCGCATCTGGCCCGGGCCGGCTTGATCGCCTCAAGACTGGATGTCGAACGGGCAACTGCCGGAACCTCGGCACTCAACATGGTCGGATTTCCCGCCGCGGTGCTGTCGGCCTCCGGGCGCATTCTGGCGGCAAACATGTCCTTCGAGCGACTGTCGAACATTTTCCTGCCTGTCGCATTTGGTCGGCTGGCGCTGGCGGACGCAGCCGCAAACAGGCGCTTGGGCGATGCGGTTGAAGCGGCTGCTGATCTGGTTTCGCCAAAGGTCAGGGCCGTCGCCATACCCGCGAGGGAGGGATGTCCAGCCTGTGTGGCGCATGTCGTGCCGCTACGGCACAGCGCGATCGATCTGTTTCGAGGCGGCGCGGCGATGATTGCGGTAACGATGCCGCAGCGTCAGGGCATGGCGCCGTCCGAGGAGGTGCTGCGGGCCTTGTTCGACCTCACCCCGGCGGAAACGCGGTTCGCCGTGGCGCTCGCCGGAGGCCTCTCGCCGAAGGCAGCAGCGCAGACGCTCGGCGTGACGGAGAATTCGGGCCGCACCTACCTTGCGCGGATATTCGCCAAAACCGGCACGCATCGCCAGACCGAACTGATGAGTTTACTGCAGACAGCGCAGGCGTTCAGGATCGAGCACTGATTGCGCGGGAAAGTAGAATGGCCGGCTACACCGAAAAACTGGTCCCGCAACCGCAGGACGCCACCGCGTTCGGGTTCTTGATCTGGAAGGACTGTCCCATCAGATCGTCGACAAAGTCGATCACCGAACCGCCCATGTAGACAAGCGACAACTCGTCGACCAGCACGGTCGCGCCGTCGCGCTCGATCGCAACGTCGTCGCCGTTGCGTTCGCCTGTCAGGTCCATCTTGTAGGAAAAGCCGGAGCAGCCGCCACCTTCGACGGAAACGCGCAAGGCGGTCTTGCCCGGCTCGGACGCGACGATCTTGGCGATCCGCTTGGCGGCGGCCTCGGTCATTTCGACCTTCATGCCAGTCTTTACGTCGGCGCCCATGGCGAGGCCTTTCATTCACGGTTAGCCTGATAGGTATGAAGTGGCAGGCAGCAAGTCAACGCCTGCCGCGAAGCCGCCTTGCGGCCTGCCGGGCGGCCGTGCATTGTTGGATCGCGGGAATGTTTAGAGAAGGCTCTAAGGTCGGGGGCAGTTATGCACAAGACACGTTCCAAGGTTACGGCCGCGATTACCGGATTGCTGACTTGGTCCAGCCATGCCTACGCCCAGGAGGCGGTGACGATGGCCGATATCGGAAAGGACCCGGCGGCATTCAAGGGCAAGAAGGTCGTCATTTCCGACTGCATGGTCATTAGCTGGAACGACACCGTTGGCGCACAATGCGGCATCAAGCCGATGGGGTCGAGCGATGTGCTTGTCTATATCGATGCCGGCACCTGGAGCGCGAAAACCAGGACCAATATCGTGCCCTGCGACGGTATGGACATCAGCAAGATGTGCATCGTGAAAGTGACCGGTGACGCCGACCTCGACAGTCGCGGAAAGGCATTGATCAAGAACGCGGAGATCGAAATTCTGGAGCGCACAGCCGCTTTCTAGAGCGGCCATACTGTTGTATCGCCTAGAGGATGCAGGCGCGCGAGGAACTGGTAGGGATCGGCTTCGGTTATCGGCCGCGCGCGCCTTATGCCTGCGATCCGGCGAACTCTCGCGGCCGATTGGTCGATGAGGCCGAGAGTGCGACCCGTACGCCGTTTCAGCGCGACCGCGACCGCATCATTCATTCGACCGCTTTCCGCCGACTGAAACATAAGACGCAGGTTTTCATCGCCCACGAGGGCGACCATTTTAGAACGCGGCTAACCCATACGATCGAAGTGGCGCAGATCGCGCGCGCCCTGGCGCGGGCGCTGCGTGGCGACGAAGACTTGGCGGAAGCGATCGCGCTGGTCCACGATTTCGGCCATACGCCGTTTGGCCACACCGGCGAAGATGCGCTGAATGACAAGCTTAAGGGCTGGGGCGGCTTCGACCACAATGCTCAGTCGTTGCGGGTCGTGACGCGCCTGGAGCGCCGCTATGCCGAGTTCGACGGGCTGAACCTGACCTGGGAAACGCTGGAAGGGCTGGTCAAGCACAATGGGCCGTTGACCGACACAGCAGGCAATGGGCTGAAAGGTCCGGTGCCGCAGGCGATCCGCGACTATTCCGAACTGCATGACCTGCATCTGTCCGAATATGCCAGCCTGGAAGCGCAATGCGCCGCGATTGCCGACGACATCGCCTACAATTCACATGACATCGACGACGGTTTGCGCGCCGAACTGCTCACCTTGGAAGGGCTGAGAGAGTCGCCGTTGCCGGAAGCCATTCTGGCGGAGATCGACCGGCTCTATCCAGCGCTCGACCCGGTGCGGCGGGGCCATGAACTCATGCGTCGGCAGATCACTGCCATGGTCGAGGACGTGATCGTGACCTCAAAGGCTAATCTCGACCGCCTTGCGCCTCAGTCGGCCGACGATGTGCGTCGGGCAGGCGAGGTCGTCGTTCGTTTCTCCGACGCCATGCGCGACAAGGAGAAGGCGTTGAAGAAGTTCCTCTACACCAACCTCTACCGTCATCCTGAGGTCATGCGGGTGCGGGCCGGCGCGGAGCAGATCGTGCGCGACCTGTTCGACGCCTATTACGCCGATCCGCGCTCCATGCCGGAAGGTTGGCGCGAGGGGTTGGATCGAGCGCAGGACCGGATCAAGGCGCGCAGCGTGGCTGATTTCCTGGCCGGCATGACCGACACCTACGCCATCAAGGAGCACCAGCGCCTGTTTGACCGAACTCCCGATTTGGGGTAGGGCGCGGACGTAGGTGCTCCGGCCAACACCCCTCATCCGACCTCGCTTCGCTCGGCCACCTTCTCCCACAAGGGGAGAAGGCAGATCGCGTCTCAGCTTGCGCCAAGTCTAGCTGAGGCTGCGGTGCAGAGCTCCACCTTCTCCCCTTGTGGGAGAAGGTGGCCGAGCGAAGCGAGGTCGGAT